>NZ_NHSQ01000080.1 GCF_016653465.1 Thiocystis minor | reverse complement strand
GTCAGCGAGGAATAGCCGACGCCAAAATCGTCCAGGGTGCAACTCACCCCGAGTTCGCGGCAATCCGCGACGATTTTGGAGAAGTGCGCCAGGTCTTGCATCGCGCTGGTTTCCAGGATCTCCAGCGAGAGGCTCGACGGCGTGACCCCTGGATGCGCCGCCAGGAGGGCGCCCAGACGCGCGACAAAATCCACCTGCTGTAACTGGCGCGCGCCAACATTGACGCTGACCGGAAGGTCGAGCCCGCTCGCCCGCCAGCGATCCATCTGCGTCAGTGCACTCTCGATGACCCACTCGCCGAGCGTGACCGCCAACGGATCATCCTCGATTACCGGCAGGAACGCTTGCGGGAGCAGGAGTCCGCGCTCCGGATGCTGCCAACGGATCAATGCCTCGGCACCGATAACCTCCCCGCTGCGCAGGTTGACCTTGGGCTGATAATAGAGCACGAATTCGCGCGCGCTCAGGGCTTGGCGAATGCGCTCCAGACTTTCATGCTTACTGCGGGCGCGATGGTCCTTCTCGACATCGAAGACATGGTAACGATTCTTGCCGGCCAGCTTGGCCTGATACATGGCCTGATCGGCCTGGCGCAGCAGTTGATCCGTGTCCACCTCGTCCGGCTGCGGATAGAAGGCGACACCGACGCTGGCCGAGAGTTGCACGACGAGATCGCCGAGAGGCACCGGCGTGGCCGCGGCGGCGAGCAATCGAATGAGTAGCGGCACACTGGCGTCGCTGTCTTCAAGATCAACCAGCAGGGCAACGAACTCGTCGCCACCCAGCCGGGCCAGGGTGTCGCCTTCGCGCAGGGTCAGCTTCATCCGGTGCGAGAGGGCGACCAACAACTGGTCGCCGGCATCATGTCCGTGGCGGTCATTGATCGCCTTGAACCCATCCAGATCGAGATACGCCAGTGCCAGGTGTTGTCTCCGTCGCTGGGTCTGCGCCATGGCTTGGTGCAGACGATCGGCCAGCAGCAGGCGGTTGGGCAGCATGGTCAGCGGGTCATAATGGGCGAGGTGTTCAAAGCGCCCCTGGCTGGCGTGCAATTCCGCCCTAATCTGCTTGTCGTGCGTGATGTCGACCGTCATGGCAAGAATGCAGACGTCGCCGTGCCTGACGAACGTGCTCAACTGCACCGATTCCCACCGCAAGGCGCCATCGGCGCGGCGGTAGCGCCATTCGAATTGCTGCGGGCCTTCCTGTAGCACCCTGGCGCCCCACTTCACCGCGTCGTCGATGGAATAGGGCGGTTCGAGCCACAGATCGTCGAAGTTGGCCTTGAGCGCTTCGAGCGAGTCGTATCCGTACTGCGCGCAGGCGGCTGGGTTGGCATCCAACAACTCGCCGGTGTCCAAGTCGTGGATCCGAATACTGAGTGGCGCGTTCATGAACATCGAGCGGAATTGCAGCTTGCTGTCCCGCTGGGCACGTTCGGCCGCGCGGCGTTCGGTCACGTCCTGAACGAATCCAAAGAGGCGCGTGACCCGCTGTTCCGTGTCGGTTTCCACTTGGCCAACGGCCATCAAGACCCGCTGCGCGCCGTCCTTGCGAATGGCGCGCAGTTCCAGCTCGTAGGGCGTGCCGTGAGCGAGGGCGGTCTGCACCGCATCACTGAGTCGTTGCATGTCTTCGGGGACATAGAGTTGCGCATGGTCCGCAAAGGATGGCGCCCCCTCGGCGGGGTCGCGCTGAAAGAGGCGGAACAACTCGTCCGACCAGGTCACGGTGTCCGTCGCGACATCCCATTCCCAGCTACCGATGTGCGCGATCGCCTCCGTATGCGCGAGCAAGGACTGACTGCGTTGCAGCGCCTCTTGCGCCAGCTTGAGATCGGTGATGTCCCGCCCGCTGGCCCGTGTCCCGAGCGGCGTCCCCTGGGCGTCGATAACGGGCTTCCAATCGACACTGAGCCAGCGTTTCACGCCATCCTTGCGCACATAGCGAAACTCGAAGTTCTCGCCACGACTGCCGCGCATGGCCTCCCGGAAGGTCTCGCCGAAGACCGGCCAATCTTCCTCCGCGATCAGCGCCGAGATCCAATCAGGCATCGCCAGAATCTCCTCTGGCGTATACCCGGTCATCGGTTCCACCGCTGGGTTGACCCAAAGGTAGTGGCCATCGGGTCCGAACCATGACTGCCAGTCCAGGGTGTCATCGAGGAGGATCTTAGAAGCTGAATAAATGGGATTGCTTTGTAAGACCATTTCAGCGCCATGATCAAGCCGATTCCCGATGGAAGCCAGATGAGTGTGATATTGGATGGCTGCAATGAAAATAGTTTCATACCTATGTTCGCCACAGTGTAATAGGTTAAGCCAAATGCGAGTAGTCCGAGCCAATCATTTCTTCTTGATATAGCCATCTAATATGATATCCAGTCATTTTTATTAGCTTTCTGCCACGATCCTGACTTACAAAATCATTTTAAGTCCTGGGGCTCAGTACAGTACAGAAACTCATAGGATTTAGCGGTCATGGCCAGGCACGGCTCATGTCACACATCACTTTAAAGGGTTGTCCGTCGAGCATGAAGCCCAACACACAGAGGAACTCGGCCCGGCATTCGGCCAATTTGGCCACCAGGCGCTGGAGCGCATCGAGTCCATAACGGAAGAAGCTGAATTGAGGCCGTTGCAAGGTTTTTTTTGGGGAATCGGCTGTTGTTCATGGCCCCAGAGACCGACCTGAACCGCCCACACGGCGGTGATCGTCAACAACGCGAGCAACCGCTCAACGCGCGCGGGCTGAGTCAGATGGGTGTCTTCGAGATGAAATCCATGGGTTTTCAAGGCAGCGAACAGCGTTTCAATGGTCCAGCGCACGGCGTATTCCGCCAGCGCCTGGTGGGCATAGGCGTCGCTCGCGATGAGCAACCACTCGCCATCCTCCAGGCGCTTAGCGCTGAGATAGAGCGCGTGCCCCCACAGCCGGCGGGGCTGGCGCAGCACCCGAGTCTGCTCCACGCGCAGATCCTCAGATAACGGCAGTGTCTGACATGCATGAAGACCCGCACCACCTGCTGGATACCAACATCCTGACACAAGAACCGTGGGCGTTTCAGTGTCAGGCTCAGTCATGCGACACCAGCCTGAAATGATCCACAAGTCCCCGCAATTCCGTCGAGAGTCGAGCAAGTTCATGCGCGGCGACGGACGATTCCTGCGAACCGCTCGCCGTTTGCTGAACCACGTCCGAAATCCGCTGAATGTTGCCGCTGATGCCGGTGGTGGTGGTGGTTTGCTGCTCGGTCGCCGTGGCGATCTGGTCGACCTGGTGGCTGACGGCTTCGATCTGTTCGAGAATCGTCCGCAGTGCGGCGTTCGACTGGTGGGCTTCGATGGCGCCCTGATCCACTTCGTTCACGCTTTCCGCCATGGAACGCACCGCAGCTTGCGTTTCCTGCTGAATCGTTTGGATCGTCTGGGCGATTTCCTGGGTCGCGCGCGTAGTTTGTTCAGCCAGCGAGCGCACGGCGTCGGCGACCACCGCAAAGCCACGCCCCTGTTCACCAGCGCGCGCCGCTTCGATGGCGGCATTGAGCGCCAGCAGGTTGGTCTGACGGGCGATCATCTCGATGGCGCCGACGATCTTGCCGATCTGATCGGAGCGGCTGCCCAATCCTTCGATGATTCGGGTCGAATCTTTGACCCGCTCGGCTGTCCGTCCCATGGCTTGGATGGCCTGCCCCACGATCACGGCACCCGCCGCAGCGGATTCCGTGGCCTGTCGGGCCTTCTCTGCGGCCGTCACGCAGTTGCGCGCGATCTCCTCGGAGGTGGCGGTCATTTCCTCACCGGCCGCGACGACCAGATCCAACTGTTCCACAACCTGATCGGTGCCGGCCGCAATCAGGCCAGAGGTTGACGAGAGCTGATCTGCTGCCGTCGCCAGATGATCGGCGGAACTCATGACTTCCCCGATGATCGTCTGCAGACTGTCTACCATGCGATTCATGTCGGTAGCGAGCCTGCCCAGCGCATCGTCGGAATCATGGGTGATGAGCGTATGCAGATGGCCGTCAGCGATCCGGTTGACGCCCTCGGCAAGCTGTCTGACCGCACGATTCAGGGAGCGGATCAAGGCGAGCGAAATCAGGATTCCGGCAGCAAAAACCGCGAGACCAATCAGCAGGCAGTTGAGCAGATGATGACGCAGGGTATGCGCGATGTTTGCCAGTGACACATCGGCACCGATGACATAGCCGGTGCTATCGGTCGAGGTTGCCGGCACGAAGATCGAGCGGAATTCGCCCCAATCGTCGCTGTATTGATCGTATTGCAGTTCGCCGCTGGCAAAGGTTTTCTTCAAGCCGTCGCTGGCATCCTCATAGGGGTCGAAGAGTTGATTGATCTTGCCCGTTTGTTGCTCTTCCTGGGTGTAACTCGATGCGGTGAAGAGAATGTCATCGCCGCGCTTGATCATGGTATAGAGATAATTGATTCCGGACTGTTCCGCCACCCGCGACAGGCTGCCCTGCAAGAACTCATAGTCTTCCGGCGTGATCGTCTCAGGATGAGCAATCCTGTCATGAAAAAGATCGCCGGCAAGCCTGACGCCTTGTGCGCTCGCCAGCAGCTTGTCGTCGATGCCCTGCATGATGATGCGTTTCTGTCCGTGGTAAATGTAAAGCGTGAACGCCACAGCGGTAATCAGATTCATGAGCATCATTGCCAGAAACAGCTTTGACGAGAGTCCCATGGATTTTTTTTGTTTATTGTTTTTCATAAACCGATTATTGAATGGTGGTCGAGACGGAGACAACGAATCACCTGGATCGGTCGAACGGCTCACCGTCTTGCGCATGGCGGCAATTTCCTGGGATGCTGTCTTCGTCCCGTCCTTGCCCGGCCCCCGGTTGTTATCGCACAGTACCACGTCATGGCGGACTCCCATCAGCATGCTTGAGTCCAAGGTAGCTTCCAAACCCATCATTCAGATGATGCGAAAAGACTACCCTTGACTGTTACTGGAGACAATGATCGCCCGATCTACCCCTGTTCGCAGAAGACTTACCCCGCTACTCAGGGCTTCAGAAAGTCCAAACTCATCAGCGCATCCGGCCACTGCTGGTAGATTGCGTCAGCATCGAACAGGGAGACATCCAGCCCACGCAGACCATGCTTAATCTGGGGGTGTAAGCCCAAACCCCAGAAAATTCCGTCAGCCCAGACTCAGCCCCGCCACGATTGCATCCAGGTCGATGAGTGACCCGGTGCCTCTGAACGTGTAGTGCCCGTTAAGATGGATGTGACGCCACGCTGTCGGGGAGATCTTCTTGATCATGGCCAGGGCCTTCGCGTTCCCGCTGGCCTCGTACTTGGTGAGCAGCCGCGACAGGATCCGGAGCGCGATCGAGGGACTGGACAGGGCGGTTTCCTGGTTTGGGGCCGATGTCCGCGCGGGCATCAATTCGCTGCCTTCGCCTTCCGCTCGAACACCTGCACCGCCGCTTGCTCCAGCACCACCACGGCCCCAGCATCCGAACCCGCCTGGGCACCGAGCTTGCCGGTCAGCGAGGCGATCCACGACGGCCAGTCGCGCGCGGCCTGTTCCAGCTTCTTCCAGACCTTCGGCGGCAGGGTGGCAACCACCAGCGCCGTGTCCGTCTGGATGCCGATCTTCATTCCGGCCTTGACCGGGAGGGGCTGAGGCAGTTGCGTAAACTTCACGGTGAGTTCGAGGCGACCGGTCACAATGTTCTCCGGGGTCAGTGGGGCGTCTTGGGGAAGGTCGGGCGTGGGTGCGGGCGTGGGTTCCTGCGGGCGCTCGGCGCGGATCTTGGGGATCGGCACGGCACCGGACAGCATGGCTTGTGCCAGCGCGGCTTGGTCCTCGGTGACTTCGCCCGCCGGCTGGCCGTCCAGGTCGATGCGGGGTGCGCCGGCCAGCATGGCGTTGAGGTAGGCGCGGCGCAAGCAATAGGCCGCGAGCGCGCGTTTCGTCTCCTTGCGGAGATAACCGGCGGCGGCGAGATCTTTGTGGATATGGAGCTTGAGCGGGCGCGGGTTGCTCGGATCAAAGCAGGCCGGGTAGCGCGCGGGCAAGTCGAGCGGTGGCGTGGGAGCGGCTGGCGGGTCGGGATTGGGGTCGGCCATGGTTTAACAGCTCTCTACAAGCGTCAGGCTGGATCTACGATGGGCAGCACGAGATTCACGAGCCGCCAGGTCACCCCGTCACGCTGTAACACGAATCGCGTTTCCTTGCCTTCGTCGTCGGGCACCCAGACGGAAAATTGGCTGAACGAGTCATAGGAATAGCGCGCGTTCTGCAATAAATCCTCTTCCTTGGGCGGCGGTCCGGTGTCCGCTTTCACCGTCTGCTTGACGAGGGATTCGGACGGTCGATCCCCTTCCATGACGTTCGCCAGTCCCGCCGGGGTCACGAAGGCATCGACGATGCCATCGACCATCGTGGTCGCCAAACCCGCCGCCAGTGCGCCCAGGGGATTGTCCTTCAATTCCCCGGCTGTGTTGTGCAGCAGGCGCGCGTTGATCTGATCCTTCAGATTCTGCCGCAAGGTCGGGAAATCGACCTTGGCCGCGAGCCGGTCCGTATCCTTTTCGGCAATGCCGGTCTTGATGTCGGCAATGGCGAGATACGGGCCTGCCGTCACTTAGCCAAGCGCGGCGAGCAACACGCTGCCGATGATCCATGCCAATTTTTTCATCTGGTGTATCTGCTCGCGTCGATTTTCTGTGTGCGGTATATTGACAGTCTCCGTGCAGTATCGCCAATCAGGAAAACCGTCTGCATGACCGTCCCCAAGATCACTACCGTGACGTTTCGCATCAAGCCAGGCATCAAGGACGCCTTGCGCCAGGCCGCCGAGCAGGAGCATCGCAGTCTGGCGAACATGCTGGAGGTGATGATTCGGGACTGGTGCGGGCGCGAAAAGATTGCGGTCAGTCAGCCAGCATCTGTGGAGCGGCGGACGTGATCGACTCCATCGACCACCTGGTTCTCCACTCGCCCTTCGAAGCCCTCCCGCGGCACTTCCGGTTTGCTACAACAACGGCATCACGGATCGGCTCGTCAATGGGCGGCGCCAATGCCTTTAGCGGTACCGGGAAAGGACGCGCAAGCTTGCGAAACCGACGTCCGGCAGACGCCTGCCGGATGATCGCCCCAGGAACAGGACACCGCCAGGAATGGCCGCGCACACCCACCCGGAGGACATTAAATGCCACAGGATTCCGCCACCCAGGCGCACCCGCCGCAGGTCGCCTGAGATGGGTCGCGCGCATGACGCAAGCCTGACCCGAGCCGCTGCCGAGCCGCTGCCCTTTCCCCCGCTCGCGCGTTTTCGTTTTCATCTGGAGGCGCAAGACAGTTCGCACTTAGACCCGCTTTTAAGGGGATTAAGACTCGAAACGCCCCTTGAGAACGTCATACTCACCTGGTTCGCACTGAGACCCGCTTTTAAGGGGATTAAGATTGGACAAGATGATCTCGCGCTCCTGGTTCCGCTACATCACCATCTGCCTGATAGTCCTGCTCCTCGGCGCCTGTCAAACCCTCGTCCGCGAGTCCGTGCCGGGCGAGTGGGTGGTAATCCCGCCAGGGAGCGCGCTGCGGTTGAACCAGCCGATCCAGATCCCGCCCGGACGCACCCGCGCCTTCTTCACCTCGGGCCGCTCGTCGGCCATCGACGCGAGTTGCACGATCGAGGTCAGGCGCCTCGACCCCGACAAGCGCCAGACCGTCCAGCCCGGGCGGTACGGGATCACGCGCGTTCAGGATTATGTGGCCCTGGTGTCCAGCGTGGATCGGCCTCCCGGCACGGACGGCCAGGTCCGGTTCCAGTTGGCAGGCCATGGCGACAGCGGGGGGGCGCCGATGGTCCGGTTCGGCTATCACTTCTGGCTCGATAACCGCCAGGATCCCAACCTGATGCGCCTGACCTGTCTTGGGCGACACGACGAGCCGGCTTCCACGCGCCCACCGACCCTGGTCGAAATCCAGGCGGTGTTAGGCGATCAGGCGACCCTGGAACTGGCCGGTGCGGCGGCGATGCCAGGATCCTGACCGACGGTCCAGTGGCGTTTTTATCGACCGGGCTGGTCTGAATGCGGCGCGTCGTTCCTTGACGGAGATCTCTCCGGTGGCCTGATGTGAATGCGGCTGGCACCGAATCGAGGGTATGCAAACATCAATCGGTCAGTAATTCCTCCAATCCCCTGCAACGGTTTCCATCCAGAGGCATTCGAGTGGAGCGAGAGGGCGTGGCCCCGGTTGCCGGGGACGCCGAATATGAGCGTGATCCCACCCGTGGACCCGCACCTGAAAGCGCCCCACGGCTGAGGCGACTCAAGGGAGCGGTTCCCGACGGCTCACCCTCGGTGCGCCGCCGGGCAAGGCGGTTCTCAGCCAGAACGCAATCCTCATGCCCGGCCGGTTCGGTATGTACGACGATCCGCCGGGCGTCCGGAATCTGTTCGGAGCCCCCCCGTTGCCAGCGGAGCAACCCGACGCGTCGACAATTTTGTCGACAACGGTCGCCTTTGTCGACGGCGCGCCCCAAGGATTTCTGCTAAGCGACTGATTTTAAATATAAAAGATCATGGCATGAGCGTTGCTTACTATAACTTTGACAGCACGTACTGCTCGTCACACGAAGTCTTCACTTGTCCGGGCAACGGATGCCCAATCCAAACAACTTAACCCGGATGTTTCATAAACCTCTGTGCAGGCCCAGAAACCGACGATCACAGTTGGGTTCCAGTGCGATGCAGACGGTATGAGGGGTTGCCGACGCGTGCAGCGCGGGCAGATTTGACCCTTGACGGTTGGAACAGGCCCGCCTGAGCGTCCCGGAAGGGTGGCGTTGCCATCAGACAGGCGCGAGCGATCCTGCCCGAACGGGCTGGATGGTCAAGGCAGGCGGTTGAGCGAAGGGGTCAGATGGTGAGCGGATCCGGCGGACGGGTCAGGAACACGATTTCGGTGACCCGGTGTAGCAGTGCCTTCACCGGGCAGTTCGACGGCAACTGCAACTTGACGCGATCTTTGTACTGCCGCACGCGCACGGCGATCTTGAACAGCTTCAAGATGACCGTCGCGGGTTGCGCCTGGGCCAATTCGGTGTGCACCAGCACGTTGGTCCGCAGTGCGTGGTGAAGGACATCGGCCCCGCAGGCGAAGAACAGGCGCAGGTGGTTGGCGAGGAAGCGGTGATCGGAGGTGCGATCGCTGGCCAGGTCGTTCTTGAGCGCCTTGATGAAATTTTCGTCCTGACCGCGCGTGCTGTAGAGGTCGCGGTAGAGACACTCGGGCGAGGGCAGATCGAGCGAGGTCACCACGAAGCGGGGATTGTCGTCGAAAGCCATCACCTCGGCCTTGAGGATGACGCGAAACGCCTGCGGCCAAGTCCCGGCCGCGTATTCCAGTTCATGGTAGGAGCGTGTACTGGTCGGCAGAGGCTGGTCGAGACGATGGGCATTCTCACCGCGCACCGCATGACGTTGACGGTTGATGTCCAGAAAGGGGGCGGCCAGCGGCGACAGGATCCGGTTGCCGGTGAGGCCGAAGAGGAAATCGGTTTGGCCATCGGCGAGGGCGAGGGCCATGAGTTCCGGGTTGGCGAAATGCCCGTCCCCGCGCAGGATCACGCGGGTTTCGGGCCAGGCCGCGCGCAGGCGCTGCAGCACGCGTTTGACGATCCTGGCGTTCTCGGCGCCGGTGGGACGCTTGCCGGGGCGCAGCGCGGCGGTGATGAACCGCCCCGAGAGTCCCTCGAAGAGAAACAGCGGCAGGGAACAGTGGCTCTGGTCGTCGTGATTGTAAAAGCCGAACTCCTGCTGGCCGTGGGTGGGATCCTCGGAATGGTCCAGGTCGATCACGATCACCTCGGGTGCCTCGGGGTAGCTGGCAATGAACGGATCGACGAAGGCTTGTGCCATCCGGTCGATGTCCTTGGTCGAGACGGCATTCTCCAGGCGCGAGAACGTCGGCCCACTGGCCAGGTCCATCGCCTCATCGAGGGGACGGCGCTCCAAGCCGAGCTTGAACAGCGGATCGCGGCGCAGCGCATTGGCGTCGTTGCCATCTTCGTCTCCGCAGCCGATCTGAAAGATCCGCTGGGCGATCAGGTCGCGCAGGGGATGGCGCTGGTCATCGAGCGTCTGGGCGAGTCGTTCGGTCAGGCCGATCTGCTGGTCGACGCCGCGCAAAATCAAGGGGCCGACGTCAGACGACATCGCCCCGCCGTCAACGTCGGCGCGCACGGTCAGGCCATCGACGGGAGGAAATCGCAACGGCTCTGGGGTAGACTGGGACATGGGCGACCTCGTTTAGCTTCTCCGAAGCGTTCTTGACGGAACACCAATTTCATCAATTGGTTAAACGAGTGTCGCCCATTTTTGTGAATAATTCGGGCTAGTTTCAAGACCCTCTGCGCAACATCAGTTTATAACTATGTCGACCTACTGAGATCCCAGAGAGCCAGATTATCGTCTCCGAGCAAACGGCTCACGAGACCTGCGTCCATCGCGTCCATCAGAACAAGAGATTCCTCGGGGCTCAGCGCATTCCCGGCATGGACTTGCGCCCAGAGTCGATCCCGGCATCAATCGATCCGGAGACCAGCGAGGTAATCGGCTGGGGTATCGTAATCGACGAGAATGGCGGGGTCCTCGACGTCGATTTCGATGGATCGATCAGGGTCGAATCGATGCAGGCACACGCGCAGCCCGCCCGGCTGATCCCAGTGGGTTCCGAACGGGACGGAATCGAGCGCGATCAGCGGAGGATGGCCCCGGCGGTGTTTGAAGACCGGATAGATCACGGGGGCCTGTTGTCGGCGCCATTGATCGAGCAGGGCGGCAAGACTTTTCGGACTGACCAGTGGGATATCCACCGGTTGCAGCAGCATCGCGACCTCATCGCGTCTGAGTTGTGCCACACCCGTCAGAATGGACGAGAGCATGCCGCGCTCGGGCTGGGGATTCTCGATCCAGCGCACGGGCAGATCGGGGTGCGCGGAGCGAATCCGCTCGGCATCATGTCCGATCACCACACGGATGTCGTCGATCCCGGCCAGGCGCATGCGCGCCACGTTCTGCTCGAGCGCGGTCAGGCCGTCAAACCGCAGCAACGCTTTCGGGCTCCCCATCCGGGAGGAACGCCCCGCGGCCAGAATGAGTCCGGCGACTGGATCAGGTGACACGGACGACCGGAGCGGCAATCGCTGATTCCTCGGCGTCACTCCTCGCCAACCGCGCCGACCGGATTCCGATCAGTTCCGCCAGGATGCTGATCGCGATCTCCGCCGGGGTTTCAGCACCGATCGCCAGACCGATGGGGCAATGCACCCGAGCCAGTTCCTCGGTCGCAAAGCCCTCCGTCTCTAATCGGCTGCGCATCCGTTCCCATTTGCGACGGCTGCCGATCATGCCGAGATAGCCGACCGGCCGCGTCCGGGCCTGGTGGAGCGCCTGCCGCAGGACGGCAAGATCACCGGCATGACCGTGCGTCAGGATGACTACATCGCTCTCCTGACCCAACTCGATTCCGGTCAGGGCCTGCTCATAGCCGTCCAGTTGGATCAAGCGATCCACTCGCGGAAATCGCGCGGAGGTGACGAACTCAGCGCGATCGTCCAGCACCCAAACCGCAAAATCGGTCTCTGCCGCGAGCCTCGCCAACCGCAGACCAATGTGCCCGGCGCCGAAGATCAACAGTCTCCGGGGCGTCAGAAGCGGTTCGACCAAAAACTCTCCGACCAATTCCCGCACACGGGTCGGTTGGCGGCGTCTGACGCGACCGATCAGGGTCGCGGCCAGCTCCGGGGCGAGCGCACCGACGCCCAGCGGGGCATCGTCTTTCCGCACGAGCCATTGACCGACCAGAGGCGTGAGACGGGTGATCAGCCAGCCTTGGAGGTTCGCTTCGGACGGTGCGGACAATGACCGATAAAGGCTCAACCAGCCGGGCTCGGCGGGATCGAGCGGATGGATGAGCACATCGGTCTCACCCCCACAGAGCATGTCCAAGTCGTCCGTTGCGACGCACCCTGTTTCGCTACCGAGGTCGATTGTCAGACACCGCGCCTGACCATCAGCAAGGGCCGCGCGCGCCATGTCGATGACCTGCGCCTCCATGGAGCCCCCGCCGAGGCTGCCCAGGGTGCTTCCGTCCGTGCGCACCAGCATTCGCGCCCCGGCATGACGAGGACTGGAGCCGCGCTGCGCCAGGATCATCGCGTTGGCGACTGGCTCGCGACGAACCAGGGAGGTCAGGATGGCTTGACAGAAACTGGATGAGAGCATGGAGCGAGTGGATGTCAGCGATGGACCATGTGCAGGATGAGAACCCGAGTCCAGGATAGTATGCGTCGTTTAGGGAGGACAGCCAATCGGTCCATCCGCGGCGACGCCGAGGACGCGGTTTTCATGATTGATCAATCCATGCCTATCCGGTTGGCACAGGTTGGCCGGGTTTTGCCGGAATCGGGTGCGCGCGCTTCCCTTCGTATAGTTCTCGGTATGTCGGCGCCTCTAACCGGGTGGCGATGTTCAGCACACTGTCGAATGCGACCATCGGCCAGAACCGGCGGTTGAATCGGAACACAAACTCATTGAGGTACGCCTGCAGGTGTTTCGGGCTGACTCCGTGGTGGCTGCCCAGCAACCAGGCATCGAGGTTCCCGAACACGATGTGGATCATCGGCAGATGGGCTTCGGTCTTCTCTTGGTCACCCTGGATGGACAGCGGGTCGTGGCGGTAGCCGAGCTTGGTGAGGTTGTCGTCACCGATCCATCCATCCGTGCGAACGACGGAATTTGGGGCCACCGCAGCGAGAGCGAACGCCTCCAACTCCTTTTGGCTGCGCCCCGACACGACTTGGAGGCGGAGCCGTCCAGCAATGATGCTGCGACCGTGGCCACCCCTGTGAGCGGTCTTTGCTTGCCCGGTGGGCAAGTTTGGGTCAGGTCCCGGCGCCTTCGCACGAGGGCGCACCTCCACCGCGCCGACGACCAGCGTCTTGTGGTGGCGTCCCCGTCCTTCACCTTGCGTGGCACCACCCACCCATGTTTCGTCCAACTCGACAGGCCATTCCCCGCCGATTCCGTCTCGCTCCGGGCGAACCATTGCAACACGCAGCTTGTGCAGCATTTGAAAGGCGGTCTCGTCGCGTCCGAGACCAAGTTGCTTTTGAAATTGCAGAGCACGCATCCCTGGGGTTTGTGTCGTGACAAGGTAGGCCGCCCAGAACCAGACGTGCAGCGGCTGTCGTGAGCCGTGCATGATGGTGCCAGCGGTGAGGCTTGTCTGGTAGCCGCAGTGACTGCATTCGAGTACGCGGGGGCGGGACAGAAGCCGCCACGGTTCACCGGGAAGACGGCATGCCATGCATTCGAAACCTTCCGGCCAGCGGATATGCTCCAGGTGGCGGGCGCAGGCCATCTCGTCGGGGAAAAACTGCTGAAACTCCAGAAGGGTCTTGGGGTAGTCGTGCACGAGTCAGATTGTGCCACGAAGTCTCAACCTGTTCCAAGCGGATAGGCATGGATCAATCGACGTTGATGGTCGCTATCAGGCGGTTTATAATCTACCGCGACTCATCATGAGGGCAGCGGCCGATCTGGTTGACGGCGGAGTCTGACCGAACGGCGAACGGCGAACGGCGATCGACGCTCGCTTCGGCCTTGGAGTCCGATTCATGCTGCGGTTCTGTTTCGATGTCAGGCGACGCCTTTCGTCTCGTTCGTGCGCTGATCTTTGGCTATCGCAAGGAGCGGCGACGCGCCAGCGAACTCTTTGGTGACGAGGTGCGGATCAGAACATCAACAGCCAGGGCTTCAACTCGGCGATGCTGGCACGCCGCTCACTCGACGCGCTGGAGTCCTATGTGGCAATGGCACTGGTCTTCGGGGTGCAGGCGGTCGGACCGCTGATCGCCGCGCTGGGAGATGACGCATGAGTGAGCAGACCGACACCGCGCTGCCCCAAGCCGGGGCATCCACGCCGCGCGCCGCGCAAATCGCCGCGATCGCACGCGCCTATGCGCCGCTGGAGCCTAGTCAGTCCTATACAGCGGACCCGTTTCGACCGGAGGATGCCCCCGGCATCGCCCGCCTTTTTTACGGCGCCTACGGGGATCGCTTCCCGATCGACTATGTCTACGATCCACAAGCGATCGTCGCGCTCAATACCGGCCCGGATCTCTACCATGTCGTGGGACGCACGCCGCGCGGGGATATCGTCGCCGTCTGCGGCCTCTATCGCAACCCGCCTGGAACAGGGATCATGGAGTCGGGCTCCACCATCGTTGATCCAAATTATTCCGCCGGTAAGCTCCTGTTACGGATGCAGGAGATGGTCAATAGGGATCTGCCACGCACACTGGGCCTTAACGCCCTATTCGGACAGTCTGTGTGCGATCACCTGGTGACCCAGAAGCTATGCGTTCGTTTCGCCGCTCGGCCCTATGCCCTGGAGCTCGGCGCCCTGGCACCACGGCCGGAAGAACGAGACTATGGCTCCCGGGAGCGCGTGTCCCTGCTCGACGCGGTCCAAGTGTTCGAGGATATCCCCCATGCGGTCCATCTCCCCGCGATCTATCGGGACTGCTTGGAGCCGCTCTATGCGCGTCACGGTCTGCAACGGACCATCCTGCCCGATTGTGAGCCATCTCGGGACGTCACCGAGGCCGCGATTGCACGCTACCCCGACTCCGGCATGATCAAGATGACCGTCGTTCGGCTCGGTCGCGATGTCCCCGAGCGCATCCAGCATCTGACCGAGGACGATTCGGCCCCACAGGTTTTGCACCTAGTCCTGCCACTCACCGAGCCTGGCGTTGCCGAGGCCGTAGCCGCGGCCCGTGCCCAGGGATTCTTCCTCGGCGGGCTGCTCCCGTTGTGGAACGATCGCGACATGCTGCTGATGCAGCGGCTGGCTTGCCCATTCGATCCCGCGCGGATCAAGCTGCTGACGGATGACGCCAAGGCCCTGCTCGATGCCATCCTGGCGGATCGCGAGCAGGTGCGCGCGCGCCTGGCCGGAGCCTGACGCCATGCCCAAACCCACGCTCAACGCCGCCTGCTCACTCTTGGAGCAGCGCGCGACCGACGATGCCGAGGCGATCCTCTATCGGTGCGAGGAGCGAAGCCTCAGCGTCGGCTGGCTGCATCAGCGGGTGGGCCAGTTCGCCGACCTCTATCGCGATCGCGGCATGGCCGCGGGCGAGCGCCTGCTGATCGCCCGGCCGGATGAACCCGAGACCATCGCGGCCTTTCTCGGCGCGATGCTGCAAGGTCTCGTCCCGGTGCTGCTCGATCCACTGGCGTCGCTCGCGGCCGCCCGCTTCATCCTCGACGACTGCGACGCGACCTTGGTGCTGGCCGGCGCCGAGAACGCCTGGGCCATCGCTGCCCAAGAGGCCCACCGACACTGGATCGATCCCGCTGCGGCGGATTTCGCGAACAGTCTCGACGCACTGAGCCCGCGCTGGCACCCCCACCCGGTCACCGACGCGGCCCCGGCCTTTCTGCTCTATACCTCCGGCAGCACCGGACGGCCCAAGGGGGTGATCCACCGGCACTCGGACTTGCGGCAGACGGCTGACACCTATGCCCGCCAGGTGCTCGGGCTGCAACCGGGCGATCGGCTGCTCTCGGCCAGCAAGCTCTTCTTTGCCTTCGGGTTGGGCAACAGCCTGTCCTTCCCCCTGGTCACGGGCGCACAGGCCATCCTGAATCCCGCCGTCTCGACACCGGCACGGATTCTGGCACTGATCGAACATTATCGGCCGAGCCACCTGTTCGCCGTGCCCAGCCTCTTCGCGCGGCTGCTGCAGGCACTGCCCGAGCCCGGCGTGCTGCCCGGACTGCGACTCTGTGTCTCGGCGGGCGAGGCCCTGCCGGCCAGCCTGCTTGAGCAATGGCGGGCCTGGACCGGGCTCGCGATCTGCGACGGACTCGGTTCCACCGAGGCGCTGCACATCTTCATCTCCAACTGGCCCGATCAGGTCCGCCCCGGCTGCGCCGGACGCACGGTACCGGGTTACGAGACGCGCCTGATCGACGCTCAGGGCGCGCCGGTCGCGGATGGGGAGGTCGGCCACCTGGAGGTGCGTGGTCCCAGTCTGACCCCCGGTTACTGGAACCGCCCCGAACAGACCGCGCGCCTGCTGCGCGGCGAGGGGTGGCTGGCGACAGGCGATCTGGCCATCGCCGAGGATGGCTGGATCACCCACCTGGGCCGCGCCGACGATCTGTTCAAGTCGGGCGGACACTGGGTGGTCCCCGGGCAGGTGGAGGAGGCGCTGCGCGAACATCCGGGCGTGGCCGACTGCGCCGTGGTGGGCGTTCAGGTGCTCGGCCTCGTGCGCCCCAAGGCCTTCGTGATCCCAGTGGGCCAGCCAGCGCCGACCCTTGCCGATTTGCGCGACCATCTGCGCGCGCGCCTGCCGGAGCACCTCTGTCCGGTCGACTTCGAGTTTCGCGCGGATCTGCCGCGCACCGACACCGGGAAGCTGCAACGCTTCCAGTTGCGCGACCCGGTCGCCCCACCGCCTGCGGCATCGTCCGATGCCACAGACCATTAGCCCAGCCTCTGGGCATCTACCCACAGGAGTCAGCGCATGGCAATCCAAACGTCCGATATCACCGAGGTGATGCGTGAAGTCGGCATCGCCCCCGACCTGATCGACCGGCTCGATCCGTCCGCGTCCCTGGCGGAGCAGGGGCTCGACTCGATCGACTTTCCGATGATCGCCATGGCGGTCCAAAAACGCTATGGCGTCGACATGAGCGATGCCAACGCCGCCGTCCTGCGCTCGGTCGACGCCTTCGTCGACTTCGTCAATCAGCGCCTCGGCTGACCCTGAAGGGCCGAGCGCGAACGATTCTCACCCATCCAGTTGCACCGGAGCAGACCCATGAGCAGTCGTCAGGCTCGATCGATCGCGCCCGGACAAACCTTCGTGGTGGATCGATTCCAGCCTGGCGATGCCGAGGGGCTCGTGGATCTGGTGCGCGCGGTCTATGGGCCGGATTACCCCATCGATCTCTACTACGACCCCGAACGGCTGCGCGCGGAGAACGCTAGCGGACGGCTCTATTCGGTCGTCGCCCGCGCGCCGAGCGGCGACATCCTCGCCCATGGCGCGCTCTATCGCAGCAGCCCGCCGTTCGCGGGTCTGCTGGAAGTCGGTCAGTATCTGGTGCTGCCCGCCTATCGGGAGAGCTTCGCGGCCTTCCAGATCAATCAATTCATCGCCGGTCCGCTGCTCGACCAGGTGCGGCCGGCGGCCATCTTCGGGGAGGCGGTCTGCCATCATCTCGCGACCCAAAAGGTGACCCGGCTGATCGGTTGCCGCGACTTCGCCCTGGAGGCCGGGCTCATGCCGGCCTCCACCTATGAGCGCGAAGGGTCGGGCGCGCAGCGCGGGAGCTGTCTGCTCGCGGTGCGCTGTGACCAGGATCGGGCGCGTGTCCTGCATCTGCCCGAGGATCTGCGGCCCTTCATCGCCCGACTGCTCGATGGCGCCGGTCTTGAGCGGCAACTCCTGCTCGCGCACGCCCGGGTGCCCGTGGGAGCGGTCAGCGAACTGCGTGTCGAGCACTTTCCTCATGCCCAGGTGAGCCGAGCCGCGCTGTTAGGCACCGGGGCGGACATCGAGGTGCGTCTGGGGGAGTGGCTCGCGGATTGCGCCGCGCGCGGGACCAGGGTCGAGCAGATCTTCGTCAACCTCGCCGAGCCCTGGGTCGAGCGGGCGCTCGGGCCGCTCGGCGAGCTGGGTTTCTTCTGCTGTGGTCTCGCGCCGCGTTGGCTCGACGAGGATGCGCTGCTGCTGGAGCGTCTGCACGAGCCGCTGGATTTCGAGGCCATCCAGGTCTACAGCGCGGAGGCCAAATTCCTGCGCGACCAGGTCCACGAGCAGTGGCTGCGGCTCACGCCGCTTGCCGCCGATGACGGCTGAACTCATCGCCCGGCTGCGCGCCGACAGCGAAGATCAGGAACTGGGCACGGTACGCCGCTGGCAGGCGCTGCATCCTGGCGCGCCCCTGGTCGGTTATCTGCCGGGCCATGTGCCCCGCGAGTTGATCTATGCCGCCGGTGGACTCGCGGTCGGTCTCTGGGGCGCCTGGCCCGGTCTGGAGATCATTCAGGGCGACGCCTGCTTTCAATCCTATATCTGCCACTTGCCCAGAAGCCTGGTGGAGATGGCGCAGCGGGGGCTGTTCGCCGATTTCGCCGGATTGATCGTCCCCTCGAGCTGCGACGTGCTGCGTAATCTCTCCGGCATCTGGAAACTGGAGGGGCCGCGGCCCTGGTGTTTCTATCTCGACTTACCCCAGAATTTCGATACCGAGATCGGCGGGGTCTTTCTGCGCGCCGAGCTGCTGCGCCTGGCGACCCGCCTGCTGGGGCACGCGCCCGAGGAGCCCGACCTGGAGCGGGTGCGGGCGGCCATCGTGCTCACCAACCGCCAGCAGGATCGGCTGCGGTGCTTGCGGCGGTGGCGCCGCGACGAGCCCCAGCGCGTCCCGATCGACGACTATCTGTGGCTGATCCGCGGCGCACTCTTCCTGCATCCCACTGAGCACATCGCGCTGTTGGAAACCTATCTGGAGACCATCGCCCAGGGCGCCGGACCGCCCTGGCGTGATTCGGCGCGGGTACTGCTGGAGGGCGCCTTCTGCGAGCAGCCGCCGGCGGGCCTGCTCAAGACCATTGAGCAGGCGGGCTGCGCCATCGTCGAGGAGGACCTGCTGCTCGGGCTAAACTGGCTCGAAGCGCCGCTGCGCGAGGATGGCGATCCGCTCGACAGCCTGGTCGAGGGATATCTGCGGCGGACCCGAACGGTGCCATTCAAGTATCAGGACGCGCGAGCCCGGCGCGGCACTGGTGCGACGGGTTCGCGAGGCGCGGGCCGAAGGCGTGATCCTTGCCGCCCCCTCGTTCTGCGATCCGGCCCTGCTCGAGCGCCCCAGCCTGAGCGAGGCGCTGCGGCGGGCCGGGATTCCCTATACACCATCCCCAATTACTCCGAGCAGTCGTATCAGCCACTGGCGGTGCGTGAACTGGTTGGCACTTTCAGCGACGCCATCCGCCTTTGGTCGCAGGAGGAATGAGGTGACTGCGGTCTCGGGTCTGAAGAGCGCCTCGCGCGAGCGTCGCAACCAGATGCTCGGTGACTATCTCGATCGGCTTGAAGGGGCCGCGGCCTCCGGTCGCAAGGTCGTCTATACCTTCGTCCCCGGCAATCTCATCGAGATCCTGCTCGCCTTCGGCATACTCCCGATCTATCCCGAGATCCTGGCCCTGCAGGCGGGGATCCGGGGCGAGTCGGCCCGCTTGATCGAGCAGGCCGAAACCGGCGGCTACGACGACGTCTGTTCCTACGTGGGGGTGTAAGCCCAAACCCCAGAAAATTCCGCCGGTCCCAAAAATGGCCAATTTGAATGGCCAAATCGCTAATGGCTAAATGACATCGTCCCTGGTCATTCTTGGCCAGGTAGTCCAAGCTGGGCAACTTGCGTATACCCATCTTGGCCGTCTTCCGTGAAAATCGCTCGCCTCTACCTCCGCGTCAGCACCGACGAACAGGATCTTTCCCGTCAGGCCGATATTGAGCACAGCACACGTGCTGGCGGCTACTACGTCGCCGGCATCTACCGCGAGAAGGCGTCCGGTGCTCGCGCTGACCGGCCCGAGCTGCTACGGATGATCGCCGATCTGCAACCGGGCGAGGTGGTGGTTGCCGAGAAAATCGATCGCATCAGCCGACTGCCGTTGGCCGAAGCGGAAAAACTGGTCGCTTCCATTCGGGCCAAGGGCGCTCGGTTGGCCGTACCAGGCCTGGTCGATCTCTCCGACTGGGCAGACGAGGCCGATGGCGTCGCCAAGATCGTGCTGATGTCGGTCCAGGAACTGCTGCTGAAGCTGGCCCTACAAATGGCCCGGGACGACGACGAGACACGGCGCGAGCGACAGCGCCAAGGTGTCCAGCTCGCGAAGGCGGCCGGCAAGTACACCGGTCGCAAGACCGACACCGCGACCCATCAACGCATCGTTGCCCTGCGCCGCGCCGGCCAGACCATCGAGCGCACGGCCGAGTTGGCCGGATGCAGCGTCAGCCAGGTCAAGCGGATCTGGGCACGGCACCGGGCCAAGTCCTGATGCCGCCGCTCGTGCAGGCGTCCTGCGCCATCCTCTCGAAATAGAGGGGACAGCGATGGCAACGAAGAACAAGTCACTGACCGTCCTATCGGACGCCGAGCAATTTGCCCTCTACGGCCTACCGGATTTTGACGAAGAACAGCGTCTGGAATTTCTGTCCCTATCAGAAGCGCAACTGGCCCTGGCCTGCTCCCGTGGCGGTCTGCACGCGCAGGTCTACTGTGTTCTGCAGATCGGCTATTTCAAGGCCAAGCAGGCCTTCTTCCGCTTCATCTGGGACGAGGTGCAGGCGGATTGTGCCTTCGTCCTGGCGCGTTATTTCAGCGACCGCGTCTTCGAGCCGCAGGCCATCACCAAGCATGAGCATTACACACAGCGCGCGATAACCGCGGAGCTGCTCGACTATCGGCTCTGGTCGGCCGCATTCCTTCCGCAACTCGAGCAGCAGCTCATCCAGATCGTTCGTTGCGATGTCACGCTCGGCTTCATCGTCGCCGAGCTGGTCGCCTATTTCAACGAGCGCAGAATCGTCCGTCCCGGCTACACGACCTTGCAGACAGTGATCAGTGAGGCGTTGTCCGCTGAACGCCGCCGTTTGAGCGAACAGCTCGCCGAGGGACTCGACGCGGCGGCCAAGGAGGCGCTGGCCCAACTCTTGGTAAGCGACGACACGCTCTCGGAGTTGGCCGCCCTGAAGCAGGATGCCAAGGACTTCGGTTGGCGACAGATGGCCCGCGAGCGGGACAAGCGTGCCAGGCTGGAGCCGTTGTACCGGATCGCCAAGACGCTCCTGCCCAAGCTCGCGATCTCACAGCAGAATCTGCTCTATTATGCGAGCCTGGCAAACTTCTATACGGTCTACGACCTGCGCCGCTTCAAGCCGGAGCAGACCCACCTGTACCTGCTCTGCTACGTCTGGCAACGCTACCGTCAGCTCACCGACAATCTCGTCGCCGCGCTGGGTTACCACACCCAGCAGTTCGAGGACGAGACCAAAGCTCTGGCCAACAAGCAGGTTCTCGCAGAACAGATACGCCGTCAGCAGGAAACCCCGCAGGTCGGGCGCTGACTGTTGCTCTATGTCGACGAGTCGGTCGACGACGCCACGCCCTTCGGCGACGTCCGCCAGCGGGCGTTCAAAATCATGCCCAAGGAGACCCTACAGATCACCGGCCAGCACCTCAGCGTGAAGCCGGCAAGCCAGCTGGCCCTGCGTTGGGAGGTTGTCGACACCCTGGCCGCACGCATTCGCCGGCATCTGCGCCCGCTCTACAGCGCGCTGGAGTTTCGCGGGATCGTGGCGGACAACCCGTGGCTCGAGGCACTCGCTTGGGTCAACGAGGTGTTCGCCAAACAGCAACGCCTGTCGCAGCGCCCGCTCGCTGAATGCCCGAAGGCGACGCTGCCGAAGCGTTTACGATCGTTTCTGCTGACGTTCGATGCCGACGAGGAACCCACCATGCCTATCCGGTTGCCTCCCACAGGCAGCCGGCCTACTCTGTGCAGATGCCAGCCGATCTGCCGCCGGATTTGACGGCGCCGAAGTCCCTTCCCGACTTCCAGCGCATTTTCCCGAACGAAGCGGCCTGTCTCGACTACCTGTACGCGCGCCGCTTTCCCCACGGCTTCGAGTGCCCTCGCTGCGGCGGCACTGGAGAGCCGTTTCGCTTTCGCAATCGCTCTGGGGTTGTCCGCTGCCGGGTCTGTCGGCGTGACACAAGCTTGACCGCGAACACCGTCATCCACCGGAGCAAGGTTTCCATCTCCACTTGGTTTTGGGGCGCCTATTTTGTGACGCATGGTCCTCCCGGAATGAGCGCTCTCCAGTTCCAGAAGTGGCTGTGTGCGCCTGTCTCGCGATGAGACGGCCTTCCAAATGCTCCACAAGCGGCGCGCGGCGATGGTGCGCCCCGACCGAGACGTGATCGGCAGTCAGTACCCCGTCGAGGTGGACGAGACGCTCGTTGGCGGCGCGACGCAGGGTGAGGGGAAAGGCGTCCACCACAAGACGCTGGTCATCGGCGCCGTTGAAGTTCATCCACGTCAAGCCATTCCGTTCGCGGGCGAGGATCCGAACTTGATCAGAGGGCAGGCGGGCGAGGAAGCGAAAGGCGCGGCGCGAAAGGGCAGACGCCGGAAGGCAGAGCCGAAGTCCGCCAAAGAGGGGCATGGCCGGAGTGTCGTCGCGGGACGACTCAGGCTTCAGGTCGTCGCCAACCGGAAGCAGGAAACGCTGGTCCCGTTTGTTCTGGCGACCGTGCAACCCGGGGCGATGGTGCGGACTGATGGTTGGAGTGGGTACGATCCACTCGAGGCCGCCGGGTATCTCCACGACCGTGTTGCCGTTCGTGGGGACCACGCCATCACGGACGCGCACCTCCCGATGATCCACGTTGTTTTCGGCAACCTGGATGCCTGGCTTCTCGGCACGCATCATGGGGTCAGCTCCAAACATCTTCAGGCTTACCTCAACGAATTCGTCTTCCGGTTCAATCGTCGGTTCTGGCCGATGGCTGCGTTCGACGCGGTGCTAAAAATTGGAATGCAGAATGCCGGGCCGACCTATGCCGGAATCTACCAAGGCACCTGGGTACACCCAACCAGTTCGGCACCGCCGCTGGAGACGTAGTGGGAGGCAACCGGATAGGCATGGAACCCACCGGCTTACATGCCGATCGATACGAGTTCTGGCTGTACCGCCAGATCAGAAAACGCCTCAAGTCAGGCGAGCTCTATCTGGACGACAGCCTGCAGCACCGCAGCCTCACCGACGAGCTCGTTTCCCTTGAGGAAAAGGCGGACGTGCTCAGCAAAATGGATATCCCCTGGCTGCGCAAACCGATCCACACCCAGCTCGATACCCTGACGAGCGAGCTACACACGCAATGGCTGGCGTTTAATCGCGAGCTGAGCCAAGGAAAGCTCAAGCATCTTGACTATGAGCGTAATGGGATGGTCCGCCCCGCTCCTCCAACGAGCCCGAAGCGGGCACAATGAGCGATGTCATGAAACACATCGTCAACCGAGGTAGCGGAGCAGACCAATGAGCGAGTTTAGCAAAGAGCCTGTCGTCACGGTGGGAATCGATCTGGCCAAGCGCAGCTTTCACGCGTATGGGATGGACGCGATAGGGAAAGCGGTGTTCAGCAAGAAACTGACGCGCGACCGGCTGAGCCCCTTCATCGCGAACCTGCCGCCCTGCACGGTGGCGATGGAGGCGTGCGGTAGTGCGCATCATTGGGCACGGCGGTTTCGCACCTTCGGCCATGAGATCCGCCTGATCGCGCCGCAATTCGTCAAGCCGTTCGTCAAGTCGAACAAGAACGACGCGGCCGACGCCGAGGCGATCTGCGAGGCGGCGCAGCGCCCCAACATGCGCCTGGTCGCGGTGAAGACGGTCGAGCAGCAAGACGTGCAGGCGATCCACCGGATGCGCAGCCTGGTGGTGGAGCGGCGCACGGCCCAGGTCAATCAGGTGCGCGGTCTGCTGTTGGAGTACGGCATCGAGATCCCGCAGGGGCGTGCGGCGCTGATGCGACATCTGCCGGAGATCCTGGAGGATGGCGAGAACGGTCTCAGTGCGCGTTTCCGCGCGGAACTGAACGAACTGGCCGAGGAACTGCGCCACCTCGACACCCGGGTTGCCCACTATGACGAGCAGATCCAGGCGATCGCCCAGAGCAATCAGACGGCCCAGCGGCTGATGACGATCCCGGGCATCGGCGCGACGGTAGCGACCGCCTTGCTGGCTGCGGTGGGCGAGGATCCCCGGGTGTTTGGCAACGGCCGCGGCCTGGCCGCCTGGCTGGGGTTAGTGCCACGCCAGCATTCCACCGGAGGGCGTGAGCGACTGCTGGGGATCAGCAAGCGCGGGGATGTCTATGTGCGTCAGCTGCTGATCCACGGCGCGCGTTCGGTGATGCGCTGGGTTGAGCGCAAGGAGGATGCCACCAGCCGCTGGGCGGCGGCGCTGAAGACGCGCCGGCATCGCAACGTCGCCAGCGTGGCGATGGCCAACAAGATCGCCCGGATCGCCTATGCCGTGATGACGACCGAAAAATCCTACGATCCGGCGATCGGGGCGGTCGTCAAGGGGTGAACCACGCGCGGCGTTGAACGCCAGCACGACCGGATCACGATCAATCAACCGGCGCCCGACAGGTCGTCACCACCGAGTACCGATCACCACGAGTTGCGAAGAGTGAACATCACTGTGATGGCATGAAAGGCACGTCCTGCCTTCCCGAAAACCTGATACTCCCACCAGCCAGCATTGCTGAGACTGAGAGCGTGATGAGGATGGGAAGGCCCGCGGATTCCATCAGGGCACGAGGGTCGGCGACGACACCTCAAACGATGCCGGATATATGGCTGCAACGTCTCCTTCTGTCAGAAACAGCGGTTTCCCTCTTGCATCGCGGGGCGGACCATATATGGGACCAAGACGCTAACCTGGCGTCGACCGAAGGCCAACCAGGAGGCTGCGCGACAGGACAACTTCTACGAACAACTGGCGTTCTGCGACGTGGCTGACGTGTTCCGTTTCGTCAACGACCAATGCCAGTTCCTGTCGGCGCTGACGCCGCTGCAGCCGCGCTACGCCAAGCAGGTCGCCGATGCCGACAGCCTGATGGCCGCCATCATTGCCCAGGCGATGAATCACGGCAATTTCGTGATCGCAAAGACGAGCGACATTCCCTATCACGTCCTGGAGGAGACCTCCCAGCAGTACCTGCGCCAGACCTCGCTGCAGGCGGCCAACGACCGGATCAGCGACGCCATCGCCGAGTTACCGAATTTTCCGCACTACGCGTTCGACCTGGGCGCGCTCTACGGCGCGGTCGACGGGCAGAAGTTCGGCGTCGAGCGCCCGACGGTCAAGGCACGTCACTCGCGGAAATACTTCGGTCGCGGCAAGGGCGTTGTCGCCTACACCCTGCTGTGCAACCATGTGCCGCTGCAGAGCTGGCTCATCGGTGCACACGAGTTCGAGGCCCACCATGTGTTCGATATCTGGTACCGCAACACCTCCGAGATTGTGCCGAGCATGATCACCGGCGACATGCACAGCATCAACAAGGCGAACTTCGCCATCCTGCACTGGTTCGGGCCGAGCTTCGAACCGCGGTTCACCGACCTGAAGAAACAGCTGAAAGCGCTTTACTGCGCCGATGACCCGTCGCGGTACGAGAAATTCCTGATCGCTCCCGTCGGCCAGATCGACCTGCAGGCGATCATGGACGAGAAAGCCAACATCGATCCGATCGTCGCGACGCTGGGCCTCAAGGAAATGACACCGAGCACACTGATCCGCAAGCTCTGCACCTACACCGCCCCGAACCCGACGCGGCGGGCCATCTTCGAGTTCGACAAACTGATTCGCAGCCTCTACACCTTGCGGTACCTGCGCGATCCGCAGTTACAGCGCAATGTGCACCGCTCGCAGAATCGCATCGAGTCCTATCACCAGCTGCGCTCGACGATCGCCCAGGTCGGCGGCAAGAAGGAGCTGACTGGTCGGACCGATATCCAGATCGAGATCAGCAACCAATGCGCGCGGCTGATCGCCAACGCCATCATCTACTACAACTCCGCGATCCTGTCGCGGCTGCTCACCAAGTACGAGGCCAGCGGGAACGCGAAGGCCCTGGCCATGATCAAGAAGATCTCCCCGACAGCGTGGCGTCACATCCATCTTAACGGGCACTACACGTTCCGAGGCACCGGGTCACTCATCGACCTGGATGCAATCGTGGCGGGGCTGAGTCTGGGCTGACGGAATTTTCTGGGGTTTGGGCTTACACCCCCGTGTTCATCGTCGACCTTGTCATCCTTGTCCGCGTTCGCCATCGAGCTACGGAAGCTTTTGATCGCGCCACCGAGATCGGAACCGATATTTTTCAATCGCTTGGTGCCAAACAGCAACAGAACGATGACCAGGATAATTAAGAGCTGCCAGATACTGATGCCGCCGAGTCCCATGGGTTTCTCCGTCTCGCCACAACCGTGGACGAATGAATGTAAGGGTGGACTGTCGCGGGCGGATGGTCCGCGTCAGTCTTATAAGGATTGCCGCCAACCCATGACAGGTCGCTTGACGAGGCGCCAGATCATAACCGAACCGACTGCTGTCCGGAAGCGATGCACGGATGTTTGGAGTGGCCTACCCGGTGAAAAAGATCGGCAGGCAGGCGACCGCCACGGCGATCATGATCGGCAGATCGAAGCTCAACATGCCCGCCGAGACCGGCAGAGCCGTCGGCGCGACCAGCGCGGAGATGCCGAGGACGCCTAACAGAGGCGTTGGTGCATAAACCTGCCGAAAGCGTCTAATCTAGCGGTGGTTTCAGCGAAGAGCATCCCCAGACATGTCATCGACCGTTCCCGACAGTGGCGTAGACGTCTCTCCCAAGAAAGCGAAATACCGCGTCACCAACTGGTCGGAGTATGACCGGGCACTGGTGGCCCGCGGGGACATCACCTTCTGGTTCGATCAGGAAGCGATCACCCAGCGCTGGACGCCGGCGCCAACGGGCAAACGC
>NZ_NHSQ01000079.1 GCF_016653465.1 Thiocystis minor | reverse complement strand
CCCCCGCCTCCTCGTACGTGCGCCCATCGCGGATGTGATAGATGCGCTCGAAGGTCGGGATGATCTTCTCGTCGTGGGTCACCACGATGACGGCGGTCTGGTACTGACGTGCCATGCGGTTGAGGATGCGCATCACCGCCAGGGCGCGTTCGCTGTCGAGCGGCGCGGTGGGCTCGTCGGCCAGGATCACCGGGGGACGGTTCACCAGGGCGCGGGCGATGGCGACGCGCTGCTGCTCCCCGCCGGAGAGCTGGGAGGGCATCGCCCTGGCACGGTGCGCCACGTCCAGGGCCGCCAGCAACTCGCGCGCCCGCTCCCGTGATTCGCCGTTGGGGCGCCCGGCCAGCATCGGCAGCAGGGCGACGTTGTCGGTGACATCCAGGAAGGGGATGAGATAGGGCGCCTGGAAGACGAAGCCGATCTTGTCGCGGCGCAGCGCCCGCAGGTCCGGGATGCGCCAGCCCTCGTCATAGATGGACGTGTCCCCCAGGGTCATGCGCCCGCCGCTGGGCTCGATCACCGCGCCCAGACACTTGAGCAGGGTGCTCTTGCCCGAGCCCGAGGGACCGACCAGTCCCACCACCTCGCCGGGTGCGACCGCCATGTCCACCCCGCGCAGCGCGTCCACCGCCGTATCGCCACGGCCGTAGCGTTTGCGCAGCCCCTCGATGCGAATCCCCTGGGCCGGATGGGCGCCCAATGGCCCGGTCATTGACTCAGCCACCGATGGCCTCCGCCGGGTCGACCCGGAGCGCGGCGCGGATGGCGACCAGGCTCGCCAGCACGCAGATGATGACCACGATCAGAAAGCCGCGCGCCGCGTCGCCTGGCAGCAGCAGGACGTATTTGGGAAACACCGGCGCCCAGAGGGTCGCGACCGTCTTGCCGACGATGAAGCCGATGAGGCCGAGCCCGATCGCCTGTTGCAGGATCATCCCGGCGATGGTGCGGTTGCGCGTACCGATCAGCTTGAGCACCGCGATCTCGCGGATCTTGCCGAGGGTGAGGGTGTAGATGATGAAGGCGACGATGGCCGCGCTCACCACCGAGAGGATCACCAGGAACATGAAGATCTGCCGCGCCGAGGTGGCGATCAGCTTGGCCTGGAGGATCTCGTTCATCTCGGCGCGGGTATAGACGCTCAGATGCTTCCAGCGCCGGATGTCCGCCGCCACCCGGTCGGGGTCCGCGTCGGGCGTCAGGCTCACCAGGATGGCATTGACCGAATTGCTCTGGGTCTGGGCGGCGAGCACGGCGTCCAGCACCTGCGGCTGGCCGGGGCGATTGAAGGCCGGATTGGCGGCGCTGCGCCGGCGCTGGGCGACGATGGCGTCGTTGTCCTTGAGGAACTGGGCATCCTGCGCGTCCTTGAGCGGGATGAAGATCATGGGGTCGCCGCCCGAGGACACGGTGCGCCGGGTCAGACCCACCACCCGGTAGGCGTGACGGCGGATGCGCAGTCGTTCGCCGAGCCGAAAACCGGTCGAGACGTCCGCCACCGCCTCGTAGTGACCCCGGGTCAGATGCCGTCCGGCGACCAGGGATTCCGGCTGACCCGGCTCGCCGAAGCCGCCCGGCACCACGCCGACCACCATGGCGCGACGCTCGCGCGCGGCCGCATCGCCGACGGACGCAGCGTCCGTCAGCGGGCGCACCTGCATGGTGAGATAGGTGACGTTGGCGGCGCGCGCGACCCCCGGCAGGGTCTGGAGACTGCGATAGAGATCGTCGGCGAGATTGGACGGCTCGGCATAGGGGCCGAGGGTGTCCTTCTGCACCGCCCAGAGGTCCGCCCCGCTGTTGTCCAGCAGCACCTCGGCATCGTCGACCATACCGCGATAGATGCCGGCCATGGAGAGCGTGACGCCGATCAGCAGCCCCAGCCCAATGCCGGTGAAGACGAACTTGCCCCAGCCGTGGAGGATGTCGCGTCCGGCGAGACTGATCATGGGGCGACCCCTGGGAGCTGCTCGACCACCTTGACCCGGCGTCCGGGCGACAGCGGGGCCTGGCTGTGCCAGATCACGGTCGCGCCGGGCGTCAGACCGGAGCGGATCTCCACCCAGCCGTCGAGATCGCGCGCGCCGATGGTCAGGGGCACGAAGGACGGTTCCCCGTCATCCAGCACCCAGACCCCGAGCGCGTCCGCGCGGCGGTGCAGCGCGGCATTCGGCACGGCGGGCGCGGCGGGCCGGGGCGCCAGCGCCACCGTCACCTCCGCCAGCTCGCCGAGCCGGGGCAAGGGATCGGGGAGATCGGCGAAGACCACCTTGGCCAGCAGCTCCTCGGTGATGGCATCGGCGCGCGGCTCGACCCGCTCGACCCGTCCCTCCAGCGCGCCAAGCGGCTGGGAGCGCAGCGCGATCTGAGCTGCGAGACCGGCGCGCAACGCCCCCGCGCCGAGCTGATCGAAGCGGACATCGACCCAGAGGCTGGCGGGATCGACCACCTCCACCACCGACTGGCCCGCCACCACCGTGCTGCCGGGTTCGGCGTCGCGCGACACCACCAGACCGCCCAACGGCAGACCATCGGCCGGGGCGACCAGGCGCAGCGTGTCGCGCTGACGCACCAGTGCCGCGCGCTCCGCGCGCACCCGTCCGAGATCCTGCTCGGCGGATTCCAGGTTGGCCAACCCCAGCGCCACGCCGGCCTCCGCGATTTGGGCCTCTTGACGCTTGGCCTCCGCCGTGTCCTCGCTGGCGGTGCGCGCCAGCAGCAGTTGCTCATAGCGTTTGACCTGGGCGCTGGCGAAGTCGCGCCGCGCCTGGGCGTCGCGCACCTGGGCGCGGGCGGCGACCACGCCGGACTCGGCGCGGCGCAGGGCGGCGTCCTGGGCGGCGAGGCGCTCGTCGAGATCGACCGGGTCCATCTCGCCGAGCCGTTGCCCGGCCTCGACCCGCTCGCCGACCTGGACCGCGACCTGGCTCACTCGTCCGGCGATGGTCGGGCCGATGCGGTAGGTATAACGCGCCTCGACCGTCCCGACCCCGAACAGGGCCGGGGCGATCGCGCGTTCCTCCACGCTGACCAGGGTCACCAGCACCGGGGCCAGCGGCCCCGAGGTCAGCGCCAGCCACAGAAAGGCACCGAGCAGCGGAAGAAGCACGGCGAGCAGGGATAGCGCGCGCCAATTGGGTTTGGGTACATTCATCAGAAAACTCACAGCATCCAGCGATTGAAAAAAAGGTGGTCCGTGCAACCGGGTCGAGCCGGCTAGAGCCAGAACTCGGGATAGCGCCGGGCGGCGGGGAGGTTGTTAAACAACAGGGCCACGGCGAGCAACACCAGCGGTCCCAGCGTGGCCGGGAGCAGCACGAAGAGATAGCCCATGGCATGCACCTGATCGGAGCCGATGACGGCGATGAGCGCGGTCGCGCCGCCCGGCGGGTGCAGGGTGCGGGTCAGGTGCATGAGGGCGATGGCGGTGGCGACCGCGACCGACTGCGCCAGCCAGGGCTCGCCGCCCAGCCACTGCCAGCAAGTTACACCCACCAGCGCCGAGAGGACATGCCCGCCGACCAGATTGCGCGGCTGCGCCAGCGGGCTGCGCACCGCGCCGAAGACCAGCACCGCCGAGGCGCCGAGCGAGCCGATGGCGAGCGTCAGATCGGTCCCGGCGAAGAACCACTGATTGAGCCAGGCGACGGCGGCGATCCCTAAAAACGCGCCTGTCCACGACCAGAGCACCTCGGACAGGCTGACCCGAGGCGGGCTGCCATGGACGCTGCCGCGCATCTTGCTCAGATAGCCCTTCAGCCTCATGGCCGGCGATCCGGGTGGCAGGCGTTGAGGAAAACCTTGCGCGGGAGCAGGCCCGCCAGACGCCCATCGGCGGCGAGCACCGGCATGGCGCGGCCGGGATGACTGGCGAAGGCGGCCAGCAGCGCGCGCAGACCGGCGTCCAGCGGCACGCAGACCACGGGCGCGGTCATCAGCTCGCCGACCGGGCGATGGTGCTGCTCCGACTTGATGCACTTTTCGTCCGCGATGACCCGCGCCATCAGGGCAAGGAAGGTCTCCGCCCCCAGCCCGCGCAGCACATCGGTCTCGGTCAGGATGCCGAGCGGGCGCCGTTGTCCGTCCACCACCGGCAGCGATTTCAGCCCCTGACGCACGAAGCTGGGGATGGCCTCGGCCAGCGGGATGTCCGGCGTCAGCGGGCGGACCTCGCGGCGCATCAGCCGTCCGGCGGTGATGCCGCTGAACAGCCGGTCGAGCGCGTGACGATGCGCCAGATGATAGACGGCGCGGAAATCCATCGTGGTGATGTCGAGATAGCCGGGGATCTCGCGCATCGCCTCCAGGATGTCGGCGTCCGTGAGCTCGAGTTCGGCGAGATCCTCCTCGGGCGAGAGCGGATCCTCGGAGGCGCAGGGGTTCAGGGTCATGATCAGAATTCTCCTTTGGGGTCGCGGCGCGGCACTGCCTCAGGGACGGCTCGCGGTCAGGCGCGCGTAGACCAGGGTCAGCCGGGATGGAAGTTCGGTCGGGCGACGGATCATCACCTAGCCGCCCGCGCCGAACAGATGCGGCAGATAATGGATCAGCATTTGCGGTTTGCACCGGGGTCCGCCCAACGCCCCGCCGCCGCCTTATCGGCCTCGCGCGCATCGACCCAGCGCTCGCCCGCGGCCGTGCTCTCCTTCTTCCAGAAGGGTGCACGGGTCTTGAGAGAGTCGATCAGGAATTCGCAGGTGCGAAAGGCGTCGCCACGGTGCTGGCTGGTGACCCCGACGAAGACGATCGGGTCGCACGGATCCAAGATACCGACCCGATGCACGAGACGGATGCCCTCCAGCGCCCAGCGCGCGGCAGCCTCATCGGCGATGGCGCCAAGGGCCTTCTCGGTCATACCGGGATAGTGCTCCAGCCTCATCCGCGCGACCGCGATCCCCTCATTGAGGTCGCGCATCAGGCCGACGAAGGTCACCAGGGCGCCGACCCTGGGGTTTTCGCCGTAGAGCGCGGCTTGCTCACGGGCGATGTCGAACGGCTCGGTTTGGATCAGGATCGAGCGCATGGTTGGCCTCCACTAGGTTTCGAGTCAGGTCTGTCAAGGCTTTGATTGCTTCTCTGCACGTGCTCCATGGCCCGTCGCTGCCCCGCGTTTGGCGCGGGCGCGCAACTGAGCTAGGCTCGGCACCCGCCTGAGCTTGTCGAGCATATGGAGGAAGGCGAGCCAGGGGTGACGCAGCGGCATGCGCGGCCCGGCGTAGCGCATGACCTGCCGTACCTGCTCGCGCCTCAGCGCACTGTAGCAATGGACCTCGCAGCGGTTGCAGACCGGCTTCTGCACCTGAAACGGACAGGCGACGAGGCGCTGGTGCGCATAGAGACGCAGCGGCTCACAGTCATCGCAGAGTCCGCGACCGCCACCGTGATGATCCTGGCAGTAGATGCCGAGCATGGCGTCGATGGTGCGCTGCTCCTGCCTGATCCGGGGTTCCACACGCTTGGTTTTCGAGGGATTGTTCACCGTGACTCTCTCTGCCGAGGCAAAGTCGAGGATGCGATTGACAGGGCATCGTTAGCGCACTTGTCCTCGGGGGTCTCACCGCGCCCACGCCAAGGCACGGTATCAGCGCGCGCCGCATCCTGGCGGCTCCCAGTGTCGGGGTTGGTGGCTGGGGCGCCGTCGATCAGGGCGCGCAACGCCCTGCGGTAGCGCAGTGTCGTCAGCGTCAGCAGCCCCAGCAGCCAGAGTGCCGCGAGCGCCAGCAAGGCCCCGCCCGCGTGCGCGGCCGGCGGATAGACAAATCCAGTGCTCAATAACAGCAGCCCAGCGCCATGCAGCGCCACTTGGACACGCGCCGGATCATTCGGCAGCAAGCGTTGCATATGCGGGATCCGCACCCGGAGCTTGCCCAAGACGATTTGATGCGACTGCAGATGCAGCCAGCAGAGGAAGGGCACGATCTTGAGCAGCATGCCGCTTGGCAACCCGACGCCGACCCCGATCAGCAGCCAGACACCGATGCGCTCGGTCGTGGTCCCGAGCAGCCAGCCGAGCACCGCCGCCAGCAGGGCGCCCATCGCGATCCACCAGTGCAGCAGGGTCGCATCGATCTGAGCACGCACGCGCCGGACCTGCAGGCTCAGCGTGATCAGGGCGAAGAGCGCGAAGCCCAGCGCGAGCGCGTCCTGCGCCACGCGGCCCGCCAGGGTTGCCACCGCGGGCGCCAGGAAGGGCAGGGTCGTGAGAGCGCACAGCACCAGAAAGAGGTTCGGTGCCAGCGCCCGCGTCAGCCAGCGTGGATAGGCCGGGGTGACATGGAACAGCGGCACCACTTGGACGCTCACGGTCAGGATCAGCAGACCGACCCAGCCGAATAGCCCCCAGGCGACGTGGACCTGCACCCAGTCCAGCAGGCGAGGCACGGCGACCCGGCCGAGCAACGCCAGGGTCAGCAGCAGGCCGAGCCCGCTGGTGATCAGGAGCGCGAGTCCGGCCAGGGGAAAGCCGTGTAGGTTGGCGGAACCGCCACAGGCGCGCCCGAGCGCCACCAGCATCACGATGGCGAAGAGCGCGAAGCCGAGCCCCGCCGCCATCGCGCCGCTGGCCAGCGCCGTCGCGCCGCCACCGAGGAAGCCTGCGGCGAGCAGCCCCGCTCCGAGCCCGAGCAGCAAGTGCACGCTGATGGCGACGGGCCGCACCACCGGCAACGGCACCCCGCCGAGCACCGGCAGCATCTGCAGCAGCGCGCCGATCATGACGGGACCGAGGAATCCCACCGTGATCAGGTGCGTCGCGGCCAGCGCGGTCGGGCTCCAGCGCGTCGCCAGCACCGCGTCGGCGTCGAGCATCAACAGCACGCCGGCCGCGATCGCGAACAGCGGCGCGGTCAGGAACAGCCGCAGCGGCAGATTGAGCGGCGGCGCCTGCTCCAGGCTGAGTCCGGCGGTCGCGATCATCGGGCGGGACTCGGGTCCGCGTCGGCCGGCTCGATCAGGATGCGCCAGTCCCCCTCGGTCCCCGTCACCTCCCAGCGATAACCCATGCGCCCGAGCAGGTCATAGAGCGGATAGGGCTGACGGCGATGGCGCAGGAGCAGCCGATCGCCCGCGGGGAGCGCCGCCAGCGCGTCCAGCGCGCGCTCCAGCGGCTCGGGCGCTGGCAGGTCGGAGACGTCGAGACGCTGGTCCATGGCGGGACTCAGATCCCGAGCCGCGCGGCCAGGCGCGCGCCCTCTTCGCCCAGGGCGCGATCCGCAAGCGGATAGAGCATGCCCTCTTCTTGGGCATTGTGCTGCTGGATCATGAAATGGAGCGTCTCGCCGAGGCCCGCGTACTCGGCGGCGTCCCCGGCGCTCGCGGCCTCGCCCAGGTCGGCGAGCAGTTGGCGGATCTGCGTGTGCTGCTGGCGCATCATCTCAGTGGGACCCGCCGACAGCGGCGAGACGTTTTCCAACGGCGGGAACAGCACCTCTTCCTCGAAGACGAAATGGCGTTCCATCGCCGCGCGGAAGGCGTCGGTCTCGCGCGCGACCTGGGACCAGTCGACCGCGCGCCCGGAGACCTCCACGGCGGCGAGCAACCGGTCACAGCGGCGATGATCTGCGGTCAGGGTATCGGTGATGGCGGAGGACGCGGACATGGGAGTTCCTCTTGGTCTGGATCGGCGGTCAGGAGCGGGTCAGGATTGGCGGTCGGGATGGGCGGCGACGCGAACGGCGCCGACCGGACGCGGCTGTCGTGGATTCTCGGTCCGCCCCAGGGACGCTTTCCTTGACTTAGGTCATGCCGTCTCCGGGCACCCCGCGCCGTCGCGATCCGCTCGATGGGCGCGCGGATCCGCATCGCCCCCGCTCAGTGTCGCGGGCTGGTCACAAGGCGACCCCGTGACCGCCGGCGACCATGAACATCAGCATGGGAATCGAGAGCACGGCATTGATCCGCGCGACGGTGGCGATGGTCTTCCTGGCCCGGGCGAGATCCGCCTCGCCTTCCGATTTCGCGAGCCCCATGACCTTCTTCTGATTCGGCCAGAGCACGAGCCAGACGTTGATCAGCAGAATCGTCCCCAGCCAGACGCCGATCCCCATGGGCAGTCCGTAGGCGGTATCGCCGCCGCGACTCAGACCCAAAGTGAAGGCGGCCAGCAACTGGTCGGTGCGGGCCAGATACCAGGCGCCGCTCAACCAGGTCGCCAGTGCCGCCCAGCGGAACCAGAGCAGCGCCCTGGGCAAGATGTACTTGCCGATCGCGGCGGGTCCCGGTCCGCTCGGATCGGCGGTGGCCGCCGCGATCGCGGGCATCTGGACGAAGTTGAAGTAATAGAGCAGCCCGACCCAAAGGATGCCGGCGACGATGTGCGCCCAGCGCACGAAGGCCAGCTCATCGAAATCCAGCAGCCCATCGCCGCTGATAAGATGGACGATCATGGCGAGCAGCAGGGAGATGAGCAGCCCTGCAATCCAGACCCCTTTGATCGAATGCAATGGATTCATGACGAACCTCCAAGTGTGGTGACAGCAGTTGGGGACGGGCCGTCGAGCGCGATCGAGCAGGGATAACCGCGCATCGCGTTGGAGCCGCTGGCCGGATCGAAACGTGCGTCGTCGATCAGCGCGTTGTAGTTGAAGCGGTCGATGGCGTAGTCCGGCAAACCGAGTTCCGGACAGGACTCCCACCATCCGTATTGCGCGCACAGGGTGTTGGCCGCGATCCCGGCGGTGATGCGGGCGCGCGCGCGCATCGAGCCGACCGCTGACTGGATCCGGACCCAATCCCCTTCCGAGATCCCCGCGCGTTCGGCCAGCTCCGGATCCAGCTCGACCAGCGGCTCGGGTAGCTTGCCGCGCAGCGCCGGCAAGGCATGGTGTTGACTGTGACAGTAATAGGGCGATTTCCCCGTGGTGAGCCGCAGTGGATAGGGATCGCTCACGGGTAGCCTGTCGATCTCGAACGCCGGAAGCGGGGATTGCCCCACGTCCAGCAGGGCTTCGGAATAGAGTTCGAGTCGCCGGGTGGGCGTTGCGAAGCCATGGCGCCGATAGGAGCGATCTTCCGTCGCGAGCGGCAGCAGCACCCCCTCAGGATGGCGCTCCAACTCCTCAAGCGAAATTCCGGTCGGGGCGATCTGATGGCGCATCCCCGCCCGTTGGTCGCCGTCGAAGAAGCGGTCTCCCAGACCAAGCCGCTCCGCGAGCGCGAAGACGATGGCGGTATCCGACCGGCTCTCGCCCATCGGGGGGAGCACCGCTTGACGGTACTGCAGCCAGGCCGAGCCTCGCTCGCCGAGCTGGAATCCGGCCGCCAGGCCATCGCGCTCCCAGGGCGATGCCACCGGAAGCACCAGATCGGCCTCATCCGCCGTGGGGTTGAGGAACAGATCCGCGTGGACATGGAAATCGAGGGTACGCAAGGCCGGCACGAGGGTTGGCGTGTTGGGTTTGGTGAGCAGCGGATTGGCGCCGAAGCTCAGCAGACCCCGCACCGGGTAGGGCTCGACGTCGAGCACCGCGCGGGCGAAATCCCGGCTCGTGACCCAGCCCCTGGCGGGTGGACCGAGGGGCCGCTCCGCACGCCCAAGGGTCTTGCCGATCTGGTCTGGCGGCAGCAGATCCAGGCCCATGATGTCATTGAGCGGCGGCGCGGCGAAGCGCCGGTTGCCGCCGGAAGCCCCGAAGTCGCCGGTCAGCGCATGGAGCAGCCCGATCGCGCGGCCGGTCTGGGTGGCGTCCGCCTGCTGGCAGATCCCGGCCCAATGGAAGAAGCTGACGGGTCCGGACGTCTGCAGGAGACGCGCGGTCTCGCGAATCTGGTCCTCGGGAAGGCCGCAGAGGGCCGCCGCGCGCGCTGGCGGATACTCGGCGCAGCGCTCGGCCAGACACTGAAAGGCCGGCCGGCATTGCACCGGATGGCCGCGCTCCCGCACCACCCGGTCCCCGAAGAGCGCCGCGCGCGCCGGCGGTCCGTCCGGATAGCGACCGCTGGTCGGATCATAGGCCAGCGGCCGTTGCCGGCCGGAATCCCAGACCATCAGGGCATCGCCATCGGTGCGCACGAAGCGACCGTTATCGGCGCGCACCAGCAGAGGGCCATTCGACCAGCGCGCGATGAACTGCGCGTCGTACCAGCCGTGCTCGATCAGTTCCCCGGCGATCGAGAGCGCCAGGATGCCGTCGGTTCCGGGGCGCACCGCGAGCCACTGGTCGGCGGATGCCGCGAGCCCGACCCGACGGGGATCGACCACGATCAGCCGTGCGCCGCGACGCCGGGCCTGCGCCGCCTCCCGCGCAAAGGCGGGCCAAGAGGTGGACGGATTGAATCCCCAGAAGAGCATACAGCCGGTGTGCTCGAAGTCCGGGACGCCGATGTTCGATCCGAACGTCAGGGCGCTGCCGAAGTCCTTATGCCAGTTACAGTTCTCGGTCGCGAAGAGGACGTTCGGGCTGCCGAAGGCATGGGCCAGACGATGGATCCAGCCGAAGGCGTCCGCGACGGCGGTTCCGCTCGGTGTGGTGACCCCGAAAACGACCGATTCCGCGCCATGCCGATCCGCGCTCGCGCGCATCCGCTCCGCCGTGAAGCTCAGTGCCTCTTCCCAGGAGACGCGCCGCCAGCCGGGGTCGCCCTCCCCTTTCGGACGCGTGCGCATCAGCGGATGCAGCAGTCGCCGCTCGCTATGCACCAGCTCCGGGGCCGCCCGCCCCTTGATGCAGAAGCTACCGCCGGTCGGGTGCTCGGGATCGGGACGCACCCCGATCAAGCGCCCGTCCTCGACGCTGGAAATGGCTCCGCAGCGTGAAATGCAGAGCGGGCAATAACCACGGATCTCATGCATGGGCGATGGCTCCTGTGAACCGAAAGGGCGCGTCACTCCGAGGGTCATTCAGTCCGCGAACAGTCCGCGAAGCCTTGGGCCAGCGCGCGGAGGTTTCGGATCAGACGCCGCAGCAGGCCGAAAAAGGTCAGCCCCCAGGCGGCAAGCGCGATCGGGAGCGTGATCGCGGGGAGCCGCGTCAGTCCCTCCAGGTCCAGGGCCAGCGCCAACTGATAGGTGCTAGCCGTATACATCCCGAGCGGAAAGACCGCGCCCCAGAGCATGGGTGTGTAGACGATGGGGACACGCCGAACACCATGGGTCCAGATTCCGAGACCGATGAGCAGTGGAATCCACCAGGTGCCGGCAGCCCAGAAGAAGAGCGTGAAGCCTTTCACGAAAGGGCTCAGATCGAGCAGCAGCGGCGAGGCCCCGGCGTGCAGGATCAGAATGGCGCCGGCCTGGGTCGCGATCGCGGTCGCGCCCATGTTGATCCAGTACGGGGGGGTGATGTTGACGGGCTCGACGGGCTTGAAGGTCAGCCGGTAGAAGACCAGGCTCATGATGTTGATGTAGAGCATGCAGCCCATCAGATAGAAGAGCAGACAGAGAAAAAGGATGCTCTCCTGTCGATCCGGGAGGCGCTCGGCGACCAGTGTCCCGAGCACCGCGATGGACTGGGTCGCGACCGACGCGATCAGCCAGACGCCGCTCAAGCCCGTCACCAACGAAGGCTTTTCCGGCTGAACGATGATGCTGGTGAAAAAGGCGTAGGTGATCAGCAGCCAGAGCGCCAGCGCCAGAACCCACAACCCCGCCGCCAGGTCCGTTTGGCCGGTGAACGTGAGGATCTGGACCCCGATCACGCTGGTTCCCGCAACCATGGTGAAGTAGCCCGGCCCCAGGGCGTGCGCCCGCAGATCGCCCATCAGGCGGACCGGGTAGAGGAACAGGCGCAGCAGGGTCATGACCCACAGAACAGCGAAAGCGATGAGGTTGATGAGAAACAAGGGGATCGCGACCCAATACAGCCCCACCGTCTCGCTCGCAATGGACACGATGCCCGTGGCCATCACGAGCGCGAACGAGGCTGGAGGGAGGTTCGCGATCCAATTCCCAAACAGACTCGGCATGGCCCACGCAGCGGTTGGGTAGCGCATGACTCTTGTTCCGCCAGGAGTTGGAATGCCAAGGGACGCGGACCCGTAAAGATGTCAAAGGCCCCGGTACGTTCCTCAACCGGCTGGTGCGGTTCGTCCCTGACCGCACCCTACTCACGCTTGAGGTTCGGCGTTGGGAAGATGGGTTTCGCTTCGCTCTACCCATCTACGGCCGTTGAGCACTTGCGACCTGCCCTTTCGGCAGGATGTCGTGCTCCAGATAGGCGATCAATGCCCAAATCCGCTCCGGCCCGATACTGGCGTAATGCGGCATGAGCCATTCGCCTTTCGCTCTCGGCATCCCGGCGGCGATGCGGTAATACAACTGCGTCGGGCTGGCGCCGCCCTTCAGCGGTTCGGTCCGCAGATTGCGTGGTGGAATGACGTGACCGACGGCATCCGTTCGGAGCTTGGTCAAGACCCCGTCGCCCGCGCCGGTGTCGCCGTGGCAAACGGTGCAGAGACTGGCATAGTCCTGCTTGCCCTGGGCGATCATGGCCGCCGTCGTGGCCGGACGCTCCGGGATGGCGATCCGCTCGCCAGGCTCGGGGCGATCCTTCCAGAGGAAGTTGACCGTCTCGATCAGTGAAGCCACTTGTCGTTCGGAGAGCCGGCCAAAATTCGGCATGCCTGAGCCGTGCAGTCCATTGACGATCACATGGCGCAGATCGATGTTGGAAGCGACCCCATTGCTCGTGGAGATGAACTGGAAGTGTCCGGCGGTGAGGTCGCGTGGCACGGCGCTGAAGGTCGGCGACTTGGCCCCTGGGCCATCGCCGTGACCCTTCAGGCCGTGGCAGCGGGCGCACTGACTCACATAGAGCGGATAGCCGTCGAGCACCGTCCGACCAGGCGTCGCCTCCGATGGCTCCGCTGTGGTCGTCTTGGCCTGCGCCTCCTGAACCAGTCCATCCAGGTTGGGTCCGGGCAGGGTGAGACCGATCAGGCCCAGCACCAGGATGACGCCGACCGCCAGATAGGTCATATAGGACTTATCCGTGACTCCTTTGAACTCCCAGCACCCCAGCACCCAGCCGTTCTGGAACTTCTTGGCGGCCGTGCGCAGCACCTGATAGGGCCGGACAAAATAGTTGACCGGCAGCGTCCAGGCGTGGATCAGCTTGGTGAAGGGGAAATAGGCCGCGAAGGCGAAGGCCAGCAGCACATGGAGCTTGGTGAGTAATGGCGCGGAGGCCATCAGCTCCGGTTGCGGCGAGAAGCGCCAGAGGCTTGCGAACCAGGGTCCGGCGGTGAAGGAGACGCCCCAGATGCGATGGACCAGCGCCTGATAGATGGCGATGCCGAGGATCGCGATCAGGAAGAGATGCACGGCATAGTCGTCCGGCTGGCTCATGGCGCGCATCTCCGGCACCTGGATTCGACGCGCCAGGGCGATGATGGAGCCGGCGATGGCGGCCAGGCCGCCGAGCGTCGCCATCCAGAAGAAGGCCCCGACCCAGGCGCCCCAGCCCAGGATGCCGCCGATCAGCCCGGCGAGATGGCCGAAGAAGACCAGGAAGATGCCCCAGTGCAGCAGGTGCGCCGCCAGGCCCAGGATGTCGCGGCCGAGAAAGATCCCGCTGGCGCGGGTGCTCATGCCAAAGGGCCGGTAGACCATGCGGATGAAGGGCACCACGAAGAAGAGCGTGAGCGCCACATAGGGAAAGACGCCCCAGATCAGATAACTCGAACCAAGATAGTCGTTCATCAGCGTTCCCACCCTGTCATTGACAGACCTTGAGAAGACGGCACTTCGGCCGGGCTACCCATGCGCACCGGGATGGTCGCCTTGACCTCCGGATCGAGCCAGACCGGGTCGTCGGCGAGACGCTCCTGGTCTTCCTCCGCAACCGACTCCAGCGCCTCCATCAACAGGTCATAGACGCTCTCGTATTTCTGCAGCGCCTTGCGCATCGGTGGAATGCCCGGCAGGAGATACTGGTCGACGAAGCGTCGTCGCAGACCGATACCGTCGCGCTCCGGGTGGTCGGCGCTGATCGCCAGGAACTCGATCATCACCGGTAGGAAATCCGGCAGTTCCGCCCCCGCCAGGTCGAACCCGAAGTGCTCGTACATGGCCTTGAGTTCGATCATGTACTGGTTGCGCCCGCAGGCCCCCGCGCCCCGGCAGGAGTTGGGCTCGTCATAGAGATGCGCCCCCAGATAGAGCGGACAGGGCGGCGTCAGCTCCAGGGTCTGGGTGTATTCATCGACGTCGTGCGCGGTTGGGGAGTCCAGGAAACGCTCGATGCTGTCACGCATCGGCGTCCGTGGCAGGGCTTCGAGGTAGCGCTCCAGCCGTCCGGCATCCCGGACGGCTGGATTGAGCAACAGCTCCGCGATCACCCCGTACATGGCCCCGAGATCCCAGCCCGCCGACCCCGTCGATCCCAATTCCTGCGCGAAGGATTCAGTCAGTCGGACGGCGCTCATGGTCAGCTCCCCACACCCATCTTGTTGCCGTGGAAGGAGGTGCGCCGCTTGGGACTCTGTTCCGGAGCCAAGAGGTCGTACCCGGTGAAGCCGCGCTCCAGATAGGGCGCGTTGTCGGTGTCCTCGGTGCGCGAGGTGGCGATGACGAAGCGCTCGTGGAAATGCGCCAGCGACAGCAGCCGGTGCATGTGCCGCGCCTGCTCGACGGTCAGCCCGACGGCCTTGAGGATGCTGTCGTCGGTGCGGCCCTCGACCCGCTCCTGCCGCCGGAACTCGCGCAGCGCGAGCTGACGCAGCAGCGCCGTCTCGACCAGCTCGGTATTGCCGGCCGCCAGCAGACGCGCCAGATACTCGATCGGGATGCGGAACTCCTTGAGGTCCGGCAGCACCGTTCCGCCATCGACCATGTCGAGCGTGCCCCGCTCGTTCGGCTTGGCCGTCTGCACCGGACTCTCCGGCGGGATGTAGAAGAGACTGGGCAGGGTGCGGAACTCCGGATGCAGCGGCAGCGCGATCTCCCACTCCTTGACCATCTTGAAGACCGGCGAGCGGCGGCAAGCGTCCAGCCAGTTGTCCGAGATCCCCTGGCGCTTGGCCTCGGCGATGACCTCCGGATCGAAGGGGTCGAGGATGATCTCGCGATGGCGCGCCACCAGATCCTTCTCGTCCTTGGTGTTGGCCACCTCGGCGACCCGATCCAGGTCGTAAAGCAGCGGCCCCAGATAGCGGATGCGCCCGACGCAGGCCTGGAAGCACATCGGCGGCTGGCCGGTCTCCAAGCGCGGGAAGCAGAGGATGCACTTCTCCGACTTGCCGGTGCGCCAGTTGTAGTAGGTCTTCTTGTAGGGACAGCCCGAAACGCAATAGCGCCAGCCCCGGCAGCGATCCTGGTCGATCAGGACGATGCCATCCTCCTCGCGCTTGTAGTTGGCCCCCGAGGGACAGGAGCCGACGCACGCCGGATTGAGGCAGTGGTTGCAGATCCGGGGCAGGTACATCATGAAGGACTGCTCGAACTTCAGCAGTGCCTTGCGGGCCTCCGGTGTCATGTCGCTGAAGTTGTAGTCGAGCGAGCCGGTCCCCTCCTCGTGCGTGCCGGCGCCGTTGTCCTCCCAGTTGACCCCATAGGTCAGCTCAATGTCCTCCTCGCCCGTGATCTGCGACTTGGGACGCGCGACCGGCTGCGAATACTTGGTCGGCTGCTCCGAATGCAGATCCTCGTAGGTGAAGGTGAAAGGCCCCTTGCCGTAGTAATCATTCATCTGCGGCAGCACGGGGTTGTAGAAGAGACTGATCATCTCCCAGAAACGCGACGCCTGATTGAGCTTGGGAACATCGCCCTCCGGGTCCTGCTTCCAGCCGCCCCGGTACTTCACCTGGTTCTCCCACTGCTTGGGATAACCCGCGCCGGGTTTGGTCTCGACGTTGTTCCAGAACATGTATTCCGCGCCTTCGCGGTTGGTCCAGACGTTCTTGCACGCAATGGTGCAGGTTTGACAACCCAGACACTTATCCAGGTTGAAGACGATTCCCATCTGTTGCTTGATGCGCATGAGGTTATGCCCCGACGTTGAGCTGCGACTCTTGATAGATGACCTTCCGCCCGCGCGTCTCCATCGGCTTCTTGCGGATCAGCACCACGCAGTCGCGCTCCGATGGACTGGTGCCCTGGTAGTTGAGCCAATAGGTCCAGTTGGCATAGCCGCCGACCATGGTGGCCGGGTTCATCATGATCCGGGTGGTGGCGTTGTTATTGCCGCCGCGCAGATCGCTGACGCCCCGTTCCCTGGCGAGCGAGGAGAAGGGCACGTTCACATGCCGCTCGGTCTGGTGATAGACGATCGACATGTCGCGCGGGACCGTGTGGCTGACCACGGCGCGGGCGACCTGGATGCCGTTCTCGTTGAAGATCTCCACCCAGTCGTTGTCCTTGACGTCGATGTCGCGGGCGTCGTCGTCGTTGATCCAAACCGTCGGCCCGCCGCGGAACATGTTCTGCATCTGCCAGGAGTCGCCGAACATGCTGTGGATGCCCCACTTCTGATGCGGGGTGATGAAGCGGAACAGCTTGGCCCCTTTCATCTGGATGTCCTTCTGGGCCACATCGCCGATCGACACCATGTCCACGGGCGGCTTGTAGACCGGGAAGTCCTCGCCGAGGTCGCGGAACATGCGGTGGTCGTAATAGATCTCCTGCCGTCCGGTCAGGGTGTGGAAGGGTTTCAGGGCCTCGATGTTGAGCGTCCAGGGCGAGTAGGTCCGGCCCTTGGTCTCGATCGCGGACCAATGGGGCGAGGTCAGGGCGCGCCGGGGCTGGGAGATGAGATCCGGGTAGTGATAGGCGGTCTCGCGCTCCGGCTCGACGATGTGCGCGAGCGGCACCCCGCAGCGCTTCTCCAGGTTCTTGAAGATCTGGTAGGACAGCTCGCCGTCGCTCTCCGGTGAGATGCGCAGGATGACCTCGCACACCTTTGCCGCCGTTTCCATGTTCGGCCGGCCCTGCTTCTCGCCGACCAGATAGCTCTCCTTCATCTGCTCGTAAGCCTCGGCGAGATCGCCCTTGATCCCCTTGGCGCCATAGCCGTAGGGCTTGGTGACCGCCGGACCCAGGGTGGTGTACATGTCGTGAATCTTGGTGTAGTCCCGTGTCACAACGCTGACGTTCGGGAAGGTCTTGCCCGGAATCGGCTCGCTCTCCCCGGTCCACCAGTCGCGCAGCTCGCCCATGGGTTGCGCCATCTCGTCGGGCGTGTCCGTGCTCAGCGCCGTCATCACCAGATCCTCGATCGGGTCCGGCAGATGGGTCTTGGCCAGCGCGCTGACCTTCTCGGCGATGATCCGGAAGGCCTCCCAGTCGTGCTTGGACTCGTAGGCCGGGTCATGCGCCGGCGTGAAGGGATGCAGGAAGGAATGCAGATCCGTGCAGGTGAGGTCGAACTTCTCGTACCAGTGCGCCGTGGGGAGCACGATGTCGGAGTAGTTGGCGGAGGAGTCCATCCGCAGATTGACGTTGTAGATGAGATCCAGCTTCCCGAGCGGCGCGTTCTCGGTCCAGTCGATCTCGTTGACCATGTCCTTGGCGCGGGTCTCGCCGCCCAGCACATTGTTGTGGGTGCCGAGCATGTGCTTCAGGTTCAGCTCGTGCCCGCGCATGCTGGTGCCGATGAGATTGCCGCGATAGATCCAGAGCACCTTCGGGTGGTTCCTGGGCGAGTCCACGTTGGGCAGCGCGAACTTGAGCTTGCGCTCCTTGAACTGCTTCGCGACCCAGGTCTTGACCTCGTCCAGGCTCTCGCAGCCGGCCTTGCGCGCGTCCTGCATCACATCCGTGGGATTGCGCTCGTCGAACTGCGGGAAGAAGGGCAGCCAGCCGTTGCGCACCGCGACCGCGTTCATATCGGCGGCATGATTGGCCTTGGCCGGCATCTCCTTGGCACGCGGCGCCCAGAGCGGGTCCAGGCTCATGCCGTCGTAGCGCCACTGATCCGTGTGGAAGTAGAAGTAGGAGGTGGAGTTCATCTGCCGCCCGACGTTGCCCCAGTCGGCCGCGTTGCCGATGGTGCCGATGGCGGCCATGTTGCGGATCTTCTCGGTGCCCACGTAGTGCGCGAAGCCGCCGCCGTTGCGCCCCTGACAGCCGGTCAGAATCCCCATGACCGCCTCGGAGCGATAAGTCAGGGAGCCGCCGTGGTACCAGTGCAGGATGCCCGAGCCGGTGATGAAGAGACACTTGCCCTGAGTCTTTTCGGCGGTGTCCGCCCATTCGCGCGCCACCCGGATCGCCAGGTTGCGGTCGACGCCGGTCTCCTGCTCCTGCCAGGCCGGGGTATAGGCTTGGGAGGCGTCGTCATAGTCCTTGGGATAGCCCGCGCCCGAGAGCCCCCGGTTCACGCCGAAACTGGCGAGCAGCAGGTCATAGGCCGTGGAGACCCGGACCTTGGTGCCGTCCTTCTTCGTCATCATCCGGCTCGGTACGCCGCGCAGGCTCTTCTGCGCCTTCTCACCCCGCAGCGCGGTGGTGCCGAACTCGACGTTGAAGGTGTGCGTGAAGTCGGCGTACTCGACGATGACCTCCTCGTACTCGCCGTCCATCAGGGTCAGCATGGGCTCGAACGGCTGGGCCGTCACCGCGTCCTCGTTCTTGAGGTTCCAGCGTCCGGTGTTCTGCTCCTCCCAGCGGAAGCCGAGCGAGCCGCCCGGCAGGTGCAGCTCGCCGTCCTTGCCGAGACAGGGAATCTTCCAGTCGCCCAGCTCCTCGTCCTGGTAAGCCTCCAGGTCGCTGGCGCGCAGGAACCGGCCGCTCGCATAGTGGTCGCCCTCCTCGTCCAGGATCACCAGGAAGGGCAGATTGGTGTACTGCCCCACGTAGTCGTGGAAGTACTGGGAGCGGCGATTGACGTGGAACTCCTGCAGGATGACGTGGATGCAGGAGAGGATGAAGGCGGTGTCCGTGCCCGGACGTACCGGCACCCAGAGGTCCGCGAACTTGGTGACGTCCGAGTAGTCCGGCGAGAGATTAACCAGCTTGCCGCCGTTGTACTTGTGCTCGGAGGCGAAGTGCGCGTCCGCCGTGCGCGTCATCGGCAGGTTGGAGCCCATGACGATCCAGTAGGCGCTCTGGTACCAGTCGGCGGACTCGTGCACGTCGGTCTGATCGCCCCAGATCATGGGCATGACGTGCGGCAGGTCGTGATACCACTCGTAGAAGCTGAGCATGGTGCCGCCGAGCAGATTGGACAGGCGGTGCCCGGAGAGAAAACTCACCATGCTCATCGCCGGAATCGGCGAGAAAGACGCCAGATGGTCCGCCCCGTATTCCTTGATGGTGTAGACCTTGGCGGCGGCGATGATCTCGGTCGCCTCGTCCCAACTGGTGCGACGCCAGCCGGCCTTGCCGCGCGCGTTGCGATAGGCCGTGGTGCGCTCCGGGTTTTCGACGATCGCGCCCCAGGCCGCGACCGGGTCCTTGCCCGCCTCGCGCTCGGCGCGCCAGAAATCGAGCAGCACGCCACGAACGTAGGGATATTTGGGACGCACCGGGCTGTAGGGATACCAGGAGGCCGAGATTCCGCGCTGACAGCCGCGCGGCTCGTAGTTCGGCGTGTGATCGTTGATCTGGGGCCAGTCGGTCTTCTGCAGCTCCCAGGTGATCATGCCGTTCTTGACGAAGACCTCCCAGGAGCAGGAGCCGGAGCAATTGACGCTATGGCTGGTGCGCACCGACTTGTCGTACTGCCAGCGGCGCCGGTAGAAGTCCTCCCACTTGCGCGGCTCGTCCAGCTCACGGAACCAGCGGGAGCCGGCGTTCTCTGTGCTGTCGTCTTTGGTCTTGCTCATGGCCGTGCTGCCTCTTGGGTGTCCGGTTGGTCTTGCGCGCCGGTCTCGCTGGCATGCGCCAGTGAGAACGCCTTCACGAAGGGGCGGAAATCCCGCACCGTGCCGTAGATCGCCACCACCGCCGCGCGCCGCTCGTCATAGACGAGATTCACCGCCTCGGAGCGGCCGATCGGATGGGGCACGGCGTTGTTGTCGTGGTCGACCCAGTCCTCCTTCATCGCCTGCATCGAGACGTAAAGGAGATCGCCGCTCGGGTGGGCCTGCCACCAGACGCGGTAATCCCAGCCGTCCAGCTCGATCTCGCGCTGAACGGTGCGGGCCTGGGGATCGTGCGGGTCGATGTCCCATTGCAGGACCGAAACACCGATGTCGTAACTGATCGCCTCGCGCGGACCGCTGAGCGGCTTTGGCCCCCCAGGTCCATAGCCGGCCGCGGGCGCCATGTCCGGACGCCCGAGCGCGATCGCGAGCAGATCCGGCTCCGGCAGCTCGCCATCCTCCAAATACTCCGCCTGCAAGGGGGTCATGAGCCGGTTGGGCTCCGTGGTCCCGCCCCCGGCGACCCGCTTCAGCTCTTTGGCGAGATCCTCGGCGGTGCGCAGGGGCACCTCATGGACGTAGGGGGCGATACGACGGATCTGCACGTCCGCGAAATTGGCGCGCTGCAACACCGCGCGCATCTCACGCTCCATGGTCGCGACCTTCTCCTGATCGCGCGTATCGGGCTTAAACTCGACCTCCACCATGGGACCGATCGCGAGGATCTCCCCCACGAACCCCGAAGCAACGATGTCGCGCGAGAAGCCAGGGTAATGGACCTCCCGAAGCAACTCGCGCACCTGTTGCGACTGCGCATTCATCATCGTGTCTTCACTCCTCAGTCTCCGTTATCAGGCCCAGGGGCGGCGGCGCGGATGAGATCCGCAGCGCCGTCCTGGAGAGATGATCTCGACAGAGAACCTTTCGCAATGGCTATGCCAAGGGGCGGAGAGGGGCTGAAGCCGCGTAGTTAGAGGCGTTGCGGGGAGCGAGGGAATGGCGACTGAGACACTTTGTTCCCGCGATGCGGGTAGGGGTGGGCGAATCTGTCCATGTCCTTGAAGGACGCGAATTCGTGTCGGTACGTCCCCTTCTGGAGTGGCTTTCTGGCTGGAATCAATTCATCGGCGAGCCTGACGGCTCGTACATCGGCGACTTGTTACACGCTCATGCCAGCACGGCTCGCCGCATCATGGGTCGAGGACCGCGCCGTTTTCAAGTTTGAGGGTTTGAGATGCGAACTGACGGCGCACAGCACCTGGACCCAGCGCATCCTCGAACCCGCCGCGCTCGATTCCTGAATCCTTCACGCGCGGTGCCTGCGGGACACAGACTCGCGCCTGGAGCCGCCAACCAGTTCGAGGGTGGCCTGAATCCGACCCGCCTCACTCGCTCCGCGTATAGAAAATGCTCTTCCCCGGAACATCCTGCTCAGGGTCGTACTCCGTCGGCAGACTGTGGGCAATGCCCTTGTGGCAGTCGATGCAGGTCAGTCCGGCTTCCTCGGCATCCTGGTGTCCCTGCGAGCTGCGGGATTCCTGCTTGTTGTAGTCCATGGAGTCGAACTCGTGGCAGTTGCGGCATTCGCGTGAGTCGGTGCGTTTCATGGTTCGCCACACGTTCTGTGCCAGGCGAAACCGGTTCGCCTCGAACTGCTCGGGCGTGTCCAGATCGCCCTTGAAGTGATGGTAAAGCTCATTGCTCGCCTGAATCTTACGCACGATCTTGTGCACCCAATCCTTTGGTACATGGCAATCCGGGCAGATCGCCCGCACCCCAGTGCGGTTGGTGTAGTGGATGGTGTCGGTGTATTCCTGATAGACGTTGACCTTCATCTCGTGACAGGAGATGCAGAATTGCTCGGTATTGGTCGCCTCCATGGCGGTATTGAAGCCGCCCCAGAAGAGGATGCCGATGACGATGCCCACCGACAGGATGAGCCAGGTCGCGCGACGGACTGGGGACTTGGGTGCTGGGGTCTTGCTGTGCTCGGACATGATGGCCTTCCCGAATCGCTGATGGGTGCGCTGCGCTAACCTTAGAGGGTCAGCCTCCCTCGAAAACGTTGTCGACCAGCGGAATTGCCCCGGTCTGCGCGGCGTGGCACTGGGTGCAGAAGTAGCGCCTCGGCGCCAGATGGTCGAGCTTGACGCCGTCGCGATCCAGGAAGTGGCTGTCGCCCACCTTCGGGGCCTTGGCGACCTCGAAGGTCGCCGGGCTGTGGCACTTGAGGCAGCCGTTCTGGCGCAGGTCGATGTTGTATTTGTCGATCGGGTGCGGGATCATCGGCGGCTGCTTTTCCCAGCCGCGCTCGAACCCGCCAGGCACGGCCAGGGTGGGCTTGCTTGGCGTCGGACCCGAGGCGTCGCGCAGGGCGTCGCCCGGCAGCAACGCCTCGTCCGCGGCACAGATGGCGCTCGCCAGGCAGGCCGCGGCCAACCCCAATCGCATGGCTGCCGTCGCTGTATTCATCGCTTTCTCTATCCTCCCGGTTGACTGGATACGGGGTGTCGCGTCGCGGCCACCGCGCTCGCTCCGTCGCCGACTGGCTCGCTCAGGCCGAGGCCAGCGCGCCGGTACGCGAGCGTGAAGCCAAAGACGTTCTTGCCGCAGACGTCGATGCAACGTCCGCAGTTAGTGCAGTGCATGTCCGCGATGAGCGGGCCGATACCCTGGGCGGCGCCCTTCAGGGCCGGCTTGATGACCTGCGGCTCCGGGCAGATGGCGAAGCAGTCCATGCAGTCGTCGCAGCGCTCCCGCCCGGCCGCCGCGACCCGCACGGCGGGCTTCACGCCGATCAGCCCGTAGAAGGCGCCGACCGGACAGAGGTGGCCGCACCAGCCGCGGCGCACCACGAAGAGATCGTAGAGAAGCACCGCCAGCAGCAGCGTCCAGCCCCAACCCATGCCGAAGATGAGACCGCGATGGGCGATGGAGACCGGGTTGAGGTATTCCCAGGCAATGACGCCGGTCGCCAGCGGAAACAGCAGCACCAGACCGAGCAGCCAATAACGCGCATCGCGTGGAATCCGCCCGCTGGCGCGGATATCGAGGCGGCGACCCAGCCAGGCGGCCAGGTCGGTCACCAGGTTGACCGGGCAGACCCAGGCGCAGAAGACCCGTCCGCCGACCAGGGCGTAGAAGACGAGCACGATGAGCGCGCCGATCAGACCGCTCATGACCGGCCAGGCGCCCGAGAGCATCGACTGCGCCAACAGCAGCGGATCGGTAAGCGGCAGAACCTCCAGAGTCATACTGGCGGACAGGTTGCCGGTCACGATCCAGATCCCGGCCAGCGGACCGGCCAGAAAGAGCACCAGGATACCGAGCTGGCTCGCGCGCCGCAGCAACAGCCACTTGTGCGCCTTGAACCAGCCCTGCTCCGCGCGCGCGGTCCGACCGGGAAAGGCGTTCATCTAAAGCGCCCCCTTGCGGTTGAGCACGTCCAGCGGGTTGTCCGGGACCGGGCTCGCCGGTTGCCCGGGCACGACCTCCGGGATCAATCCGCGACCGCCATGCTCGTACTCCATGCCCTCGGGCAGGTTGTAGCGATGCTCGGCGTCCGGCGTGACCAGTGCCCCGCCGGCCTCGCGCTTCTGCTCCCAGCCCAAACGGTAATGCGCCCCGAGCTGTCCCTTGGCCAGATGGCGCGGCAGCACCTTGATCGCCGCCACGTCCAGGATGCACGCCTCCTCGCACTTACCGCAGCCGGTGCAATGCTCCGAGTGGACCACAGGGACGAACCGCGCGTGCTTGCCGGAGCGCGCGTTGTGCTGCATGTCGAGCGTGATCGCCTCGCCCCGGACCGGACAGACGTTGAAACAGACCTCGCAGCGCAGCCCCTGGAAGGCGATGCAGCTCTCCTGATCGATGAGCACCGCCAGCCCCATGTCGGCCTCGCGGATGTCGGTCAGGGCGTGATCGAGCGCGTTGGTCGGACAGGCCGAGACGCAAGGGATGTCCTCGCACATCTCACAGCCGGCCTCGCGGGCGATGAAATAAGGCGTCCCGGTCGGGACTTCCTCGCCCAGCTTGGCGAGGTGCAGCATGTCGAACGGACAGTCGCGCACACAGAGACCACAGCGGATACAGGCCCCGTTGAAATCGTCCTCCGGCAGCGCGCCCGGTGGGCGGATTGCCCAGGCCGGCAGGCTGGTCGCGCCCTGGCTGTAGAGGCCCAGCCCGAGCCCGAGCAGACCGACGCCGCAGGCCGTTTTCATCACGCTTGCGATGAACTGGCGGCGGTCCAAGGTCTTGCCGGACTTTTGGCGTTCGGTGCTCATAGGGATGGTTTCAGTTGGCAGTTGGCAGTTGGCAGTTGGCAGTTGGCAGACTGCGGGTGGATCGGCTTACGCCCAGCCAACCACGCCTCTGGTGACGCAGCTCTAGCTGCGTCACCCGCGAGACGAAGCTCTGCTTCACCTAGCCCGCGCAGACGTGAAGCAGAGCTTCATCGCTCGGGTCACGAAGCTGGAGCTTCGTGACCAGAAAGCGCGATCAGGCCCGCACCACCTTGCAGGCGCATTTCTTGTAATCCGTCTCCTTCGATAGCGGGTCCGTGGCGTCCAGGGTCAGCTTGTTCACCAGGCGGTTGGCGTCGAACCAAGGGACGAAGACCAGACCATTGGGCGGGCGGTTGCGGCCTCGGGTCTCGACGCGGGCCTTGATCTCGCCGCGCCGGGTGGAGATGACCGCGACTTGGCCGTCGCGCAGCCGGCGCTCCTTGGCGTCCTCTTTGCTCATGTAGATGACCGCGTCGGGCACCGCGCGATACAGCTCCGGCACGCGGCGAGTCATGGAGCCGGAGTGCCAGTGCTCCAGCACCCGGCCGGTGCAGAGCCAGAGGTCGAACTCGGCGTCCGGGCTTTCGGCGGCCGGCTCGTAGGGCGCGAAGATGATGTTCGCGCGCCCGTTGGCGTTGCCGTAGAAATAGACGTCACCCTTGGTGACCTCGGGGTTGTAATGCCGCACATGGGGGTCATAACCCTCGCGGAAGCGCCACAGGGTCTCCTTGCCGTCGATCACCGGCCAGCGCAGACCGCGCGCCTGGTGGTAGGCGCCGAACTCGGCCATCTCATGGCCCCGCTTGAGGATGTCCGGACCCGTGTTGAACATCCGGTACTCCTCGAACAGACCCTTTTGGACGTAGTAGCCGAAGTCCTTGCTCTCGTGGTTGTCGTACTCGTTGCCCCGGTCGTCGACGACCTTGCCATCGAAGGGGAACCTGTCGACCTGACCGTTGGTGTAGAGCACCTGATAGAGGGTCTTGCCGGCGTACTTGGGCATCGTTTCGATCAACTCTGGCGGCCAGACCTCCTCCACCTTGAAGCGCTTGGCGAACTCCATGATCTGCCAGAGGTCTGACTTGGACTGACCCGGACCCGACACCTGCTCGCGCCAGAACTGGGTGCGCCGCTCGGCATTGCCGTAAGCGCCTTCCTTCTCGACCCACATGGCGGTGGGTAGCACCAGATCGGCGGCCTGGGCGGAGACGGTCGGATAGGGATCGGAGACGGTGACGAAGACCTCCGGGTTGCGCCAGCCGGGATAGGATTCCTCGTTGAGATTGGCGGCGGCCTGCATGTTGTTGTTGCACATCTGCCAGTAGCAGTTGAGCTTGCCGTCTTTCATCATGCGGTGCATGAGCACGGCGTGATAACCGACCTTGCCGGGGACCGTTCCGCTCGGCAGCTTCCAGATCTTCTCCGCGAAGGCGCGATGCTCAGGCTTGGTGACGACGAGATCCGCCGGCAACCGGTGGGCGAAGGTGCCGACCTCGCGCGCGGTCCCGCAGGCCGATGGCTGGCCGGTGAGCGAGAAGGGGCTGTTGCCGGGCTCGGAGATCTTGCCCATCAGCAGATGGATGTTGTAGCAGCCGTTGTTGGCCCAAACGCCCCGGGTGTGCTGGTTGAAGCCCATGGTCCAGAAGGAACTGACTTTCTTGTTGGGGTCGGCATAGGCCCGTGCCAGGCGCAGCAGGTTCTCCTGGGGCACGCCGGATAGCTCCGAGGTGTATTCCAGGGTATAGGGCGCGACCTGTTTGGCGAATTCCTCGAAGCTCGACGGGAGTTTCTTGTCGACGCCCGCGTTGGCGGCCCGCTTCTCTAGCGGATGCTCGGGCCGCAGTCCGTAGCCGATATCGGTGGTCGCGGTCTCGAACTGGACGTGTTTGTCGATAAATGCCTGGTCATAGGACTTGGTCTCGATGATGTAGTTGGCGATGTAGTTGAGGATCGCCAGATCGGTCTGAGGCGTGAAGACGATGGGGTTGTCGGCCAGCTCGAAGCAGCGGTGCTCGTAGGTCGAGAGCACATGCACCTCGCAGCCCGGCCGCGACAGGCGCGTATCGGTCAGACGCGACCAGAGGATGGGGTGCATCTCGGCCATGTTGGCGCCCCAGAGCACGAAAACATCGGCATGCTCCAGATCGTCGTAACAGCCCATGGGCTCGTCGATGCCGAAGGCGCGCATGAAGCCGACCACGGCGGTGGCCATGCAGTGCCGGGCGTTGGGGTCCAGGTTGTTGGAGCGCAGCCCGGCCTTGAGCAGCTTGGAGGCGGCGTAGCCTTCCCAGACCGTCCACTGACCGGAGCCGAACATGCCGACCCGCGAGGTCATCTCGTCGACCGTCTTGTCCTGGTTCTCCGCCATGGAGCGGCGAATGGATTTCTTCCACTGCTCCGCCATGACGTCGAAGGCTTCGTCCCAGCTCACCGCCTCAAACTCGCCGTCCTTGTGGAACTGGCCGTCTTTCTTGCGCAGCAGCGGCTGGGTCAGGCGGTCCTGTCCATAGAGGATCTTGGGCAGGAAGTAGCCCTTGATGCAGTTCAGCCCCCGGTTGACCGGCGCGTCCGGATCGCCCTGGCTGGCGACCACATGGCCGTCCTTGACGCCGACCAGCACCGAGCAGCCGGTGCCGCAGAAGCGGCAGGGCGCCTTGTCCCAGCGAATACCCAGATCCGCCGCCGGGTCCGGGGCCTGGGCCGACGCCCCGCCGGGCAGTACCACGCCAGCTGCGGCGGCGGCGGCCAGCACCGCCTGGGACTTGATGAATTCACGCCGGGTCATGGTCACGGGCGGTTCCTCCTGGGGTGTTCAATGTGCGTTCGCGTGGACTGGGGAGGCATACGGGTCCGCGCGCAGGGCGCGTCCGTCGCAGTGATAGATGAGGATGGCGTTGATCACCCCCTCGATCAGGTTGAGCGCCCCGAGCCGATCGGCCGCCAGGTGTCCGGCCTGGTCTTCGATGCTGACCACCAGCCTGTCGACATCCATCCCGCCATGGACCTCGACGCCGGGCAGCGCCTCCAGGTAGGCGGCGACCGCCTGTCCACGGCCAGGCTTGACCTGCACCACGCAGCTCAGGATGTCCCCATCGGTCGGCTCATCGACCGGCTCGACCGGACTGGCCTCTGGCATCGGATTCATGCTGACTGGACTCCCATGGCAAGGGGTCTCCTCTCCCAGCGCGCCGTTGCGCTCCACTGGGATCCGTCGATCCCGGCCAGGGCGCGCAGCCGCGTCAGGGAGGGAATGCGGATCTGACGTCGCTCGACCTCGATCAGCCCCCGCCGCGCCAGTCCGTGCAGCTCGCGCGAGAAGGTCTCGGGCGATACGTTGAGACAGGAAGCGACGACCAACTTGGCGGCCGGCAGGGTGAGGCTGGCCTGATCCGCCGCCGCCCGGCTGGTTTGGGCCTCGCGCAGCAGGAATCCCGCGACCCGCTGCCCCGCCGAATGCAGACAGCAAGCCTCCAGATCGGCGGTGAGCCGCTGGGTGCACTGGGCCATGAGCGTCAGCATCCGGAAGGCGACCTCCGGCCAGCGCTCCATGGCACGGCGCACCCGAGGCAGCCGCACATGCAGCAGACGCGCGTCGGTCAACGCCTGCGCATGGAGCGGATAAGGCTCGCCGAGAAAGGCCGCCGCCTCCGCGAAGGTCTGACCCGGCAGCACGATATCCAGCACCCTCTCCGCGCCATCGGACGAGAGCACGGCAAGCTTGACCCGCCCCTCAAGCAGCACGTAGAACCCATCGAGCCGCTGGCCCTTCTCGCACAGCACCTGATCGCGCGTCGCCGAGCGCTCGCGACAGCCGCCCGCGATCGCGCGCAACGCCTCGCGCGGCAGAGACCGGAAACCGGGAACCGTCTCAAGCAGCGGAAGAGAGGCATTCTCGAGGTCTGGGCGATTCACGTCGGCGCGGTCCTCTCGGTGGCATGGCGGTCACGGTCCGCCAAAATTCTTGATTTAGCGCAAGACTAGGCTTTCCCTGAAGTAGCGCAAGCCGTTGAAAGACCAAGCGAAAGACTCCTAGATACCTCCTTGGTGGTAGTCGCCCATTGAACCCAAGCGACTGAAATCATGGCTCTTTCATCCAAACATCCAGCGCGCGGCGCGCCGGGATTCTCGCTTTGGCGATTTGGTGGTACTCCCTTTGGCCCGTCGCCGATCCGCGACACCCACCTTCAAGGCGTGCCTGGGGCCGTTGGCAGGTAGCGCCAGGTAGTGGCCGTGCTGTCCCGCTACCGGCCCGACGGCTCGACTCGGAAGTCGTCGAAATACACCAGGCTGTCGGCCTTGGACCATAGTCCGACGCGGCCCGAGACCGGCCCGGACAGCTTGTGCTCCAGATAGCGCTTGCCATTCAGCCAGCCCTCGACCCTGTTGCCCGTGACGGTCAGTTTCAGTTCGTGCCACTGGTCGTTGGGGGTCGGCGTGTTGCGCACCCATTCGACCGAGGAGCGTTTGCCTTTCTGAGTTCTGAACAGCACCAGATTGTCTTCGAGGCAGTTGGCACGCAGGGTCAGATAGTCGCCGTTGGGCTGAACGTCGAAGAGAATGCCCGCCGCCTGGTCGATGCGTCCGGCCACGCCCTTGAAGCGCAGCGTGATCGTACCTTCCTTGAAATCCGCCACGTCGTTCATCACCGCGATGGGGTAGTAGGCATAGGACTGAACGTTGTCGAGGAATTCGGCGTAGCGCTCGCCGTAGAGGGCGCGGGCCTTGTCGGCGAGCCCGGCCGAGGTCTGGCCGCGCGCCCATTTGGTGCCGTTGACCGACAGGCGCTTGTTGCCGCCGTCGTCGACGACGATCCAGTTGCCCACGGCGGCGGCGAAGGACTTGGGCTCGGCGCCGACGGTCTCGCTGTCGAAACCCTGCACCGATGGCGCGGCGAGGACGGGGGACGCCAGGGCGGCGAGCAGTAGGGGAAGAACGTGTCGTTTCATGGCGGCGCTCCTTGGATCGCTCGAAGATGGGACGGAAGCCGGCCGGGTCGGGCGAGAAGCCCGGCGGCCAGCAGGATCAGGATCGGCAGCAGTGCGTAGAACCAGATTTCAGCCATCCGCGCATCGGCCACCAGCGGGTGGCCCGGATAGGGCTCAAGCGCCACCGGCGTCACCTGGACGCCGGCCAGTTCGTGCAGCAGCGGCAGGATCTCGCGCGGACTGTTGGAGCGGCTTTCCGCGCGCTGCTCGCCGTACTGGTAGACGATCAGCCCGTAGCGGTCGTCCTGGGCGGCACCGAAGATGCCCGTCTTGCCAGTTTCCGCCCAGCGCACGGTCAGACCCGGCACCAGGCGCTTGAGCTTGCCCAGCAGGTTGCTCGCGTATTCGCGGGCACGGCTATCTTCCGGTGCAAGATGCAGCGTGATCGTCAACCCCCGGTCCATGCGGGCGAGCTCCGCCTCGTCGGCCGGGTTGAAGCTGTTGCGGCGGTCCTCGGCCAGATCGACCGACTGCGGCGTCAACGCCGCCGCCAGAAGCGTCAGCAGCGCGCCAACTCCGGCACTGCCACGCATCCATCGCGCGCGCGCGGACAAGCCGGGTGGCAGGATCAGCGTGCAGAGCGCCGCCAGACCCAGCCCCATCACCGCCAGAGCGGCGGCCTGGCCCACCGGGAACAGCCCGCGCTCGAAGGACTTGAGCGCCTGGGTGGGCGAGAGATCGCCCAGCGCCTTCAGCCATTCCGGGCCGGTGGCGGCGGCGAAATCGAGCACCCAGAAGCCGAGGGTGAAGGCTAGCGTCACGATGGCGGCGGTGGCCGCCGATTCGGCGAGCGCCGCCGCGAAGAAGGCGATGCCGGCCACCGCCAGCGCGTAGAGGGCGTGACCGAGGAAAAGGTTGGCGGTCTCGGCAAAAGCCAGATGACCGCCGGACAACCGCCAGAAAGCCAGTGCCGAGAGCGGCACGACGAGGCTCATGAACCAGGCGGTCCCCACCGCCGCGAGCTTCGCCGCAACCTGCAAGGCAAGGGGCAGCGGCCATTGCAGCGCCAGCTTGAGGGCGCCACTTTCCCGGTCCTGGCCGAGGGCGCGGATGGCGACGAAGGGAAACAGCAGCGTCGTGCCCAGATAAAAGGCGCCGAGGGTAGGCACCAGGATGCCGTCCAGCGGTGTCATGGCGCGCGCCATTTCCGGAAATTGCAGCGCGGTGCGGCTGGCCTCGCCGAACAGACGCGCCGCCTCGACGTAGCCGTAACCGGCCAGCGGCGCCAGGATCAGCAGCAGCGCCCAGAAGGCGCGGCCGGCGAGCAGCCGGCGCAGCTCGTGGCGGAATAGCGCGGCCAGCGGGCGTACCACGGCGACGGACTCATGCGGTGAGACCAAGGAACACCTCCTCAAGATCGGCTTTGCCCGCGCTCGCCAGTTCCGCCAGTTCCGCCAGCGTGCCCAGCCCCAGGCGGCGGCCGGCATCGAGCAGCAGCAGACGGTCGCAGATGCGCTCGGCGTCCTTCAGTTGATGGATGGAGAGGATCAGCGCCCGCTCGGCGGCCACCTCGCGCAGCAGGTCCATGACGTGCAGGGTCTGACGCAGGTCGAAGCCGTCGAACGGCTCGTCGAGAATCAGGATTGGCTGCGGCGTGAGCAGCGCCAGCGCCAGCAGCAGACGGCGCCGGTAGCCCTTGGAGAGCGCGTCCACCCGCTTGGCCATTACCGGCGTCAGTTCCAGCCAACGAAGCACCCTGGCTTCCCGATCCAGGGGAAAGCCATGCAGTTCGCGGAACAGCCCGGTGACGCGCCAGACCGGCTGATCGCTCCACGGTGCGATGCCGTCGGGCAGGTAGAACATCGCCTCGCGCCGTCGCTTGACAGGGATCGGTGTGCCGCCAAGGCTGACGTCGCCGCCGTCGGCGGCCAGTAGACCGACCAGGCACTCCATCAGCGTCGTCTTGCCGGCGCCGTTGGGGCCGATGATGCCGAGGATCTCGCCGTGCGACAGATCGAAATCGACATCGTCGAGCACCAGCGCCTCGCCGTAGCCTTTGCTGATCCCGCGCACCGACAGCAGGGGCGCCGCCTGAGTCATGTCAGGCTCACCTTGCCCGTGAACGGATCGGCCTTGAGCTTCGCTTTACTGGCCCTGGGCGCGGCAAGCGTGGTGAAAGCATCGCGGGTTTTCATGGGTCTCTCCTTGCGGCCGGCGTTGTCTCGCGCATCAAACGACGTGGGTGTAAACGAGGCCGATGACCGCGCAGACCCCGATGACCTTCATGACGTCCTGCTTGTACTTCCACAGGGCCATGAAGGCGGCCACCGAGATCAGGGCGTAGAACCACTCGAAGCCGCCGGAGAACGGCGCCGCCTCGCTGGCGCGCGGCCAGATCACGTGCCAGCCAAAAAACAGGGCCAGGTTGAGGATGACGCCGACCACGGCAGCGGTGATGGCGGACAGTGGCGCGGTGAACTTGAGATCGCCATGGGTGGATTCCACCAGCGGCGCGCCGGCCAGGATGAAGACGAAGCTGGGCAGGAAGGTGAAAAAGGTCGCCACGCAGGCACCGGCGAGGCCGGCCAGGAGCCGGGCGTCCGGGCCGAAGATCTCTTTCGTCCAGGCACCGACGAAGCCGACGAAAGACACCACCATGATCAGCGGCCCCGGCGTGGTCTCGCCCAAGGCCAGGCCGTCGATCATCTGGGTGGCGGTGAGCCAGCCATGGGTCTCCACGCCGCCCTGGTAGACGTAGGGCAGCACGGCGTAGGCACCGCCGAAGGTGACCAGGGCGGCCTTGGTGAAGAACTCGCCCATATCCTTCAGCACCGGGTCGCTCAGGGTCAGCATGGCCGCGCCCCAGATGACCAGCGCCGCCGCCAGCAGCAGGGCCAGGTACAGGTGTCTGAACCTGGCGTGCGCCGGCGCGGGCGTATCGTCGTCGAGCACGGCCGGACCGTATTGCTGGCTGGAAGCCCCGTGGCCGCCGCCGATCTTGAACTTGTCCGGCATGAGCCTGCCGCCGATGACGCCCAGCATGCCGGCGCCCAGCACGATGTAGGGGAAGGGCACCTGCAAGGCGAAGATGGCGACGAAGGAAGCCGCCGCCAGGGTCCACAGCACCCTGTTCCTCAAGGCCCGCGAGCCGATGCGCCAGGCGGCGAATACGACGATGGCCACCACGGCGGGCTTGATGCCGTTGAACACGCCCTGGACGAAGGTGAGGTCGCCAAAGGCCATGTACACGTAAGTCAAGGCCGCCAGGATGAACAGGGATGGCAGCACGAACAGTGTTCCGGCGACGATGCCGCCCCAGGTGCGGTGCAGCAGCCAGCCGATGTAAATGGCGAGCTGCTGGGCCTCGGGACCGGGCAGAACCATGCAGTAGTTGAGTGCGTGCAGGAAGCGGCGCTCGGAGATCCAGCGGCGTTTCTCCACCAGTTCCTGATGCATGATGGAAATCTGCCCGGCCGGGCCGCCGAAGCTGATGAAGCCGAGCTTCAGCCAGTAGACGAAGGCATCCGAAAAGGAGGGATAGGCGGGCCGCGATTGTGACGGGGGCGGGGCGTTCATTGGGTTTGCTCCTTGTAAGTTCGCAGCAGCCAGTCGAAGACCTCGGACGCCCGCGCCAGCAGTGTGTCGTCGTCGGACTCGGATGCCCGCAATCCCGCAAGCAGCGACTCGATGCCCGGAGCGTCATGCACCGGCAGCCCGCCCACATCCAGGCAATGCACCAGTTCACCCAACCGCGCGAGCGCCGAGTCGGACTCCAGCCCGAAGCTCGCCAGCAGCGTCTCGAAGGTGACCTTCGTCCCCACGTGGCTGAAGGCGGCACCGTCGAAGTCGAAGCCGAGCCAGTCGGCCCGGCAGTCGGCGGGGCTGGCCAGCCAGACGATGTGCGCGTCCGGATCGATGAAACGCCGGATGAGCCAGGCCGAGGCGAGCCGGTCGACCCAGGGACGCGCCCGCGTGGCCCAGGTGCGATTGCGGTAGGTGGTGCGATCCAGGCTCGCAATCGCCGTCTGCCGAGCGGTTGGCTCGTCGGGGGAAAGATGCCGGGCGAGCACCTCGCGTGACTCGTCCACGACCGCCAGCGCCTGCCGCTGGGACTCGCCAGGGAAGAAGTCCACCCGCACCACCTGCTCGAACCGGCGCGTCAGGGATTGCATCCTACGCCCGACGGCCGCGGCGCCGTCGGTGCCCTTCAGGTCGGCCCGCAGGCGGCGCGCATCCTCGACGACGGCGGCATAGTCCTCGCCACGGTCGAACAGAGACCGCAGCCTGGCCTCCTGAGCATCGTCGCATCCCGACAGGCGATAGACCTCGCCGCTGCCCTGAGCGTCCAGCGCCTCCCCGGCCACTTCCTCCAGGGCCGTTGCATGCTCGGATGACTCAGGCAGCAGGTAGACACCGTCGCGCAGGGTGGCGCAACCCAGCGCCTTGAGCGCGCGCCAGACACGCATGCGGCCGGTCGAAGCCTTGCTGGGCAAGCTGATGAAAAGGGCGAGAAAGCTCAAATCCGGACTCCGATGTAAGCAAGGGATATATTTGTAACATATAAAACATACAGTAATAACTATAACCAAAAATATCAGATTCTCAAGCCTCCAGTTGAGGCATAACCTAATCGAGTCATCAATCCCAGGGTGCCTGATGCCATCCACATGAACAGATCGCGCGATCCATCCCGGCGACGGCCGATCCTGGTCGTCCTGGGCTTCTTGCTGGCCGGGGTCGTCGCCCTGGGCGTGACCGGCATGGTCAGCTCGCTCGTGATCGCGGAGATCAATCGGGGGATGGCGACGGCGGTGAACCAGTCCGGCACCCTGCGCATGCAGTCCTACCGCATCGGCATGGCGCTGGCGGACGAGCGCGTCCCCTGGCCGGCGCGGCGCGCCGAGGTCGAGCGACTGGCGGCGGAATACGAGCAGCGTTTGATCAGCGCCCGGCTGACGGCGGCGCTGCCGCTGGATGCGAGCGATCCGGTGCGGCTCGCCTACGAGCGGGTGCGCTGGCGCTGGACCCACGAGATGCGCCACACCCTGCGCCGCTTCAGCGAGACCCCCGAGCCCACCCCCGCGATCCGCGCCGAGCGTCTCGCCTATCTGGACCAGGTGGACGATTTCGTCGACGACATCCACACCCTGGTACGGGTGCTGGAAGAGCGCGCCGAGCATCACATCGACCTGCTGCGCTGGATTCAGGCCAGCGCGCTGGTCCTCATCATCGCGCTCGTGCTGGTCAGCCTGGTGGTGGTCAGGCGCCGCGTGGTCGCACCGCTCGGGGCGCTGCTGGAGGGCGCCGACCGCGCCCGTCGCGGCGACTTCTCGGGCCACACCCGCTTCGTCGGGAGCGACGAGCTGGGACGGGTCGGCGCGGCCATGAACCTCATGACCCAGGGGCTCTCGCGCCTCTACGGCAAGCTGGAGGAGCGGGTGGCGGACAAGACCCGCGACCTGGAGCGCTCCAACCGCTCCCTGTCCCTGCTCTATCGGACCAGCCGCGCGCTCGACGAGTCGCCGCTCTCGGACGCCACGCTGGGCCAGGTGATCGCGGACATGCGCCAGCAGCTCGGGCTCGCGGGGGTCGCCATCTGTCTGCGCGACGATCTGCGGGTGAATGGCCGCGACTGTATCGGCACCGCGCCCATCCGACGGCCAGGCGCCTCCTGTCCGGTGGACGACTGCGGTCTCTGCGCGGGTCCGGCACTGGCCGAGCCACCCGACTTCGACGCCGCCCCGATCGTTAGTTTCGCGATTCGCGACCCGGACCGCGTCTACGGAACCCTGCGCGTCGCCCTTCCCCCCGGCGGCGCCCTGGAGCCCTGGCAGCAGCCGCTGCTCGAAGCGCTGGCCGGGCACTTGGCCAACGCCCTGCACCTCATGTGCCGTCTGCATGAGAGCCGGCGGCTCGCCCTGCACGAGGAGCGCGGCATCCTCGCGCGCGAGCTGCATGACTCGCTGGCGCAGTCGCTGTCCTATCTCAAGATCCAGGTCGCGCGCCTGGAGGCCGCACTGCGCGAATCCGGCGGCGGTAGCGATCGCAACCTGCCCACGCCCGCCGAGATCCTGAGCGAGATCCGCGAGGGCCTCGGCAGCGCCTACCGCCAGCTCCGCGAGCTGCTGACCACCTTTCGGCTTCGCATCGACGGGCGCGGGCTCGCCAACGCACTGGCCGAAACGGCCGAGGAGTTTCGCCGGCGCGGCGACATTGCCATCGCGCTCGACGACAGCCTGCCCGCTGGGCTGCTCTCGCCGAACGAAGAGGTGCATGTCATGCAGATTATCCGCGAGGCGCTGTCCAACGTGGTGCGTCATGCCGAGGCGAGACACTGCCAGATCCAGCTCGACACCGCCGGGAACGAGATCCAGGTTACTATCGCCGACGACGGCAAGGGCCTCGACGAGTCACCCCCCGAGCGGGGGCATTACGGCCTGACCATCATGCGGGAGCGCGCCCAGACGCTGGGCGGCAAACTCCAGATCGCGAGCCGCCCGGCGGAAGGTACCCGCGTCAGCCTGGCGTTTCGCCCGCGCGGGCTTGAAGGGGGCGGCTGAAGACAGCCGCGATCATCCCATCCGTGATCATCCTGGACGAGCGCGTCGCAACCGGCGCCGGAGGCTAAAGAAGCATGCACGAGGCCATTGACACCCGCGTCCTGGTCATCGACGACCACCCGCTCTTCCGCAAGGGGGTTGCGGACCTGATCGCCATGGAGCCCTCGCTGCGCCTGGTCGGCGAGGCGGCGGACGGCGAAAGCGGACTGCGGCTCGCCCGCGCGCTCCAGCCCGATCTCGTCCTGCTCGACCTCAACATGAAGGGCCTGGACGGTATCGAGACGCTCAAGCGGCTGCGCGCCGACGACGCACTCGACGCCCGCGTCGTCATGCTCACCGTCTCCGACACCGAGAGCGATGTCGTCGCCGCGCTGCGCGCCGGGGCGGACGGCTATCTGCTCAAGGACATGGAGCCCGAGGACATCCTCGCCCTGCTGCGCGAGGCCATGCGCGGGCGGCTCGTCATCAGCCCCCAGCTCACCGAGCTGCTCGCCCGCGCGCTGCGCGACGCCCCGCTGCCCAAGACCCCGGACCAGGCCGACCTGACCCCCAGGGAGCGCGAGATCCTGGAGCTGCTCGCCCAGGGCTGGAGCAACAAGCTCATCGCCCGCGAGCTCGACCTCGCGGTCGGCACCATCAAGGTCCACGTCAAGCACATCCTCAAGAAGCTGGGATTGAAAAGCCGGGTGGAGGCGGTGGTCTGGGCGGCGAAGACGCCCAAGGCATGATGTCTACCGCGTTTCGTTGTGCCCCAGCACCACAAAAGACGCTGCTGATGGCACCTCGGGCGTCCAACCACCTATTTCCCACATCCATTGCGAAACGCTCTTATCCATTCGACGTCCTTCCAAACGAAGGGCCTCGGCAGACTGCTTCAGCCCACCGCAAACAGATTCGCTGACCGATGGCGCCTGGTTACCGATAACCGCCTAGACTTCAGCCACGCTCGACTTATTCACGCTTTTTTTCTGGCGAACGCAGGCAGAACCTGGGGCCTTTTACGACTCAGAACCGACAGTCGCCCCTCGCACTCAGAGGTGGATTCGTCCTATGACCCATGACCTATCACTCGCCCCAGGAAGCGGATCGGACGGAGTTTGACATGAGCCGTCACTCACACCGCTGACCCGAGCGACCGTTGGACGCGGTTATGTGAAGCTTCACATAACCGCGTAAAGTCACTACCGATCATTCGGCGACGGCACAGGCATGATGCCAGAGCACCACATTCCCTGGATCTAGATCAAATGAGCCAATCTCAGTGCGTCGACTCGCCACCTGATCCAGCACCGCCACGCCCATCGAGCCAGACGACGAGGCGGTCGATCTCCTTGCCTTTAGCGGGATCAATGCCTTTCGCTTCGACCAGGGCGGCGCGGGCCAACCCGTAGCGACCGAGATGGATCTCGGCGACGGCCATGCCGATGAAGGCTTGGGCGTTGCGGGGGTCAAGCATGATCGCCTCGCGGAACTGGCCGATCGCGGCGGTCTGATCCTGTTTCAGGAGCAGGGCGCCGCCGAGTCGGGTGTGGGCCAGCGGAGAACGGGCATCCTGGGCGACGGCCTGTTCCAGCACCCGCACCGCCGTATCGATCTCGCCGGTCTGGAGCTTGGACTCGCCCTCGCGGATGAGTCCGGCGACATCGGTGGCAGCGGCCATCTGGGACAGGATCGCGAGCGCGATGAGCGTTGAAAAAGTGAAACGCATAAGGGTTCCTCGGGATAGAGCGAGCGGCGGCAATCCCAGGAACGCGCGGTCGAGCACCTGGGATCGCCGAGTTGTACGCGGTTTACTGAGTTCGGACCGTGGGCCGGAGGGTCGAGTCCCACTCGGCTCTCCCAGGGCTTACTTCATGGAGCCCTTCCCATACCGGGCCTCGAAGCCCTTGCGTACATTGTCGAGCTGCTCCGTGCTCATGCCGTTGAAGTACCAGTCATGCCCTTCGTTGGAGGCGAAGTGCTTCTTTAGCATGGCGTCGGCGAAATCTTCGTTGCCGTCCTTCTTGTGCACGACTTCCTTCAGCTCGGGGATCCACTCGAAGTAGGTGTTCTTGCTGACATCGTAGATGCCGTGCCACCAGGTGTAGTCCGGGCCGTTCATGGAGGCGCCATGACGGGCGCGGCGTCCCTCGTGATGCCAGATCTCCCACCAGACCCATTCGATCTTCTCGTCGAAGGGCGCGGGCGTGATGTAGCCGGCCGTTTTCAATTCGTCCATGACGGCGGCGATCGGCTTGGCGAATTTCTCGTTATAGAGATCGACGACATCGTCGAACTGTTTGTAATGCCCCTCGATCACGCTGGTCGAATGACAGCCGAAGCAGACCGCCTCCATCTTGGCGCGGCGGTCCTTCCAGGTCAGTACCTCGATGACGGTGGAGTCCTTGGCCGCGTCGCCGACCTTGGGGATCTCCTTGCCTTCGGGCACGTCGAATTCCTGGCCGTTCTCCAGCCGGACCAGATTGATCTTGGTGGAGATGGGCGGGCGCAGGGTCCAGGAGATCCGTTCGCCGACGTTATGCGTCTTACCGATGCCTGGACCGGCGCTCATGTGGCAGGTCGCGCAGGTCGGGGCTGCGCTGTAGTCGACGCCGGCGACCCATTTATCCGACTCCAGGTTCATCTCGTCGACCTTGGCGCGGTAGATGATGCCGTGCTTGGATTCGTTATAGATCTCGATCTGCGGATGGTCGGGGCCGACGTGACACTTGCCGCAGGTATCGGGCGTGCGGGCCTGGGCGCGCGAGAAGCGATGGCGTCCGTGACAGGCGGTGCAGGAGCCGAGACTGCCGTCCGGATTGACGCGGCCGATGCCGGTGTTGGGCCAGGTGCCGGGCGTGGGACGGCCCTTGTCCTTGCCCTCGGTAATGAATTCCAGTTCGCCGCCGTGACATTGCTTGCAGCCGGCATTGACCGCGGCCGGACCGCCGACCACCTCGCCGAGCAGATTGTCGAGCGAGGCGAGAATCTGACCGGCCTTGGCGTGGTGCGAGCCGTCCATCTCCTCGAACTCGGTCTTGTGGCAGGTCGAGCAGTCCTTCGGCGTGACGACGATGGAAATCAGCGCGTCCTCGTGCTTGAAGGCGTCGATCTCGCCCTCCTTGGCCTGATGACAATCCAGACAGGTCACGCCGGCCTGACCGTGCTGGCTGCTGTTCCACTCCAGATAGAGTCCGGGACTCTCGATCATGTGGCAGTCCACGCATTCCTGACCGCGCGGATCGCCCCAGTCGACGCCCAACTCGCCGCCTGGACGCGCGGCATTGGCCGCGGTCGCCAGGATCAACAGACCCGAGGCGAGACCGACCCTGATCAGCGTGCCCGCGATGGAGCCTTGCGGCTGTCGCTTCATGGTGCATTCCTCTTTGGTTTTTTTATGATCGGTCAGCGGAGGCGAACGGGAGCCTGTCGGTTCCGGCGTCACGGCTGATCTGTCCGTGGCCCTGCCGGGCGGGCTGAATGGCCTGCCCGCGCGACGGACCTTAATTTTGTCGCCTGCGTGAAGGTGCCCATCGATTGGCCGCTCGGCCTTGATCCAAATCAAGGCCAGGATCGCCCGGCTCGGAGAGAGTCGGCACAACGAAAAAAAGAGCGTCAGCACCGCGGCGGAACCACGCGCTGCGTCGGCTCGGCGCCCGCCCCACCAAAGGAGACTCCTCATGCGACATCGCGCCTCGCTGTCCTTGTGCGCGCTCGGGCTGCTGACCAGCCTGAACCTTCAGGCCGCTGGCGTGCGTTCGCCGAGCATGCTCGCCAATACCTGCGCCGGCTGTCACGGAACCAACGGCACCAGCGCCGGAGCGCAGATGCCGAGCATCGGCGGCATGGACAACGGCTATCTGTTTTCGGTCCTCAGCGACTACAAGCTCGGCGTGCGCCCTTCCACCATCATGGGCCGTATCATGAAGGGCTATTCCGATCAGGAAATCTGGGCGATCGCGGCCTTTTTCGGCGAACAACCCTGGGTCTCCACGGATCAGGTCGCGGTCGCCGACCGCATCCACGCGGGCCGCGAGATCCATGAGCGTCAATGCGAGAGCTGCCACGAAGACGGCGGGCGCGGGCAGCACAACGAGTCGCCCCGCATGGCGGGTCAGTGGTCCGGCTATCTGCGCTATGCGCTGGAGATCTGTCGGGACATCGGCCGACGCTGTCATCCCAACAAGATGGGCGAGCGCGTCATGGCCCTGTCGGACCAGGAGATCGAAGCCTTGGCCGGATTCTATGAGAGCGAGAAATGAGGGCGATCCAGATGACTGACTTGCAGCGCAGGGCCTTCCTCAAATCCTCGGCGGTCGCGCTCGGCGCGGCCATGCTCGGTGTCTCGCCCGGCGTGTCGGCGGCGGCGCCCAAGGCGCGGGTGCTGGTGGTCGGTGGCGGGTTCGGCGGCACCATCGCCGCCAAGTATCTGACCATGGCCGACCCGGCGATCCGCGTCACCCTCATCGAAAAGGATCCGGTGTTCCTCTCCTGCGCCATGAGCAACGAGGTGCTGAGCGGGGAGCGTGACCTCAAGGATCTGACCTTCGGCTATCGCGGACTGGCGCGGCGCGGCATCGCGGTGGTGCAGGACGAGATCCTGGAGATCGACCCCGTTGCGCACTTCATTCGCGGCGCCAGCGGCGGCCGCTACAACTATGACAAGCTGATCCTCTCACCGGGCGTCAGCTTCCGCTGGGACAGGATCGAGGGGCTGACCCAGGAAGTGGCGGAGCGTTTCCCGCACGCCTGGAAGGCCGGTCCCCAGACGCTGAAGCTCCGCCAGCAGTTGGAGGCGATGGAGGATGGTGGGGTCTTCATCATCACGGCCCCGCCGAACCCCTTTCGCTGTCCGCCAGGCCCCTACGAACGCGCCGCACAGGTCGCCCACTACTTCACAAAGCACAAGCCGAAATCCAAGATCCTCATCCTCGACGCCAAGGACGCCTTCTCCAAACAAGGGTTGTTTCAGGCCGGCTGGAAACAGCACTACGGCGACATGATCGAATGGGTCTCGGGGGCATCGGGTGGAATCGTCGAAGGCATCGATCCCAAGACCGGCACCCTGATCGGACAAGTAGAGGAGTTCCAAGGGCAGGTCATCAACCCGATTCCGCACCAGAAGGCCGGCACGCTGGCCGAATCAGCGGGGCTGACCGACGCCAGCGGCTGGTGTCCGGTCGATCAGCGGACCTTCGCCTCGACCCTGCATCCGGACATTCATGTGATCGGCGACGCCTGCATCGCCGGCACCATGCCGAAATCCGGATATGCGGCGAACTCCCAAGCCAAGGTGTGCGCGGCCGCCATCGTCGCCGCCGTCTCCGGCGCGCCAACGCCGGAGCCCTCCTACGTCAATACCTGCTACAGCCTCATCGCGCCCGAGCACGGGATCTCGGTCGCGGGGGTCTACGCGCTCGCGGACGGACGGATCGTCGAGGTCGAGGGGGCCGGTGGAATTTCTCCGAGCGACGCCGATGACCGCATCCGAGCAGTCGAGGCCCGCTTCGCCCACGACTGGTTTCGCAACATCACGGCGGATATGTTCACCTGACCCAAACTCATCTGACCGGCCAGCTCGCATGGACAGGGAGCCTGGCTTACCCCTGGTGACACATCGCCGATCCTCAGTGGCTCGTCGCCAGCCGCGGCGGTATCCCCTCACGATCAAACGCCAGGCAGCTCGCGACCTGCGCGCCGCGCACGGTTTCGACCATGCGGTCGAGCGCCTGGTTGATCGCATGCACCCTTTGCGGATAAGCGGCCGTGATCACGGGACAAATGACCGATAGGACGCTTGTCGTTCTCATTTCGATGCGTTTCCAAGGGGCTCACCAGTCCTCCGGCGGCAATCCCATTTTACCGATGGCGGCGAGACGCGCGCGCCGCTCCTTGGCGAGCTTCCGCACCTGTCCAACACCGGGCTTGAGCTCAATGGCGGCGGCCAGGGCTTCCTCGACCGTTGCCGCCTTGCGCGCCTGATTCGGCGCGTCGGGGAATTGCGGCTTGTGTGGTTCGTCGAGCAAATCGATAGGTGTCGTCATCAATGGATCTCAGTCTGACTCATGGTGGGCGAAGCGGTCGAATCCAGCCGCGGACTGGTCCATCGCGTTGCGTGGGTGGGCCGGATCCGACTCGGATCCTCAATGGCTGGTCGCCAGTCGCAGCGGTATCCCCTCGCGATCAAACGCCAGGTAGCTCGCGACCTGACCGCCGCGCACGGTCTCGACCATGCGGTCGAGCGCCTGGTTGATGGCGAGCGGCGTGGGCGGTCGGTTGCCGATGCCTGGCAGGGCGGCGGCGAAAATCACCGCCCAGTCGTCGATGTGTGCATCGGCCTCGCTGGCGAATGCCGCAAAGCCGGGGATCTCGTGCAACGCCTTGTCCACGCAGATGATCGGTGCCAGATGTCCGCCCTGGCCGGCAGCGAAGCACGCGGCCTGATCGGGGGTGTGGTCGGCGGGCAGTTCGTTGCGCGTAAACACGAAGAGCAATTGCTGCGGCTCGGCTTGTTGCCGGGCCAATTTCAGGAAGTCGTCGAAAGATGTCAGCTCGAGTCCGGTCGTCATGGGCGTCATGGGCGTCATGGCCTCTTGGTTTCAGCCAAGCAAGATGGGGTGAACCGCAAAGGGCACGAAGAACACGAAGGATTTCAGTGCATCGTTCACCCGATGGCATTCAGCCAAGTGATGAGCGGCACACCTGGGGTAATCTTCGGTTCTGTTTTGCGTCCTTTGCGTCCTTTGCGCCTTCGCGGTTCCGATAGCGAAGCGCTGGACCGGATCAGACCGCATCTCCCCATCGGTAAATCAACACTGGGATCCGAGTCTCCGTCAAAACCCGCTGCGCCTCGCTGCCGATCAGTCTGGCCTTGAAGCCCTTGCGGCCATGCGAGGCCATGAAGATCAGATCAGCCCCACACTGATCGGCCGCATCGAGGATGCCCTCGTGCGGACTATCGGTCGCTGTCGTCATGGTCTTGCAAGGCACGCCGGCCTCGCGGCAGATGTTCTCGGCGAAGTCCAGACTGCTGCGCGCCGCCGCGTCAACCGCCTTCTCGAATTGCCCGCGGGTCTTCGCGTCGACGAGATCGCCGTCGAAGATCGCCGCCGAGAAGGTGGTCGAGGCGATCTGCTCCCTGGCATGGTAGGCGGTGATCCGAGCGCCAAGCGTTTTCGCCAGGGCGGCCGCCGCCCGGCAGGTCTCTTTCGCAAGATCGGTTCCGTCGGTCGGAACCAGGATGTGCTTGAACATGGTCGTATCCCTCCGGAATCGGTGGTTAGACATTGGCGATCGACATCGGCGAGCCTCGCCGCAGATAGAAATACCAGGTCATAAAGAGCATCGAGGCATAGCAGCCGAGGAAGACCCCGAAGCCGCCGACGATGCCAGCTTCGGCAAAGACGCGGGGGATGAAGAAAGCGCCGAGCGAGCCGATCGCCCCGGCAACACCGATACAGCCACCCGCGAGACGGCGCGCGGAGACCAGTTTGGCGGGGTCGAGCTGACCGGTCTCCGGATCCATGGCGCGCGCCCGGAAGGCGGCCGGGATCATGCGATAGACGGTCCCATTGCCCATACCAGCGGCGACGAACAGCAGTAGGAAGAGTCCGAGGAAGAGCGGGAAATTCAACTGCTCCAGCGTCAGCACCAGACCCAGGCTGCCGATGCACATGAGGGTGAACACGATCATGGTCATGCGCGCCCCGCCGTAGCGGTCCGCCAGCCAGCCGCCGATGGGGCGCACTAGGGCGCCGAGCAGCGCGCCGACGAAGACGACCTTCATCGACACCTCGGGGAACTCCGACTTCAGAAGCGTCGCGAAGGTATTGGCGTAGCCGATGTAGGAGCCGAAGGTGCCGATGTAGAGCCAGGCGATGATGAAGGTGTTCTTCTCCGCCAGCGCCAAACCGAAACTCTTGATGTCGGCCCGCGCGCAGGTCAGGTTGTTCATGAAGAAGAATGCACCCATCGCCGCGATGAGGCACAGCGGGATGAAGATCAGGCCGGCGCGATCCAGCGCCAGTCCGCCGGCGGTGATGATGACGATCGGCACGGTGAACTGTACCCAGGCGACCCCCAGATTGCCGCCTGAGGCGTTCAGCCCCAGCGCGGCACCCTTGACGCGTTCCGGATAGAAGAAGGAGATATTCACCATGGAGGAGGTAAAGTTACCCGCACCCAATCCTGCGAGGCTCGCGATGATGATGAGCAGCCAGAAGGGGGTCGAGGGATCGCTGACGGCGTAGGCAAGACCCGCCGAGGGGATCATGAGCAGCAGGGCCGAGGCGATGGTCCAGTTGCGCCCGCCAACCACCGGGACCGTGAAGGTATAGAGGAAGCGCATCAGGGCGCCGGTCAGACCCGGCGCGGCAATCAACCAGAAACGCTCGTCGGCAGTGAAGGTGAACCCCGCGTCCGGCAGGCGCGGGACGACCATGCCCCAGACGCCCATCATGGCGAAGCCGAGGAACTCGGCGAACATGGACCAGATAAGATTGCGGCGCGCGATCCGCTTGCCGACCGACTCCCATTGAGCGGTCTTCTCGGGGTTCCAGTTGGTGATCCAGCGGCCAGGCTTGGTCTCCAGATGTGCATCGGCGGCGGTGGCGCCGCGCGGCAGGGCATCGGCGGTCGTGGACATAGGTCTCTCCTCATGGCTGCGATGGGCGGATCGCAAGTGACGGCCGACTGGACGTCGCGACTTGCGCATGGTGAAGGGGAGGCTGCGGCGTTAGTCGCCGCTGATCCGTTGCACATCCGTCGACGCGCCGCTCGCGCCCGCCTGCTCCCGTTGGAGCGCCGAGATTTCCTGTTTGAGACCGGCGATCATCCGCTCGGCGTCCTCCAACTGCGTCATGAAGTCCGCGAGATCGGTCCGGTAGGTCTGATCCTGGGTCAGGCGCTCGGCGAGCTCGGTCTTGAGGTCATCCGACTGTTGCTTAACCACGGCGATCGTCTGAATCAGCCGTGCCCCGCCCGCCTTGATCGCGAGCCCCGTGTCGAGCGGTTCCTTAAGACGCAGGATGAAGGCGGTGCCGTCCTTGGTGTATTTCGCGCTTGGCTCCCGGAGGAGGTAGGTATCGACGAGAAAATAAACGCTGAGTGCGCAGGTGGCGACCATCAGGGTCGACAGCGGAATCAGGTTCGGGCGCCAGGGCTCGCGCCCGCTGTGCGTCGGGATTGCAGTCTCGGGCATGGTGACCTCCTAATGTGCGGCGGTGGATGACGGCGGATGGCGAGGACGCGCTCGCCGCCTGCTCCAGCATTCAGCACAAAACAGGCCATCGAACAGGGAAATACCTTCGGCATTGCCAGTGCGGGCGGGCGGGAGGATTCAGGGACGACAGGCAGGGGTTCGGCGTCTGTTGGCGGGGACAAAATGGCGTGGCGATCGACCGTAGACGCGACACTTTGTCGCATCCGCTCGCGGTCGAGCCTGATCGCGAGATTAGGAAAGATGTGTGTTCGCCAACCGTCGAGCGGCGGTTTTTGCGCGATCGATAGGGCCACTGGTCTCGGCCTTGAAGAGCGCGATGAAGTGTCGATGGTAGTTGCGCAGGTGCTTGTCGCGCGCATGGGCGATCTTGGTCACCTCCCACGGAAAGAGCGCGCTGAGATCCCGCAGGCCGAGATCGGCATCTTCCTCTGCCTGATAGGCCATGGCGGCGATGATGCCGACGCCAAGCCCTTCGCGGACATAGGTCTTGATCACATCCGTGTCGGCGGCACTCAACACCACCCTGGGGCGCAATCCGGCCTTGGCGAAGGAGTCGCTGAAGCCGCCCCGCCCGGTGAAGCCGAAGACGTAGGTGACGATCGGGTGCTCGCACAGACTGGCCAAGGTCAGGGGTTCCAGGTCGAGCAGGGGATGCCCGCGCGGCGCGATCAGGCCCCGGTTCCAACGGTAGCAGGGGATGGCCTGGAGACCGATCTTGTCACCGAGCGCCTCGGTGCAGATCGCCAGGTCGACGCGATCGCGCAGGACCAGATCCACCAGTTGCCCCGGCGTCCCCTGATGGATCTGTAGCTCCACCTCCGAATAGGCGCTGACGAAGCGCCGGATCACCGGCGGCAGCACATAGCGCGCCTGGGTGTGGGTCGCGCCCACCCGCAGCACGCCCCGCGCCTCCTCGACGTGATCGCGCCCCACCGCGAGGATATTACCGGTCTGTCGCAGTGCCTCCTCCGCGTAGCGCGCGACCTGTCCGCCGACCTCGGTCAGCCCGACCAGACGCTTGCCCTGACGCTCGAACAGGGACGCGCCGATCTCCGTCTCCAGGTGCTTGAGATGCTGGGTCACGGCCGACTGCACCAGGTGCAGCCGCTCGGCCGTGCGACTGACATTGAAGTGGGTCTCGACCAGCGTGATCAGGGATCGCAGTTGCCGCAGCTCCATATCAATCCTCGCGATAACGATTCATGAATCATCATTTTATGTCGTCTCGCACCCCGACCTAGACTTCGGCGCACGGGGGCAATCGCCCGAATGGCGTCCAGTGCGACGCATGACCGGTGCCAGGGGATTCCGAACGATGGCGCTGACACACCTGAACGCCCTGACCAGTCCGGTGGACGACCGGCAACTGCGCGCGCTCCAGATCGCGCTCAAGGATCTGTCGCCGACCCAGATCGCCTGGGTCAGCGGTTATCTGGCCGGCCTGAGCGGTCAAGCGGCTCCCGCCGCCGTTGAGCACGCTCCGGCCGCGACCGTCAGCCTGCTCTACGGCTCGCAGACCGGTAATGCCAAGGCGGTCGCGGAGCGGCTCGGCGCGCGGGCGCTCGGCCAGGGGATGGAGATCCGGGTGCGCTCCATGGGCGACTTCGGCCCGCGCCGGCTGACCAAGGAGCGCCTGGTGCTCTTCCTCGTCAGCACCCACGGCGAGGGCGAGCCGCCCGACAGCGCCCAGGCCCTGCACGCCTTCCTCCATGACCCACGCGCGCCGCGCCTGGAGCAGCTGAGCTACGCCGTCATGGGTCTGGGGGATTCGAGCTACGAGCACTTCTGCCGCACGGCGGTCGACTTCGATCACCGGCTCGCGGAGCTGGGCGCGCGGCGCATCCTGCCGCTGCAGTGCTGCGATCTGGACTACGCGGCCGACTCCGAGCGCTGGTCGGCGGATGTCCTGGAGCGACTGACCCAGCTCGCGCCCGCCCGGCCGAGCAACGTGGTGTCCCTGCCGGGCGCCCGTCCGAGCCCGCCGCCCACTGTCGCCAAGGACACCCCCTACCCCGCGACCCTGCTGGAGAATCGCCGCATCACGACCCAGGACGCCGTCGCGGACGTGCGCCACCTGGCCCTGTCGATCGACCCCAGCGTCCTGAGCTACCAGCCGGGCGATGCCTTGGGGATCTGGTTCCACAACGATCCGGCGCTGGCCGACGCGGTGCTGACGACGCTCGGACTCGACGGCGAAGCGCCGGTGCGCCTAGCCGACGCGGAGCTGGGTCTGCGCCAGACCCTGATCGAGCGGCTGGAGCTGACGCAGCTGCATCCGGCGAGCGTCCGCGCCTGGGCCGAGCTGGCGCAGACGCCGGATCTGACCGAGCTGGCGACGGATGCCGCCGCTCTGCGGGCCTATGCGAGCGAGCGTCAGCTCATCGACCTGATCGCGGACCATCCCGCCCGCGTCGAGGCCGAGGCGCTGGCCGGTCTGCTGCGCCCGCTCCAGCCGCGGCTCTACTCGATCGCCTCCAGTCAGGCGGAGTGCGAGGACGAGGCTCATCTCACGGTCGCGGTGCGGCGCTACCAGGCCCACGGCCGAGACCATCTCGGCGGGGCCTCGGGCTTCCTGGGGGAGCGGGTCGGCGAGCGGGACTCGGTGCGGGTCTATATCGCCGAGCTGGCCCTGGTCGGCAAGGGGCCGGGCCGTTACAACCTCATGTTCGGCGGCGACGGCATCGGCACCCGGCTCAACCGGCTCTATCGCGAGAACCTCGACGAGACCGCCATCCTGGCCGAGATCGACGGCCTGTTCGGGCGCTTCGCCGAGAGCCGCCAGCCCGGCGAGCGCTTCGGCGACTATCTGATCCGCGACGGCCTCGTCCGGGCGGTGGTGAATCCAGCGGAGGACTTCCATGACTGACACCCCTCTCGACGCCATCCTGGCCGGCGACCAGGCCGCGCTCGCCGCCCTCAACCGGCGCTTGGAGAACCTGCCGGCGGAGGATCGCGCGCTCTGGGCGCTGGAGGAACTGCCGGAGCGGCATGTCCTCACCTCCAGCTTCGGCGCCCAGTCGCCGGTGCTGCTGCATATGCTGACCCTTCTGAAACCGGACATCCCGGTGATCCTGATCGACACCGGCTATCTGTTCGCCGAGACCTACCGTCTGATCGACGCGCTGAACGACCGGCTCGCGCTCAACCTTCAGGTCTATCGCCCGGCGCTCTCCCCCGCCTGGCAGGAGGCGCGGCTCGGTCGGCTGTGGGAGCAGGGCGCGGGCGGTATCGACCAGTACAACTGGATGAACAAGGTCGAGCCGATGGAGCGCGCCCTGAGCGAGCTGGAAGCCCGCGCCTGGTTCGCCGGTCTGCGGCGCGAGCAGGCGCGCAGCCGGGCCGAGCTGCCGGTGCTGCGTGTACAGGACGGCCGCCTCAAGGTCCACCCCATCATCGACTGGCGGGAGTCCGACGTGCATCGCTACCTGCGCCGCCACGACCTCCCGGACCACCCGCTACGGCATCAGGGCTATGTCTCCATCGGCGACGTCCACACCACCGCGCGGCTCCTGCCCGGCATGCGGGAGGAAGAGACCCGCTTCTTCGGCCTCAAGCGCGAATGCGGGCTGCATCGGTAGGGAGCGATCAGGAGTCTCGGCGCGACTTGGACTCCTTCATCACCCTTCGGACCATCTTCCCGAATGCCCGGTCTTTTGTCCGGCGCTCGGCGAGACTCGCGGAGTTGAAGGCGTCCTCCGCCATCAGCTTGCGCCAGCGCAGAAGCCGTGCGGCGTCAAGCTCGCCATGCTCGACCGCCTCCCGGACGGCGCAGCCGGGCTCTCCTTCGTGCCGGCAGTTCCCAAACCGGCATTGCGCCGAGCGTGCCTGAATGTCCTCGAAGATATCGGCAATGCCGGACGCGGCGTCCGCCAACTGCAATTCCCGCATGCCCGGGGTGTCCAGCACCAGGCAGCCTCCGGGGATCAAGTGAAGCTCGCGGCGAGTCGTCGTATGACGGCCCCGGGCGTCGTCTTCGCGGATGGCCTGCGTCGCGATCGCGTCGGTCCCGGCAAGCGCGTTGGTCAGGGTGGATTTTCCAACACCCGAAGATCCAAGGAATGCGACGGTCCGGCCTGGCTTGCACCAGGACGACAGCGCCTCAAGCGGCTCGTCCCCGCGGGCGTCGAGCCCGACGACCGGGATCCCTTCCGAGACCCTGCGCGCTTCCTCGATCCAGGATAGTAGATCCGTCACCAGGTCCGCCTTGGTCAGGACGATGACCGGCTCGATCTCCGCTTCGAGGGCCAGCGCGACGTAGCGCTCCAGCCGGGCCAGGTTGAAATCCTGATTGCAGGAGGTGACGACGAAGATCTGGTCGATATTCGCCGCGATCAGTTGCACCTGCCGACCAGTACCTGGCGCGCGGCGCTTGATCAGGCTTTTGCGGGACAGGACGCGACTGGCCCGAGGCTGGACACGATCCAGCAGCAGCCAGTCGCCCACGGTTGCATCGGCGCGCGGCGGGATGATCTCCACGAAGCCAGCGCCAAGGATCCGAAGGCCGCTGCGATGGACGGCGACGACGCGCGCCGCCGGTGTGTCGTCCAGCGTCTCCAGGCCGGTCTGCCGCGCGAAGAAAGGCCCCCAGCCCAGTGCGGCGAGCGCCGACGGATCGCGGTTGGCGGGTCCGATGCTCGCGCTGTCATGAGAGCGGGCGAAGTCGTCAGGGTCCATCGGAATGGCTCCTACCAGAACAGTGGATCGTTGAGTGCCTCGAAACAGCGGGACGGGCCTTTCAGCGGGGCCATCGTCCGGTCCGTCAGGGACTGACCCAGCCAGCCTTCGGGACGGCTCAGCGGCAAGGGCGCTGGCGCATCCGCCTCGCTGATCGGCCGGAATCCGACCTTGGCATAGAAGCTCGGATCGCCATAGGTCATGGCGATGTCGACACCGGCGCCGCGCAGCTCGGCCAGGCCATGGGTCAGCAGCCGCTGCCCGATGCCCTTCCCTTGTTGATCGGTCGCGACGGCGACGGGGGCCAGAATGAAAACCGTCCGGTCATCCTGCTCATAGGTCAACCGCGAGAAGAGGATACCGCCGATGATCCTGCCGTCTTCCTCGGCCGTGAAGACGAAGCGATCGGTCTCCGCCGTGTCACGCAGCAGGCTGAGCACCAGGCTTCCGATCAGCGCGCCTTCTTCCATACCCTCGGACGCGGTGAAGGTCGCGGTGAAGAGGTCGATGATCTCATCTTCTCGCCCTCGGGGTTCTGTCAAAAGCTTCATGGTGTTTTCTCCGTTGAGGCGATGCGCCGACCTCCGGCACCTCTTCCGCAGTGTACCGCTCCTGGATGGCCGCCAAGTCGCCAAGGGCGGATTCGGCGACGCCGATCCTGGCGACGCTCATGCCGCAATCCCACGCCGAAGCTGGCCTTGGCCTCGCGCGATGGAGTCGCGAGCCCACTCGCCTTCCATCCTGGCTCGAATCTCGCTTACTCCCAACGAGTCCACCACACCCAGAGGAAAACCGAGATGTCGCCCATGCTGCCTGAACAAGTCCGTGATCTCCTGCGCCAAATCCGCTTTCCCGGCCGCTCGCGTGACCTGGTCTCGCTCGGATTCGTCAAGAGCATCGCCGTCGAGGGGTCGAGTATCGAAATCGAGATCACACCCGACTCGATCAACGCCGAGAAGGTCGCGACCATGGAGCGCGCAGTCGAGGAACTGCTGCGGAATGCGCGCTTCGAGACGATCGAGATCCACACCGAGCCACCCTATGACGATGACTCCTTACTGCTCGGCGGAGCCTCCGTCAACCCGCTGCAAGTAGATTTGCGCGAATACGGTCTGGATCCCATCCCCGACCCCGGGCACGGCGGCGCGCCGCACCTGAAGGATTTGCTCGCGGCCGGCGAGGGCAAGCCGGCGAAGTCGAAGGGACCGCCGACCGAGCCGCCCGCCGACTTCGAGCCGCCGCTCATCGAAGGGCCGCAGGGCAACGCGGACCCGACCTATGAAGGTCCGATCCCGGTTTTTCAGTGGCAGGTCGATCCCGAGTCCCCCGAGACGACCACCCACAAGGTCAAGCTCAGCATCGGCAGTTGGAACTATGTCGTCCTCTGGCTGACCCACGCCGAGCAGGATCTGATCTATGCTTCCGTGCATGCCCGGCACTGGATCTACTACAACGGCGAGGCGCGCCCGAACCCCGCCGGCCGCACCGAAGGCGTCAACGTGGTCTACGACCGCCAGCGCGCGGGCGTGGTCGCCATCTACGGCACCGTGAAGGATTTCCGGCCCTTCGTCGACGCTTTCCGCCGCGCCTACCAGGGGGAAGCCGGCGAGCCCGAGCCAGCGGTGGCCGAGGAGGCGAACCACATCTGAAGACGGGGTATCGGGAGGCGGGCAACCGCCTCTGCACCCTCCATCTGAAAAACGCAGTTGATCCATCGAACCTCAGCTACACCACGTCCTTAATCACAACCGCAAACCCTGCCTTGACCGCAATCAAGTCGGGTACGCGGGTTTTCTGGTAAATCTATTCCCACTCCAATCGCCTGCTCTAACCGCGTCCGCAAAGCAGCATTGCTTTTTCGTTAATCGCCCAATTACTCATTCATACAAACGGATCAAAGCGGTTTATCTATCGAGAAACCCGATACAAAAATCCAATAAATTCCGTTTGTGCCGGTATAGAAAACCGATATTCTTCTTCACGATAGGTGCTGGTTCGCGCTTGTCGAGTGTCATCGTCGTCAGTTCTTGCAGCCCTGTTTGACGACGTTCGATCGCTGTCTTGACAAGGGAATGACCTATCCAACATCCAAAGCGCGATCAGGTTTCGCCAAAGCCGCGTCGCGTCATCCATTCAAAAAAAGACCGTTGGCGACTGGCGCACACGCGCCAACCACCGACCAACGCGGAGGAGGAGACCATGACATCCCAGCCACTCGAAAGCCGAGGGCTCGACCTCGCGCGCGATGCCAAGACCGCGACGGACGCGGGCGACTCCATTCTCGTCGTCGATGACGAGCCCGGCATGCTGAGTTTCCTTGAGCGCTCGCTCGCCCCCCATTTCGAGCGCGTGGAGTCGGCCGCCGACGCCAGTGCCGCGCGTGCGCTGGCCCGGAACCTCCATTTCGATCTCATGATCGTCGATATCCGTCTTCCCGGTCCGGCAAGCGGACTGGAGCTGGCGCGCGAGATTCGCGACCGTTACCAGGTCGATCTGGACGTGATCTTCATCACTGGCTACGCAGACATCTATGACGAAATCGACGCACTGCGGGACGCCTCGGCCGATGTCCTGAGAAAACCCTTCCTCGGCGACCAACTGCTGGCCGTGATCCACCGCGCGCGGGAGCGGCGGCGGGTCGCGCGCGAGCAGGCATTGATCCAGCGCGAGCAGGATCGTCGGCCCGCCGCCAAGCGGATCGTCGGGGAGAGCGAGTCGCTCAAGGATATCTGGCGGACCATTCATCGACTCGCCCCCATGCCCTCGACGGTGCTGATCAAGGGCGAGACCGGAACCGGCAAGGAGCTGGTCGCGCGCGCACTCCATGACCTCAGCGGCCGGCGCGGCAGCTATGTCCCGGTCAACTGCGGCGCCATCTCCGCCGACCTCATCGAGGGGGAGCTGTTCGGACACCTGCGCGGCTCCTTCACCGGCGCACATCAGGCGCGCAACGGGCTTTTCAGCCATGCCGATGGCGGCACCCTCTTCCTCGACGAGATCGGCGAGATGCCGCTGCCCTTGCAGGCGAAACTGCTGCGGGTACTGGAGGAGCGGCGTTACCGCCCGGTCGGCGGCAACCAGGAGATCCCGGTCAACGCCCGGGTGATCGCCGCGACCAACCGCGATCTGGCCGCCGAGGTGCTCGCCGGGCGCTTCCGCAAGGATCTCTATTACCGCATCAATGTGGTCGATCTGCGCCTGCCGCCCCTGCGCGAACGCAAGGGCGACATCCCCTTCCTCGCGGGCTACTTCCTCAACGTCCTGTCCACCGAACTGGGCCTGCCCAACGCGGAACTCAGCCCCTGGGATCTGGAGCAGCTCATGGGCTACGACTGGCCCGGCAACTGCCGCGAGCTGCGCAATGTCATCGAGCGATCCCTGCTTCTGGGCAAGCCGGTCGCCCATCTGCTCTGCGTCACGCCGCCCTCGGAGCCGGACGCGGGCGAGCGCGCCCTGGTGTCCAATCCGACCTCGCTGGAGCGGGTGCAGCGCTCGCATATCCTGAACGCGCTCTCCGCCGCCGGCGGCAACAAGACGGTCGCGGCGCGCGCGCTGGGAGTGTCGAGGAAGACGGTGGAGCGCAAGCTCAAGGAATGGGGTCAGCCGGGCGACCCGAGCGAGGCGGACTGACGCGGGCACCCCGATGACGCGCCAGGGCTTCCGCCCGCTCATGGCCTGGCTACGCGCCTGGCTCGGCGGGGCCTTGCCACCGAGCGAGTCCGAGCATCGCTCAGGCACGGAGACCGACGGCCGCGCGTGCGAGATCGCCTGCCTCGAACAGCGCATCGAGGCCCTCTCCGCCGCGCTGCGCGAGACCCGCCACGAGCACCTGGTCCAGACCGAAAAGCTCGCCGCCGTCGGCGAGCTAATCGCCGGCATCGCTCATGAGCTCAACAACCCGCTCGCCATCATGCTCGGCCACATGGAACTGCTGACCCGCGAGCTGGGACCGGAGACCTGGTCGGTGCGCCAGGAGGTCGATCTCATCCTCCGGCAGATCGAGCGCTCGCGCGGGATCATCGACAGCCTGCTGCGCATCGCCCGTCCCATGGATGACATCCGTGTCCTGGAGCCGGTCGAGATCGCGGTCCTGATCCAGGAATGCCTGACGCTTGTGCTCCAGGAGGCGCGCCGCACGGATGTCGAAATCCGCACCGATCTGAAAGCGACCCTGGGGGTGCGGATCAGCCTTCAAGACCTGCGTCAGGTCATCATCAACCTGGTGGTGAACGCTGTGCATGCGGTCGAGGCCAACCGGGGGACGATCGAGATCCGTTCCCGTGATCTGGACGCGCGCGGTATCCTCATCGAAGTCCGGGACACCGGCCCCGGGGTGCCGCCCGATGTCGTCGACCGGATCTTCCGGCCTTTCTTCACGACCAAAGGCGCGGGGCGCGGGACGGGGCTCGGACTCTCGGTCAGCACGGGTCTCATCCGCCGCTACGGGGGCGCGCTGACGCTGGAGTCGACCTCCGCGCAGGGCACCGAATTCCGCGTCTGGGTGCGGCGCGAGCCGGTCTTCGACGAGAACGACAATTGGCTTGCCCAGACCCTGGTATCGAGCCTGGAGGCGCGGCCGTGCCAGCCGCCCTGGCGTTGGCGCGAGGTGACGCCGGCGTCACCTTGCCAGCGCCCCGAGACGCTCGCGCACGACCCCTGGCGGACTTGGCCCGGCCTGGACCCGGTCCTCATGCCAGTCAACCGCCCGTCATGTTCATGTGACGAAAGATCACCGGCTTGGCCTGGAGATCGAATTCATGACCCCGGGGCTTGAGGTCCATGGCGACGACGATGGCCCGCTTGACCCGCTCGTCGTCCGTGGGGTTGGCGTGCAGGACACGCCGCAGATCGGTCGAATGCTCCTGACCCAGACAGAGCAGTAGCCGCCCGAGTGCCGTGACCCGCACCCGATTGCAGTCGCCGCAGAAGTTGTGGCTGTGCGGCGAGATGAAGCCGACGCGCGTCTCCTCCCCGGCGATCTGGAAGTATTTGGACGGACCGCCGGTGCCGTCGATGGTCGGCAGCAGATCGAAGTGCCCGGCGAGATCGCGCCGGATCTCGTCGCTCGAATAGTAAGCCTCGGCCCGATCGTGATCGCCGATCACCCCGAGCGGCATCTCCTCGATGAAGCTGATGTCGATCCCGCGCTCGATGGCGAAGCGCACCAGGTCGACCACTTCGTCATGATTGCGGTGCTTGAGCACCACGGTGTTGAGCTTGATGCGCTGGAAGCCGACGCGACGCGCCGCCTCCAATCCGCTCAACGTCTTGCCAATCTCGCCGATCCGGGTGATGGCACGAAAACGCTCGGGACTCAGGGTGTCGAGGCTAATGTTGATCCGGGTCACGCCGGCATCCTTGAGCGCGCTGGCATAGCGTCCGAGCTGGGTCGCGTTGGTGGTGAGGGTGAGATCCCGCACCCCCGGCAGCGCGCCCAACTGCTCGAACAGCCAGAGCACATTGGGCCGCACCAGCGGCTCGCCGCCGGTCACCCGCAGCTTGGTCACGCCCAGTTCGCTGAACAACCGGCCGAGTCGCGCCATCTCCTCCAGGGTGAGGAGCTGCGCGCGCGGCAGGAAGGTCATCTTCTCCGACATGCAGTAGACGCAGCGCAGATCGCAGCGGTCCGTGACGGACAAGCGGACATAGGTGATGCGGCGGCCGAAGCGATCGATCAGGTTGGCGACCGGCTGTTCGATCGGGTCGGCGGGTGTGGCGGTTGGATGTCGATTCACGCGATCTCCTGATGGCGATTGACGAGCGCGGAGGGCGCGCGACCCCTGACCGGTGCGCCACGCGTAGGACTCCGCGCCGCTCAGGTCATCTGACGTCTTGCAGGCTCCGTGCCGTTGCAGGCGCCCCCATTCGCGACCGAGGTCGGCCCATGGAACTGGCGTCCGTGCTGGGACAAAGAGTCTCGACGCCGGTCATCGACCGGGGCGTTTTGTCCCAATCCTCGGTTTGGCAGGCGCTTCCCATCCGTGTCTTTTGAGACGCCGAGCGGTGAGGATGGGAACGCCCGACCAGCCTCGCAGCCAGACTCGGCTTCTTGTCACGGGATTTGCCCATCCTACATCCCTCGTTCTGGCGCGTGATGTGCTTGTGGCATCTCAGACTCGTGACCAGACACGGACCGGGAGCCACGCCGCCTTGCTTGCCTCTATCGCCTATCTGCTGCCGCTGCTGGGGTTGATCTCGGCGCTGACCGTGCTGCTCCTAGCCCCGCGGATCGGCGAGCGCGTGGCGCGTCTGAGCGTGGGCTTCAGCCTGGTCATCTTCGTCGTGGCCCTGGGTCTCTTCTCGCAACAGATCTTTTTGGGTCAGGGGCAGCTCGCGACGCTTGGCATCAGTCTCTTCACCATTCATTTCGACGCGCTCACCGCCCTCATGGCCCTGGCCGTGAGCGCCATCAGCCTGGTGGTGCATCTCTATTCGGTGCGCTACATGCGCGAGGATCCGGCGCATACCCGCTTCTTCGTGCTGCTCGACGGCATCAACGCCATGATCATGCTGATGGTGCTGGCCGGAGATCTGCTGACCCTGCTGCTGGCTTGGCATTCCATGGGCGTCATCCTCTACTTCCTGCTCAACCATGACACCCGGCGCGAGGCCGCCAACCGCTACGCCTTCTGGACCCTCATCACTCACCGGATCGGCGACCTGCCGCTGATGGCCGCCGCCGCCCTGCTCTATTCCAGCTACGGCACCCTGAGCATCCCAGTCCTCTTCGAGGCCATCGCCGCCGATCCCGACGGCGCCGGTGCCCTGGGGTTGCCGGTCAGCGAGACCGTCGGGCTGCTGATCCTGCTGGCCGCCTTCGCCAAGTCGGCCCAGTTCCCCTTCCACACCTGGCTGCCCTACACCATGGAGGGACCGACGCCGGTCTCGGCCCTGATGCATGCCGGCATCGTCAACGCGGGCGGATTCCTCATCAATCGCTTCGCGCCGGTCTTCGCCCACACCGACTCGGTGCTCCAGATCGCCCTGCTGGTCGGGCTGACGACCACGCTCATGGGCTCGGTGATGATGCTGATGCAGAGCGACATCAAGCGCTCGCTCGGCTATTCGACCATGGGACAAATGGGGTACATGGTGATGGAGTGCGGTCTGGGGGCCTTCTCGCTGGCGATCTTCCATCTGATCGCCCATGGCATCTTCAAGGCGACCCTGTTTCTCGATTCAGGCAGCCTGATCGGCCGGGCGCGCCGGGATTCGAACATCCCGGAGGGCGAAATCTACCAGTTCATGGTCGAGCGCCGGACGCCCCGGCCGCCGCTGTCCTGGATCGTCTTCGCCGGGATCACCATCGCGGTGCCGCTGGCGATCGTGGTCAGCGCCCACCAGATGATCGACGAAGGCTTCCTTAGCCACCAGGGGGCCATGATCCTGCTGCTGTTCGGCTGGATCACCGGCGCCCAGACCCTCTTTTTCGTCTACAAGATCGGCGGCGAGCGGCCTTTCAGGCTGCTGGGCTACGTGGTCCTTTCCTTCGCCCTGGTGATCCTGGGCTATGTGCTCGCCGGACACATGATCGACACCCTGCTCTATCCCGACCCGGCCTTCCGCGAAGCGATCTACGACGCGGCCTCCCTGCCGGCGCCGCTGTTCACGGTACTGATGCTGGTCCTGGTCGCCGCCATCGCGGGGGCCTGGCTGCTGGTGTTCCGCTCGGCCGCCCGGCGCGAGCCGCTCACCCGCCGCTACCGTAACGGCTATCTCTCGCTCTACGCCTGGATGTCGCGCGAGTTCTATGTCGCGGACCTCCATGGCCGGCTGGCGAGCGCCCTGCTGGCGCGCTCACGCCGGCTCAACGCCCTGCTGCGGTGGGTCTGAGATGGCGCCGATCCTGCTACTCATGGCCGGGTTCTTTCTGCCGCTCTATCCACTGAGCGCCCTGCCGAACGCGCTCCTGCAAGGCCAGGTGAAAGACGGCGCGCTCCCGAACGGCGATTGGCGGCGCGGCCCGGCATTCAAGGCCACCCTGATCCTGGTCTTTCCGCTCATCGGCATCGGCCTGCTCGCGCTGGCGATGGACCAGCCGAGTGCGGGGGATGGCTGGCCGACCCTCTTCGCGGTCTGGGGCGGACTGACCTCGGTGCTCTACGCCTTTCGGCTCCTGAGCGCGAAGGATGGAGAAATCTGGATCTCGCACCTCTATTCCTCCGCGCTGGCCCTGATCTGGATCGGTGTTGGCTCCGGGGTGAGCTCGCTGCTGCCCGCCATCGGTCTGTCGATCTCGCTGCTACCGCTGGTCTTCCTGCTGGACCACTTGACCCGGCGCTTCGGCATCGCGCGTAGCGGGCTCTATCCGGGGCTCTGCTGCCGCCTGCCCTGGCTGGCGCACCTCTTCGTGCTGGCCGTGCTGGCGGCCATCGCCGTGCCCTTCTCGCCGTCCTTCTTCGCCCTCGCCGCACTCGCCTTCGGCGGCGTCGCGGCGGACGCGGTCGTGGTCCTGCTGCCGATCTGTCTGTCCTGGCTGCTCTGGACCTGGGCCGGCGTCAACCTCCTGAGCGGCATCGTCTGGGGCGTTCCCAGGGAGGATCTGACCTACCGCGACCTGGAACCGCGTCAGGCGCTCGGACTCGGCGGGGGCATGATCGCCCTCGGACTCTTCGGCATCCTGCTGGTGGAGGTGGCGCTATGACCGGGAACCCGCCCGAGCGGCATCCGCCCTCCTCCGACCCGTCTGGGACGCGGCCGGGCGAGACAGGCTTGGGGCGCGCACTCAAGATCCGCTCCATGGTCACGATGGCCGGCGAGTTCCTGCCCTTCGTCTGGCCCATGCGTAATTTCATCCACCACAACCCCCTGCACGGGCTGGAACATCTGCCGTTCGAGGAGGCGGTCGAGCGGGCCAGCGCGCTCTTTCACGCGCGCGGCTATCTGCGCCGCACCGAGTATCAGGCGCTGCTGCGCGAGGGACACATCGATCCGGCGGCGATCGAGGAGCTGGTCGCCGAATTCCTGCTGGCCCAAGGCCCGGACCTTTCCGCCCCGGAGCACCAGGACGAGGACGGCGTTGCGCTCGACCTGCACCGCATCCTGGTCACCCTCATGACCCGCATGGATCAGCCCAGCGTCGGCAACGCCTTCCCGAGCACCGACGCCATCCTGGCGCGGTTGCGCCCGCTGGCGGAGGCCCCATGAAACGGCTCGCGGCAGAGGAGATCGGCACGCGCTGGACGCTCTACGACCTCATCGACCAGCTCCATGGCGAGCGCATCGGCGCCACCCTGAACGAGTGGCTGATCAAGGGCTGCCTGGACTTCCTCGACGAAGGCCAGTCCGCCTGGCGGATGCCGGGACGTCGGCAGGGGCTGTTCCAGTCCTGGTGTCAAATCGCCCGGCGCAACCGCCGCTGGCGTCTGCGCGGGCTGGATCTGGGTCCGACCCTGGAGCGGGTGGAACAGCCGGAGGCGGCGATCGATCTGGTCATGACCCGGCTTGCGATCCCCGAGCGGCTGTGGATGGACTCCTTCGCCGTCGAGCTGTCCAAGCTCCACGGCTGGGCCGGCTTCGTGCGCTGGCGCGCCCAGGCCAGGGACTATTACTGGCAGGAGCGCAACCCGGCGGATCTGGTCGACTTCATCGCCATCCGTCTCATCCTGTCGCTGCCCCTGATCGAGGAGGCGGAGCGCCGCAATCGGCGCGACTTTCGCTACCCGGCCTGGGTGCGTTGCATGACCGAGCGTCCGCACGAATGTCTGCTGCGCCGTGAGCTGCATTCCGGGGCTATCCTTCCCGACTACGCGCACCAGGTCGAGGTCGCGCTCGACGGCGGCGACGCTAAGCGGATCGAGGCGCTCTGTCTCGACTACGAGCACGAGAAGACCGCGCGCGAGGCCAGCAGTCGCGCCCTGCGTCTGCGGGAGCTGTGCGAGCTGGCCGGCATCCCGCGCGCGGAGCTGGCCACGCAACGCTCGGGGGCGCTCCGCCAGATGATCGAGGCGGTCCATGGACTGCGCGCGTGTGAGGGCTTCTTCTGGATGCAGGCGCTCGAACGCACCTACATCCGTCAGTTGCTCGACCGGCTCGCCGCCCCGCGCGAGACCCCAGCCGAGGCGCTCGCGCGCACCGGCGCGACCGCTCCGGGGGTCGCCGGCTCCAAGGTCCAGGCGCTCTTCTGCATCGATGTCCGCTCCGAGCGGCTGCGCCGCCAGCTCGAAGGACTCGGCCACTACGAGACCTTCGGCGTCGCCGGATTCTTTGGCGTTCCGGTCAACTTCATCGAGCTTGGAAAGGGTCATGAGACCGCGCTCTGTCCGGCCATCGTGACGCCGCGCAACGTGGTTCTGGAGATGCCGCACGAGCACGCGCCGCACGGACAGTCGCTCTTCCATCTCGCCACCGAGGTCGTCCACGACCTCAAGTTCACGGTGCTGGCGCCCTACATCACGGTCGAGGCGGTGGGTCTGCTGTTCGGCTTCGACATGGTCGGCAAGACCCTCGCGCCGACCCTCTACAACCGCTGGCGCAAGCGGCTCGACAACGGCCGCCCACCGACGCGGCTGATGATCGACAAGCTCTCCGAGGAGGACGCGCGCGATCTGATCGCGAGCCTGCAGGACGAGCTGGTGGTGCGGGCGCTTGATCGGCAGCTCGGGATCAAGCGCGAGGCCGTCACCACCGGGATGATCCAGGAGCTGCGCGAGATCGCGCTGGGAAGGGCCGCGGCCCCGAGCCAGCTCGCCCGGCGCTTCGACCTCGACAGCGCCGCCGAAACGGTCTTCATCACCCGTCTGCGGCTGGAGTACCGGCTGACCCCCGACCAGTCGCGCCTCCAGCTCGAACAACTGGCGCGGATCGGCTTTAGGATCGAGCATCAGGCGCAACTGGTGCGCAATACACTGAGCACCATGGGTCTGGTCGAGGACTTCGCCCGCACCGTCCTGGTCGTCGGCCACGGCAGCCGCTCCCAGAACAACCCCTATGAGTCGGCGCTCGACTGCGGCGCCTGCGGGGGCGACAAGGGCCTGGTGAACGCCCGCCTCTTCGCCGCCATGGCCAACCGGCGCGAGGTGCGCGAGCGGCTCGCCGGACAGGGCCTCCGCATCCCGGAGGACACCTGGTTCATCCCGGCCCTGCACGACACCACGACCGACGAGACCCAGCTCCACGACCTCGACCAACTGCCGCCAGGCCGCCTGACCCAGGTGACGCGCATCCAGGAGGATCTGGCCGCCGCCGGACGACTCTGCGCGCGCGAGCGCTGCACGGCCCTGGGCGAGACCGGAGTCGACTCACCCGAGGCCGCCGCGCGCCGGGTCAAGCGCAACGCGCTCGACTGGACCCAGGTCCGACCGGAGTGGGGTCTCTCGGGCAACGCCAGTTTCATCGTCGGCCACCGCGACCTCACCCGCGCGGTCGATCTCGCGGGGCGGGCCTTCCTGCACTCCTATGACCATCGTCGGGACGCGAGCGGCGCGGCGCTCGAAGCCATCCTCTCCGGCCCCTTGATCGTCGCCCAGTGGATCAACCTGGAGCACTACTTCTCGGTGGTCGATAACGCCGTCTTCGGCAGCGGCAGCAAGGTCTATCACAACGTCGTCGGGCGCTTCGGCGTCATGACCGGCAACGTCAGCGACCTGCGCACCGGGCTGCCGGCCCAGACGGTGCGCCAGGGCGAGCGGCCCTACCACCAGCCTATGCGCCTGATCACCGTCATCGAGGCCCCGCTGCCCTTCGTCCAGAGCGTCCTGAGCCGGGTCTTCAAGGTCCGCGAGCTGGTCGAGAACGGCTGGATTCGCCTGCTGGTGATTGACCGCGCCGAGGGCGCCGCGCACCTCTTCGAGCAAGGACAGTGGATCGCGCGGCCCTGGGCGACGCGGCCCGAGGACAGCCCCCCAATCGTCGCTCAGCCGGCCCAGAGAGTCCGGAAACGTCCGATTCCCGTGGAGACATCCTCATGAAGTCACTCGCCATGAGCGCCATGAAGAAGATCGAGATCATCGTCGAGGGCCAGCACCAGGGCTTTATCACCGACCTGCTCGAACGCGCCGGCGCGGGCGGCTACAGCATCCTGCACAACCTCTCCGGCAAGGGGACGCACGGCGCGCACAAGGGCCATCTGATGTTCAACGACGAGTCGGTGCTGGTGATGGTCGTCAGCGCCGTCCCGCCGAGTCTGGTCGACCCGATCCTGGAGGGCTTGGCGCCCTTCCTCGACCGGCACATGGGCGTGGTCTTCACCTCGGACATCGCGGTCAGCCGGATGGTCAAACCGGAGCCAGAAGATTAGACAGTCGCGATGAGGCCCACCAAAGACCACGGATGCAGGCCATCAAAGACGCCTTGCCCGGTCATGCGCGGTGTCGACTCTTTACCTTTCGTCCTCCTCGTCTCTGTTAGAGTGAGACGTTTTGAAAGCCGGCTCCTGCCGGCTTCTTTTTTATTCCAGCTTGATCGCCGAGTCAGAGAATGCAATGGGTATCGAGCAGCCGCCTCAGGGTATCGTCATCGCCGTCGCAGTAAACGCAAGCCATGGATTCTCCAAGCAGACCCGGCCGAGTATTCGTGTGCTGTCGGGACTCGGGGTCGAGGGTGACGCGCACGCTGGGGCCAGCGTCAGGCACCGCTCCCATGTCAGGCGCGATCCTGCCCGGCCGAATCTGCGGCAGGTACATCTGATCCAGAGCGAGCTCTTCGCGGAACTTGCCGCGCGCGGATTCTTGATCGATTCGGGCGGCATGGGCGAGAACATCACCACGCGGGGCATCGACCTCCTGTCGCACCCGCGCGGCACCGAGCTGTCCATCGGGACCGACGCCGTGATCCGGCTCACGGGTTTGCGCAGCCCCTGCTCCCAACTGGATGCCTACCGGCCCGGACTCATGGCGGCCGTGCTCGACCGCGCGCCGGACGGCCATCTCATCCGCAAGGCCGGGGTCATGGGCGTGGTGATGCGCGGGGGAACCATCGTGACGGGAGACGCGATCCGGGTGACCTTGCCTGCCGAGCCCTTTCAGTGGCTGGAGCCGGTTTAGGTCTCCGCGCCAGGGAATGGAGCAACCTCGTCGACGTCATCGGCGGCGGGATCGTGCTGCACGTCATCGGGTGTGCAAATCTGCCGGACCTGCGCCCTAGCGCGACCGATCCCTCGAGCGAACGGGTGTCGCACCGATGACGACTGGCGCGCGACGGCAAAGGCGGGAGTGACCACGCACCGAATGCACTCCCAGCCGAGGTCGCCGATGCGTGATCCGGCCTGAAGCGATCAGTTCCGGGCGGCAACGGCCGAGATCCGTCCAGAGACCGGCCAGGCTTCGTTGCCAAAATCCATCAACCGATTGGTTGATGGTTTTGATCGGATCTGCCAGTATCCTGATCAACGGTCATCGTGACCGAATTCAGGACAGGGGTCCAAGCCCGAATCGGCGCCTTCCCATCATCGAATCACCCATGCCTATCCGGTTAGCTCCCAAGCCAAGTTTCTGGCGGATGGCCAGAACTCGACATGTGTTTGGGACCGCCGTGCGGGGCGGGAGCTTACATCCAATGCAAGGCGTTGCGAGGCGGGGTGAACACATTTCCGTGTTTGGCACGAGTGACGCTACCCAAGATCGACCATCTTGGGAGCTAACCGGATAGGCATGGAATCACCAACCAGACGTCCCGCGAGGAGTCCGCCATGACCGCACCTCCTTCGACCGCCCTGGCCACCCGCTGCGTCCACGCCGGCGAGCTGACCGATGCCCACGGCAGCCCGCACACGCCAATCTATACGACCACCACCTTCGCCTTTCCCTCGACGCAGGCCGTGCTCGACGTCGTTGAAGGTCGCGTCGCCGGCAGTCTCTACACCCGCTATGGTCTGAACCCGACGATTCAGTCGCTGGAGACCA
>NZ_NHSQ01000078.1 GCF_016653465.1 Thiocystis minor | reverse complement strand
TGCAGCCATCGATACCAACGCCACACAGACTGCCGGAGCCGGTTACGATCGGCTCCTTGCTCATGAAGCCGGCGCGCACGGGCGAGGCGTCGGTCGATGAATGGATCGTTGCAACCATCCCGCTCCCATTGGCGTAAAGTCCCGGCGCGGACCGCGGTGCGGGTTCGGCTCCTCACCCGCCGTCGCGTGACCTCACGAGGCGCCTTCAACCACAGGATCGAGCCATGAACGACCAAGCGAAGCAGTATCAGCAACTCATCGCCAAGTGCTGGGCGGATGAGGATTTCAAGCAGCGGCTGCTGGCCGATCCGGCCGGGACACTGGCGGCGGAGGGGATGGCGGTGCCCGAGGGGGTCACGCTGCGGGTGATGGAGAATACCGCCCAGGCGGTGACGCTGGTGATTCCGGCCCGGTCTACCGAGTTGACGGATGAGGTGCTGGAGGGGAGCGTGGGGGGGAGTGTTTCGTTGTGGCCGCCTTTGATTCATGCGGTCGGGGGTTAAGGCGCGGGTAGCCAGTGGTCTTGGTAGTAAGTATCTGACGGGCAAGCAGGGGTGAGGCGGACCGCAAGGGACCGCCGTCATGGGCGAATCCCAGGCGCCCGACCGGCCGGTGCCCGTTCAGTCGGGGCGTGGTGAAGCGCCGTCGTTGTGGAGATGCTGGAGGACGTGGATCCAGAGGCGGGTGAATCGCCCCTTGGCACTAACCCGGCCGCGCAGCCCGCCGTGCAGCCATCGATACCAACGCCACACAGACTGCCGGAGCCGGTTACGATCGGCTCCTTGCTCATGAAGCCGGCGCGCACGGGCGAGGCGTCGGTCGATGAATGGATCGTTGCAACCATCCCGCTCCCCTTGGCGTAAACTCCCGGCGCGGACCGCCGCGCGGTTCGGCTCCTCACCCGCCGCCGCGTGACCTCACGAGGCGCCTTTCACCACAGGATCACGCCATGAACGACCAAGCGAAACAGTATCAACAACTCATCGCCAAGTGCTGGGCGGATGACGCCTTCAAGCAGCGGCTGCTGGCCGATCCGGCCGGGACGCTGGCGGCGGAGGGGATTGACGTTCCCGCCGGCGTCAGCGTCAAGGTTGCGGAAAACACCGAGCAGGTGTTTCATCTGGTGATACCCGCCTGTCCCACTGATCTGTCCGACGATGTGATAGCTGCCGCCGTTGGTGGTAGGTGTTGTGCGTGTGGTTGTATGAGTGGGTGATTGTGGTGTGAATAACAAGGTGTCAATCGAGGATGCGCGAGCCCGTTGGGCTCGCGTCAAGTCGCCACCGCTGTCGCACCCAAGTGGCCGGAGGCCGTTTCGTCGGGGCGAAGCGAAGGACCGGTGAGGTGAAGTCGCTTGAGGACGGTGATCCAGAGGTGGGTGAGCCGCCCCTTGCTCATGAAGCTGGCGGACACGGGCGATGAGTCGATGGATTGATCGTTGCAACCATCCCGCTCCCATTGGCGTAAATTCCCGGCGCGGACCGCCGCGCGGTTCGACTCCTCACCCGCCGCCGTGTGACCTCACGAGGCGCCTTTAACCACAGGATCACGCCATGAACGACCAAGCGAAACAGTATCAGCAACTCATCGCCAAGTGCTGGGCGGATGACGCCTTCAAGCAGCGGCTGCTGGCCGATCCAGCCGGGACGCTGGCGGCGGAGGGGATTGACGTTCCCGCCGGCGTCAGCGTCACGGTCGCGGAAAACACCGAGCAGGTGTTTCATCTGGTCATCCCTGCCCGCCCCAGTGATCTGTCGGACGGCGTCTTAGATGGTGTCTCTTCCGGGCTCTGCTCTGGCGGTTGTATCGTTCCACGTCCGTAGGGACACCGTGCTTGATCTGCAAGGGTGTCAATGAGGAGACGCGAGCCCGTTGGGCTCGCCATCAGTCGCCACCGCTGTCGCACCCAACCGGCCGGAGGCCGTTCAGTCGGGGCGAAGCGAACGGCCCGTGAGGTGAAGTCGCTTGAGGGCCATGATCCAGAGGTGGGTGTGGGTGAAGCGCCCCCCTTGATCTCTTCTGGGGTGCTGACCCGCCCGCGCCGTCCGCCCCGTGCCGCCATCCAGACCAAGGTCGCACAGACCGCCGGAGCCGCTGGCAGTTGGCTCCCGGTTCGTGACCGCCGGCGCGCACGGGCGATGCGTCGGTCGATGGATGGATCTTTGCAACCATCCCGCTCCCATTGGCGTAAACTCCCGGCGCGGACCGCCGCGTGGTTCGACTCCTCACCCGCCGCCGAGTGACCTCACGAGGCGCCTTCAACCACAGGATCAAGCCATGAACGACCAAGCGAAGCAGTATCAGCAACTCATCGCCAAGTGCTGGGCGGATGACGCCTTCAAGCAGCGGCTGCTGGCCGATCCGGCCGGGACGCTGGCGGCGGAGGGGATGGCCCTGCCCGAGGGGATGACGCTGCGGGTGGTGGAGGATACCGCCCAGGCGGTGACGCTGGTGATTCCGGCCCGGCCAATCGAGTTGACGGATGAGATGCTCGTTGGGAGCGTAGGCGGCGCGTTAGATTCTTGTTTTTATGGTGTTTGTAGGTGTTGTTGTTGATGGCACGAGGAAGTATCTGACGGGCAAGCAGGGGTGAGGCGGACCGCAAGGGACCGCCGTCATGGGCGAATCCCAGGCGCCCGACCGGCCGGTGCCCGTTCAGTCGGGGCGTGGTGAAGCGCCGTCGTTGTGGAGAT
>NZ_NHSQ01000077.1 GCF_016653465.1 Thiocystis minor | reverse complement strand
GTCGAGACGTTCGAGGACGGTGACGCGATAGCCGCGCGCCCCAAGACGCACCGCGGCGGCCAGGCCGCCAAAGCCGCTGCCGATGACGACCGCGCGCGGTGGGGTCAAATCGGAATTCCTCTCGGGATGCTGGGAAGCCACGAGTGTCAAGTCTGCATTACCTGATTCCATGTCAATATAGGTTGACAGTATAGCAGGATCCTTGCCGGATTAGGCCCTGCATACAGGCCAAAGATTGACAGGAATCAGTCGCGGGGCATCTCGGTATCTTCAAAAACGCCCGGGACTGTCGAGTGGAAGTCCTAACCCGGATTTCTCACCGCAAAGACGCGAAGGCCGCAAAGGATTGAGTCAAGGATGTTTGGCCGAGGCTGGGTCGACCAGGAGACAAGCCGCATGGAAATCCTCAAGGCATTGTTTCCTTTGCGTTCTTCGTGCCTTTGTGGTGAATTCATGAAATATTCTGGCTAAAGGACCGCGACGCGGTCAGGATTGCTCGAAAAGCCCCAGACGCTTGGCGATCTGCCGAACGACCGCGGCGACTTCCGCCGGCTGCTCCTCATGGGCCAGATGCCCGAGACCGGGCAGGGTCATCAGTTCCGCGCTCGGCAAACGGTCGCGTACCCGGCATGCCTCGCGCGGCGAGACCGTCAGATCCCCCTCGCCCACCACCAGATACAAAGGCGTTTGCAGATGCGCCAGCCCCTGCTCGATGCGCGTGAGATCCCAATTGGCCATCATGGAGAGCGTGGCCCGGATATGCGATGGATAGCGGATCAAACGCTGGTAGAAATCGATGCCGCCCGGTGTCAGGGTCGAACCGGTACTCGCGACAAGACGCTCGATCTCGCGTCGATTGCCCGCGCGCCAGGCGAAAACACGCGACACCAGCGAGTTCCCCGCGAGCAACTTAGCCGCAGGCGAGAACACATGAGCAGGCAGACCGCGCCAGGGCATGAACGCACCGTTCAGGCTAATCAGACCGCGTGGCGCAATCCTGCCTTCCAGACAGAGTTGGAGCAAAATCGCCGCCCCCGCCGAATGCCCGAGCACCAAATCCGGGGTTACACCCAGCGTTTCGATCAAGTCGCCGATCGCCGCCGCCATGCCGGGCAGGGACATGCGTTCGTAGGATGGCGTCGTGGTGAAACCATGGCCAGGCAGATCCGGCGCAATCAACCTGAAGCGCTCGGCCAGCATGGGCGCGAAGTCACGCCAGGAATGCGTCGCGGCCCCCGTGCCATGGAGCAGCAGGAGCAATGGCCCCTCGCCCATCTGCTGGACATGCCAGCGCAGACCGCCCGCCGACACGAAATGACTGAACTCCCGGTTCGGCCAATCGCGACCGTCCTGTTCCCAGTTGGGGGTCTCATGCAGTGTCATGCAACATCCTGCTCTTTTCGTGAATCGCCGCCATCGAGCTCACCCTATCGTTAACGCGGTTTAAAACTGGCGCATGCGAATATTGAGCGTCTGGATCCGATAGGCGATCTGGCGCGGGGTCATGTTGAGCAGACGCGCGGCCTTGGCCTGGACCCAGCCGGCCTCTTCCAGCGCGGCGATGACCCGTTCGCGCTCGTCCAGATCGGGGTCGTTGAGATCGATCTGACTGGTTGTCGCGGCGACGGCGGATGGCTGGGAAAAATCCGCGCCCACGGCGCTCACGTCGATTCCGGTCAGATTGATGACATCCCGATCGATGATCCCCTGCTCGCTCATGACCGCGGCGCGCTCCATGCAGTTCTCTAGTTCGCGGACGTTGCCGGGCCAGTCGTAGCGCATCAGGACACGCAGCGCGCTGTCGGTGATTTCGAGTTCGCGGCCCTGCAGACGGGCGACCTTCTCGACCAGAAAACGCGCCAGATCCGGGACATCCTCGATGCGCTCGCGCAGCGCGGGCATGCGGATCGGCATGACGTTGAGGCGGTAATACAAATCCTCGCGGAACTCGCCAGCGCGCACGCCGGCTTCAAGATCGCGGTTGGTGGCGGCGATCACGCGCACGTCGACCTTCAGCGTCCGCCCGCCGCCGACTCGCTCGAACTCGCCTTCCTGCAGGACGCGCAGGAGTTTGGCCTGAAAGGCGGGCGAAATTTCGCCGATCTCGTCGAGAAAGAGCGTGCCGCCGTCGGCCTGCTCGAAGCGCCCTTTGCGCAGACTGACGGCACCGGTGAAGGCGCCTTTTTCGTGCCCGAACAGCTCGGACTCCAGCAGGTTATCCGGCAAAGCGGCGCAGTTGAGCTTGATGAAAGCGGCGCGCGCGCGCGGCGAGTTGTAATGAATGGCGTTGGCGATCAGCTCCTTGCCGGTCCCGGATTCGCCCCGGATCAGCACCGTGGTGTTCCATTTGGCGACCTGACGCACCTGATCGAAGACCAGGCGCATGCTGTTGGCGCGCCCGATGATGCTGTCGAACCCGTGGGCGCCCTTGACCTCGCGGCGCAGTTTGTCGCGCTCCTCGCGCAGCGCCTGCTGTTCGGCCTCGACGGTGCGGGCGAGACGGACCGCCTGCCCGATCAGGTTGGCGACCATTTCGAGAAAGCGCGAACGGTCCGCGAGCAGACCCTCGCCGGCAGGCGGCTGGGCGGCGAAGACGCCGATCGCGCCATCCTCGCCACAGCGAATCGGGACGCCGATAAAAGGAAGATTCTGATCGTAGAGGTTCAGACGATCCAGGAAATTCGGTTCGTCGGCCACCCGTGGCAGAATCCAGGGCGCGTTGGTGGAAAGGATGCGTCCGATCACGCCCTCGCCCGGCTGGTAGCTGATCTTTTCAAAGGGTTCGGCGTCCTTGTCGTGGATGGCGCTGATCAGGAGTTCGCCGCGCTCTTCGTCGAGCAGACAGACCAGTCCGTGACTCATACGCCCACACTCGTGCAGGACGCCGAGCACCTCGCGCAGCGTCTGGCGCAGATTCAACGAACGGCTCAGTACGCTGCTCACCTCGAACAGCGCGGCCAGTTGGGACTCCAGCAGGGCCAGGCGCAAGGCGTCTTCGGCACTGCCGAAATCGGTGACAGGAGAATTCATGGCTCGTTCTGGCAAGGTCATTCGTCCGGTAGCACAGCGGTCAGGGACACACGGATCAGACAGCCGTCGGTTTGCTCGGGATCGACCTCGATCGATCCGCCATGGGCGTTAGCGATTTCCTGGGCCAGCGCGAGCCCCATTCCGGCCCGGCCGCGACGGTTGCGCCAACCGATGAAAAAGGGCTCGAAGACCCGGTAGCGATCCTCGGAGGCGATGCCGGGACCATTGTCCTGAATCTCGATCTCCACGCTGTTATCCAAGCGACGGGTGCTCAGGCGCAGCTCGCGCTGCGGACGGCTGGATTCGCATAGCGCCTGAATGGCATTGTCGATCAGATGCTTGAACAGCGAGCGTAACTGATTCTGGTGGCCGGGCAGTTCGGGTAGGACGGAGGCCGGCTGCCAGTCCACCACGATGCCGGTCGCCAGCAGGCGTTCGGTTTCCAGTTCGAGCACCTGTCGCAACAGCGCGTTGACATTGACCATGACGCCGGCCTCGCGCGGTCCCTCGGGCAGGGCCGCGCTCAAGGTGGCCAGCGCGCGGGCGCCGGAGTCGCTGATCTGGTCGAGCATCCCCGCGAGGGTCTCCACGTTCCCCGCGCCGCTGCGCAGCATGCTGGCGGCGGCGTTGATGACATTGAGCGGCACCTGAATCTGATAGATGGCAGCGGCCAAGGCCTCGCGCATGCCGTGCATCAACTGCTGTTCGGCCAGGCTCGCACGCAGGTGTTCCAGTTGCGCGCGCTCGATCTCGCGGCGGCGTCCGGTGACCTCGTTGGCCAGCAGCAGCAAGCGGCGCTCGCCGGGCGCCTGTTGACCGAAATAGCTGCGCGCCGTGGGGTCGGACTCATCGACCGGCGTCCCCGAGCAAGAGAACCAGCGCGGTCCCTGATGCCCGCGGATGTCGATGCTGACCTCGACATTCTTGAAACCGCGACCGTCGAGACAGGCCGCGAAGGGGTCGCTGCCGAGCTGCTCGCCGATCGCCGCGCGCAGGACATCGACCGGTTCCTTGCCGCGCAGATCGCCCAACAGTTTCTTGTATTCCTGATTATCGAGGATGACCCGCCCCTCGCGGTCGAGCAGGACGACCAGCACGGGCGCGGCGTCCAGCACCGTCTCGATGCGCGCCTTCTGCTGGCGCAGCGCGCCTTCCAGCTCGTGCACCTTGGTCACGTCGCGGTGCATGCCGAGGAAATACTGGAGTCCGCCATCGCGCCCCAGCACCGGCGAGATGATCAGCTCCGCCAGGTAGTCGCCGCCCTGCTTGGTGCGGTTGACCAGGGTGCCGGTCCAGGTCTGTTTGCGCTCGATGGTCCGCCACAGATGCTCGTAGACCGTGGCCGGGGTTGCGTTATTGGACAGGATTGCCTCGTTCTGGCCCAGCACCTCGTCGCGGCTGTAACCGGTCAGGGCCTCGAAGGCGAGATTGGCATAGAGGATGGTCGCCCTGGCGTCGGTGATCGAGATGGCGATCGGCGATTGCTCGACCGCCTCGAAAAAGAGCCGTGGCGGCAGTGGATTCGACGAATTTCCGCACATCAGGGCCAGCGCCTCGACCAGCTCCGGCGGCGTGCCTTCAGGCGGCGTGGCGAGGAATTCACTCAGCGCGTTGATCACGGCCTGATGGACGGGCTCCGGGGCTTGTCGAACCGGCACGGCGTTCTCCTGATATTTTAAACCGCGTCCAGCGTGTCAGGCGCGGTTGCGGATGACTCCAGCCTCGCTGGTCGCCCACGATGCACGGCGGGACGCGGTTTAAAAGATGAAAATTTAGGCAAAAAACAAACTGGATGGTCTTTCCGTCGCGAGTGCTTGAGTGCCAGCGACGGAAAAAGACGCTGTGAGTTTTCCAACAATCGCACTGCACTGCAACAAAAATTCTGTTGCCGTCATGACAGGACGAAGTCGCGGGGAGATCGATTTCCGCCTCTGACATGAGCCGCGACTGGTCGTTCCAACCCGTCATCCCGTTCAATCAAGCCTTTGTTTCGACGAACTCCTAGCGCCCGCATCCTCACCGCGAAGGGTTGCCGGGCGGCGCGCGTGACACGCCTTTGGAAATCGATGGCATCACCTTTGCATTCCCTGACTCATCAAGTTTGACGCGCAGGGACATATTTCAAGATGGGCGAGTATCTCATGCTGATCCTCGGCACCGCACTGGTGAACAACGTGGTGCTGGTCAAGTTCCTCGGGCTCTGTGCCTTCATGGGGGTCTCCAGCAAGATCGACTCGGCGCTCGGCATGGGGCTTGCCACGACCTTTGTCCTGACCCTCGCCTCGGTCGCCGGCTGGCTTTTGGAGCATTTTCTGCTTGGCCCGCTCGATATCGGGTTTTTGCGGATCCTGACCTTCATCGTAGTGATCGCCGCCGTGGTGCAGTTCACCGAGATGGTGGTGAGGAAGATGTCGCCGACACTCTATCAGGTGCTGGGCATCTATCTGCCGCTCATCACCACCAACTGTGCCGTGCTCGGCGTCGCCCTGTTGAACGTCCAGGAAGATCATGGGTTTCTGGAAAGCGTGCTCTATGGATTTGGCTCGGCGCTCGGATTCACCCTGGTCATGATCCTGTTCGCCGGTCTGCGCGAGCGTCTGGCGTTGGTCCAGGTACCTGCCGCCTTCGCCGGAACACCCATCGCCTTCATCGTTGCTGGCCTGCTGTCGCTGGCCTTCATGGGCTTCGCGGGGTTGGCATGATGGCTCCCTGGGTAACCCCATGCTGAACACTGATCATCCGAGGGCATCGCGGATATGTTAGCCATCGCCAGTCTCACCACGCTCGGCCTGATCCTGGGCTGGTTGCTCGGCGTCGCCGGGCGTTATCTCAAGGTCGAGGGAAATCCCCTGACCGAAAAAGTGGCGGCCCTGATGCCTGGCTCGCAATGTGGTCAGTGCGGTTATCCGGGGTGCGGACCGGCGGCGGAGGCCATCGCCTCCGGCGCCGCGCCGATCACGCTCTGCCCGCCCGGCGGCCGCGCCCTGGCCGAGGAACTGGCGAGCCTGCTCGGGGTCGCGGTGGATCTCTCCGGGGTCGCGGAAAAACCGCCGATGATCGCGCACATCCACGAGAACCTCTGCGTGGGCTGCACCAAATGCTTCAAGCGCTGCCCGACCGACGCGATCATGGGCGCGAACAACATGATCCATAGCGTCTTCGCCGACGCCTGCATCGGCTGCGAGCTGTGCTTCGATGTCTGTCCGACCGAGTGTATCGAGATGCGCCCGATGACCGCGACACTCCAGACCTGGTTCTGGCCCAAGCCCTTGGCTCTGGCGGGATGAATGCGATGAAACTCTTCAAGATCCGCGGCGGCGTCCACCCGGACGATCGCAAGCAACTGGCGGCGGGGCAGGCCATCGAGACCCTGCCCCTGCCGGCCCTGCTGCACATCCCGCTCCAGCAGCATATCGGCGCGCCCGCCAGCCCGGCGGTGCGGCGCGGTCAGCGGGTCGCCAAGGGCGATCTGATCGCCCAAGGCCAAGGGATGATCTCCGCGCCAGTGCATGCGCCCACCTCGGGTCGCATCGTCGGGGTGGGCAGCTATCCGGCCCATCATGCCTCGGGGCTGTCGGTACCGACCGTCACCCTTCAGCCCGACGGCGAGGACCGCTGGTCGGACCAGATTCAGGGCGTCGCCGATCCCTTCGCGCTCGACCCCGACGAGATCGCCACGCGGGTGGGCACGGCCGGGATCGTCGGACTGGGCGGCGCGACCTTCCCTGCGGCGGTCAAGCTCAATCTGCGCAAGAAATACAAGCTCCATACCTTGGTCATCAACGGCGCCGAATGCGAGCCCTATCTCACCTGCGACGACCGGCTGATGCGCGAACAGACCGACGCGGTGATCGATGGCATCCGCATCATGGCCCACGCGCTGGGTGTCGCGCGGATCGTCATCGGCATCGAGAACAACAAGCCCGAGGCGCAGGCCGCGATGGCCATCGCCGCTTCGGCCCATCCGAATATACAGATCGCGCGCCTGCCGACCCGCTATCCGATGGGGTCGGAAAAACATCTGGTCCAGACCCTGACCGGACGCGAGACCCCGGCGCGCGGTCTAACGGCGGACATCGGCGTGGTGGTCCACAATCCCGCCACCGCCTTTGCCGTGCATGAGGCGCTGCGGTTTGGCTATCCGCTGGTTTCGCGAGTCGTCACCGTCAGCGGCGGCGCCATCTCCCGGCCGTGCAATCTGCGCGTCCCGCTGGGGACGCGGGTTCAGGATCTGCTCGATTACTGCGGCGGGTTCCGGGAGGAACCGGCGCGGCTGCTCAGCGGCGGCCCCATGATGGGTCAACCCCTGCCGAGTACCCGTGTCCCCATGGTCAAGGGCAGCAATGGCGTGCTGGCGTTGACGGCCGCCGAGACCAATCTGCGCGAACCCATGCCCTGCATCCGTTGCGGCAGTTGTGTGCTGGCGTGTCCCTGCGGATTGGTGCCGCTGGATCTGGCGGCGCACACCCGCGCCGGCGAATTGGAGGGAGCGGTCAGCCGAGGGTTGATGGACTGTATCGGTTGCGGCTCCTGCGCCTATGTCTGCCCAGCGCATATCCCGCTGGTGCAGTTCTTCAACTACGCCAAGGGCGAGATGGCCGCGCGCGGTCGCGCCAAGCAGAAACAGGCCGAGACCAAACGGCTGATCGAACAACGCACCGCGCGGATCGATGCGATCCAGCGGGCCAAACGCGAGGCCATGGCGGCGCGCAAGCGCGAGGCCGACGCCAAAAAGAAGGCGGCGGCGGCGAGCCTGTCCACGGACATGCCAACGCCCTTGCCGACCCCGGCGTCGGCGGTCGAAACGGAGGCATGAGATGAGTATCGAGACACCCGCGCCCAACGCCGGACCTTTCGCCCACGAGCGCGTCAGCATTTCCCGGACCATGGGACTGGTGATGCTGGCTTTATTGCCCGCCACCGTTTTTAGCTTCTGGCAATTCGGCTGGCCCGCGATCTATCTCTTCACGGTGACCCTGGTCACCGTCCTGCTTGCCGAGGCGGTCTGTCTGTGGATCGCCGGCAAACCGATCCGACCCTTTTTGCTCGACGGCTCGGCGGTGTTGACCGGCTGGTTGCTGGCGATGACCCTACCACCTTGGGCGCCCTGGTGGACCGGCGTGGTCGGCGGTCTGATCGCGATCGTCATCGCTAAACAGGTCTTCGGCGGCATCGGCCAGAACCTGTTCAATCCGGCGATGGTCGCGCGGGTCGCCTTGTTGATTTCCTTTCCGCTGGAACTGACCAGCTTCGTCAATCCCGCGCCGCTGTTCGCGGCCGGCAGCCCGGACTGGCCGCAAGGTCTGGCGATCACCTTTGGCGGACAGGCGACCGACGCCTTCTCCGGCGCCACCCTGCTGGGGCATGTGCGCACCGAGCTGGCACAGGGCCACGTTCTCTCGGAGATTCTGCCCGGCTTCTACACACCCATGACGGATGCAGTGGGTACGCTCTCCGGCAGCCTGGGCGAAGGCTCCGCGCTGCTGATCCTCTTTGGCGGGCTGTTCCTGCTCTACAAACGTATCCTCACCTGGCACATCCCGGTTGCGATGCTCGGCACGCTCGCGCTCGCCGCGACCCTGATGCACTTTGTCGATCCGGAGCACTACACAGGGCCGCTCTATCATCTGGTCTCGGGCGCGACCCTGCTCGGGGCCTTCTTCATCGCCACCGATCTGGTGACCTCGCCGGTTTCGCTCCGGGGCCAGATTATCTTCGGGGCGGGCTGCGGTTTGCTGGTCTATGTCATCCGCACCTGGACCGGCTACCCGGAGGGGGTCGCCTTCGCGGTGTTGCTGATGAACGCCTGTACCCCCTTGATCGATCATTATGTCCGCCCCCGCGTCTACGGTCGCGATCGCAAGGGCAGCCCCATCGAATACGCCGACGAGATTGAGGTCAGCCGATGAGCACACTGGCATGGTCCAACTTCCGCCAGGGCATCGGCTATCAGGGCCTGCTGCTTGGCGGCACCGTGGCGCTCGCCGCCACCCTGCTGGTCGTCGCCGATCGGGCGACGCGCGAGCCCATCGCCCAGCGCCAAGCCGAGGACATGAACGCATCGCTGGAGCAAGTCATTCCGTCGGCACTGCACGAGAACGACCTGCTGGCCAACACCCTCACCCTGAACGACGCCAGCGGAACCCCGACACTGGTCTATCGGGCGCTTGCCGAGGGACAAGTGACCGCAGTCGCCTTTCAGGTCACGGGCAACGGCTACGCCGGCGAGATCGCCGTCATCCTCGGCGTCGCGGCCGATGGCAAGGTCTTGGGCGCGCGCGTCCTCTCGCACAAGGAGACGCCAGGGCTCGGCGACAAGATCGAGATCGCCAAGGATGACTGGATCCTGGCCTTCGACGGACTCTCGCTCGGCAACCCACCGGCGGAACGCTGGGGCGTCAAAAAGGACGGCGGCGACTTCGATCAGTTCAGCGGGGCCACCATCACCCCGCGCGGCGTAGTCCGCGCGCTCAAGGGCGGGCTGGAATTCTTCGCCGCCCATCGCGACGAGTTCATCGCTCCACCCGCACTTCAAACCAGCGGCACCCCACTGACAACTGACAACTGACAACTGTCCCAAAAGACCGGCAGCCATCATGACAACAGCGACAGACAAAAAAGCAGGCATCCAATGGGGCCGAATTACACGCGACGGTCTCTGGTCCAATAACGTCGTCCTCAGCCAGAGTCTGGCGCTCTGTCCGACACTGGCCGTGACCGGGACCGCGACCAACGGACTCGGCATGGGGCTGGCGACCACGGCGGTCCTCCTGGTGTCCAATGTACTGATCTCGCTGATCCGCGATCTGGTCACGCCGGAGGTCCGGATTCCGGTCTATATCGTGGTGATCGCCACCCTGGTCACCCTGGTGGATCTCGGGCTCAACGCCTATGCCCACGAGTTGCATAAGGTGCTGGGGCTGTTCATCGCGCTGATCGTGGTCAATTGCGCCATCCTCGGCCGCGCCGAAGCCTTCGCCTCGAAAAACCCGGTATCGTCCGCCGCGCTCGACGGACTCATGATGGGACTTGGATTCACGGCCATCCTGGTGGTGCTCGGCGGCGTGCGCGAGATCGTCGGCAGCGGCACGCTGTTCGCGGGCGCCTCGCTGCTGCTCGGACAGGCGATGTCCTTCCTCGAACTCACCCTGATTCCGGACTATCGCGGCTTTCTGCTTGCCATCCTTCCCCCTGGCGGCTTCCTGGCCCTGGGCTTTCTGCTTGCCGGCAAGCGGGTCATCGATGCCCGCGCGGCGGAGGCCAAACGGCGTGAATCCTTGGCCTTGAAGACGGCTTAACCAAAATCGGAGGTCATCGATCCCATGCACATCGGCGTCGCCTACGCGGACAAATTCAAACAGACCTGGCTCAAACTCGACGTGCCGGACGACAGCACGGTACGGGCTGCGATCGAACGCTCCGGCCTGCTCAACCAGTTCCCGGACATCGACCTCGCGAGCAACAAGGTCGGCATCTTCGGCAAAATCGTCTCGCTCGACGCCCGCTTGAGCGACGGCAACCGGGTCGAGATCTACCGCCCCATCACCGCCGACCCGGAAACGGTCGAGCGACGCGACCGGGACACGGATGTAGAGGATTAGATCCCAACGCATCGATGCCAGCGGAGGAGCCGTGTCATCCCCCAGGGATTGCCGCGTACCACTCGGCAATCCCGATCGGACGCGCTAACATTCCGTCAGGATGTTGGATACAATCCGGCGTTCCGGATTCAGACTCCAACATCGTCATTCTCGGGAGCCATCGTCCCGCCCCTGCCCTGGATGGATCCTCGCCCAGTCGCTGAACTCTCCGGGCGCGCTTCCGCGATGTTCCCGAAGAACGGAACTGGCGCACCGTTGCGCGGACCGACTCCCTCATCGAGGATCCCAACATGGCCACGACCAACGGCCCACGCCACGGCAAAACCGGCAAACCCATCGACAGCGCCAAACTCGACCGCGTCGTCGCCGACGCGCGCAAGGCCGGCGAGGAGCGCGCGGCGGGTTATCGCGATCAGGCGCTCAAGCTCTATCCATGGGTCTGCGGGCGCTGCGCGCGGACTTTCACCCGCGAGAATCTGCGCGAACTGACGGTCCATCACAAGGATATGGACCACGATAACAATCCGCCCGACGGCAGCAACTGGGAATTGTTGTGTCTCTACTGCCACGACAACGAGCATCAGAAGTACGAGGAACATCTCGCCTCGCTGGCGGCCGGTCACGGCGGCGCACGCAGCAGCGGCGGAACCGGGAAACAGACGACCCACAATCCCTTCGAGGCGCTCGCGGGCCTGCTCAAGAAGAACGACTAGACCCGCGCGCCATGTCGTGTCGCCGGTCACTCGTACCGGCGATTCGCTCTGTGACGGCGCGGAGCGCCGAAGAGATCCGTGACACCGCAAAGCGGTGTCACGAGAAACCACTCAGCACTCGTCACTCACCACTATCCCGGCACCCGGCCCTCTGGAGTCCCCTCACCCGCATGTCCCCGCACCTTTTTTTCGCATCCGCCCCGAAACACATGGGCAGTCTGCTCGCCGAGGAACTCATCCGGCTCGGCATGCCCGACGCCACCGAGACACGCGGCGGCGCGCGTTTCTCGGGCAGCCTGGAAGACGGCTATCGGGCCTGTCTCTGGTCGCGGGTCGCCAATCGCATCCTGTTGCCCTTGGGTCAGTCTCCGGCCGCCGGGCCTGACGATCTCTACGCGGCGGCGGCGGATATTCATTGGGAGGACCATCTGACGCCGGAGCACACCTTCGCGGTCCAGTTCGACGGCGACCTGAAAGGCATCAATCATCCGCACTTCGCCGTGCTGCGGGTCAAGGATGCGATCGCCGACCACTTCATGAACCGGCTCGGGCGGCGTCCGAGCGTCGATCAGGACCATCCCGACCTGCGCATCCATGTCTACGCCCATCAGGAAACCGTCGGCATCAGTCTCGACCTGTCTGGCGACTCGCTGCATCTGCGCGGCTATCGGGACGAAGGCTCGGCGGCCCCGCTGAAGGAAAATCTCGCCGCCGCCCTGCTGCTGCGCGCCGGGTGGCCGGAGATTGCCGCCGCGGGCGGCGCGCTGCTCGATCCCATGTGCGGCTCGGGCACGCTCGTCATCGAGGGCGCACTGATCGCGGCGGACATCGCACCCGGACTGCTGCGCGAGCGCTTCGGCTTCCACGGCTGGACCCAGTTCGATGACGCGGTCTGGCAACGCCTGCTCAACGAGGCCCACATCCGTCGCGACGCCGGTTTAAAACGACTCGGCGCGCTGCGCGGTTACGACCAGAATCCCAACGCGATCCGCGCCTCCATCCACCACCTGGCGCGGGCCGGACTTGAGGGCCTGGCTCATTTCGAACGGCGCGAGTTGTCGGATTGCCGGCCCGGTCGAGTCGAGGACGAGGGGCTGGTGATCGTCAATCCGCCCTATGGCGAGCGGCTGGGGGAGGAAGACGAACTGCCGGCCCTCTATGCCCGTCTGGGCGCGGTCCTCAAGGATCGCTTTCTCGGCTGGCGCGCGGCGGTCTTCACCGGTACTCCGGATCTGGGCAAGTACATGGGTCTGCGCGCGGTACGGATGCACACGCTCTACAACGGCCCCATCGAATGCAAGCTCCTGCATTTTCAGGTCGAACCACAGTATTTCGTCACCAACCAGCCGCGCCCATTACCGCCAGAAGCGCGCAGTCCGAGCGCAGACATGCTCGCCAACCGGCTCAAAAAGAACCTCAAGGCACTGCGCAAATGGCAGCGCGACGAACAGATCGACTGTCTGCGCCTCTATGATGCCGATCTGCCCGAATACGCGCTCGCCGTGGACATCTACGCCGGCGAACAGCGCTGGGTGCAGGTGCAGGAATACGCCGCACCCGCCAGCATCGATCCCAAAAAGGCCCGCCACCGTCTGCGCGAGGCATTGGGTCTTATCCCGGAAGTCCTGGAAGTGCCCGGCGAGCAGGTCTACTTCAAGGTGCGCCAGCCTCAAAAGGGATCGAACCAGTACGAGCGTCTCGACGAGACCGGCCATTTTCACGAAGTCGCCGAGGGTGGGCATCGTTTCCTGGTCAATTTCGAGGATTATCTGGATACCGGTCTGTTCCTCGACCATCGCGACGTGCGCCGACTGATCGGCACGCTGGCGGCGGGCAAGCGTTTCCTGAATCTGTTCGGCTATACCGGCACGGCGACCGTCTATGCGGCCAGGGCGGGCGCCCTTTCAAGCACCACGGTGGACATGTCGAACACCTATCTCGACTGGGCACAGAGCAATCTGACCCTGAACGGGATCGATCTGGAGCAACACGAACTGGTCCAGGCCGACTGTCTGCGCTGGCTGGAGCGCACGGCTGGCCGACGGCGTTACGATCTGATTTTCCTCGATCCGCCGAGCTTTTCGACTTCCAAACGGATGTACGGCACGCTCGATATCCAGCGCGATCATGTGAGCCTGATCCATTCCACGCTGCGCCTGCTGGAGCCGGACGGTACGCTGATCTTCTCCAACAACCTGCGCCGTTTCCGCATCGATCTGGAGGGGCTGGCGGGGCTGGAAGTGACGGACATCAGCGCCGAGACTCTGCCGCGGGATTTTGCCCGGAATCCACGGATCCACAATTGCTGGAAGATTGCGCAGTTGTCGAAATCGCCCTGAGCGTTTATGGTTGGGCGTTCAACCGCGTGAGCCAGACGGCTCGCCCAATCATGGCAGCGGCGCTGCCGGCCCGTGTGCCGGCCTGCCCGCGTCAACGAATCGGATCCCGTCGCACAACATGGTCCAAGCTCAAACATGCTTGAGGTGACGAAGCTGGAATGCCGGCGCGGCGACCGGCGGCTGTTCTCCAACCTGGATTTCGCCCTCGGCACCGGCACCCTCCTGCATGTGCGCGGGCGTAACGGCAGCGGCAAGACGACCCTCCTGCGCACCCTCTGCGGACTCTTCACCCCGGATGCCGGCGACATCCGCTGGCAGGGCGAGTCCATCCGTCGCCTGGGCGAAGACTACCGGCGCGATCTGCTCTATTTCGGCCACCTGAACGGCATCAAGGGCGATCTGACCGGCATCGAAAACCTGGCGGTTGCCGCCACGCTCGATGGCGACGACGTGGACCGGCCCGCGATCTGGGCCGCGCTCGGGCGCATCGGGCTTGCCGGTTTCGAGGATCTCCCCACCCGCATGCTCTCCCAGGGCCAAAAAAAGCGCGTCGCGCTGGCCCGACTCATCCTGACCCGATCCAAACTCTGGGTGCTGGACGAACCCTTCACCGCGCTGGATGTCGATGCCGTAATCCTGCTCCAGAGCCTGATTTCGGCGCATGTCGAGGCGGGAGGACTGGCGGTTCTGACGACGCACCAGGAAGTGCCGCTGACCTCGGGTCAGGTCGAGCGCCTGGATCTGGGGAACTGAGTCGATATGCTGCGAGTCTTCTGGTGCATTCTCACGCGCGATCTGACGCTGGCGCTGCGCCGGCGCACGGACGTGCTGACCACGCTGTTTTTTTTCGTCATCGTGGTGAGCCTGTTTCCGCTCGGTGTCGGCACCGAACATCAGGTGCTGCGCATCCTCGGCCCCGGAGTGGTCTGGGTGGCGGCGCTGCTGGCCTCGATGCTGGCCCTGGAGCGCCTCTTCGCGGCGGACTACGAGGACGGTACGCTGGAGCAAATGTTGCTGACCGCCCAACCGCTGGCGCTGCTGGTACTGGCGAAGATCGCCGCCCACTGGCTCCTGACCGGGCTGCCGCTGGTGCTGATCGCCCCGCTGGTCGGCATGCAGTATCACCTCTCGGAGACCGCGATCGGCGTCATGATGCTCTCGCTCCTGCTCGGCACTCCGATCCTGAGCCTGATCGGCGCCATCGGCGCGGCGCTGACGCTCGGCCTGCGCGGCGGCGGAATCCTGTTGTCGCTGCTGATTCTGCCGCTTTATATTCCGGTGCTGGTCTATGGCGCGGGCGCGGTGGAGGTCAGTGTCATCGATTTGTCAGATACCATGCCGTATCTTACGTTGTTGGGGGCATTTCTGATGGTGGCACTGACTTTTGCCCCGGTGGCCTCGGCGGCGGCGTTGCGGATTTCCATTGAATAGTATTCTTTCAAGATCGGACCTAAATCATGGGCACAAGAACCGTCCGTCTCGACGATGAAGCCGAGAAAACGCTGGAGCGTCTGCGCAATCTCACCGGAATTTCCATCTCGGAAATCTTGAAGCGGGGCCTGAGCGCCTACGAGACTGAGGCGGTCACGCAGGCGCATCGCAAGCCATACGATATCTACTGCGAGCTTGATCTTGGTGAAGGTGGCTACGCAGTCGCTCCAGCGAGGGAATCCAAGCGCGCGGTTGCGGATGCGATTCGTCGGAAACAACCATAATGATTCTGGTCAATACTGGCTTCGCCACCGATCGGATTCAGCAGGGGCACCGTCAGGGCGCCTTCGAGCTACTTTCATAAAGCATCGCGCCAAACCTCGACTCCCCACTACCACTGGCTCTACTCAATGACCCTCAACTGGTTCAAATTCGCCTCTCCTCCCTCGTTCTATCCGATCGCCGGACGACTCATTCCCGTATTCTGGATTTTGACGGTCATCCTGCTTATCGTCGGTCTCTATTGGGGCTTCTTCGAGACGGTCGACCGGCTCGGCGGCAACAATCCGCAAAAAGAGTATTACCGCATCATCTTCATCCATGTCCCCTCGGCCTGGATGTCGATGTGGCTGTATGTCGTCATGGTCGGCTGGGCCGCGATCGGGCTGGTGTTCAACACCCGACTATCCTTCATGATGGCCAACGCGATCGCGCCGACCGGGGCCATCTTCACCTTCCTGGCGCTCTGGACCGGCGCCTTCTGGGGCCGCCCGAGCTGGGGCACCTATTGGGATTGGGATCCGCGCCTGACCTCCGAACTGGTGCTGTTCTTCATGTATATCGGTTACATGGCGCTGCATTCGGCCATCGACGATATCCGCCGCGCGGATCGCGCCTCGGCCCTGCTGGCGATTGTCGGGCTCATCATGGTGCCGGTCATCTTCTGGTCGATCAACTGTCCAGACCCGAACCAGTGCGCGGCGCTGCATCAGCGCTCCGGCCTAGGCCGCATGGACGGCAACATTTTGTTTGCGATGCTGACCATGACCCTGGCCTTCTGGATGTATTCCTTCGCCACCACCTTCATGCGTCTGCGCGGCATCATCCTGACGCGCGAAGCGGAGAGCGCCTGGGCGCGCGAACTCTTGACCGACGGAGATAAGACATGACCGACTTCTTCTCGCAAGGCGGCTATGCCTTTTTTGTCTGGGGCGCCTATGGCATGGTCGCGCTCCTGCTGCTGGCCGAAATCCTGCAACTTCGCGCGGAACGGCGAACCATTCTGTCTCGTCTGGGTCGATTGATTCGGATGCGTGGGGAGGGTGGGCGGTAGTTCAGTATGAAATTTGAATGGAATACAGAAAAAGAAAGGATAAACATTCAAAAGCATGGCATTACATTTGAGCAAGCATCCTATGTTTTTGCAGATCCTTTTGCATTAAACAAATATGATAATGAACATTCTTGCGATGAAGACAGATGGATCATGTTAGGCAAATCGTTGAACGAAACCGTCGTTGTTGTTGTCCATACCTTCATCGATAATGATGGCGTTGAGCGTGTGCGAATCATTAGTGCTCGGAAAGCGACTAATCGCGAAAATGACACATATCAGAGTAGGCGACCAAAATGAAAGATGAGTATGACTTTACCGACGCTGAACAGGGAAAATTTTATAGGCCATTAGAGGAGTTAGACATACCTATCTATTTAGATAAAGAAATAAAAGAGTTTTTTTTTGATAAAATGAGTAAGTCAGACATTACTTATTCTTTAAGCGAGACAGTCAACTCTCTTCTAAAAAAGGATATTGAAATATCAAATCAATTAACAAGGCAAAGCACAACAAACGGCTAAAGAGCGGCCCCCTACAGACGGCGCCTTGCTAATTTTTTAAATCTCGTGTCAGCCGATGCCGCTTTATTCGGTAAGCCCGGCGGGGCAAACCCGGGACAGACCACGTTTTTCCCATTCCTAACTAACAGTGAATAAACGTGATCTGTCCCTGAATTCCCGTCTAGTACCATAATTACGATTTCTGTCTAACTCACTGTAGCCCAACACCAATCGCTTGAGAAAAAAAGATAATGGAGAACTGACAGTGACTCGTGAGGATATGATTCACAAATTGGAACAAGCCGCGCCGATCATTACGCAGGTAACGGGAACCATGGACATGGGCTTTGAGTTCTCTGCGGTTGTTCCTGATGGAGTGATATATGCCGAACCCGGAATGCTATTGAACTATTCAGGTGGTCAATGGCCACCGTCTGAGTGGGAGGAAACTGGGGAAAAAGAATATAAAAAGCTGCTGACGGATTTTTTGCTCGATGAGGAATGGATGGTAAAGAGTTGGGGAGACTTGAGCGACAAAGAACTTGGGCAATGGTTTGAAGATGTAAATAACGTTCAATCACCTAACGAAGACAAATGAAGCACTCGTAGCAAAAAACTGGATCGAAAAAATTAGTGTATTTGGATGCAAATAGAAGAAAAAAGACAGTGCTAACAAGGCAAATCCAGCCGACGCGACAAAGGCACCCGCGGCGGATTTGCGACGTTAAGATAAACCCGGGACAGACCACGTTTTCCCTTTTCCTGACTATTAGCGAATAAACGTAGTCTGTCCCTGAATTTCGTACAGGCAGGTTCTTGCGGGTCATCTACGTACCCGATCCAGAACCAGATAGCGTCTTCGTGATCACAGCCTATGAACTGACATGCAAGCCGTTGACAGCATTCAAACGCAGACACCGGAGAAAACCTCGATGAAACAAAATCCTTTTCCTCCAGGCTGGGACAGCAACCGAGTCGCCAAGGTTCTAGCGCACTACGAACCCCAGACTGAAGACGAAGCGCTTTTCGAAGACGAGGCCGCCTTTGAAACGGAAGGACAAACAATGATGGAAGTGCCCACAGTGCTTGTGCCGGCGGTCAGGGAACTTCTAGCAAAACACAACGCAGCGTAAACCTAAACAAGCGCTTTAAGAGCGGACCCCGCAAACGGCGCGGCGATTAATCTGCAAAGGCGTGCCAGCAGGCCGCTCAACCTATTCGTTTGCCTTACCCAAAGATCAAGCACGAAACCAGAGTATCGTATGAAACGAGAATTTAACGTTGTTATCGAACGCGATACAGAAGGTTATCTGATTGCATCCGTTCCTGCTCTTCCTGGATGCCATACGCAAGCCAAATCCCTCGATGCCTTAATGGAACGTATCCGCGAAGCGATTGAGCTATACCTCGAAGTACAAGAAAATGAAGTTGAACCGCTCGATTTTATTGGTATCCAAAGAATTACCGTGGCTGCATGAACAAGTTGCCATCGCTCACCGGCAAGCAAGTTGTCGATGCTTTGATCCGGGTAGGGTTTCGGATAATTAGAATCAAGGGAAGCCATCATTTTATGCGGCATGCAGACGGACGGACGACCGTTATTCCCGTGCACGCCGGGGAGTCGATTGGACCGGGCTTGATCGCGAAGATCCTTCGGGATTGCGAGATGTCTAGAGAGCAATTTCAATCGCTGATTGGCTAACAAGTCGCTTACACGAAACCGCAGGTAGAAGAGGTCTTGAATATTCAGCCAATAGGCCCACTGGCAAACGCTTATCAAGTCAAACTGGCATCATGTTGCCCGCACTTGCGCTCCTGCAGATCACCCGTTGAACTATAGATAGTCCTCACTCAAACCACTGGCACTGACCATGAAAGCAAGACAAAAAAGACTCGTCTTCGTGGGCCTGGCGATCCTCGGGATCGGCACGGCCTCGGCCCTGGCCCTGACCGCGCTGAAAAGCAATATCTCGTATTTCTTCAGTCCCTCGCAGGTGCTCGCGAACGAGGCACCGCCGGATCATGTCTTCCGGCTCGGCGGACTGGTCACGAAAGGGACGCTCGCGCGCCAGCAGGACGGTCTAACGGTGCACTTCGATGTGACGGACAACGCCGAGACGGTCAAGGTCGCCTATACCGGCATCCTGCCCGATCTCTTTAGCGAAGGCACCGGCGTCGTGGCCAAGGGGAAACTTGGGGCCGACGGGGTGTTCTACGCCGACGAGGTACTGGCCAAGCACGACGAGGAATATGTGCCACCCGAGGTTGCGAGCACGCTCCAGACGGCTCATGCCGAGGGCGTCGTCGAAGCCGCCTCCGCCCCGGCGTCCGGAGCAACCAACTGATGGTGCCTGAACTCGGTCATTTCGCGCTGATCCTGGCTCTGATGCTGGCACTGGTCCAGGCGAGCGTGCCATTGCTGGGGACTTTTTCCGGCAATCGCGCCTGGATGGAGCTTGCCCGCCCGCTCGCCTGGGGTCAGTTGACCTTTATCGGGATCAGCTTCCTCTGTCTGCTGCAAGCCTTTCTGATCGACGATTTCTCGGTCATCTATGTGGCGACCAACTCCAATTCGCTGATGCCGACCGCCTACAAGGTCTCGGCCATCTGGGGCGCTCATGAAGGCTCGCTGCTGCTCTGGGTGCTGATGCTGGCCGGCTGGGGCGCGGCGGTCGCCGCCTTCAGCAAAAACCTACCGCTCCCGATGATTGCGCGGGTCATCTCGGTGCAGGGCATGGTCGCGATCGGTTTTCTGCTGTTCATGGTGCTGACCTCGAATCCCTTCGACCGCATTTTTCCGGTGCCGCTCGAAGGCCGCGATCTCAATCCGCTGTTGCAGGATCCGGGTCTGGCGATCCATCCGCCCATGCTCTACATGGGCTATGTCGGCTTCTCGGTCGCCTTTGCCTTCGCAATCGCGGCCCTGATCGGCGGCAAGCTGGATTCGGCCTGGGCGCGCTGGTCGCGGCCCTGGACGACGGCCGCCTGGATCTTCCTGACCATCGGGGTCGCGCTCGGCTCCTGGTGGGCCTATTACGAACTCGGCTGGGGCGGCTGGTGGTTCTGGGATCCGGTCGAAAATGCCTCCTTCATGCCCTGGCTGGTCGGGACCGCGCTCATGCATTCGCTCGCGGTCACCGAGAAACGCGCGGCCTTTAAAAACTGGACCGTACTGCTGGCGATCTCGGCCTTTTCGCTCTCGCTTCTGGGCACCTTCCTGGTCCGCTCCGGGGTGCTGACCTCGGTCCATGCCTTCGCGACCGATCCGACACGCGGCACCTTCATCCTGATCTTCCTGTGCATCGTCATCGGCGGCTCGCTGGCGCTCTATGCCTGGCGCGCGCCCGCGATCTCCGGCGGCGGGCGTTTCGATCTGGTCTCGCGCGAGACCTTTCTGCTGATCAATAACCTGCTGCTCGCCACGCTGGCGGTGCTGGTGTTGTTCGGCACGCTCGCGCCGCTGATCTACGATGCCGCTGGCTGGGGCAAGATCTCGGTCGGTTTCCCCTGGTTCAACAAGATGTTCGTGTTCTTGTCGCCGCTGCTGATTTTAGCAATGGGCATCGGTCCGCTGACGCACTGGAAACACGACGAACCGAAGCGGTTGCTCGGCTCCCTCTGGCTGGCATTCGCGCTCGGCATCCTGACTCTGATCGCGACCGCGTCGCCACTCTTCCCGACGAGTCATCTCGCGGTCGGATTCGGGCTCGGCATGGCCGTCTGGCTGGTCGCGACCCATCTCATCAGCCTGTTCGACCGGCTCCGGCATCGGGGCTGGCTCAAGGGTCTGGCGGCCGACCTCGGCGGCAACAGCCGCAGCTATTACGGCATGTGGCTGGCCCATCTCGGCGTCGCGGTCTTTATTGTTGGGGTTACCATGGTCTCCAATCAGGGCACTGAGACGGATATCCGCATGTCGCCCGGCGGGGTTCACGAGGACGCGGGGCATCGCTTCCAGTTCAACGGCGTCGAGATGGTCAAGGGTCCGAATTACGATGCCTTCCGGGGCGAGTTTGTCGTCTATCAAGGCGAACGGGAGATCACCCGGCTCTATCCCGAAAAGCGCAAGTATTTCTCGGGCGGCATGCCGATGACCGAGGCAGGGATCGACGCCGGTTTCCTGCGCGACATCTATATCTCGCTCGGCGAACCGATCGGCGTGTCCGGCGACTGGGCCTTGCGGGTTTACTACAAACCCTATGTCCGCTGGATCTGGCTCGGCTGCATCCTGATGGCCTTGGGGGGCGTTCTGGCCATCACCGACCGGCGTTATCGCACCGTTCCAGCGCGTACGCGATCACAGCTACCGTCCGCGCTTGAGGCTGTTGAAGCATGAACAAATCCGCGTCACGCGCACTCATCCCGCTGGGCATCTTCCTCGTTCTGGCCGCCCTGCTTTTTTATGGATTGCGACTGGATCCCCGCAAGGTTCCGTCGCCGTTGGTCGACAAACCGGCGCCGTCCTTCGCGCTCCAGTCGCTGAAGGATCCGAGCCAGACGCTAACGAAGGACATTCTGCTCGGCAAGGTTTCGCTGGTAAACGTCTGGGCCTCCTGGTGTCCGTCCTGCCGTCAGGAACACGGCGAACTGATGCGGATCGCCCGCGAGAACGATGTGCAGGTGATCGGCTTCAACTGGAAGGACACCCGACCGGAAGCCTTGCAGATGCTGCGTCAGTATGGCGACCCCTACTCGACCACCCTCTTCGATCCCGACAACCAAGCTGGAATCGACTGGGGCGTCTATGGCGCTCCCGAAACCTTCGTGGTGGATGGCGAGGGAATCATTCGTCACAAGCGAATCGGCCCCATCGACCGTGCCGTCTGGGAGTCTGAAATCCTTCCCGTTGTCGAACAATACCGCGCTAAATAACCTCTCTCCCGGCTGGGAATGAGGGCTTAGAGACAAGGCAATGTCTTGTCTCTACAGGGGGCGGGAAAAACCTGGACCAATCATGATATCCATTGACAGTAAACATCTTTTTTCGAGCGTGCTGCTGGCCGGTGCGCTCGCGTTCGGCGCGGCGCACGCCTATACGCTGGAAGAATTCACCTTCGACGACCCGGCCCGAACCGATGAGTTTCGCGACCTGATCGGCGAGCTGCGCTGTCTGGTGTGCCAGAACGAATCGCTGGCCGGCTCGCAGGCCGGCGTCGCGCAGGATCTTCGCAAGGAGGTCTATCGGATGATGCAGGAGGGCCAGAGCCGGCAGGAGGTCGTGGACTTTCTGGTGGCCCGCTATGGCGATTTCGTGCTCTACGAACCGCCCATTAAACCGTCCACCTATATCCTCTGGTTCGGCCCCTTCATCCTGGTCGGCGTCGGCGGCTTTCTGCTGTTTCGGACCCTGCAACGGAAAAAGGCCGAGCCCGAAGAGGATCTCAGCGAGGCCGACCGCGCCCGCCTTCAGCAACTTCTCGCCAAGACCGGCGACCACCAGGATTAGGGCCTCATGATGATTTTCTGGATACTTGCCGCCGGTCTGATCGGTCTGGCGCTGTCGTTCATCCTTCTGCCGCTCGCGCGCCCGGAGACCTCCAGCGACGCGCCGGAGCAGGACGCGCTCAATCTCGAGGTCTTCAACCAGCGTCTGCGGGAACTGGATGCCGATCTTGGAGCCGGTTTTCTCGACCAGGATCAGTACGCCGCCGCCCGCCGCGATCTGGAGCGCGACCTCCTGCGCGATGTCGACGGCGATGGCACCGTCTCTTCCGCCAGCAAGCCGACCTCGGCGCTGGGGCGCTGGGGGCTGGCCACGATCCTGACCCTCGCCGTGCCGTCCGCCGCCGTGCTGATGTATCTGCAACTCGGCGACCTGGAGATTGCCCCCCGCTTGGAGGCCGCCGCCAGCGGACAGCCGCACCCGGTCGACGGAGCGGACGGTCAGGACGCGCCCTCCATGGAGGTACTGGTCGAGCGGCTGGAAGCACGCATGCAGGAAAATCCGGCGAATCTCGAAGGCTGGCTGATGCTCGGACGAACCTATTTTGCCATGGACCAAAGGGACCAGGGACTCGCGGCCATCTCCAAAGCCTATGAACTTGCATCGAATCAGACCGAGGTGATGCTCGCCTACGCCGAGGCGCTCGCCGCCGCCAGCGACACCAAGAGTCTGGAGGGAAAACCGGCCGAGCTGATCGGAGCCGCGCTGCAACAGGAGCCCGCCAACCCCAATGCGCGCTGGCTGGACGGGATGATTTCCTACCAGCGCGGTCAGTACCAGGCCGCCGCCGTCGCCTGGCAAAAGATCCTCGACGAACTGGAGCCGGGCAGCGAGGAGGCCAACAATCTGCGCCAGATGGTCGATGAAGCCAACAGCCGCGCCGGACAGCCTGAAACGGCGTCGACGCCGGTCATGGGCGCGCCCGCAACCGCGCCGGCACCAGTGACAGATGAGTCGCCGTCACTGGCGCCATCCGACTCGGTCCCGGCAAGCGTCCCCGCCACCCCGGAGCCAGCGGCCGGCGCCAGTCTCGCCGTCGAAGTGACCCTGGATCCTAACATCGCCGCCCAGGTCGGGCCGGACCAGACCGTGTTCGTCTTCGCGCGCGCCGCCGCCGGTCCGCCCATGCCGCTCGCCGCGCTGCGCCTGCGGGTCAAGGATCTACCCCGGTCGGTCACCCTGGACGACAGCCTGGCGATGAACCCGGCGATGCGTCTCTCGGCCTTCCCCGAGGTCATCGTCGGCGCCCGCATTTCGCGGAGCGGACAGGCCACGCCGCAAGCGGGCGATCTCGAAGGCGAGATCGGGCCGATTCAACTGGATGGAACCAGTCAAGTCTCGGTCAGGATCGATCGCGTGCGTCCGTAAGAAACCTACTTTTCGTAGGTTCCCACCAATTCGGCATGGGCGAGGATGTGCTCGTCCATCGCCAGCAGCAGGTCGTCCTTGCCTGGATTGCCAAGTTCGGGCGGCAAGCGGATATCCAGCGCGTAGAGCCGATGGAAATAGCGGTGTCGTCCGATGGGTGGGCAGGGGCCGCCATAGCCGATGCGACCCCAACTGTTGATGCCTTCGCCAGTCCCCTCCGGCAGGTTATCGGACGCAACGCCCTCTGGCAGCCCCGAACAGGTCGCGGGAAGGTTATAGAGCACCCAATGGTCCCAGACCATGCGCGGGGCGGCGGGATCGGGCGCATCCGGATCGTCAACGATCAGAACCAGACTCTCGGTGCCGATGGGCAGGTTGTTCCAGCTCAAAGGCGGCGATATATCCTCGCCATCGCAGGTAAAACGGCTTGGAATCGGATCGCCGTCGACAAATGCATCGGAGTTGAGAACCAGTGCCATCTTTTACCCTCCAGGGATCTGCTAACGTTACAGACGACATCAACAGTTTCGTATGCGAGGTCGATGCCAGCATGAAACGACATCGCCCTCAATATTCTACTGATAGCTGTGCGTCCTTTGGCGGCCGATTGGCCGCCATTTTTTTGCCCTTAAAGTGACGATTCTGCAAGCAGGGATGCGCAACCCATGGGGACTTCCGGCCTACCTGACGGCGAGACTCCCATCCCCCGGTGAATCGCCTGTTGTTACCCGCGTATCAACCAAACTGCCATGGATTGTTGTCCGAACCGATCGAACTGTGGCCGACAGATGAATATTGCTCACCGCCTACTCCGCTATAGTCATCGAACATGATCACCGGACGATCGGATCGGGCTGACGGGATTGCGCCCGTCAGCCCTCCCACACCACCGGACATGCGGTTTTCCGCATCCGGCGGTTGGACCCAGCCACCATTAAGCGGCGGCGAGGTCTGATGGAACCCACAATCCATAGCGGCGGAGGATGCGGTTGCACAGCGCATGCTGTAACGTCGGCGATCGCGCGATGCGCCACGCGCCTTTGCGGCTGCTTGCCAGCTTCAACGCCCGCCCTGTCATCCCCAGTCGTTTTAGGGCGTTGTGTCGTCCTGGGCGATTATGCCAGCGCAGCCAAAAGCACTTGCGCATATGGCGACGCACCCAGCCATCCAGGCGGGCGAGTGCCTTCGGTGCGTCGGCGAGGCGAAAATAGTTCCACCAGCCGCGCACGTAGCGCTGCCACTGCTGGACCAGCTCCTTGCTGGTCAGGCTCTGTCGTGCATCCCAGAGTCGGCGCACCGCGTCCTTGTAGCGCGCGATGCTCTTGGGCGCGATCCCGATTCGGCCGTCTTCCAAGAGCCGGAAACCCAACATCTGGCGTTCCCAAGGACGCCCCCAGCCGCTTTTCTCGCGGTTCACGGGGAGTTTCAGATGCGCTTCGATCCATGCCACGAGGCTGTTCAGAACGCGCTCGGCACTGCGCGCGCTACCCACGAACACCGTCATATCATCGGCGTAGCGACAGAACGCGAGCCCACGTCGTTCCAGTTCTCGGTCCAGCGGGGTCAGGTAGAGATTCGCCAGCAACGGACTCAGTGGCCCGCCTTGCGGCGTGCCGTCCAGGCGTACCTCGACCTCACCGTGACGCAGCCTACCCGCCCGCAAATAGCGCCCGATCAGGTTCAGCACCCGCGGGTCGCCGATCTGCTCGCGCAACTGGTATAACAAGCGGTCGTGGTTGACGTGATCGAAAAAAGCTTTTAGATCAATATCAACCATCCAGGTCTTCCCGTCCAACAGGTACCCGCGTGCCGCGCGGACGGCATCGTGGGCCGAGCGTCCGGGACGAAACCCGAAACTGCTGTCGCTGAACAGCGGCTCGAACATCGGTGTCAGAACCTGTTGGATGGCCTGTTGCAGCCATCGATCCTGCACCGTGGGAATGCCGAGGACACGGACCCCGCCTTGCGGCTTGGGGATCTCCACGCCTCGCACCGGACTCGGTTCATCGCGCCCATCCAGGAGCCTCGCCGTGATCCGGTCGCTGTGTCGGTCAAGATGCTCCGCCAATGCCTTGACGCCCATCCCGTCCACCCCAGGCGCACCACCGTTGGCTTTCACCTGTCGGTAGGCGGCCTGGAGATTCTCCTCCGTGAGCATCATCTCCATCAAACGCTCATTCAGCACTGTCATGATTCCACTCTCCATGACGATCCCCTTGCCGTCCCCGTGCTGGCCTTCCGGTGATCCACANTCAGGCCCGAGATCTCCCCGGGTAAGGTGCCAAGACTGTCGGCCCGTGCCGTCAAGCTCTACCGGATGCGTCTTTCGGTGACGGTTGGATTTCGCGGTCCCTAGCACGCTCATCGCCCGCATCCGGCCTCACTGCTTGTTCGTGTTCCTACGGTCGTGCCTTTGATCCACGCTTCTTTCAGCTTGGCCTCGCGGCGTCCGCCTTGCGCTTCACTACGGTTGTCGTCACTCTCTCCGGCGACCTCTTTGCAGGTCGCAAGTCTTGGCCCATGCCGGGCACACTAGGGGCGGGTTTCAAACCCGCCCCCTAGCCAAGGTTATGTTTGGATATCAGGTGCGAAGGCTATAGTAAAGATCCTTGACCCAACGCAATCGTCGCGGAATTGCACCGACATACCGCCAGTGCGACATCTCGGTTACAGTATAATTTCGGTTCTTCGAACGATCAGCCGAAAGGGCGCACCAACGCCCTGCATTCCACTCAAGCGCCACGACAGGATCACCGATGTCTGACTACAATGCCGAGGACGTCCGCAATATCGCACTGGTCGGCCACGCCGGCTCCGGTAAGACCACGTTGGTAGAGGCACTGCTCGCCGCCACCGGCGTGATCCCCAGCCCTGGCAGCATCGCCCGGAGCACGACCGTCTGCGACTTCGACCCGCTGGAAAAAGAACTGCAACACTCGCTGGACGCAGCCATCACGAGCTTCAGTACCGGCGGCAAACACATCAATCTGATCGACACCCCCGGCTACCCGGATTTCCTCGGACGCAGCATCTCGGTTCTGCCCGCCGTGGAGACCGCCGCCCTGGTCATCAATGCTCAGTCCGGCATCGAGCCAATGAGCATCCGCATGATGAAGGCCGCGCAGAACCGCAAGCTCTGCCGTCTCATCGTCGTCAACCAGATCGATGCCCCGGATCTCGACCTCGCCGGTCTGACCGAGCAGATCCGCGAAACCTTCGGCGCCGAATGTCTGCCGATCAATCTGCCGGCCGATGGCGGCAAGCGGGTCGTCGACTGCTTCTTCCAGCCGACCGGCGAGGGCGCCGATTTCACCTCGGTGGAAGATGCCCACAGCCACATTATCGACCAGGTCGTGGAAGTCGACGAGGCGCTGATGGAGGTGTATCTGGAGCAGGGCCAGGATCTCGCGCCCGAACAGCTCCATGACCCCTTCGAGACCGCGCTGCGCGAGTCTCACCTGATCCCGGTCTGTTTCGTGTCCGCGCAGACCGGCGCAGGCATCCCCGAATTGTTGGAGATTCTGGCGCGGCTGATGCCCAACCCATCCGAAGGCAACCCGCCACCCTTCCTGAAAGGCGAAGGTGCCACGCTGCTGCCGGTGACCGTCAAGCCCGATCCGTCGCTGCATGTCGTGGCGCATGTCTTCAAGATCATCAACGATCCCTTCCGGGGCAAACTCGGCATCTTCCGCATCCATCAGGGCCGCATGACGACGGGCGCTCAGATCCTGATCGGCGACGCCCGCAAGCCGTTCAAGGTGAATCATCTCTACCGACTGCATGGCAGCGAATTGATCGAGGTGAGCGAAGGCGTCCCCGGCGACATCCTCGCCGTCTCGCGGGTCGACGACATCCATTTCGACGCCGTGCTGCACGACTCGCACGAGGAAGACCACTTCCACCTCGCCAGCCTGGAATGCCCGCTGCCGCTGTTCGGACTCGCCATCAACACCGCCAAGCGCGGCGACGAGCAGAAGCTGACCGACGCGCTGCATAAACTGGAGTCGGAAGACCCCTGTTTCCATCTCGAACACAACGCCGCCGCCAACGAGACCATCATCCGCGGTCTTGGCGAATTGCACCTCAAGGTGTTGCTGCGCCGGCTGACCGAACAATTCCATGTCGAGGTGGAGACCCACCCGCCGAGCATCCCCTACCGCGAGACCATCGTGGGCAAGGCGGAGGGGCATCACCGGCACAAGAAACAGACTGGCGGCGCGGGTCAGTTCGGCGAGGTCTATCTGCGGGTCGAGCCCAACGAACGCGGCGCCGGCTTCGAGTTCATCGACGCGGTGGTCGGCGGCGTCATTCCCGGCAATTTCATCCCCTCGATCGAAAAGGGCGTGCGTCAGGTGCTCGATGAAGGCGCCGTCGCCGGTTATCCGCTCCAGGATGTCAAGGTCACCGTCTATGACGGCAAATTTCATCCCGTGGATTCCAAGGACATCGCCTTTGCCACCGCCGGTCGCAAGGCGTTCATCGACGCCGTGCTCAAGGCCCAGCCGGTCATCCTGGAACCGATCGTCAAGATCCGCATCACCGCCCAGGACAGCGCCATGGGCGATCTGGCGGGGGATCTGTCGAGCCGGCGCGGCCGCATCAACGGCAGCGAGACCAAGAGTCGCGGTCGCATCCTGATCGAAGGCGAGGCGCCGCTGGCGGAGTTGTCAGGCTATGACGCCCGGCTCAAGGCCATGACCGGCGGCGAGGGCACCTACAGTATCGAACTCAGTCGCTACGAACCGGTACCCGCCAACATCCAGAAGCAGATGGCGGACGCCTATCAGCGCGCGGAAGACTGAGCAACACCCCGGCTGGGGGACAGTAATTCTCATGTTGACGTAGGAACCCGCTTGCGGGCGACTTGCGGGCCTGCGGGCTGGCTTCCGGGCGACGGGGTTTAGCCCCAGACCCAAAGGCGACTGGCAAGTCATATCGCCCGCAAGGGGGCTCCTACGATGGCGGATGACGCCAAAATGAGAACGGCTGCCGGAAGGATGACCGAGTTGTATTCGGACCGCCGTCAGCCAAGCGCGGCGTGACGACCACAGGTCGGCGCACCCAGGGCGGCGGCAAATCCTTGGTGATTCGACGCGATTCAGCCGCTTTCGTCGGACGCCACAACCGCCATCAATCGCCCTGCCGCGACACGCGCCTGAATGTGGGTTCCAGGTGGAGCCTGATACGGATCCCTGACAATCAAACCATCCGGCCAGCGCGTGACGATGGCGTAGCCGCGCGCCAGCGTGGCCAAGGGGCTAAGCGCCTCCAGTCCGGCGAGAGCACGCAGTAGCCGCTCGCGCCGCTGTTCCGCCATCCGATGAGACGCCCGAGCGAGCCGTTGGCCGAGCGCGTCCAGAATCATCCCCGCCCGTTCCAGCCGTCGCTCCGGCGAGACCGCGCCCAATCGCGCCACGACTGGACGAAGTCGGTTCCGCGCACCCCCCAGCCGCTCCGCCATGAGTGTCAGCAAGCGCTGTTGAGCGAAATCCAGACGCTGCGATTGCTGCTGCAACCGGGCGGCCGGATGCAGCAGCCCCAGATGGCGCACCACGCCCGCCAGTCGCTGACGGACGAGGTCAAACCGACGTTGCTGAACCTCGGCCAGACGCACGGACAGCGCGGTCAGTCGCTGCCGAACATGCTCGGACGAGGGCGCGACCAGTTCGGCCGCCGCCGAGGGCGTGGCCGCCCGCCGATCTGCCACCAGATCGGCGATGGTGAGATCGCTCTCATGACCGACCCCGCTGACCACCGGAATCGCGGAGGCGCGAATCGCCCGCGCCAGCGACTCGTCGTTGAAGGCGTTGAGATCCTCCAGCGAACCGCCGCCGCGCGCCAGGATCAGCACATCGCAGTCGGCACGGGCATTGGCGAGCGTCAGCGCGGCGATCAGTGAGGCAGCCGCCGCCTCACCCTGGACCTGCGCGGGATAGATCACCACCGGCAAGGCGCTGAACCGGCGCTTGAGCACCGCGAGCAGGTCACGCACCGCCGCGCCCGTGGGCGAGGTGATCAGGCCCACCTGACACGGAAAGGCTGGCAACGGGCGCTTGCTGGACTCCGCGAATAAGCCCTCGCTGACGAGCGTTTGCTTCAGGCGCTCAAAGGCCAGCCGCAGCGCGCCCTCCCCGCCCGATTCCAGATGCTCGACCACCAGTTGGAAATCGCCGCGCGGCTCATAGAGCGTCACCCGCACGCGCGCCAGCACCTGCTGGCCGTTCGCGGGTTTAAACGGCAGCAACAGCCGCTTGGCACGGAACATGGCGCAACGGACCTGGGCCGCTTCGTCCTTCAGGCTGAAATACAGATGTCCCGAGGCGGGCTGCGCCAGATTCGAGATCTCGCCCCGCACCCAGAGCAGCGGGAAACTGCCGTCGAGCACGGCCCGCACCTCGCTGGCGAGACGCGCCACGCTGTAGATGTCGCGGGAAAAGTCCAGACCCGCATCCTTGGTGGTTTTCCGCGCGGTCAACAAGACTCCGCCTGGGCGGCCTGCCTGATCGCCTCCGTCGCCCACTGATTCAAACTCTGACCATGCGCGGCCGCGGCCATGACGGCGGCCTCATGCGTGGCGGGATCGACCCGCAGGGAAAATTTACCCGAAAAATGCTTGCGTGGCTCGATCCCACGACGCTTGCAGGCGTCCAGGAACAGACGCAGCGAAATTTCGCCCTCCCGCTTCAAACCTTCGACATCGGCGGCATAGAAGTCGGCACCGCCATTCAGTCCCATAAACTCCCCCCGGAACAGTTCAATGTCGGGGTCAAAGGCGATGACCGCCTGATAGCCATTGATGTGATGATATTCATAAACACAAGTTTACCACTCGGATTTGAAATCCTATACTCACGGGTTAATTTCCAGCCTTTGGAAACGATCCGCGGAGCCCGATTCCCATGCGCCTGATCCAGGAAGCACTGACCTTCGACGATGTCCTCCTTGTCCCCGCCCATTCCAGGGTGCTCCCGAACGAGGTGGATTTCCATACCAAGCTGACCCGCGGGATCGAACTGCGAATTCCCCTGGTCTCGGCCGCCATGGATACGGTCACCGAGGCCCGGCTGGCCATCGCCATGGCGCTGGAAGGCGGCATCGGCATCATCCACAAGAACATGAACGCCGAGCGTCAGGCCCGCGAGGTGCTGGCGGTCAAGAAATACGAGAGCGGCATCATCCGCAATCCCATCACGGTCGCGCCGACGGTCAGTGTCGGCGAGGTGCTCGCACTCACCCACGCCAATAACATCTCCGGCGTCCCGGTCACCGAGAACGGCAAGCTGGTCGGCATCGTCACCGGACGCGATCTGCGTTTCGAGACCCGAATGAGCGCGCCGGTGTCGGCCATCATGACCCCGCAGGAGCGTCTGGTCACGGTACGCGAGGGTGCCAGCCGCGAGGATGTGGTGAGCCTGCTGCACAAACACCGGATCGAGAAGGTACTGGTGGTCAACGACCGTTTCGAGCTGCGCGGACTGATCACCGTCAAGGATATTCAGAAAGCCAAGGACTTCCCCAAAGCCTCGCGCGATTCGCATGAACGGCTGCGCTGCGGCGCGGCGGTCAGCGTCGGACGCGGCACCGAGGAGCGTATCGCTGCGCTGGTCGAGGCCGGGGTCGACGTGGTCGTGGTCGATACCGCACACGGTCACTCGCAGGGCGTGCTCGATCGCGTGAAGTGGGTCAAGACCCACTACCCCGATCTCCAGGTCATCGGCGGCAATATCGCCACGGCGGACGCCGCGCGGGCGTTGCGCGACGCGGGCGCGGATGCGGTGAAGGTGGGCATTGGACCTGGTTGTTTCGCGGCGGGGACGCGAATTCTGATGGCGGACGCCAGCTACCGGAATATCGAGGATGTCCGCCCCGGCGAGCGGGTGATCAATCGGGATGGACAGCCTGTCACGGTCGTGAACGCCTGGTGCACGGGGGTGCGCGAGGTCATGCAGATTCGTCATACCGCCTCGTTCTGGGGCACGCTCGCCACGCCCGACCATCGCTATCTAGTCGGCGATCTCACCACCGCAAGCGCGGAGACCGTGGCATCGAAAGGTTATGTCAATGTACTCGACCGGCCCACCCGGCAAGGCGCATCGAAGATCGGTTGGACGGCCATCGGCGAGGTCGAACGCGGCACCTGTCTGTTCCCGCGCCAGGTTGCGTTCGAGCTACCCGGCACCATTGAAATCAATCTGACCGAGTTTGCCATCCGTCAGGATTTACAGTTAGCGCGTTATCACACCCAAATCCGCGAGTCCTACGCGCTCGGCTATCTTTTTGGAACCTTTCTCGGTGACGGACATGCCTTCATCGCGCCCTCCAGAAATTCCGAGCTGGGACGGGTTTCCTGGTACTTTGGCGAGCATGAACAGGCCATCGTGGACAAACTAATCCAGTGTGTCCAGGAGGTCACCGGGGTCGCGCCGGTACAAACGGCTGGCCCCAGCATCATCAACATCCATTTCTATTCGTTGCAGTGGGCACGCCTGCTGGCACGCTTCGGCAAACGCCACGAAAAACACCTGCCGTCCGATCTCCTGTGCGCCAACCCCGACTATCTGCAGGGGCTGTTCGATGGACTTCTGGACAGCGACGGCTATACCGCCGCCGATGGCCGGCTCTGTTTCGGCAATACCTCGCAAGCGCTGACCGAACTCTTCAGCCTGCTCTGTCTGTTGCTCAAAGGCAGCCTGCCGAACTGCCATGTCGAGGCGCCGTCGGCGGGCGGACTTGTCGGCACCTGCGACGAGAATTGCCGGGATTCCTATCGCGCCCGTCTGAACGTCTCGCACGCGAAGCGATTGACCAGGGACTATCAGGTTCTGAAGCTGCTAGACCGGCAACCGCTCCATCTGGCGCTTCCCGTCTACGACATCGAGGTCGATTGCCCGACGCATAGCTTCATCGCCGATAACGCGATCGTGCATAACTCCATCTGCACCACCCGCATCGTCGCCGGCGTCGGCGTCCCGCAGATCACGGCGGTGTCCAACGTCACCGAGGCGCTGGAAGGCAGCGGGGTGCCAGTCATCGCCGATGGCGGTCTGCGCTACTCGGGCGATGTCGCCAAGGTGATCGCCGCCGGCGCGCACAGCGTCATGATCGGCGGCATGTTCGCCGGCACCGACGAGGCGCCGGGCGAGGTGGAGATCTATCAGGGGCGTTCCTATAAATCCTATCGCGGCATGGGCTCGCTGGGCGCCATGGGCTCCTCCGAGGGCTCCAGCGACCGCTATTTCCAGGAAGACACCGAGAAGGAAAAGCTGGTGCCCGAGGGTATCGAGGGGCGCGTTCCCTACAAGGGCAGCCTGATCAACGTGATCCATCAACTGGTCGGTGGGCTGGGCTCCAGCATGGGCTATACCGGCTGCGCCACCATCGAAGAGATGCGCACCAAGCCGGAGTTCGTGCGCGTCAGCACGGCGGGGATGCGCGAGTCGCATGTGCATGATGTGCAGATTACGAAGGAAGCGCCGAATTATCGCATCGACAATTAAAATCTGGCGCCGGCTGTTGCTTGGGCAACAGCCGGAGCTAGGTCTTTATGTGGATTTTTTGATATGGATTTTGAGTGGGACGAGAAGAAGGCGCGCGCTAATCAGGCAAAACACGGAGTCACCTTTATTGAGGCGACGGAGGTTTTTGGCGATGAACACGCTTCATCTGTTTCCGATCCGGAGCACTCATCCGATGAAATGCGTTACCTACTCTTCGGCATCTCCTCAAAAGCCCGGCATCTCGTGGTGTCATTCACCGAAAGAAACGACACCATCCGTATCATCTCAGCACGATGCATGACACGATCCGAGCGCAATGCTTATGAATGAAGAAGATACCTTGAAGCCCGAGTATCCGCCGAGCTTGATCAAATCAGGCGAACGCGGGAAGTATGCCGCCCGTTATCGGGAGGGAACCAACATCGTCAGGATCGACCCCGATCTTCATCGGATTTTTCCTGATTCGACCGCAGTGAACCAAGCACTCCGCCAGTACGCGCAGGAGCGCCGCATCTTGTAACGAAGGAGATGGATGCATACCGGGCAGTCTGGATTGAGCATCGCCTCCTGATCCTGACACCGATCAGACTGAACCATCCAACATCATAGAGGCGAGGTCAATGTATACCCAGGCCCAATACGAACAACACGATGACCGACCGACCGAGGATCACGTCGTCCATCTCTCGGACCTGAGTTGGGATGACTATGAACGCCTGCTCGACATGCGCGGCGATCATTCGGCGCCGCGCATTGCCTATCTGGAGGGAGTCGTCGAGATCATGAGTCCATCCCGCACCCACGAGGCGATCAAGTCATTGATCGGCTGCCTGGTCGAAACCTACTGCCTGGAACGCGACATCCCTTTCTCCGTCCTCGGCTCCTGGACGCTGAAGTCGGCTGATCGCACCCGGGGCGCCGAACCGGACGAGTGTTACATCTTCGGCGACCCGGAGCGCGAGCGCCCGCACCTGGCCATCGAGGTCGTCTGGACCTCGGGGCGTATCGACACGCTCGACATCTACCGCAAACTCGGCGTGGCCGAGATCTGGTACTGGCGCAAGGGCCGGATTCAGCCCTACGGACTGCACGACGAGCGCTATGTCCCACTCGTCGCGAGCGAGGTACTGCCTGGACTCGATCTGGATCTGCTCATGTCCTTTCTCGACCGCCCGACGACCGACGAAGCGATCCGGGCCTATCGCGACGCCTTGCGTGGCGTACCGCCAACTGACACACGCTAGACAGCATCGACAGATTTTTCAGGATTCGCGGGTTGCGATTGAAAGATCGCGGCATTTCGCGCGCTCCATTCGATCTTGGCTGCGCAAGACCTGGATCTCTGACAACTGACAACTGACAACTGACAACTGACAACTCATTTATGCCCAACATCCACGCCGACCGCATCCTGATCCTGGACTTCGGATCTCAATACACCCAGTTGATCGCCCGGCGGGTGCGCGAGGCCGGGGTCTATTGCGAACTCCACCCCTACGACCTGGACGCCCAGGCCATCCGCGAGTTCGCACCCAGCGGGGTGATCCTCTCGGGCGGGCCGCAATCCGTCCATGAGGCCGAAACGCCGCGCGCCGATCCGCTGGTCTTCGACCTCGGGGTGCCGGTGCTGGGCATCTGCTACGGCCTGCAAACCATGACTGCGCAGCTCGGCGGCGCGGTCGTCCCGGCGACCCATCGCGAATACGGTTATGCCCAAGTCCGCGCGCGCGGACACTCGCGGCTGCTGCGCGATATCGAGGACCATGCCAGCCCCGAGGGCTACGGACTCCTGGATGTCTGGATGAGCCACGGCGACCGTGTGGAATCGCTGCCGCCAGGCTTCCAGGTCATCGCCGAAACCGAAAACGCCCCGCTCGCCGGAATCGCCGACGAGGAGCGCCGCTTCTATGGCGTGCAGTTCCATCCCGAGGTCACCCATACCCGCCAGGGCCAGCGGATTATCGAACGCTTCGTGCACGAGATCTGCGGCTGCGGGCGTCTCTGGACCCCGGACAACATCATCGATGACAGTCTCGCGAAGATCCGCGCCCAGGTTGGAACCGACAAGGTTCTGCTCGGACTCTCCGGCGGCGTCGATTCCAGCGTGGTCGCCGCCCTCCTCCACCGCGCGATTGGCGATCAACTCACCTGCGTCTTCGTCGACAACGGTCTGCTGCGCCTCGGCGAGGGCGATCAGGTGATGAGCACCTTCGCCCGTCACATGGGCGTGCGGGTGATTCGGGTGGATGCCGAGGAGCGTTTCCTGGGCCGGCTCAAGGGCGTGAGCGATCCGGAACAGAAACGCAAGATCATCGGCAATACCTTCATCGAGGTGTTCGATGACGAGGCGAGCAAGATCCAGGATGTGCAGTGGCTGGCGCAGGGCACCATCTATCCGGACGTGATCGAATCCGCCGGCGCCAAGAGCGGCAAGGCCAAGGTTATCAAGTCGCATCACAATGTCGGCGGTCTCCCGGATGACATGAACCTCAAGCTGGTCGAACCCTTGCGCGAACTGTTCAAGGACGAGGTGCGCCGAATCGGGGTCGAGTTGGGCCTACCCTCCGAGATGGTCTATCGCCATCCCTTCCCCGGCCCTGGTCTTGGCGTGCGAATCCTGGGCGAAGTGCAGCGGCACGACGCCCAGACGCTCCGTCTGGCCGATCACATCTTCATCGAGGAACTGCGTCGCGCCGATCTTTATGACCAGGTCTCGCAAGCGTTCGCGGTTTTTTTACCCGTGCGCTCGGTCGGCGTGGTCGGCGACAACCGCCAGTATGCCCATGTCATCGCGCTGCGCGCGGTCGAGACGCTGGACTTCATGACCGCCCGCTGGGCGCATCTGCCCTATGAATTTCTCGATCTAGTCTGCCGGCGCATCGTCAACGAAGTGCCCGGTGTGTCGCGGGTGGTCTACGACATCACCGGCAAGCCGCCGGGGACCATTGAGTGGGAGTAAACCTTCAAACCTTCCCGATTCGATCTGCACAAGACCGCCCACCAGAAGCGAGGGCAGTACGCCCTCGCTACCAAGGAGATTCAAGAGTTACCCGACAACTGACAACTGACAACTGACAACTGACAACTGACAACTGACAACTGACAACTGACAACTGACAACTGACAACTGACAACTGACAACTGACAACTGACAACGATTCTGCGCAGGAGTCGGGAACGAGAAAATAGATATTTCTCAGCGAGCGCTGTCGAGACAGGGATAATCGGTATAGCCGCGCTCGTCGCCGCCATAGAAGGTCGCGGGATCGGGCTCATTCAGCGGGGCATTCAGACGCAACCGCTCGACCAGATCGGGGTTGGAGATGAAGAGCTTGCCGAAGGCGATCAAGTCGGCGCTATCGGCCGCGCGAGCGGTCAGCGCAAGATCGCGCGTGTAACCGTTGTTGGCGATATAGGTTCCCTTGAACAGTCGTCGCAGGGTGTCAAGCTGGAAGGGATGACCTGTCTCGCGCGGACCGCCGGTCACGCCTTCAATGACATGCAGAAAACCGATGCCGCGTGCCGTCAACTCGCTCACGACATGGGTGAACAGCGGCTCGGGATCCGAGTCGTCGATATCGTTGACCGGCGAGAGCGGCGAGAGACGCACGCCGACACGATCCTTCTCCCAGACTTCAAGCACCGCGTCGGTGACTTCAAGCAGCAGCCGGGCGCGGTTTTCGATGGCGCCGCCGTAGAGGTCGGTACGCCGATTGGTCTTGTCCCGCAGAAACTGATCGAGCAGATACCCGTTGGCCGCGTGGATCTCGATTCCATCGAAACCCGCCTCTTGCGCATGGCGGGCCGCCTGTCGGTAGTCCGCCACAAGACCGGGGATTTCGTCGAGTTCGAGCGCGCGCGGCGTCACCATGTCGACCATTCCCTGGCCGGTGAACACCTGGCCGACCGGGATCACCGCCGAGGGCGCGACCGGCAGCGCGCCGTTGTCCTGCAGGTCGGGATGCGAGATACGCCCGACATGCCAGAGCTGGATGACGATCTTGCCGTCAGCGGCATGCACGGCGTCGGTGACTTGCTTCCAGCCAGCGATCTGTTCGGCGCTGTAAATCCCCGGCGTTTGGATATACCCCTTGCCCTGCGGCGAAATCTGCGACGCCTCGCTGATCAGCAGACCGGCACTGGCGCGCTGTGCATAATAGGTCGCCATCAAGGGCGTCGGCACATCGCCCGCGCCCGCGCGACTGCGCGTCAGCGGCGCCATGACGAGCCGGTTGGCAAGCGTCAGGCCGCCAAGCCGGTAGGGTTGAAAGAGGTCGCTGGTCGGTTCAGTGTCCATGCCTGGGTTCTCGTTCGATGGGAGACGAAGTGGAGTCTGTGGTGAGGGATTCTGCCATAGCGACCGAGTTCGAACCTCGGTTTTGAATCCTGTCAATCTTGAAACATCCTGTTAATCCTGTCCATTTAACGACCAAGGGGGAAACGCTCGCTTGGACATCGCCGACAACCGTTCGGATCAAGACTGGATGCGCCTTGCGCTGACCCTGGCCCAACGCGCCGCCGAGGCGGGCGAGGTGCCGGTCGGCGCGCTGCTGGTCCGGGACGGCGCGGTCATCGGCGAGGGCTGGAACCGCCCGATCGGGACGCATGACGCCAGCGCCCATGCCGAGATTCAGGCGTTACGCGATGCTGGACGGCGCGTGGGGAATTACCGTCTGCCCGACACAACCCTGTATGTCACCCTGGAGCCCTGTGTCATGTGCGCCGGGGCCATCGTTCACGCCCGCGTCGCTCAGGTCATCTATGGCGCGCCCGACCCCAAGGCCGGCGCCTGCGGCAGCGTCTTCGACCTGCTGCCATCGGACGACCGATTCAATCACCGCACCGCTTGCCGGGGTGGCATCCTGGCCGAGGAGTGCGCCGAAACCCTGCGCGCCTTTTTTCGGTCGCGGCGTTAAACCGCGCCCAGTGCGGTAGGCGATGTTTTTGGATTGGATCACTCTCGACAGCATCCACGTCTGTCGGAGCTGGCGCGGTTTAAAACATTAAAAACAGACTGTCGAAGAAATCGCGTTGTCGTTGTCGTTGTCGTTGTCGAGTATCCGAGCGACAACGACAACGACAACGAGCAAAGTCCTCGATCACGTTTTTAGTTCCGGCTCTGCCGGGTTGGGTGAAACCACCGGAGGCACCAACCATGTCCGACATCCGAGTCTACGGCGAAGCGGAAATCCGCGAGCGGATCGCCCGCGAACTCCCGCGCTGGATCTTCGAGGACGGCTGTCTGCGCCGCACCTACCGCACCCACGGCTGGAAGGGAACGCTGATGGCGCTCAACGCCGTCGGACACCTTGCCGAAGCCGCTTGGCATCACCCCGATCTGACGGTCTCCTATGACCGCGTGACCATCAGTCTGATGACCCATTCGGCGAAGGGCGTCACCGACAAAGATTTCGAGCTGGCGAGCCAGATCGAGGACATGGTGATGTGGCGTCCGCCCGCCGGAAGCGCGCTGGAAGGGACGCCAGATGACGTCCGGTTCGCGTACATTCGCGACGAGTAGGCCGCTCGGGGATCAATCCCAGTTCAGCGCCCCACCGGTCTGATACTCGGTCACGCGCGTCTCGAAGAAGTTTTTTTCCTTCTTGAGATCCAGCACCTCGGACATCCAGGGGAAGGGATTGCTGGCGCCCGGATACTGCTCGGGCAATCCGATCTGGGCGCAGCGGCGGTTGGCGATGAACTGGAGATACTCCTCGAACATGGGCGCGTTCAGGCCCAGCACGCCGCGCGGCATGGTGTCGTGGGCATAGCGCGACTCCATCGCGACCGCGTCGCGGATCATGGTGACCAGTTCCTCCCGGAACTCCGGGGTCCAGAGGCGGGGATTCTCGATCTTGATCTGGTTGATGACATCGATGCCGAAATTCATGTGCATGGATTCGTCGCGCAGGATGTACTGAAACTGCTCGGCGGTGCCGGTCATCTTGTTGCGCCGGCCCATGCTCAACACCTGCACGAAACCGACATAGAAAAAGATGCCCTCGAAGATCACGTAGAAGGCGACCAGTTCGCGCAGCAGCGTCTGATCGTTCTCCCGCGTGCCGGTGTTGAAATGCGGGTCGGCCAGATGCTGGGTGTAGGGCAGCGCCCACTCGGCCTTGCGCGCGACGGATGGCACCTCGCGGTACATGTTGAAGATTTCGCCCTCGTCCAACCCCAGGCTTTCGACCACGTACTGATAAGCATGGGTGTGCAACGCCTCCTCGAACGCCTGGCGCAGCAGATATTGACGGCACTCGGGGTTACTGATGTGACGATAGACCGCCAGCACCAGATTGTTCGCGACCAGCGAATCGGCGGTCGAGAAAAAGCCCAGGTTACGCTTGATGATGGTGCGTTCGTCGTCGGTCAGGCCGTTCGGATCCCGCCAGAGCGCGATGTCCGCGTTCATGTTGATCTCTTGCGGCATCCAGTGATTGGCGCAGGCGTCGAGATATTTCTGCCAGGCCCAGTCGTATTTGAAGGGCACGAGCTGATTGAGATCCGCTCGACAGTTGATGATCGCCTTATCGTCCACCCGCACCCGGCCCGCGCCCAGTTCCAGGCTTTCGAGTCCGGTGGCGCCGCCCGCGGCACCCTGTTCAGGCTCATGGTGCGCGCCGGGGAGGAGCGGATCCTCGATGGACAGCTCGGCCTGTTGGTTCGCGGCGGCGGCAAAGGGATCGGGAGCGACCACGGGTGCCGCGCCGGCGCTCTCCATCAGATTGAGATTGGCGACCAGCCCCTGACCGGGCCTCGCATGGGCGCGGGTATCGTGGGATTGAAAGCGCGTCCGGAAATCCGCGTGCTGACCCGCCAGGCTATCCAGCCGATCGTCCTGACCCGCCGAAGTCGGCATGGCAGCGGCCGGACGGAAAGCGTCGGGCTTGGCCGCGGCAAGTGGATCGTCCCAGTTCAGCATGGTGGTCTGTCCTCGATTCATCGATTCGATCAATCCGCCAGGCAGCCGACGTGGGTGGATGGCGGAAGAAGGTTAAGGTTGACTGAAGGGCGGGAATCGCCCCGTCCCGAAAGACCGACGGCAGTGCCATCCGTCCAGGAAGAAAGCCGGAAAAACCCGGTGCCAGGCGATCCGTCGAACGCGTTCGCGTGGTACCGCCCGTGCGCCGGAAGCGCTAGTGCTTCGCTGCTCAAGTTCCGAGCCCCGGTCCTCCTCGTTGTCGTTGTCGTAATCGATATTCGCCATGTCGAGACCGCGACAACGACCTGAGACGGTCTTGGGACTTGCGCACAGTTGCACGAGGTCATTCTAGGACATCCAGACAGTATCTCCAACCGAAAACACAATATATTGTGTTTTCTCTGAAATAAAAGCATGTATTTAGTTCTTCCGAGCGACAGTCATGCGAACGAAACCAGGTCTTTGCGTCGATAGACCCGCTTGGTCTGTCCCGTTCCGTGAGGGCTGGAAGCTCTGGCGTTGCAGGTTGAGCGACTCGACTTCGGCGCCGCTGCGGCAGAGGATTCAGACCGAACTGGCGTGGCTTTGTTCTTCGACCCAAAGCCGCCGGAGGCTGGGCGCTTCCAGTTCGTCCCGCATCCTGTCGCCGGCTGGCGCGGCCGACTCGCAAGGAACCGGAGCGCCACGCGAGACAGTCCGGGCATCGGGCAGATAGGTTGAAATGAGGCCGTGAAGTTCCGCCGCGGCACGCTTGGCATGATCGAACGGCAGTCTGTCGAAACAGATCAGGGTAGGCTTGATCCTGAGATGCGATTCCGGAATGGCGAAGCGCTCGAAAATCGCGCGGGCGTTGTTTTCCAGCGAGGCAAAATGGCCGCGCAACAGGGCATCGCAACTCGGCGGAAGCGTGACATAGTCCCAAAGCACGTCGGCTGATGTCTCGCCACTGCGCACGACGACGTAAGGCGTCTGGGTCTGACGGCAGACATGGAACCAGTCGCTATCGGCGAAGGCGTCCTTGGCGTCGATGAGGTCGAATGGGGCATCTGACATGGATGAAGGCTCTCTCGATGATTCCCTGATAAAGACATGCATGGTTTCTCGGATTGGCCGATCACGTCCGATGGTCGATTATACGGGTTACCCAACGATGAACACGTACGCTGAATTTGCGCGCTCTCGCGTGCCAGCCGTCGTCGCCTTCCGCGTGTGGGGTATCCTATCTCGTTGCGCCCCGCGCCACCCCAGCGTATCTTTTGGCGTTTGAAATCCTGCTGCGCGATGCAGACGACACGCAGCCTAACCCGCTATGGACCCTTCGTACACATGATTAGCAAGATCGAGGTTGAAGCTGCCGCCTGTATTGGCTGCGGTACCTGCTGGGTGGCCTGCCCCCAAGCGTTCAAGGAAGACGATATCGGCGATGATCTCAAGGCGCTTCCGACTGGCGGCCTTGGGGACCAACTGATGATGCGCTCGGCGGCCGAAGGCTGTCCGACCCTCGCGATTACCCTCCTCGACGAGGCGGGCAAGGCGATTTATCCCACCGAGGAGGCCCGCGCGGCCCTTAGTGCGGCCAATAGCTGGTAATCGCGCCCCTTATCCGTGTTCACAGCGATAATCTCCATGAACACGGAAACCCGAACTGTGCGAAAGTCCCAAGACGGTCTCAGGTCGTTGTCGTTGTCGTTGTCGTTGTCGTAATCGAATATTCGCCAAGTCGAGACAACGACAACGACAACGACAACGACAACGACAACGAGGATGCCTCGGTCTCGGAACTTGAGCAGCGAAGCACTAGGCATCCAGCACGCTTGCTCGGGTTGCATCGGTCGAACGATCCCGCGTCTCACACGGCCACTGTTGATTCCTGCAAAACCGATCTCGCACGATAGCGCGCGCGTCGCGCGGACGAGGTTCAGTTTGCACGGGGCAACTTCAGTCCCACCTGCGTGATCCGGTCATCCTGCACTCGCCGCACCACCAATTCCACACTCCCCAGTTGCAACCGGTCGCCGACGACCGGATGCGCGTTGAGCCCACGACGAATCAGCTCATCGAGCGTGAATCGATGCTCGCTGTCGGCCAGACAGATCCCGTAAGCCGTGCACAGATCGCCCACGCGGGCATCGCCGTTGAGGACGAACTCGCCAAAAAAGGCGAGGTCGGAAAGACGTGCCGCGGCGGGGCTCGCGACGAACAAGCGGTCGAGAGTCGGCAGGTCGGTCGGATCCGCCATCAGATAAAGATAGTCGCCCGGACGGGGGTCGAGCGGTTCCAGATGCTCCAGCAAATGCCTGTCGCGCAGAATCGCCACCACCCGCGCGCCCCTGGGCAGGGTCAAGCCAGCCCGCTTCTCGATGACCGCCGGCGAATTGGCCGCCAAACGATAGCCGACCAGTTCCAGTTCCTGCTGGCCGGGAATGTCCAGTTCCACCCGCTGCACCACCTGGGTGGTCGGCGGGATCTCCAGCTTCAGCAACCGCGCCAGCGATGACAGCGTCCAGCCCTGGATCAGCAGCGACAGCAGGACCACGAAGAACACAATATTGAAGTACATCTGGGCCTGCTCCAGACCCGCCAGCAGCGGGAAGAGCGCCAGGATGATGGGCACCGCCCCGCGCAGACCCACCCAGCCGATGAACACCTGCTCGCGCCAGGGAAAGCGAAACGGCAGCAGACAGAGCCAGACCGCCAGCGGCCGTGCCAGCAGGATCAGCACCGCCGCGAACAGCAGCGCATCCAGCGCCACCGGCAAAAATTCCGAGGGGGTGACGAGCAGCCCGAGCATCAGGAACATGCCGATCTGCGCCAGACTGGCGATCCCGTCGTGGAAACGTTTGATGTCAAGGCGGGACTGGAGCGGACGGTTGCCGACCACCAGTCCGGCTAGATAGATGGCCAGAAAGCCGCTGCCATCGAGGACCGCAGTCACGCCGAAGAGACTCAAGCCGCCCGCCAGGACCGCAAGCGGATAGAGTCCCGGCGACATCGTCAGACGGTTGACCAGCCACACCAGACCGAAGCCGCCGGCCAGGCCGATCAAGGCGCCCAGCCCCATCTGACGGGCAAACTCGGTCAACAGCGTCAGCCCTGGATTGCCCTGAGGATGGAGGACCAGCTCGATCAGCGCGATGGTCAGGAAGACGGCCATGGGATCGTTGCTGCCGGACTCGATCTCCAGCGTGGCCCCCACGCGCTGCTTCAACTCCAAGCCCCTGGAACGCAGCAGCGAAAACACCGCCGCGGCATCGGTGGAACCCACGATGGCGCCGAGCAGCAGCCCCTCAAGCCAGCCCAGACCCAGCCACCAGACGGCGAACGCCCCGGTGATCAGGGTGGTGATCAGAACGCCGATAGTCGCCAGCCCGAGCGCCGGTTTGAGTCCGACCCGGAAATTTCGATAGGGGGTCGCCAGACCGCCATCGAACAGGATGACGGCCAGCGCCAGGCTGCCGAACAGGTGAGCCACGCGCACATCGTCGAACTCGATGCCGCCGGGGCCGTCCTCGCCGAGCAGCATGCCGATGACCAGGAACACCAGCAGCAGGGGCGCGCCCAGCCGGCTGCTCAAGGCGCCGGCCAGGACGCTGGCGAACAGCACGAGCGAGACGATCAGGATGATTTGATTGGTGAGGTCCATGCGGAAACCGGGGTAACTTTACGAAAATCCCACGACCGTCTCAGGTCGTTGTCGTTGTCGTTGTCGTTGTCGTTGTCTAGACATGGCGAATAATCGACAACGACAACGACAACGAGGAAGCCCCGGTCTCGGAACTTGAGCAGCGAAGCACTAGGGTTCGAGCCAGAGGCTGGTTTACCCGGTTCAGGAAAGAAACGAACAGCAATAATCCGTCAAGGCGCGCACCCGGACGCGGAATTTGGAATTGGCGGGCACCTCGAACGATTCGCCCCCCTGAATCTGACGCCATTGCTCCTCGTCGGGGAGCAATACCTCCAGTTCTCCGCTCATGATTTCCATCAGTTCTCGCGCCTGGGTGCCGAATTCGAATTCGCCGGGCTGCATGATTCCGAGGGTTTTGATGCGCCCGTCCGGGAACGTCAGGGTGCGACTGGTCACCAGACCATCGAAATAGCAGTTCGCTTTTTTGGTCACGGTGACATTGGTGAATTCAGACATAACGACTTCTCTGGCGATGCGTGGGATTGGGTGCAAGCGGGCTTTGCCGACGAAACCCGCCGCCCGAAGCCGACGGGTTCCGCGGTCAGCCTACCACCGCTGCTGCTCTTTGCTTTTCTCGTTGCGATCATGGACGTAACCGCCAAGGGCGCCGGCTCCCGCGCCAATGAGCGCGCCCTTACCCGCGTTACCGCTCAATGAACCGACTGCCGCGCCGGTGGCCGCCCCGAGCGCCGCGCCGCTACCCGTACGCGATGCGGTGGTGGTTCCGCAGGCAGCGATGGTGGCGGCCGCCAGCAGAGTCATCGAAATCATCATCAGTTTCATCACATTAACTCCTAAGGGATAAAAAACCGCGTCTTGCTGATCGCCCCAGAGGCGGTCGCGACGCCTGAAAAGGCTGAAAAGGCTGAAAACGACGCTTTTCCGTCTGGACACGGTTGAACGCAGGCTCAACGGCCATTCATGCCTCTTCACCATCATTATAAGTGCGGGCGCGCCCTGGCATCTCCAACGGCAAGGATTCGGTTTGAGACCGGAAGCGCCAGTGCGATGGGGGCAGCGACACACGTCAGAAGCCATTTGATCTCGGTCAAGGCCATCCCGCCCCGCTCCCGCGACACTCTCCCCCGCGCACCCGGCCAGGCCCTGACCCATCCCGCGTGCCGATTTTCCTTGAGCTATTTTTCAGATCCAGAGGTTTCCATGTATTGCAACCAGTGTGAACAAACCTTCCGCCAGACCGCCTGCGTCACCTCCCCCGGTGTGTGCGGCAAGGACGCCGATGTCCAGTCGCTCCAGGAAACCCTGCTCTACGGACTCAAGGGTATGGCCGCCTACGCGCATCATGCCCGGAGAATGGGCAAATTCGACGAACAGGTTTCGTCCTTCATCGAGGAAGCCCTGTTCGCGACCATGACCAACGTCAACTTCGACCTGGAGACCCTGCTGGAACTCTGTCTCAAATGCGGCGAAATGAATCTGCGAGTGATGGAACTGCTCGACGAGGGCCATATGGAGTCCTTCGGAAAGCCAGCGCCGATCAAGGTCAAGGAAGGCACCCAGGCGGGACCGGGGATTCTGGTCTCGGGGCATGACCTGGTGGATCTCTGGAACCTGCTCGAACAGGTCAAGGGCACCGACATCAAGGTCTACACCCACGGCGAGATGCTGCCGGCCCATATGTACTCGAAGTTCCAGCAGCATCCGAATCTGGCCGGTCACTATGGCGGCGCTTGGCAGAACCAGAAAAAGGAATTCGCGGCCTTCCCCGGCCCCGTGGTCGTGACCACCAACTGCGTGCTGATCCCGCCCGACAGCTACAAGGGCCGACTCTTCACCATGCGCGCCACGGCGGTACCAGGCGGTCAGCGTTTGGACGAGGATTTTTCGGCGGTCATCGAGGAAGCGCGTCGCTGCGAGCCTTGCGAGGAAAACATCGTGGGAGAATCCACGGTCGGTTTCCATCGTACCGTGCTGCTCGACCGGGCCCAGACCATCGTCGATGCCGTCAAGGCCGGCCAGATCAGCCATTTCTTCGTCATCGGCGGCTGCGACGGTGCCGAGAAGGGCCGCAATTATTTCAGCGATTATGCGCAAGCCACGCCAAAGGATTCCTTTATCCTGACGCTCGGCTGCGGCAAGTTTCGCATCCGCGATTACGACTATGGCGAGCATCTGGGCCTGCCGCGTCTGATGGACATGGGGCAGTGCAACGATGCCTATGGCGCGATCTCAGTCGCGGTGGCACTGGCCAAGGCGTTCGACTGCGGCGTCAACGACCTACCGCTGACACTGGTCATCAGTTGGTTCGAGCAGAAGGCCGTAGCCGTGTTTCTGACGCTGCTCAGTCTCGGAGTCAAGGGCATCACGCTCGGCCCGAATCCGCCGGCCTTCGTCACGCCCAACGTCTTCGCCATTCTGCAGGAACGCTATGATCTGCGGCTTACCGGCGGCGATGCCGAGGGCGATCTGAAACGCGCCATGGGTGCCTGAACCAGCATCCGGCAGCCGGAACCGCACAGGCGCCGCGCCTTGCGGTTCGATTGCCGCCAGTGCAGCGGTACCTAAGGAACGGTTCATTCATAAGCTAAACAAGCCAATTCGCAAATACCTTTAGCGCCGTTGTCGTTGCCGTTGTTTTAATTAATTTTTTACTCGTTGCCAAGTTCCGATCAGGCACTACGCAGATCGCTCTCGTTGGCGAGACTTCGGCGCACCATACTCGCGCGTCTACCGTCGTCACTCCGGCCTCAATCCGCCGCCAGCCGCGGCCTGAGCCGCCGATCCTTGATCCAGATCCCTGTTTCGTCCTCCATCACCCTGACCGACGTCAGCCGCTGACCGTTGCAGAGCGTGCTGAGCGATTCGCCCGTGAGCGGGTCATAGACGATCCCATGCATCGAGCAACGCAAATATTGACCGGTCTCGTCAAAAATCATATCGTTTTCGCAATCGAGCTCGCGCGGCATGTGCACGCAGAGATTCCGATACGCCAGACACTGACCCTTGTATCGAAAGACAAGTAAAGAGGTCGGATCGCCAGCATAGCTCGCATCGATCCGAAGATACGCGCCCTCAACCAGTTGTTCGCTGTGACCGATCCAAAATCGTTGATCGCGGAGAGTTGACATATTGATCGCGCTTTCCGTTTAAACCGCGTCCGAACGGACACCCCGAATTTCATCGCAATCTGAATCGAGGAGCCAACCATGACCATCAATCGACTCTTTGGCGGTATCGCCTCCGTCGCGCTGCTGCTGTCGGCATCCGCCGTTTCCGCCGATAACTTTAATGTCTACGGCAATAGCGCCTATAACGAAGTGATGCGTAGCCAGGCCGATGTCAACCATGCAGCCGCCGGGGCCATCGACCGCGAATCCCGTGCGCGTTCGCGGCTCATGAACAGCAACGCCGATCTGACGGATAACCGGGTACGGGTCATGAATCGGACCGAGGATACCGAGGTATTTGGCCGCAATACCTCGAATGTCGCCAATGGCATCGGCTCGATCGGCGATGCGGCGCAAAGCATCGGTCACGGAGCCTCCGCCCTGCGCTGGGGCTTCCGCTAACCCGGATGATATACCGCTGACCACCGCCTGATCGGTTTGGACGGACTGGCTTGAGCCAATGGCGCTGGCGATCCGAAGTCCAGATCGCGCGTATGCTTTGCGGTTTCAACGGCAGGCTTTAGGATCAACCGCCCATTCGGGCGGTTTTTTTCTGCGTACCAGTTTCCGCAACATGCCTGTGAGACAATCGCCGGTCGATTGAGCGTACTTTCGATGACTCACACGAGGATGCCACGATGACCGACAATATCAATCTGGTGCAGAAAAAGCGTATCCAGCTTCAGGCGGCCATCGGCGACCTGGGGGAACTGGTGATCCAGGCACTGAATCGCTCAGTCAGCTGTCTCCGGGAGCATGATCTGGCCTTGGCCGAGCGAATCATCGCGGCGGACAGCGGGATCAATCAACAGCGTCGCCTGCTGGAACAGCAGTGCCTGGTCACCCTCGCCGCGTATCAGCCCGCCGGCGAAGATCTGCGCGCGCTGGGCGCCTGCATGGAGCTGGTGTCCGAACTGGAACGCATCGGCGATTATGCCGGGGACGTGGCCAGCGTGATGCTCAAGATCGGAGACAGCCGTCTTCCGTCCGAATTAGTCGCGTCCATCGTTGAAGTCGCCGGCGACGCCATCGCCATGCTCGCCGCCGCGCTCGACGCCTTCACCTCCAACAGCGACGAGAACACCGCGCGCGCGGCCGTGATGCGCGAGGAGCAGGTCGATCGCGACGAGGACGCGATCATCGAACAGGTGCTCGGCAGAATGCGCGTGGACGTGGAATTCGCGCTGACGGGAACCTACCTGCTGTGGATCGTGCATAACTATGAGCGGGTCGCCGACCGCGCCACCAATGTCGCCGAACGCGCGGTCTATGTGGCGGCCGGCCACACGCCGAACCTCAATTGACCGCGTCATCCCGCAGCGCGCGGCTGCATTCCGCAAGCTTGCTGTTCGTTCTCATTTGATGGGGATGGTCATCCCCTCCTTGCCATTGCGTTTGAGCTGAGCACGCACCTGCTCCGCGGCCTGTTTGCTCGAATAGGCACCGGTCCGCACGCGATAGGCGGTCTTCCCGCTCGGGAGGGTCGCGGTCTGAACCCTGCTGGAGATTCCCAGCAGGGCCAGTTCGGCCTTACGGCGCTCCGCATCCGCCGCGCTGGTGAAGGAACCCGCCTGCACCACATAGGTTCCGCTGCGAGCCGCCGGGACGGGCTCGGCCGGCCGTGGCGCGTCAGACGGTAGCGTCGACGGATCTTCCACCATTGGCTGCGGTTGCTCGACGGGCGGTTGCGGCCGAGGTGCCGGCGGCGGCGGCGGCGGTCCCTTGTCGCCGACCTCAACCGTTGCATCATTGAGGAGCTGCGGAAAGTGGAAGGTCGGTTGTACGGGCGCCGCTTGCGACTCGCGGTTGGTGCTTGGCGATGCCCCGGGTTGCGGATTCGTCGCGTCACGCCGTGTCGACATGAAATTGCCGGCGACCACGCCCAGCGCGATGCCCAACAGCAACCACCAGACACAGGAACAACTCTGCTTGCGTTTCACCAGCAGCCGCGCGGGGGTGCCGCGTCGCGTTTCCTTGACCATCTTACATGTTCTCCGGTGCCGAGACGCCGAGCAGGCCCAGACCATTGCGCAACACCTGCCGCGCGGCCAGGATCAGTTTGATGCGCGCGTCACGCAGGACGGCGTCCTCCACCAGAAACTGGTGGGCGTTGTAGTAGGTGTGAAAATCATTGGCCAGCTCGCGCAGATACTGGGTGAGCTGGTGCGGCTCGGCCTTGAGCGCGGCCGTCTCGACCACCTCGGGATAACGGGTCAGGCTGCGCAGCAGCGCCTGTTCGTGATCCTCGACGAGACGTTCCAGGTTGATCGCGCCAGGGCTTGGGTCGACCACCATGCCCTTCTCGGCGGCCTGACGCAGCACGCTACAGACGCGGGCGTGGGCGTACTGCACATAATAAACCGGGTTGTCGGAGGACTCGGACTTGGCCAGATCCAGGTCGAAATCCAGGTGCTGCTCGCAGCGGCGCATGACATAGAAAAAGCGCGCGGCATCGCGTCCGACTTCCTGGCGCAGCGCGCGCAGGGTGACGAACTCGCCGGAGCGGGTGGACATCTGCGCCTTCTCGCCGCCGCGATAGAGGATCGCGAACTGCACCAGCAGCACGTCGAGCCGGTCGGCATCGTCGCCAAGCGCCTGGAGCGCCGCCTTCACGCGCGGGATATAGCCGTGATGGTCAGCGCCCCAGATATCGATGACCCGGTCGAACCCGCGTTCGAGCTTGTCCATGTGATAGGCGATGTCGGAGGCGAAATAGGTGCTCTGGCCGTTGTCGCGCACCACCACCCGGTCCTTTTCGTCGCCGAAGGCGGTCGAGCAGAACCAGAGCGCGCCGTTTTGTTCGTAGAGATGGCCGCCCGCGCGCAAACGCTCGATGGCCTTATTGACCGCGCCGCTCTCGGTCAGCGAGCGTTCCGAATACCACTCCTGATAGTCGACGCCGAACCCGGACAGATCGTCGCGAATATCGTCGAGGATGATGTTCAGCCCCAACTCGAAGACATACCGATAACGGTGGTCGCCGAGCAGACGCTTGGCGGCGACGATGAGCCCGTCGATATGGGCCTCTTTGTCGCCCACAGGGGCATTCGGTAGGGGATTGCCTTCCTCGTCGTGCTCGTCAGCGCTGGCGGCATCCTCGGGCGCCCCGGCGAAGACATTCTCCGCAGGATGACGATAGGCGTCGCCATGCTCGCGGTGCAGGGTCGCGGCGATGTCCCAGACATAGTCGCCCCTGTAGCCGTTGCTCGGAAAACGCAGATCCTCGCCGCAGAGTTCCAGATAGCGCAGCCAGACCGAGGCGCAGAGGATGTCCATCTGGCGCCCGGCGTCGTTGACGTAATACTCGCGATGGACGTTGAAGCCGACCGCGGCCAGCAGATCCGCGACCACCGCCCCATAGGCGGCGCCGCGTCCGTGTCCGACATGCAGCGGGCCGGTCGGGTTGGCGGAGACGAATTCGACCTGCACCCGCCGGCCAGCACCGATGCGGCTGCGGCCAAACTCGTGACCGGCCTCCAGGATGCGGGGAATCTCGGCGCGATAGGCCGTGTCGGCCAGAAAGAAGTTGATGAAGCCCGGTCCGGCGATCTCCACCCGCGTGACCAGCGGCGAGGGCGGCAGCGCTTCCACCAGCCGTTGCGCCAGCTCGCGCGGTTTGGCACGGGTGAGCTTGGCGAGCACCATCGCCACGTTGGTGGCGAAGTCGCCGTGAGCGGTGTCGCGGGTACGCTCCAGCATCGGCTCGGGCAATTCCGGGGCGTCGAGCTGGCCGTTGGACACGAGGGCCGTCAGTGCGGCGCTGATGAGGTCTTTGATGTCTTGCTTCATTCGGATTGACGACTCGGCGACGTTGCGCGGTCGACAGTGCCGATGGAGCCGTTAGAGGATCCTCGGGGCCGCTCGCCGCCAACATCCGCACAGGATAATAAAGAGAGTTGGGCACCTAACCGCGTCCAGAGCGAAAAATGCCGTTTCCGCAAACCCACAGCGGTCCGGACGCGGCTTAGGATACCTGAATCCACGCGTGAAAACGCATCCGGCTGGCCCGCCTGGTTGGTTGCGCCGATCTGGGGTCGCTGCGCGCCGGGGGTGGCGGGAGACGGCATTCAGGGATGCGCGCGATCTCTTGGCGCGGCTTCAGCCAAATCTGGCGCCGGGTGTCGGGCGGCGAGCGTCGGTCCCGGCTGGAGCGACTGGCCAGCGCTCGGGGGCAGCGCGCCGGATGATCGAGCCGCGCGCCGGGCATCGCGATGCAGCAGCCACAGGAGCAGCGCGCAGAGTGCGTAGATTGCGGCGAATTCCGGCGCGGCATTCAGGCCAAAATGATTCTGCACACCGCTCTCGGTCAGTCGGTAGGAGTGGATGACGCCAAAGTAGGAGAGGATCGAGGCGGCAAGACACCAACCGGCCGCCTGATCGAAACGGCGGTCGATCATGAAGGCGAGCATGGCGGCCAGGATGGTCGAGGTGAAGATGAATCCCTGATTGAGCGCGATGACACCGTGGATATAGAGGTCGCTGCCGAACTTGTCCGCCACCGCGAACAGCGAGGAGCCACTGACCCGCAGTGTGGTTTCGATCAACAGCAAGGCCCAGGCCGCCAGCGCCGGGATCATGCCGAGACTCACCGCCAGCGCATGCCGGCGCGGCGTCTCCTGAAACGCCTGGGCCGTGATGCTCAGGCCGATCCAGAGCAGGATGCCGAGGGTCGCCTCCAGCGGCACCCAGGCCATGACGACGGCATAGGTTCCGGTCAAACAGAGCAAACTCATGGCGATGGCATTCAGCACCGAATAGCCCGTTCCCGCCCCCATGGATTTCCAGGCCGGGTGGCCGATATAGATGGTCGTCGGAAAAGGGCTGCCGAAGCTGGCGGCCAGGAGCGTGCCGGCGCCGTTCGCCAGCAGCGACGGGCGCGTCTCGTAGCGGTCGCCCGCCGCTTCGGCGCTTTCCAGGTTCTGAAGCGCGCCGATGATGTTGAACAGACCCATTGGCAGGATGACGGCGAAGTACTGCCAGCCCAGGGGCGAGAACATCAGGGCCAGCATCGAGTCTGGCACTGGCCGCGGCAGGTGCAGCCCAAGATCCGCCGCGACCGCGGGCGTCGTGCTTTCCAGCCAGCCGAGCGCGTGCAGCGCCGCCGCGATCGCCACGCCGACGCAGACCGCGACAAACCCGCCGGGCAACCCCCAGGGCAGACGCAGCTTGGCCGCATAGACACCGAGCAGGATCATCATCGGCAGCAACGCCAGCGCCGGAGCCGCGAAGATGTGGAAGACAAAACCCATGGCGATGAAGGTCACGGCAATGCCGGCGAGCGCCGAGAGCAGGGCCGCGCGGGGCGTATTGCGGCGCAGCCAGTCGGCGCCGTAGGCCCCGACGATCTCCATCGCCCCGTTCAGGAAACAGGCGAACAAACCGACTTGCCAGGCCAACTCCGGGTTGCCCGTGTCACGGTAGACCGGGCCAATGACCAGGAACATGAAGGCCATGAGACTGACGGTATTGATGCCATAGGGCAGCGCGGTCACGTCGTCGCGACCGGTGCGGCGCGCAAGCCGGCGTGCCTGCCAGGCATAGAAGAGGTTCCCGAAGACCACCGACAGGGCGACAGCGGGCAGGATCTGTTCGGCGATCTGCGTCGAGGTAAAACCGCAGATGATCGGCCCGAGCAGGACGATCAGCATGATCTGCAGGAGGTTGTCGACGAAAAGACCGAAGAAGCCGTCCAGGTCGCCGCGGCTGAAGAATGGTGGGGAAATCATGAGAGGCTGGCCTATGCTGTACATCGAAAGCGGTCGTTGGAAAAACCCTCGAGCCTCGCACCGCCGAACGAACCGAGTCGATAGGTGGGCGATTCCCGCCTCGCGCGACATTAAACCGGGCGGCGCCATCCTCAAAGGCATGCCTTCCCGCTGAATTGATACAGGTCAAACGAACGTCCCGCGGAAGTTTGGTCCCGCCGTTCATTTTCACGCGACCAATCGGGTAGACTGTCGGCCCTATTGACAATCGCATGGCGGGGGATCGTGAATGGCAGGCGACAGTAACGCCCAGGTGATCGGGATTATCGGCGGCAGCGGTGTCTATGACATCGAAGGACTCACCAACCAGCGCTGGGAGCGCATCGAGTCGCCCTTCGGCGAACCCTCCGACGCCTTGTTGCGCGGCGAGCTAAACGGACAGCCGATGGCGTTTCTACCCCGCCATGGCCGCGGACACAAGATTCCGCCGTCCGAGATCAACTACCGCGCCAACATCGACGTGCTCAAGCGCGCCGGGGTCACCGAGGTGATCTCGGTCAGCGCCGTGGGTTCGCTGCGCGAGCATCTGCGCCCAGGCATGTTCGTGATCGTTGACCAGTTCATCGACCGCACCTTCGACCGCGTCAAGAGCTTTTTCGGCACCGGTCTGGTCGCGCATGTCTCGATGGCGCATCCGGTGTGCCACCGGCTCGGCGACCACATCGAGGCGGCGGCGCGCGAGGCCGGCATCGAGGTGGCGCGCGGCGGCACCTATCTGGTCATGGAAGGACCGCAGTTCTCCAGTCTGGCCGAATCCGAGCTGTATCGCAGTTGGAACTGCGATGTCATCGGCATGACCAACATGCCCGAGGCCAAGCTCGCGCGCGAGGCCGAACTCTGCTACGCAACGGTGGCCATGGTCACCGATTTCGATTGCTGGCATCCCAACCACGACGACGTCACCGTCGACGCCATCGTCAAGGTTCTGCTAGGCAATGCCGATAAAGCCCGCAGCCTGGTGAAGACGCTCGCGCCGCGTCTGCACGCCGATACCGGCGCCGCCGCCTGCGGTTGCCGCTCGACGCTGGAGCACGCCCTGATCACGCCGCCCGAGGCGCGCGATCCCGAACTGGTCGGGCGCCTGGACGCGGTCGCCGGCCGCCTGCTCAACCCCCGCTAACCCTTTCCGGAAAGAGAGCCATGCCCATCAAGTCGCTCATTCGCACCGTTCCCCATTATCCCAAGCAGGGCGTCATGTTTCGCGACATCACGACCCTGCTCAAGGATCCAGTCGGACTGCGCGTCACCATCAATGAACTGGTCCATCGCTACACCCCCGTGAAGATCGATCGGGTGGCCGGCATCGAGGCGCGCGGTTTCATCATCGGCGCGGCGCTGGCCTATCAACTCGGCGTCGGCTTCGTGCCGATTCGCAAGCAAGGCAAGCTGCCGGCCGAGACCGTCGGCCACGACTACGATCTCGAATACGGCACCGACCGCATCGAGATGCATGTCGATTCGGTGACCGAGGGCGAGCAGGTGCTACTGGTCGATGACCTGATCGCGACCGGCGGCACGGCGGAGGCGGCCTGCAACTTGATCGAGAGCATGGGCGGCGGGATCGTCGAGTGCTGTTTCGTCATCGATCTGCCCGATCTTGGCGGGCGCCGGCGGCTCGAAAGCCGTGGACAAAAGGTCTTTGCGCTGTGCGAGTTCGAAGGCGATTGAGCATCATGCCGCCGAGCGACGGCCCACCGATGGTCACCGTCACCGGCGGCGGAATATGCGCGCGCATCCAGCTCAGGCTGGTGCGTCTCGAGTATGGAACCTGTTCACGACCTGCTCAGGGCTTGCGCCACAAAGCCTGCCAACCCGCCTGTCCCAGCGCCTCGATCGTCTCGATATTGCGTTCATAAATCGTCTCGGCCTGGGGAAATGCCGTCACCGCGCGCGCGATGCTGTCCTCGCGCAGCAGGTGCAGCGTCGGAAACGGCGCCCGATTGGTGAGGTTGCCGAGATCCTCGGGTGCCGTTCCCGCGAACTGAAAGGCCGGGTGAAAGCTGGCGATCTGGATGACACCCTGCAGGTCGTGTTCCTCCACGCTCGCCTCGGCCAGCGGCATGAACTCATTGAAATCGAGAAAATCCGGCAAAAGCGTGGGGTGGATCAACAGCGTCGTCTCGACGGCATCCTGGTCGGCGGCGACAAGAAACTCCAGCTCGCGGTCGAGGTCTTCAAGCAATCCGTCCAGATGACGTGCATGACTCACCACGAAGCGTACCTGACGCTTCACGTAGACCACCTTGGCGAACGGGCAGAGGTTCAACCCGATCACCGCCTGCTCAATCCAGTGCCGCGTCGCCGCGATGATCGCCTCGTCGTTCATTCGGCGTCCGGCTCGAATTTCAGGACGTTTCCGTTGATGCAGTAACGCTTGCCTGACGGAGGGGGACCGTCGTCGAACACATGCCCCAGGTGCATCCCGGAGCTTGCGCTGCGCACCTCGACCCGGCGCATCCCGTGCGAGCGATCCTCGTGCAGGGTAATCGCTCCCTCGACTGGATTGAAGAAGCTGGGCCAGCCGGTGCCGCTTTCGAACTTGGCATCGCTGCGAAACAGGGGGGCGCCGGTGACCGCATCGACGAACATACCCGGGCGTTTTTCATCGAGATGAGAGCCGGTGAACGCCGGCTCGGTGCCCTGTTCGAAGGCGACCCGCTGCTGCGCCGGCGTCAGAACCTGAAACCCCAGCCATTTCCAGAAGCGCTCCTTGTCGCCCTGGTAGCCGGTGAAACGGGACACCTCCCGTCCCTGCTCGAAGAGCACTGTGGTCGGCGTGGCGAACAATGCCTTCTGCAACGTCCAGTCCTTAGGCGGTTCGTGGTTGAGGGTGGCGGCAATGGGAATCTCCGACTGCCAGGCGTCCATCACCTCGGCATGGAACTGCTTGCAAAAGGGACAGTCTTCCGCCTCGAACACGATCAACTGCCGATCCCACGCGAGCTGATCCGCCGCCAGCGGCGGTGGTCCCGCCTTGGTCTCCCCGCCGGGGAAGACCACGCCCGTGCCACCGAGCCCGCAATAACCGTTGGGGTTCTTCTTCAGGTAATCCTGATGCTGCTCCTCGCCGCGAATGTAGTGGCGCAGGGGCGCGATTTCGGTGGTGATCCGACCATGTCCCGCCTGACTCAGCGCTTGCTGATACGCCGTACGGGTCGACAGCGCGACGGCCCTTTGCGCCTCATCGCGGGTATAGATGGCGCTGCGGTAATTGCTGCCTAAATCGTTACCCTGACGATCGCCCTGCGTGGGATCGTGGCTCTCCCAGAACCTTTTCAGGATGGTTTCGAGACTCACGCGCTCAGGATCGAAGCGCACCCTGACGACTTCGGCATGATTGCGTTGCCCGGAGGCGCCGCGCCGCAGCGCCCTCTCCAGCTTCAGCACGTCCTCGTAGCCCGCCGCTGGGTCATCGCCGCCGGCATAGCCGGACTCGACATCGATCACGCCGGGAATCTCGGACATCCGTTTCTCCGCCCCCCAGAAACAGCCCATGCCAAGCACGATGGAATCGTCACTGGCAAACAGGCTCGTCGGCATCAGAACCAGCATGCCCCACACAAAGATTCGACTGATTGAAACCATGCGCGCGCTCCAGAGAGAAGAATGTCAGACGACAGATGTTTCTGGTGAGACCCGCGCAAGCGCGAAAATGTTTCACATCGCCTTACTGCAACCCGCACATCCCGCCCGCGCAGCAGGAACCGGAAGCACAGGCCGGGGCGCTGCCACTGCCGAGGCTGTGGCTGGAAATGACATTGCCGCCGGTCGCCAGACGATGCACGGGCGCATCGGCCGGCGTATCGCCAGTCTCGAGACCGGCGCGCGCACAGAGTTCGCCCCAACTGCTCAAACTCTCGCTCATCCGGTGTGAGATCTCGACCACGCGGTTGTTGGCATCGCAACGATAATCGTAGGTGGGCATCATCATTCTCCAGGATCGTTTGACAAATGTTCAGTCGCGTCCTGGTGGCGGACGCGGTTTAAGGCAGCGGATTATAGGCGAGGCCGATCAATGGGCAAAGCCCGCTCGGGTGCCCTGGCTTGAGAGTCGATCCCTGTCGGGACGGCTGGCGAGCGCCGCCCGAAAGCGGTTGCCGCAGGAATGACGTCAGGAATCCGATCGCGTTCCATCCAGTTGCTTGCGCCGTCGGCGCATGGCATGCAGCCGGGGCTCGGTATAGCCGTTCGGGGCCGCGCGACCCTGGAAAATCAGCTCGCGGGCGGCCTCGAAGGCGAGGCCGTCGAAGCCGGGCGCCATAGGCCGGTACTGAGGATCGGCGGCATTCTGACCGTCCACCACGTCCGCCATGCGTTGCAGCGTTTCCAGCACCTGCTCGCGGCTGACGACGCCATGATGCAGCCAGTTGGCAACCTGCTGACTGGCGATGCGCAGGGTCGCGCGGTCTTCCATCAGACCCACATTGGCGATGTCCGGCACCTTGGAACAGCCCACGCCCTGATCGATCCAGCGCACCACATACCCCAGGATGCCCTGACAATTGTTGTCCAGTTCCTGCTGGATGTCCTCGGCGGTCCAGGCCGGATCGCGCACCGTCGGAACCTGCAGAAGATCGTCCAGACTGGCGCGGCGCCCGCCCCGGACCAGTTCGGCCTGGACCTCGGCCACGTCGACCTGATGATAGTGGATGGCATGCAGGGTCGCGGCGGTTGGCGAGGGCACCCAGGCGCAGTTGGCGCCAGCCTGAGGATGCGCGATCTTGCTCGCGAGCATGGCGTGCATCTCGTCCGGCATGGTCCACATGCCCTTGCCGATCTGAGCGTGTCCGGGCAGGCCGCAGGCCAGACCTACATCCACATTCCAGTCCTCGTAGGCCAGGAGCCAAGGTTGGCTCTTCATGTCGCCCTTGCGCGGCACCGGACCGGCTTCCATGCCGCTATGGATCTCGTCGCCGGTGCGGTCGAGAAAACCGGTATTGATAAAGATGATGCGCTCGCGGGCGACCCGAATGCATTCTTTCAGGTTGACCGTCGTGCGACGCTCCTCGTCCATGATGCCGATCTTGATCGTGTTAACGGGAAGACCGAATGCCGCCTCGACGCGCGCGAAGAGGTCGACGGCAAGCTGGACCTCCGCGGGTCCGTGCAGCTTGGGCTTGACGAGGTAGACGCTGCCGGTGCGCGAGTTGCGCCGCGCGCCGAAGTCGGGATGGACGTCGTGCAGCGCGCACAGCACCGTGACCATGGCATCGAGCATGCCTTCGGGCACCTCCTCGCCCGCGGCATCGAGCACGGTGTCGGTGGTCATCAGATGGCCAACCGTGCGCACCAGCATGAGCGCGCGGCCGGGCATGGCCAGGGTACCGCCACCAAGCCGAATATAGCTGCGATCGGGGTCCAGCGCGCGTTCGACCATCCGGCCGCCCTTGCTGAACTGCACGGTCAGGTCGCCTTTCATCAAGCCGAGCCAATTGCGATACACGCCGACCTTGTCCTCGGTATCGACGGCGGCGACCGAATCCTCGCAGTCCTGAATGCAAGTCACGGCGGACTCCAGCAGGATGTCCGCGATCCCCGACGGGCTCTCCCTGCCGATGAGGTGCTCGCGGTCGATCTGGATCTCGATATGCAGTCCATGATGGACGAACAGGATGGCCGAGACCTGTTCCGGACTGCCGCGATAGCCGATGAATTGCGCCGGATCCGTCAGCATGGTTTGACTGTTGTCGGGGAGACAGACGACCAGCTTGCCCTGTTCGAGCTTGAATCCGCAGGCATCGCCGTAGGAGCCGCGATTGAGCGGGACGGTCGCGTCCAGAAAGGCCGCGGCGCGCGCGACCACTGCCGCCCCGCGTTCGGGGTTGAAGTCGTGACCGCGCTTGAGATGATCCTCCTCCGGAATCGCATCGGTTCCATAGAGCGCGTCGTAGAGACTGCCCCAGCGCGCATTGGACGCGTTCAGGGCATAGCGCGCATTGCTCAGCGGCACCACGAGTTGGGGGCCGGCGATCGCGGCGATTTCCGGGTCGACATTGGTGGTGCTGACCAGGAAATCCGGTCCCTCGGGAACCAGATAGCCAATGTCAGTCAGAAAGGCATGGTAGGCGTCCAGATCCATCGACTGGCCGCGGCGCTCCTGATGCCAGGTATCGAGCTGGGTCTGTAGCGCGTCCCTTCGGGCGAGCAGTTCGCGATTGCGTGGCGCAAGCTCGCGCAGGATCTCGCCGAAGGCGCTCCAGAAGGCTTCCGGATCGATCCCGGTGCCTGGGGCGATCTCGTTGCTGACCAGGTCATACAGGGGTTGGGCGACCTTGAGGCCGCCGATCTCCAGTCGTTCGATCATCGTCGCGATCTCCATCCCCGGCAACGGCCGGGGCGTTTTTAAGAAATGGCTAGTGCTTCGCTGCTCAAATTCCGAGACCGGGGCATCCTCGTTGTCGTTGTCGTTGTCGTTGTCGTAATCGCGGTCTCGACATGGCGAATATTCGATTACGACAACGACTTGAGACGGTCTTGGGACTTTCGCACAGTTGCACGAGTTGGCTTGATCGGGCATCGGAACAAAAGCGTTCGATCCGCCGCGCGTTGGATGCGCAACCGCCTACACGGCGGTCTCGCCCCGATCCGCCTTGGCAGCGCGCAGGGTGTCGAGCGCCGTTGGGTAGTCGAAACACTCGATCTGCCGGCCGAGTTGTCGAGCCTGTTCGCCAAGGGCGCGCAGGAAGAGTGGCTGAAACGCCTTGAAGGTCGCATTTGCCGCTGTGTCGTCAATGACGAGCTGGGATTCCAAACGAGCGATCGCCTCGGAGAGGACCGCCTCGTCGATGGGGACGGCCACACTCGGATCCTCGGCCATCGGCGCCACGAACTCTTCCAATCGCGTTGCAATTTCCTTTAACACTGTCTCCAGCGCGTTGGCAAGCCGAAAGGCTTGCCGGGATGCCTCGCTGCGTTCCGCGCGGGCATTGTTTTCCGTACTGGTAGCAAGCTCTCTGAAGGCGTCGGCGCAGAGGTTGCCCGCTGTGCCTTTCAGGCTGTGGGCGAGGAAGGCGATGCGGCCCATGTCGCCGCGGTTGGCGGCTTGACGCAGGGCGGCGGGATGCGCGGCATTCCCGGTCAGCACGGACTCCAGAAGTTTGGGCAGAAATTCGGGGCGTCGCTGATGACGGTTCGTCAGGGCCGGCCAGTCGATCATCGCCAGCGCGTCGCCAGCGCCGATGACCGGTGGGGCTTGCCGCGCCCCGGCGATCCGTTCAAGCCGCCCGATGAGTTCCAGCCTTGGCGAACGGGTGGGATCGGGAGCGATTTTGGCATATTTCAGGATGGTCTCCACCAATGCATCGAGATTCACCGGTTTGGCCAGATGATCGACCATACCTGACGCCAGACAATGATTGCGCTCGGCCGGCAGGGCGTGAGCGGTCAGACCGACGATCGGCAGCTCGGGCGCGAACCCGCGAATCTGTCTGGTCGCCTCGAAACCGTCCATGACCGGCATCTGGATATCCATGAGCACCAGATCGAAGGCGTTGGCACCATCCTGGCGCACGCGCTCCACGGCTTGGAGCCCATTTTCGACCTGCACCAGCCAGCAGCCTTCATCTTTCAGCAACTCTTCCAGCACCAGTCGATTCACCGCGTTATCCTCGGCCACCAGGATGACGAGCCCAGGCAGACGCTGGGGCGGTGTCGCAAGCAACGGCGCGGTCGCCTCGACCGGACGCACGGAGAGCGTTCCGGAGGGATCGACCAGGGGAATCCGCACATCGAAGCGAGCCCCTTCTCCCGGCCGACTCTGGACGTCGATCTCGCCCCCCATCATGTCCACCAGACGTTTGCTGATCGCAAGCCCTAGCCCGGTGCCGCCAAACCGGCGAGTGATCGATCCATCCGCCTGTTCGAAGGGCTGGAACAGGTTTGCCACCTGCGTGTCGGTCATGCCGATGCCCGTGTCCGACACGCTGAACGACAGACTGCGAGCGCTCCGGGTCACCGACAGAACGACCTTTCCCTGCTCGGTGAACTTGATCGCGTTCGACAGAAGATTTCCCAGCACCTGCGCAAGCCTGAGACCGTCGCAGCGACAGGTGGCGGGAAGCTCGCGAGAGGCATCGACAGAGAGTTCCAGCCCCTTATCCCGCGCGCGCTCCCGCAGTTGCTCCACGGAATGGTCGATGACATCGCGCAAGTCGATCAGGCCCTGTTCGATGTTGAGCTTGCCCGCCTCGATCTTGGAAAAGTCCAGGATATCGTTGACGATACCGAGCAGCAGTTGCCCCGAATCCATGATCCGCTTGAAAAAATCCCGCGCCTTGCGCCCGTCGCTCTGGCGCACGCCGATCTGCGCAAACCCCAGCACGGCATTGAGCGGGGTACGGATCTCATGGCTCATGTTGGCCAGGAACTCGCTCTTCAGACGCGCGAGACGCTCCGCCTCGGCGAGCGCCGCCTCGCGCGCCGCCTCGGTCTGCTTTTGCGCGGAGATATCGAAGAAGCTGACCACCGCGCCGATGAGCTGCTTGTCCCGATACATGGGATGGGACGAATACGACACCGGAAAGGGGTGGCCGTCGGCATGCCAGAACACGTCCTCGTCCTGCCGTAGCACATGCTTATGGCCGGAGGCGCGGTGGATTGGACAGTCTTCTTTCGGATAGTGCGTCCCATCGGGGTGGCTGTGGTGAATCAGATCATGCGTGCAGCAGCCCAGCACGTCCTCCGGACGATAGCCCAGCATGGCGCAGGCGGACGGATTGATGAAGGTCGCGCGTCCCTCGGTATCCTCGCCATAGAGTCCATCGGCGCTCGATTCGAGGATGAGTCGGCTGCGCTCCTCCAGTGTTTTCAGCTCCAGAGTCCGGGTTTCAACCAGTTCTTCCAGATGCAGACGATAGTGTTTGAGTTCTTCTTCAACACGTTTACGCTCGGTGATATCTTCCTTGACCGCAAGATAGTGGGTGATGCGCCCGTCCGGTTGGCGCACTGGCGAGATGATGGCCAGCTCGACATAGTCGCTGCCATCCTTGCGCCGGTTGGAGAACTCGCCACGCCAGACATCGCCTCGGCCCAGGGTCGTCCAGAGGTCATCGTACACCTCGCGCGGGGTTTGCCCGGATTGCAGGACACGCGGATTCCGACCCATCGCCTCGTCGAGACGGTAGCCCGAAACCCTGGTGAACGCGGGATTGGCGTATTCGATGCGGGCATCCAGATCGGTGATGACGATGCTGGCCGGACTCTGTTCCACGGCCAGCGAGAGTTTACGCAGTTCCTGATCCGCCCGCCGATGACGGACGATGCGCCAGATCTCATTGGCGATGAGCTGAACGCTCTCGACATCCAGGTCGGTGTAGAGGCTGTCCTTATTGCCGACCCCGGCCATCATGCGAACCAGGTCGCCTTCCATCACGGGCACGCTGATCAGGCGCGTCAACTCCGCATGACCCTCGGGCAGGCCGTGCTTGTGAGGCGTCGTTGCATACTCGTTGAACACCGCCGGGGCACGCTGACGCAGGGCATCCGCCCACACGCCCGCCTGGCTGATCGGATAATGTTTGTCATAGGCCGCCTGACAATAACCGTCCAGGGTGCGGCGCGACCAGGTGACCAGTTCGATGGTTTCCTGATCCTCGTTGACGAAATGGATGAACGCGATTCGGCTCGCGGTCAGTTCCTCGGCCAACTCCTGACCGAATTGCATGAATTCCCGCTCATCCATGTGCTCGGCGGCGCGCGGCAGCTCCAGCAGGGCCGTGGCGCGACGGGCCTGCAACAGCAGCGTCGCCACATTGCGCTTGCGTTGGGTGATATCGCGGTCGATCCCCCGATAGCCCAGGAAACGGCCGTCGGCCCCGACAATCGGGATCCCGCTGGTTTCCATCTCGACGGGTGCCCCGTCCTTGCGCAGGCAGGTATTTTCAAGCAACGAAAAGGGTTGTTGGGCGGCGACGATCTCGGCAAGGCTTGCGCCGATGCGCGTGGCCTCGGACGGCGGCATGAAATCGATGGGGCGGCGTCCCAGCATTTCCTCCGGGGCATAGCCCAGCAGTCTGGTCGAAGCCGGGCTGACATAGGTATAGCGGCCCTCGGCATCCACCTCCCAGATCCAGTCCAGCGTGGTTTCCACGATGGCGCGGAAGCGTTCCTCGCTCTCCCGCAGCGACTGCTCGGCCTTGTGCAATGCCTTGCTCTGACGCGCATTCTCCAGCGCACGTTCCAATGCCATGGGCAGACGGGTGAGCAGATCCTTGAGGACGTAATCATTGGCGCCGTTGCACAGCAACTCCACCGCGCCTTCCTCGCCCAACGCCCCGGTGACGAAGATGAACGGCAGATCGGGATCGCGCGCGCGCACCAGATTCAACGCCTGCAACCCGTCGAAGTGAGGCAGACTGTAGTCCGCCAGGATGACCTCCGGGCGGAACGCATCCAGTGCTTCCACAAAGGTATCCTCGCGCTCGACCCGGCGCGAATCGAACGACAGCCCCGATTTTCTCAGGAAGCGTTCGATCAGCTCCGCGTCCGAGGGGCTATCTTCCAGCAACAGGATGCGCAACGGAGCGGTCATGATGGAGAGCGGATATCGGGCGGCACCCGATTGACGAGCACCCAGTACATGCCCAGCTCGGCCACGGTGCGGGCAAACTCGTCGAAGGCGACCGGTTTGGCGACGAAACTGTTGACGCCGAGTTGATAGGTGGCGACGAGATCCTGCTCTTCTTTCGAGGAGGTCAGAATGACCACCGGCAACTCTCGCGTCTCCGGATGGGCGCGGATCTGCGTCAGCACCTCGATCCCATCGACCTTGGGCAGGCGCAGATCCAGCAGCACCACCTTCGGCAGGGCACTGGAACGTCCGACATAATCGCCCCGCTGGAAGAGGAAATCCAGGGCGGCGGCGCCGTCCTTGACCCATTCCAGGTGATTGGCCAGATTGCGCTTTTTCAAGGCGCGGATGGCGAGTTCCGCGTCGCTCGGGTTGTCTTCCACCAGGAGGATATCAACCACCAATTCTCTCTCGACCATGCACATCCTCCGACTCATCGAATGGTTGGACAGGCAGACTGAAACAAAACGTGGCGCCCATGCCCACCGCGCCCGTCCCCTCCACCTGGCCATTATGCTTTTGGATGAACCGTTTGACGATGGCCAGCCCCACGCCCGTGCCCTCGAACTCATCCATGCCATGCAGACGCAGAAAGAGCCCGAAGAGTTTGTCGGCATAGGCGGGATCGAAGCCCGCGCCATTGTCTTTGACACGGTAACGGATCATTCCCTCCCGACGTTCCGCGCTGACCTCGATCACCGCCGGATCGCGGCCCTGGGTGAACTTGAGCGCATTCCCCAACAGGTTCCGCCAGACCTGACGGATGGCCCGCGGATCGCAGAAAATCCCTGGCAGATCCTCGCACTGGAATTGAATCGAGCGTTCCCCCTGCTGCTCGGTCAAGTCGTTCCAGACCTCGTCCACCAGCGCATTCATGTCGACCTGACGGGGTTCCAATTCCAGGCGGCCAGCGCGCGACAGGGCCAGAATATCGTTGATAAGCTGCTCCATTTTCTTGGCGTTGGCACTGACCACGGCGAACAGACGTAAACCCTCCGCGTCCAGGAGTGGTGCGTACTCCTCCATCAGGATGGCGACGAATCCATCGATGGCGCGCAGGGGCGCGCGCAGATCGTGCGAGACCGAGTAGCTGAAATTTTCCAGATCCTTCACCGCGTTTTCCAGTTCGGCGGTATGCCGTTTCCGCACCGCTTCGGCCTCTGCGAGCCGTCGCGACATCTGATTGAAATCCAGTGCCAACCGGCTGAATTCATCCTTTCCGGACAAGGACAGAACAGGCGGGATACCGTCCTGTCCCAACTCGCGGGTACCCCGGCTGAGCGTGTGCAGCGCGGTGGCGACCCGATACAGAACTGGCGCCATCAGGGCCAGAACCAGAAGTGCGGTGATGACGATCAGGATGAATTCGGTCTTCCAGAGCGTATCGCTATAGTCGACCACGGAGCGATGGCTGTCATGTTTCAGACGGTGCAGCAGGGGTTTAATGTGACTGAGTTCGATCTGGATGCGTTGCGCGAGCTGCTGGATGTGCGCGATGCCGACCGCGTTGAGGACGGGCAAGTAGAGTGCGTCCAGTTCCATGAAGCCCCGGTGGGTCCGCATCAGCCGCTGGCGCAGTTCCGCCACGATCGCGGGTGCGGATGGCGCCTCGAAGCGTTGGCCCGCGACATACGCCTGGATATCCAACGAATCCAGCAACAGATAGACTTCCTGGCGGAAAGAGTCCGCACGGGTCTCGATGAAGCGATGGACGTCGGACTCCACCTGTTCCACCTGATCCTGCATCCCGTCGGCCAGGTCGGTGAGGTCACGCAGCTCGCGCAGGCTTTCATGGCCGCGATAGGCGGTCGCGCCGAAGACCACCGCCATCAACAGAGGCAGCAGACCGATCAGCTTGAGCTTGGTTTTGATTCCCATACGCGGAGCATTATGAACGCGATTGAGCGAAGCGTGCGCCGATGATTGCACAAGGAATCGAATAGGGCTTGGGTAGGGCAAGGGGCAAGAACGCGCCGGCGATCCGCTTGAGTTCGCTGTAGGGCATTTCATCAATTCTCCTTGTGTGGGATGAGCACGGAGATCGAGGGCATCTCCACTGTCACCCTGGCAAAACCGGGGGATTACCTGTTTTATTGTCTCCAATGGGGATGGGTAAAAACCCCCGCCTTTAGGCGGAAGCTTGAGCATTTCCTTTTTGCGACTTCGGAACCATGGAAGAACATCGTCACGGCTCTCGCACGGTCTTCTCGATCCGCATCCACGTGGTCTGGATCACCGAGTACCGCCACAAAGTGCTGCGCGAGGCGGTGGCGGAGCGGGGGGGGGATGTGGTGCGAGAGGAGTGCCGGCGGCAGCGCGTGGATATTCTGCAGGGACATCGCTCCGCCGATCATCTCCACGTGATGCTCTCGATTCCTCCGCAAGTCACCATCAGCCGCTTGGTCCAGCCGTTGAAAGGGAAAAGCGCGTTCATCCTGCTGCGAGCGTTTGCGGAGATCCGCAAACGCGACTGGGGGCGCCATGTGTGGGCGCGCGGTTACTGTTGCCGCAGCAGCGGTCAGGTCACCGACGAGATCATCAAAGCGTCTATTGCCAACCAGTGTCATGATCAGGATGCGACCTTCTCCATATGAAGAGGAAGCTTCCCCGATCGGGTGAAGAGGAAGCTTCCCCGATCAGGGAGCCCCCTTCGACTTAAGCCTGCTTCGGCGGGGACCGACTCGGCTTCAGCCGACATCGCCGGCTTTAGCCGTTACTTGATACCATCGCCTTCCAGGCGATGGTCAGTTCATTATTCTTTACTTTAGGATCGCAACCAGCCGATCGGGCTTGACGGGATCGATACACAACCCTCGCCTCGGTACCATCCGTCTCGCGAGTCGACTAAACTAATGCCCTCTTGAAGAATCCCACCACCCACTGAGGAGAAACACATGGCAATCAGTTTGCAGAAAGGCGGGAACGTCAGCCTGACCAAGACCGATCCGGGCCTGATCAATGCGCTCGTCGGGCTGGGTTGGGATGCCCGCTCCACCGATGGCGCGGCCTTCGATCTGGACGCCAGCGTTTTTCTGGTCGGCGAGACCGGCAAGGTACTGTCCGACGGGCATTTCATCTTCTACAACCAGAAGACCTCGCCCGATGGCGCCGTGATCCACTCCGGCGACAACACCACCGGCGCCGGCGAAGGCGACGACGAAACCGTCTCGATCAATCTGCCGGGGGTTGACCCCAACATTCAGCGCATCGTCTTCGCGGTCACCATCCACGAGGCCGAAGCCCGCAACCAGAACTTCGGCATGGTCCGCAACGCCTTCATGCGCGTTCTGAACAAGGACAGCAACACCGAACTGGCCCGCTTCGATCTGTCGGAGGACTACTCGACCGAGACCGCCATGGTGTTCGGCGAGGTCTACCGCAACGGCGCGGAATGGAAGTTCAAGGCCGTCGGCCAGGGCTTCGCCGGCGGTCTCAATGCGCTGGCGAAGGATCACGGCGTGAATGTTGGCTGACCGTCTGGGGCGGGTTTCAAACCCGCCCCCGCTGGTGCTTTATCCCTGATACCTTGCCGGGAGGACTCAGCCAATGCCCACGTTCACCGTCACCGGGGAGATTGATCCCTTCCTGCATGTCAGTCTGCAAAAGGGCGAAAAAATCTTCTGCGAATCGGGCGCCATGGTCATGATGGAGGCGGCGCTTCAGGTCAAGGGCCAACTGCGGGGCGGTCTGGGGCGTGCCCTGCTGCGGCGCATGGCCACCGACGAATCGCTGTTTCAGCAGGAAATCGAGGCCGTGAGCGGCGATGGCGACTGTCTGCTGTCGCCCACCCTTCCAGGCTCCATCGAACTGCTCGATGTCGGGCCGGGCAATGCCTACACGCTGTCGGATGGCAGTTTCGTGGCGGCAGACTCCTCCGTCGAGGTGCGCGCGCGCATGAACACTGTCGGCGGCGGGCTGTTCGGCGGCACCGGCGGATTCGTCATCATGGAGGCGACGGGGCGTGGCAAACTGGCGGTGTCCGGGTTCGGCTCGATCTTCACGCTCGACATCGCGCCCGATCGCGAAACCGTGATCGACAACAACCATGCGGTCGCCTGGTCGTCCAATCTGCAGTACGAGGTCGGCATGCCGCAGACCGGGGGCGGGTTCTTCGGGAACATCGTCAATTCGGTGACCTCCGGCGAGGGTCTGGTGCTCCGCTTTCGGGGCCAGGGCAAGGTCGTGATCTGCTCGCGCAACCGCGGATTATTCCAACCGCAGGCCCATTAAACCGCGCCCGGCGCGGTCGGCGATGCTTTTGGATTGAAACAACCTCGGCAGCCTCTTTCACTGTCGGAGCGGGCGCGGTTTAAGCGATTAATCAATCAATTTCACATCGAGGAATCTTGAGATGGGTATCAGCCTGCAGAAAGGTCAGAAAATCTCGCTGGAGAAAGAAGCCGGCGGCGGCTTGACCCGCATCGTCATGGGTCTCGGTTGGGATGCCGCGAAGGGCAAGAGCGGCGGCATGTTGGGCGGACTCTTCGGCGGTGGCGGCGGCGAGAGCATCGATCTCGACGCCTCCTGCCTGCTCTTCGACGAGCCGGGAAATCTGGTCGATACCGTGTGGTTCCGTCAACTGCGCAGTCAGGACCGCAGCATCGAGCATACCGGCGACAATCGCACCGGCGAGGGCGAAGGCGACGACGAACAGATCAAGGTCGATCTCGCGGCGGTTCCGGCCAACGTGAAAAGCCTGGTCTTTACCGTCAACAACTTCACCGGCCAGGATTTCTCCAAGGTCGAAAATGCCTACTGCCGCATCATCAACGGCAGCAATAACAGCGAGATCGCGCGCTACGACCTGAGCTGTCAGGGCAGTCATTCGGCCATGATCATGGCGAAGCTTTACCGTCACGGCGGCGAATGGAAGATGCACGCCATCGGCGAGGTCGGGCAAGGCCGGACGGCGGAACAACTGCTGCCGCAGATCAAGCCGCATCTGTAACCCCGAGAGCGACGGCACCATGACCCGCGTCTGGTTCAACCGAACCTTCTCCAATGTCCGTGCCGTTTTCGACCTCATCCGTCAGGGTGACGAGGCCGGCGAATTCCATCTGGTCTGTTCGCACACCCAGAAGGAGTTCCCCGGCTTTCTGTCGGCGCATGAATTCGCACTGGAACCGACCGGCACAGTCGGCGATGCCTATCTCGATTTCTGTCTCGACTTCTGTCGGGAACGGCGAATCGATCTCCTCTGGCCGGGCAAGGGCGTTCAATTGCTGGCCGCGTACCAGGAGCGCTTTGCCGAACAAGGCGTGCGAGTCCTGGCGCCAGCGTCGGCGGACCATCTAACGACACTGATGGATAAGGCGCGCTTCTATACAGAGGCGAGGCGCTTTTCCATTCCCCCGCCCGATTTCCTGGAATTCCGCACCGCCGACGAATTCGAGACGGCCTATGAGCGACTGCGCGCCTCCCACGAGGTGCTGTGCGTCAAACCCGCCGAGGGCGTCAACGGCGCCGGTTTTCGCGTCATCGATGAACAGCGCGGCGGCCTGGAAATCCTGCTGCAAAACGCGCTCTATTCGATTCATCACGATGGCCTGCGGCGGCTCCTGAGTGAGTCGGAGACCTTTGAAACCCTGCTGCTGATGGAATTCCTCGAAGGATATGAATATAGCGTCGATTGCGTCGGCGATGGCCAGCGGCTCATCGCCGCCGTCCAGCGGCGAAAATCGAAGGCCGGCGGCTACGGCCAGGAGATCGTCGATATCCCTGAACTCACGCAAGCCATCCGCGAGATGACCGGGGCTTTCGGGCTGCTCGGACTGTTCAACGTGCAATTTCGGGAAGGGCGGAACGGCTTTCGCCTGCTGGAGATCAACCCCCGTTTTTCCGGCGGCATCGGCTACGCGGGGGCGATCGGCGTCAATCTCCCCTATCTGGCGCTGCATGGCCTGACCCATGGTTTTCCCGATCAAGCGCACAGGGTCGAAAGCGGTGTCCGCGTTCTGGAACTGGCCCACTTCCGCCGGATCGAGGCTGTCGTTTGAGCGAGTCGTACCGGGCGGAACTGCCCACTGGAGTGCTCGATATCCAGGTGCGCGAGGCCGCCTTTCCGCTGGATGAACTCTGCGGTTTCGCCGCCCGCAACAACCCCAAGCGGGGCTTTCTGTTTCTCAGCAAGGTGCTTGGCAAACACTGGCCGGCCGCGCCCTCGCGGATGCGTCGGGTGCATGAGTATCTGGCGTCCGCGCTGGATTTGGGGCCAGGCCCCTGGGCCTTCATGGCGATGGCCGAGACGGCGACCGGTCTCGGACAAGGCGTCTTCGAGGCGGCGCTGAATCAGCGGCCCGAAGCCGACGCGCTCTTTCTCCATTCCACCCGGTATCGCGTCGCCGGGCGCCCGTTCCTGGAGTTTCAGGAGCCCCATTGTCACGCACCCGATCAAACGCTCTATGAGCCCTTAAACGCACGTCATCAGGCGTTATTCCGGACGGCCCGCGAGCTGATCGTGGTAGACGATGAAATCAGCACCGGTTCCACCCTGTGCAATCTGGTCGCGGCCTATCGAACGCGGAATCCGCGACTGGAACGGGTGCATTTCGTGGCCATCACCAATTTCAGTGGCGCGCGCAGCGCCGAGCAATTTTCAGAACGGTTGGGAGTACCGGTGCGCTGCGTAGCGGCGCTCCACGCGGATTTTTCCTTCCAGCCGGACGCCGACTGGGAGCACGAACCCGCGCCGGCCGCCGTGGGCGACAATCGGCGCGAACCCGGTCAGATCGCCGACGATCTTGGGCGCTTCGGCATTGATCGACCTATTTCGACTCCCATGTCGGAGCTTGAGCGGCTGTGCGTCGGACTCGCCCCCGGCGCGTCGATCCTGGTCCTCGGAACCGGGGAATTCATGCACCTCGCCTTTCGGGTCGGGCTGGAATTGGAGTCGCGCGGCTTCGCGGTCGTGGTGCAGGCAACCACCCGCTCGCCGATTCTGCCCGGCGCCGACATTGGACACCGACTCGTTTTCGCGGACAATTACGGAGAAGGCATCCGGAATTATCTGTATAACGTCGATCCCGACGATTTCGCCCGCATCATTGTCTGTCATGAAACCCCGCTCGACGGTCTGGACGATTTGATGCAACACCTGGGATCCAACTGTCTGACCTCTCGCTATTCGCACTCAATGGAGGATTTATGGCCATCAGCTTGAACAAAGGCGGCAACGTCAACCTGAGCAAAGAGGCGCCCAATCTCGAAAACGTCCTCGTGGGCCTGGGCTGGGACGCGCGCGCGACCGATGGGCAGGCGTTCGACCTCGACGCGAGTCTCTTCATGGTCAAGGAAGACGGCAAGGTGCCGAGCGACGCCTATTTCATCTTCTACAATCAGAAAACCTCGCCCGAAGGCTCGGTCGAGCACACCGGCGACAACCTGACCGGCGCCGGCGAAGGCGACGACGAATCCGTGCATGTGACGCTGTCGAAGGTGCCGCCCGAGATTCAGCGTCTGGTGATTGTGGTCACCATCCACGACGCCGACGCCCGCAAGCAGAATTTCGGCCAAGTCGCTAACGCCTTCGTCCGAGTCGTCAATCGCGACAACAATCTTGAAGTGGTCCGTTTCGATCTCTCCGAAGATTATTCGACCGAGACCGCGATGATCTTCGGCGAGATCTACCGTCACGCTGGCGACTGGAAATTCAAGGCCGTGGGCCAGGGATATGCCGGCGGACTCCGCGCGCTCGCCTTGCAACACGGCGTCAACGTGGGTTAAGCGGATGAATCTACAACGCGGACAACGGGCCAAAATCGCCGATCTGGTCCCCAACGGCCAACGCTTCACGCTCGGCGTGGCCGTGAACGCACCCGATCTGATTCTCGATTTCGCCTGCTTCGGTCTGGATGGTCAGGGCAAGCTCTCCGACGATCGCTATATGACCTTCTTCAATCAGCCGACGACGCCCTGCGGCGGCGTGCGGCTGGAAACGCCTGCGGGCGATGCGGCGGGCTTTGCCGTCGACCTTGGAAAACTGCCTTCGACCATCGAGCGTCTGACGATCACCGCCGCGCTCGACGGCGCCGGCGCCATGTCCAGCATCGGCAGCGGTCATGTGCGTTTCATGGACGCCGGCCGCGAGACGGGGCGCTTCGACTTCAGCGGGGCCGACTTCGCCGCCGAGCGCGCGCTGATGCTGCTGGAGATCTACCGGAAGGATGGCGTCTGGCGCACCAGCGCGCTGGGCCAGGGTTTCAACGGCGGCATGGCGGCGCTGGTCGGACATTTCGGCGGCACCGTGGAGGATGCGCCCGCGCCAGTCTCGGCGCCCGTTCCGCCCAAACCCCAGACGGCACCGCTCAATCTGAGCAAGATCACCCTGGAAAAGCGCGGCAACACGGTCTCGCTCGACAAGAAAGCCAATGCGGCCCACGGCGAGATTCTGATCAATCTCAACTGGACAACCCGCGCCGGCCCCGTCAAAAAGGGCTTTTTCGGCGGCACCCGTTCCAACAGCATCGATCTGGATCTCGGCTGTCTGTACGAACTCAAGGACGGCTCCAAGAGCGTGGTCCAGGCGCTCGGAAACACCTTCGGCGACTACCGGGATCCGCCCTATATCGCCCTCGACGCGGACGACCGCACCGGCACCCGGACCGAGGGCGAAAACCTACGCATCAACGGCCAGTATTGGGACGAGATCCAGCGCATCGTCGTCTATGCTTTCATCTACGAAGGGACTCCCAATTGGGCCGAGGCCAACGCGCGCATCACCCTGAAAACGCCCGGACAGCCGGAAATCGAGATCCAGCTCGATTCGAGCCGCAACGATCGGCCCATGTGCGCCATCGCCCTGATCGAGAACCAGGGCGGATCGGTCAAGATCACCAAGCTCGTCGATTACTACCGTGGCCATCTCGATGTCGACAAGACGCATCGCTGGGGCTTGGATTGGGTAAGAGGCAAGAAGGATTGATCGCCAGCGTCGCCTGCCCACTGAACAACATTTTCGTCAATCGTGATCCAACAGAGAGCAAACGCCATGAGCTTCCAAGACTTCGTCAGCAACCTGAAACAGAAAGCCTCCGAACTGAAAACCGAGGCGATGAAATTCAAGAACAAGGATTTTCTGAACGCGGCCATCAGCGGTTCGGTGCTGATCTCCATGGCCGATGGCGTGGTCTCTTCCGAGGAAAAACAGAAGATGATGCGCTTCATCGAGAACTATGAGGCGCTGTCCGTCTTCGCCAGCAAGGATCTGATCGACGCCTTCCAGAACGCCATGAGCCAGATCGAATTCGACAAGGATCTGGGCGAGGCCAAGGCCTACGATGCGATTCGCAAGATGAAGGGCAAGGATGACGCCGCTCGTCTCATCATGCGTCTGATCATCGCCATCGCCGCCGCCGACGGCAATTTCGACGATAGCGAGAAGCGCGTCGCCCGCAAGATCGCCATGGAACTCGCCCTCAACCCGGCGGATTTCGAGCTGGCTTAAACCGCGTCTTAGACTGACAGGCAAGGCCCACAGGCATCGCCAGACTTGCGGCAGCTCACAACCATCGGCGAGACGCGGTTTAAATGAATAAAAAAGTCATACTCTTAAACCGCGTCAACTCCGTTATGCACGAGTCGTGGCGACGTCAAGCCAAGACCATGACAACGCCTGTCATGCCGAACGCGGTTTAAGATGCGCAAGCTGGTTTTTCTCGATCTGGACGATACCCTCTTCCAGAGTCGACCCAAATGTCCGACCGATGAGGCTCTGCGGCCAGTCGCTTATCTCCGCGACGGCAGCGCCCATTCCTTCATGACGGCGAAACAGCAGGCGTTTTGGCATCTGCTGGACACCAATACGACGGTGATACCCACCACCGCGCGGGATCTGGATTCGCTCCGTCGGGTGGAACTGCCCTTCGAGAGTTGGCGCATCATCGACTATGGCGGAATCGTCCTGAACCCCGATGGCGTTCCCGACGCGCCCTGGCTGGAACGCATGACGACCGCCTCTCGGAACCACCTGGAGGATTTGAACGCACTGCTCGATCATGTCGATACCTTCATCGTCCGACAGGGACTCTCCGCCCACGTCCGGATCATCGAGGATTTCGACCTGCCCTTTTATCTGGTCGCCAAATATCGGGATGGCCGCGACGGCGATCTGGATCTCTTGCAGCGCGCCTTGATCCAGCCCTGGGTCGCGGATCGGTCCAGGGTCTATCGACTGCATCGCAACGGCAACAACCTCGCGGTGCTGCCCCGCACGCTCGGCAAGGAACACGCCGTGCGCTATCTGATCGAAAAACTGAGCGGGGAATGGGGCGAACTGATGACCGTTGGAATCGGCGACAGCCTCATCGACGGCGCCTTCATGGCCGAATGCGATTATTCGCTGACGCCACGCGGTTCGCAGTTATTTGGGGAGACCTTCGGCCGACCCTTGCTGTAAGCCATCGGCCTCACTCGACGAGGCACCTCTGGGATCGCCGAGTTGCACTCGGCTCCCCGGCCGCCAGACCAGAGCGGAGACGCCGAGTGCAACTCGGCGATCCCAGAAGGCATTCGTGACCTTCGTCCTCTTGCAAAAAACCCCTCACCGGAGCCCCATGCCCATGCCTCCAGTCGAACAGCGCGCGCGTTTTTCAGGCAGCTACCGCCCCGAGGACGTCCACATCCTGCTCAAGCCCATCGCGATGGAACTAATCGAAGTAGCCGAGAAAGAGCGCCTGATCCAAAGCGGTCAACGGCATTACAGCGAGATGCTGAGTCCCGAGACCCTGCCCTCGCCGCGTTACATGGATATGTTCCACCAGGCGTTCGCCATGAACCGCCGACGCATGGCGCAAGGTCTGCTTGACCTAGCCGCCATCGTCGCGGCACGCCGACAGAACGACATCACGCTCGTCTCGCTCGCGCGCGCCGGCACCCCGGTTGGCGTGACGCTCAAGCATGTGCTGACCGACATCCTGGATCGCCCGACGGCGCATTATTCCCTCTCGATCATTCGCGACCGGGGCATCGACCAAAACGCACTGCGCTTTATCATGAATGACGAGGCAAGAGCGCCGGACGGTATCGTCTTCGTGGATGGCTGGACCGGCAAAGGCGTCATCGCCCGCGAACTGGCCGCGTCGGTCGAATTCTTTCACAGGACGCAGGGCATGCGTCTGGACGCCACGCTCTTCGCCCTGACCGATCTAGCCGGCGTCGGCATGGCGCCCACGGACGAGGATTACCTGATCCCGTCGAGCATCCTGAATGCAACCATGTCGGGCCTGATCAGCCGCTCGATCCTGCACGAAGGGATCGGACCCGACGACTTCCACGGCTGCGTGTTTTACCGCGAATTCGCCTCGGGAGATCTGTCCCGATGGTTTGTCGACGAACTTCTGCGGGAGATCCGCGCCTTGCTGGAGGAAGATTACGCGCCCTGCCCCACTCCGGTCGATCCGCTGCGCGCGCGCGAACGCTCCCGGATCTGGCTCGCCGCGATCAAGGATCGCTTCGGGATCATGGACGAGAATCTCATCAAGCCAGGCATTGGCGAGGCAACCCGCGTCCTGCTGCGGCGCGTCCCGAGGTTGCTCATCCTCCGCGATCCGCACGCACCGGAGGCGCTTCATATCTTACAATTGGCCCAAGAAAAACAAGTGCATTGGGAGGTCGATCCAGCATTGCCCTACCAGGCCGTCTCGCTCATCAAGGGTTTATCCGATGCTTAATGCCTACCGACTGGGCGCTTCCCTGTATGTCCCTGCAACCCATCGGGATGTTCTGAAGATTGCCAACGGCGCCAAGTGGCCGGAACTGCGTTCTGTCATCTTTTGCACCGAAGACGCCGTTGCGCCCGAGGATCTCGCGGCGGGGCTCGACAACCTCCGCGACGCCTTGGAACGGATGCAGGTCAGGTCATCCGCGCTGCGCTTCGTGCGCGTGCGCAATCCCGAGATCCTGACTTGGTTGCTCGCGCTGCCGGGTGTGGAGAAACTGGACGGATTCGTCCTGCCCAAGCTGGATCTGAGCAATGTGGATGACTATCTGAGCCTGCTCATGGACTCCCGGCATCTGTGCATGCCGACGCTCGAAACCCGGGATGTCTTCGACACCTCCAGAATGATCGAACTGCGCGACCATCTGCTCGACCGCGGCTATCAGAAGCGGATTCTGGCGCTGCGCATCGGCGGCAACGACCTGCTGTCCATCCTCGGCATTCGCCGGCCCCGCGACCGCACCATCTACCGCACACCCCTGGGACACACCATCGCCCATCTGGTGACCGTCTTCAAACCCTTCGGTTTTCAGCTCACCGCCCCGGTGTTCGAGCATATCGACTGTCCGGAGATTCTCCGGGAAGAACTGAGCGAGGATATCGCCCACGGACTCTGCGGGAAGACCGCCATTCATCCGAGCCAGCTCCCGACGATCGAGGCGAGTTTTCGCGTCTCGCAACTGGAACTGGAAGCGGCACGACGCATCCTGACCGACGACCGCGCCGTCTTCCAGTTCGACGGATCCATGTGCGAAGTCGCCACGCACAGCGCCTGGGCCCGGCATATCATCGAACGAACCGCGATGGACTAATGGAAGGGTGCGAGAAAGCTAGATATAGCGGCCAGCGGCCAGCGGCCAGCGGCCAGCGGCCAGCGGCCAGCGGCCAGCGGCCAGCGGCCAGCGGCCAGCGGCCAGCGGCGATTATGCCGGGGGTTTCGCTGATCGACATCTTCTTCCAATGGGCGAGTCCTGGCACGCGGTTCGCCATGACCAAGTGACTGAAACGAAAAATCTGGCTGCCTGAAGCTGGCGGCTGGCGGCTAAACCACTCTTAGCAGTTTGAAACCTTTCGCGTTATTCGCGTTTTTTGCGGTTCGACCGCGCTTTCCAGGTCAACCGATCCGGATCTCCACCCCCTGAAAACGCGCTTGCAGCTCCCGCCGCAGGCTTTCCTTGGCGTGCGCATCGCCATGCACCAGGATGACCTCGCGCGGCTTGACGCGCATCCGCCCGATGAAGTTGATCAAATCGTTTTGATCGGCATGCGCCGAATAGCCGCCAAGCGTATGGATCGCGGCCCGGATGTCGTAACGCTGACCGTCCAGATCAACATAGCCGCCACGGGGCCCATACCGCTGAATGGCCTGCCCCGGAGTCCCCGCGGCCTGATAACCGACGAACAGCACATCGTGACGGGGATCGCCCAACATCGCCTTGAGATAGTTGACGATGCGCCCGCCGGCACACATGCCGCTCGCGGCGATGACGATGGCCGCCCGCGCCGAACTCCTGAGATACTCGACCGTACGCAGATGGGTCGCGTGATCGGTGACCGTCAACACCTGCTCGAAAGCGAGCGGATGACGGCCCGAATCGAGCCGGCGCCGGGCTTCTCGGTCCCAATGCGCGCGCAGACGGGCATAACCGGCGGTGAAATCCGCGGCGAGCGGCGAATCCAAAATAATCTCGACATCGTCCCAGACGCGCACCGCGGCCAGCGTCCGTTGACGATCCCGATGGATGATCGACTCCAGTTCATAGAGCAGCTCCTGCGTGCGACCGATACTGAATGCCGGGATCAGCAGGGTTCCGCCATCGCGAAAGGCATGCTCGACGATCGCCTGCAATCGCTGGCGGCGGTCACGGCGTCCCTCGTGCAGACGGTCGCCATAGGTGCTTTCGAGCACCACCACATCCGCGCTGTAGGGCGATTTTGGTGCGGGCAGCAGTGGCGTGTAAGGCGCCCCGAGATCGCCCGAGAAGAGAATACGGGTATGCGCGCCACCCTGGGGCAAATCGCATTCCACGGACGCCGACCCGAGGATATGCCCGGCGGGCCGCAGCTTGATCCGTAAACCCGGATCGCCCTCGGCCAGCGTGTACCAGTGACCATAAGGCACGCCGATGGTGCGCGCGCGCAGAAGTTTCAACACCCGCTCGATGAGCGTCGCGTCCCGCGTCACGCCGATCTTCAGCGCATCTTCCAACACCAGCGGCAACAGCTCCGCCGACGCCTCGCTGCACAGAATCGGCCCCTTGAAACCGGCCGCCAGCAGATAAGGGATACGCCCGACATGATCGATATGCACATGGGTGACGATCAGCGCCAGCACCGGCTCCACCGGAAAATCGATCTGGAGCCGCTCGACGCCCGCGCCGCCGGGCGAGGTCTCCGCGCCCTGAAAGAGCCCGCAGTCTACCAGCACCGAGCGACCATCGCCCAGCCGGAGTTCGTGGCAGGAACCGGTTACGCCGTCCACGGCGCCATGATGGACGATGGTTTTGCTGGACATTCCGAAATCGGGCAAAATGAGCCTCCATGACCCTAGTGCTTCGCTGCTCAAGTTCCGAGACCGGGGCCTCCTCGTTGTCGTTGTCGTTGTCGTGATCGCGGTCTCGACATGGCGAATATTCGACAACGACAACGATTACGACCTGAGACGGTCTTGGGACTTTCGCACAGTTGCACTAGGGCGTGTCATCAATGATATTCGTGTGGATGATCGCCACCCCGCCACCGTTCTAAAACCCGGGTCGTTGCGCTTAGGTGATTTCCTGAAAACAATCGACCCACGGAGAGACTGAGAATGGACAGGATTAACACGATTTCGCAGGATGAACAGGATAGAAGCCATTGTTTTCAATCCTGTCAATCTTGAAAAATCCTGTGAATCCTGTCCATTTGAAGCGTCGATTCTGGTAAACACTTTCCCGGAAACCCCCTTAACGCAGATGGCATCCTTGTAGGGGCAAATTCATTCGCCCCGACAGTCCCCGAGCGCGCGCTATCCTCGAAAATCCTCCTGATTGGCGAGAAACCAATCATAGGTGTCTCTGAGACCCTCTTCCAGTCCGATGCCGGCCTGCCAGCCCAGGGCCTTGAGTCGGGAGACATCCAATAATTTACGCGGCGTACCATCGGGCTTGCTCGGATCGAAGACAAGCCGACCCTGAAAACCCGTAACCCGCGCGATGGTGTGCGCCAGCTCGCGAATGGTGCAATCCACGCCAGACCCCACGTTGATGTGCGACAGCATGGGCTGCGTGTTGGCGCGATAAAGGTCGTCGTCCAACTCCATCACATGCACGCTGGCGGCGGCCATGTCATCGACATGGAGAAACTCGCGCATCGGCGCGCCAGTGCCCCAGATGACGACCTCGTCCGCGCCCGCGCGCGCCGCCTCGTGGACGCGCCGCAACAGAGCCGGGATCACATGGCTGTTGTCAGGATGAAAATTATCGTGCGGTCCGTAGAGATTGGTCGGCATCACGCTGCGATAGTCATGTCCGTACTGACGGTTATAACTTTCGCAAAGTTTGATCCCGGCGATCTTGGCGATGGCATAGGGTTCGTTGGTCGGTTCCAGCGTGCCGGTCAGCAAGGCGGACTCGGTCATCGGCTGCGCGGCCCGCTGCGGATAAATGCAGGAGGAACCGAGGAACAGCAGTTTCCGAACCCCCGCGCAATGCGCCGCGTGGATGAGATTGGCCTCGATCATCAGGTTGTCGTAGATGAAATCGGCCGGATAGGTATTGTTGGCATGAATGCCGCCAACCCGGGCGGCGGCCAGATAGACCTGATCGATCGCGTGCGCGTCAAAAAAAGTCTGGACCGCGCGCTGGTCGAGCAAATCCAGTTCCTCGCGTCCGGCCGTCAGAATCCGGCGGCCACCCAACGCCTGAAGTCGGCGCACGATGGCGCGCCCAACCATGCCGCGGTGACCGGCAACGAAAACGGTTGGGGCGCGTGACGAATCGCGGTCGCTCATCCGTTAATCTCCCGCGCAACCGGCACCTCATGACCATGCGCCTTCAGCAAGGCATGACGCCGCGCCACCTTGAGATCTTCGATGACCATTTCGGCGCACATTTCCTGCACCGTGATCTCGGGCACCCAGCCGAGCCGCTCGCGGGCCTTGGTCGGATCGCCCAGCAGGGTTTCGACTTCTGTCGGGCGGAAATAGCGTGGATCGATCCGCAGCACGATGTCGCCCACCTTGACCGCCGGCGCCCTGTCGCCCGTCACGGCGGTGACCACGGCGCATTCGTCGACCCCCTCCCCCTCGAACCGCAACAACAGGCCCAGTTCGGCGGCGGACCAGAGGATGAACTGACGCACCGAATACTGCACCCCGGTCGCGATCACATAATCCTCGGGCCGATCCTGCTGCAACATCATCCATTGCATGCGGACATAGTCCTTGGCATGTCCCCAGTCGCGCTTGGCATCCAGGTTGCCCAAATGCAGACAGCGTTCGAGTCCCTGGGCGATATTCGCCAATCCCCGGGTGATCTTGCGGGTCACGAAGGTCTCGCCCCGGCGCGCGCTCTCATGATTGAAGAGCAGACCGTTACAGGCATAGAGGCCATAGGCTTCGCGATAATTGACCGTGATCCAATAGGCGTAGAGCTTCGCGACCGCGTAGGGGCTGCGCGGGTAGAAGGGCGTAGTCTCCTTCTGCGGGGTCTCCTGCACCAGACCGAACAACTCGGAGGTGGACGCCTGATAGAAACGGGTCTTGGAGGTCAGCCCCAGAAAGCGGATCGCTTCGAGCAGCCGGAGGGTGCCCATCGCATCGACATCGGCGGTGTATTCGGGCGATTCGAAGCTGACCGCGACATGCGATTGAGCGCCGAGGTTATAGACCTCATCCGGCTGCACCTGCTGGAGGATGCGCGTGAGGTTGGAGGTATCGGTCAGATCGCCATAATGGAGAACGAAGTTCTGCTGCTCGACATGCGGATCCTCATAGAGGTGATCCACCCGCTGAGTATTGAACGACGAGGCGCGCCGTTTGATCCCGTGAACCTCGTAGCCTTTTTCAAGAAGGAATTCAGCAAGATAGGAGCCATCCTGCCCGGTGATACCGGTAATAAGTGCTTTTTTTCGCATGTCAGTCCTTTACGTTCTCGGATCGGTCGAGTAAGCCCATGGCGGGGCGATCGCGCGTGGCGTATCGCACTGCATGATAGGCACTCGTTTCCATGACCGCAACGCGATCGGCGGAGTTGGCGAACGGCCATGCGCCGACTTGAAAACACCCTTCCTGGGAGCGCCGAGTTGCACTCGGCCCTCCGGCCGCAGGCCGGAGAAAAACGCCGAGCCCAGCGTCCTTCCAACCAGGCATCCAGATCGGCAAGCCCCAGGAACTCCACGATTTCCTGCTGCTCCAGCCCCAATGGGTAGAGCGAAGCGAAAACCATCGCGCCCTGCGAGCGATCCTCATCAGGAACCGTAGGCAAACATCTCTTGGAGCACGTCGGCCACTTTCCGTGAGAATGCCTCGGGCAACACCCCGAGGCGCTTGATGAGTCGCGACTGATCCACAGTCCTGATTTGGTCAAGGACAATCTGCCCTTTCTTGTGCTCAAACGTGAGATTAACGCGGGTCGGATAGTCGCGCTGGGTGGACGTCATCGGCGCGATGATCACCGTGCGGATATGAAGGTTCATCTCGTCGGGCGAAACGATGACGCAGGGCCGTGTCTTCTGGATTTCCGAGCCTTGCGTGGGGTCGAGATCGACCAGATAAACCTCATAGCGCCGAACTTGCCTCACCAGGTCCAATCCTCGACATCAAAATCGTTTTCGAGCGTCTCCAGGACGAGTGGCGCATCGTCACTTGCCACGGCCATCGACGCAAAGGCCGCGTCCCAGCCGGCACGCACCTGACGGGCCGCCGCAAGCACCACGACGCCATTCTCCACCCGCATCTCAAGCGCATCACCGAACCCGCATTCCTTGATCACCGAGGCTGGAATGCGGACACCCTTCGAGTTGCCAATGGGTACCAGATGAATCTTCATACTTGCCTCCCCTTAAAGTAATTACAGAGTAATCACTTTAAGGCTATCTCTCAAGATCGGCCGACTCGACCGCAGCCTAGTTCGTCAAATCCAATTGGCTCTATTCGTCATCCATCGCGTCGTCCGCAAGCATCGCTCGCGATCGATGCGGTTCGTTCCTCGCCGCATCTACGCCGGCTCTTCTGGCCAAAAGGCATCATCCATGATTTGGGTGAAAGTGAAGGGACATGACGTCGGAAATGTCGATTCAGCCAACCCGGTCTCGCGTTCAGCATCAATCATGGCCAGACGATAGGCTCGCGCGATGGCTTGATCGAGTTTCGCCGTCAGGCTCGGATTGTCCTCTAGGTGAGCCTCCAAGCGGATGCGCTGCTCCTTGATGGACAGCCGCCAAGAGTTCCCGCGAAGACCCGGCTGAAAACGCCATTTCAGGAGATGGAGAAGCAGAACCACCAAGCGGTTGACGAGTTCTCGCTGTTCGCTTCGGCCCATGCTTTCGATTTCCTCGATAATGTGGGGGATATCGGCGTCCGCCAACCTCCCACCGCGCAACAAGCCTGCCTGTTGACTCGCCCAGGCATGAAAGTCATTGTCAAAAAGGCTCGGCATCGGTCGCTCCGATTCCTAACGATTCAGCATGATCGCAAGAAAGACGATGATATCAGGTGTGGAAAAATCTTAGCCCGCGTCGATGTGGGGAGCTGGCGAACGGAGGTTCCCCCGAAATTTCGTCTTCCAAGGATGTCGTAGACCAGCCCGCATAGATGCCGTGACGAAGGAACCGCATCAATCGCGAACGATGCGGTTCGTCCCTCATCGCATCCACCCGCTGGCGGCCGCGGAAGGTCTGCTCGGCGTTTTCCCAGCTTTCCTCAGGACGGGGCGGCTGAGCGCAGTGCCTCGATCTGCACCACGCTCAGTCCGGTGGCCTGGGCGATCTGCCAATCGCTGAGCACGCCCAGCGCGATGAGGTTGCGGGCGGTATCCTGGGTCGCCGCCAGGCGGCCTTTCTGCATCCCGAGCTGCTCGCCTTTCTGCATCCCGAGCTGCTCGCCTTTCTGCATCCCGAGCCGCTCGCCCTCCTCGCGCCCCTCCTCACGCGCTTCCTTGAGCAAGGACACCTCGTCGTGCAGCGCCCGCTCGCGCACGAACGCTAACCGCCGCGCTTCCTCGTCGGCGCTCAACTGACGCACGCGGTTCAGCGCCTCCTGGATCGGGGCATGTTCGATCGCGGCCATGGTCTGCTCCTCGCGCCAATGCTCGAAAAAGGTCACCCACGCGGACAGCGGGTCGGAGCCAAGCCCGAGCCGGTCCGCTTTCTTCAATTCGATCAGCGTCAATTGTAACCGGTTCCCCAGCGTGACCTCGGGTTGACGGGCGTCGCGCATCTCGAAGCGCCACCGCGCCTGCGCGCACTGCTCAGGGGTGGCGGTAAACAAATCGAAGTCCAGCAGATGGATGCCGACCGCCGCGCGCAGCGTGGCGTAGTCTTCGCCCTGCTCCAGTTGATGCGCCAGCAGCCGCGCCAGATAGTACAGCGCCCGCTGGTGCCAGGCGCCATAGCGGCGCACCTGGATCTCGATATTGTAGGCGTGCCCCGGCGCATCGCGCGCCAGGACGTCGAGGATGATGTACTTGCCGCGCAACTCCTCGGCGTTGATGCCGGGGTTGAGAATCTCCACCGAACGGATCTCGGGCAGGTCCGGGCGCAGGTCGTTGATCAACGACACCAGCAGCGCCGGCGCTTCGCCAAAGAGGCGCTTGAAAACGTAGTCGTTCTTGGGATCGAGCAGATCCTCGGGCGCAACGGTGTGCATGGCGGGAGGCGGTCCGGGGCTTGACGCATCCCATTACGCACAACTTTCCGTGTCCGGCATCTCCCTGGCATATTTGATCCCGGCGGCGAAGTCCATGATGCGCTGCATGCCCAGCCAGATCGTCTTCAAACCGGGCTCGCCATCGCCCTTGCGCCCGAGAAACCCGCCGAGACGGGCGATGAGGCGCATCACCTCGT
>NZ_NHSQ01000076.1 GCF_016653465.1 Thiocystis minor | reverse complement strand
CGCCTGCAGTAAGGGAAATTCGTAGGAAAAATGCCTTTTTGGCCGAAAAAAGGCTATTTTCGAGGAAAATAGCCTCTTGATTGTCTTTTTCAGCCAATCCGAACGCTCAAGTCCGACAGGCTGCTAGTCAGTCGGATTAAATCGCGTCCAACGCATCGCCGACCGCGTCAAACAAGGGCAATGTCTGTCCCGGTTGCCCGACCTTGTCCGTCAGGTAGCGGGTTTTCAGCATGGCGTTCTGGGCCACGTCGCCGAGCGCATAGCGCAACGCGATCCGCCAGCCCTTGTCGCCATCCTGGAGACCGCCGGTGGCAATGGCGGTCATGCCGAACAGCCACCAGCGTTCTTCCGGGCGCAGCGCGAGCCAGTTGCGCACAGCGACGCCGATTTTTTCTGGTTCAAGATGCTCAATGGCCCAGGCCAGCACGCACAACTCCTTGCCCAGCAGGCGATCCAGCGGTGTATCGCCGACTTTCCAGGTACCGGTCGCCAGGTGGTGCTCCTTGAGCCGGGCATTAAAGGCCCGCTGCACCTCCGCGCGGATCGCCGTCCAGCGCTGACGTTCCAACAACACGCGGTCGATGACCTGCTCGCGGGCGTTCTCGGAGCCCATGCCGAGATGCTCAAGGATCAGCACCGCCGAGGCGTTGCCGCGCGGAATCCGCACCACGAAATGATGCGGATCGGAGGTCGCGGGGACGCCGAAGCCCAGGGTGCGGTGGGCGTAAGCGGTCTGTTTCGGCTTGGTTTTGGACATGACATGAGTCTGGCCGTAGCCAGCTAATCGGTTTCCTGAATCACGTCGCCCGGCAGGAGTTCGACACCGGCCAGCTCGGAGAACTCCTGGAGCGCGAAACCATCGCCGAAGCGGATGCCACCCCGGATCAGCACCTGGACCGCGGCCTGTTCCTCGCCGAGCGCCTGACGGATACCGAGGATGGCCATCTCGATGGCGGCGGCGGTCAAGGCACGCTCGTTGAAACGGATCTGAACGGCGTTTTCGCCCTCGCCCAGCAGGATCTGCACCCCGCGCAGCAGGGTATCGGGGCGATCCTTGAAGCGTTGAATGAAGCTGAACGCCTTGTCCGTGGTGTCAATCGAGACCCGTTTGGTCTCTGCGAGCCGCGCCGGTTTGCGCGGGTCGATGATGACGCGGTCGTCACCCTCCGACGGGATCTGGATCCTCGCGCTTTTCTCCACTTCCCCGGCCTGCGCCGCGATCAGGATCGTACAACCCTTGGCCGGGACCGCAAAGGGTTGGCTGTAGCGCGTTCCCTCCCTGGCGTTGGTGCCGTCCAGGGTGTAGCGCAGTTCGGCGGCGGGGGTGCAGCGCAGTTCCACCTTGCGGGTGTCGGCGATCCGGTGGATCTCGTGGCGGACGGTGAGGTCCGCCGTCCAGCGGGTCGGCTCTCCGACCTGGTACTTGCCTGTGGTGTCGACCGCGAGAAAGTACAGGGTCGCCTCGGTGGTGCGATAGTCTTCCAGATCCTGGATCTGCTGATCCTGATCCGATACCGCGGCGGTTCGGGCGACATGGATTCGAGGGCTGTCGCCGGCGTTGCGCGGGGTAAGCGACAGACTGGTCTCGCCAGACTCGCGGTTCGTTCCGAGCGGTGTGACGTTCACCGAGGTCTTTTCGACGGGGAAAGGCCCCTTCTCGATGTGCCCCTCCGGCGTCTGGCGCCAACGGCCTTGCTTGAGCGCCTCGTCACGCAGCAGCTCCAGCCCCCGTGCGCCGGGCATCCAGGGCCAGGTGGGATCGGTCTTGGCGCGCATGACCAGATCACGCCAGGGGACGCGGCGGTCCTTACCCGGCCAGAGGTAGGTCTCGGCCATCGCCCAGTAGTTCGGCAGCTCGTCGAGCATGTCCAGGGCGAGCTTGTTGTCGCAGCGGGCGCTGGCCAGGAGTTTCTCGATCTGTGACTCGGCGGAATGTTCGCCCGCGCCAAAGCTCAGACCGTTATCGATGGTGGCCATGACCAACTCGCCATCGCCGCCGGGGAAAAACAACCGGTTGTAGGCGCCCGAGACCGCCTTGGTGAAGCGTTCGGACAACTCTTCGAGTTTGTCGCGGGCCTCGTCGTACAGGGTATCGCCCGACTTAAGCTTGGCCTGGATTTTCTCGACCGCGTACAGCTCCCGCAGCCGTGCCTCGACCTCGTTGGCGAAATGGCTGTCGTGTCCGGACAGGACCAGGAGATTGTTCTTCTCCTGCTGGAACACGAAGAAATCGCGGATGGCCTCCGGTGGGGTGCGCCCATCCGGCTGCACCACCAAGAGGATGCGGGCACCGGACAGGCGCACATCGTCCAGACGCGGCATGATCTGGACTTCCTGATACGCCGCCCTGGTTTTGCTCTGGACCTGGAACAGCCCGGTCAAACGATTGATCAGGGCCAGGGCGAGCGCGCTTAAACATTCCGTTTTTCGGGTAGTTGACGGATGATCGCGAGAAACGACTATCGGAGTTTCTCATGTCAGCCAGCCTTCTTGAGCATTTTGCGTCCCTGGAAGATCCCCGGATCGAACGTAACAAGC
>NZ_NHSQ01000075.1 GCF_016653465.1 Thiocystis minor | reverse complement strand
CCTTTGATCCACGCTTCTTTCAGCTTGGCCTCGCGGCGTCCGCCTTGCGCTTCACTACGGTTGTCGTCACTCTCTCCGGCGACCTCTTTGCAGGTCGCAAGTCTTGGCCCATGCCGGGCACACTAGGAGCCCGCTTGCGGGCGACTTGCAAGCGGCTACCATCGCTGCGTTCCTGTGCTGTCGCCCGCAAGCGGGCTCCTACCGCGCGCTTGGCCCCGTATTTCCGACTGCATACCAACCCAATATCCGACCGCACCTTGCGAAACGACACCCGCCATACCGGACGCGGTACAAACTCGCTATAGTGGCCGTCTCGAAATCCTCGCGATTTCCACGCGATCCCAGGCCCTTCGGTCGCAAGCCGCGGTTTAGCGACGCTCCCCGTTCTCCAGCGGGGTGCTGCGCCGGCGGGTTCTGGGATCAGAGAGCAGACACTCGCCCCCGGAGAGCCACCCGAATGCACGGCACAGCGCCAGCCAAACCTCACGCGGACGCACCCATCAGCCCACGCCGGCGCCTGATCTACAATCTCCTGGCCTGGCTGTGTTTCGGCCTCGGTTTCGTCGGCATGGTCGTCCCGCTCATGCCGACGACGGTCTTCTGGATCTGCGCCGCCTGGCTGTGGCTGCGCAGCCACCCCCAACGGGTACGCTTTCTCGTCGACCATCCGCATTTTGGCGCCTCCATTCGCGGCTTTCTCGAACACGGCGAGATCTGCCGGACCGGCAAGACCGCCGCCATCACCGCCATGGGGGGCAGTTATCTGATCTGGTTCGCGCTGATCCGGCCCGGCTGGGTGGCGGGCGTCGCGGTCGCGGCGATCCTCGGTTCGGTCGCGCTCTGGATCGCCACCCGCCCGGACAGCAAGCGCAAGCCACCGGCGCAAGTCGCAGTCACGCTTGACCTGGGAAACTGGACGCCAGTCCATCCCGCCACGAAGCCACCCGCCAATCCGCCAGGCTAGCGCATGTGTACTACCATTCTGCTGATTGATAACGGTTCCCGACGCGCGGAGTCCACGCTGAATCTGCGTCGACTCGCCGCGCGGCTGGCCGAGCGCGCCGACGAGCAGATCCTTCCCGTATCGCTGCTGCACTCCGACCAGATTCCCGCCGACCGGCTGGACGGTCGCCCGGCGGACACCTTCGCGCCCACGCTGCTTCGCCTGCTCGCCCAGGGTGCGCGCGAATTCGTCCTGGTACCGCTGTTTTTCGGTCCGAGCCGCGCACTGACCAAGTTCGTGCCGGACACCGTCGCCGCCCTGACCGACGAATTCGGCCCCTTTCAGCTTCAGATCGCACCCGAACTCTGTCCGTTGCCCGACGGCGAGCCGCGTCTGGCGGAGATCCTGACCGAGCAGGTCGAACAGGCCGCCCTCGTCGCCGGCCGCCCGGCCAAGCGGGTCGTGCTGGTCGATCACGGATCGCCCATCCCGGAGGTCACCGCCGTGCGCCGCTGGCTCGGCGAGCGTCTAGCGCAACGGCTGGGGCCAAGGATCAAGGTCGAGCAGGCGGTAATGGAGCGGCGCGCGGGAGCGGACTACGATTTCAACGGTCCACTGCTGGAGGATCTGCTGCGCGCGCTGGCCGACACGGATCGCTCCACCCCCGTCATCCTCGCCATGCTCTTTCTGTCCGCCGGTCGCCACGCCGGTCCAGGGGGCGATATCGCCGACATCATTGGCCGCGTCGAGTCCGAATACAGTGGTTTCAGGGTCCATCCTTCGCCCCTGGTCGGCAGTCATCCGGGGTTGATCGAGGTTCTTCTGTCCCGCTTAAACTGCGTCACATCGTGATAGGGCGCGTTGCGAGTGCTCTGACAGGTTGGCATATATCGATATACGTCGGAGTTGACGCAGTTTAAATGAATGAAAATTAAAGGGTTAATGTGGGTATAAACTTTCCCTGAAATCGCCTAAAGCGCTTGATTAAAGTCCGAAACCTCGGAACCGCCAGAAACTCCGCGCCAGCAGGAACCACAGAAAGCCCGACGACAGAACGAGCGCGAACCCGCCGAGACGCGCCAGACTCTTTCCGACGCCAGGCGCCACATCGAACGCAGGCAGGGCCGCGGCGGCGACCAACGCCAGCAACGCCACCAGATAGACCCCGAATTGAATCCGCGCCGGCGCCTCGGGGATAAAGGTATGCATGTGCGGCACGCGGACATCGAAGCGGCGCGTCGCCACCTGACGATGCTGGAGATGGAACCAGCTCAGAAATGGCACGATTTTGAACAGCATGCCGCTCGGCAGCCCGATCCCGACGCCGATTAGCACCAGCACGCCCACCAATTCGGCCCGTCCGCCCGCGAGCCAAAGTGCCGCCGCGAGCAGTGCCGAGATCATGGCCGACCGCCAATAGAGCAACGTGGCATCGAGGCGCGGCCGCTCGCGGCGGCGCTGGCGGTCCAGCGAGACGCCCGCGAAGACGACGAAGCAGAGTGCGCCCAGCCCCATCCACCCGGTTGCCGCGGCGCCCTGCCCGGTTGCCATGAGGGCGCTTGCCACGGTCAGCGCGACCGCGACCAGGGGTGCCGCCCAGCGCATCAGCCAATCCGGATAGGCGGGCGTGACATGAAACATGGGGACGACCTGATAACCCACGCCCATGATGAGCATGCCGGTCCAGCCCAACAGACCCCAGGCCAGATGCAGATTCACCCAATCCACGAATCCTGACAGCCGCCACCCGCCCAGCAGGACCACCACCAGCAGGACGCCGAGCAGCAGCGTGACGAGCAGCGCGACAAGCGCCAGACGCATGGCCACGACCGTGCGCCTGACGCCCCGCGCGCGCGTCAGCGCGATCCCAGTCGCCGTGGCGAAGATCATCAGACCCGCCATGAGCGACCCGCCGCCCAGCGTCAACCAAGCAGCGCCGCCCCACAACAGGCCCGCGCTGAGCGAGAGGGTGCCCAGGATCAGTAGGACTTGCGTCGCGCGACCGACGAGAACGACCCGAGGCACCGGCGACCCGGCCAGCACCGGCAGCATCTGCAAGAGTGCGCCGCACATGATCTGGGTGAGAAAGCCCAGCGCGATCAGGTGCGTCACGACCAGCGCGGGCGGGGTCCAGCGCGAGATCAGAATAAGCTCGCCCTGCCAGAGCAGCAGGCCGCCAGCCGCCACCGCAAACAAGGGCGCGGTTAGGAAAAAGGCGAAGGGAACCCCGATCGGCGGGGCCTGATCCAGGCTCAGTCCGGCGGTGTTCAGCATGGGATCCGCTCGTCCAGTTCCGCCTGGGAGGGCGGCGCGTCGAGCGCCCAGATCAGAATCTCGAAACGGTCTTCCGCGCCCTGGGTCCGCCATCCGTAGCCCATGCGCCGGAGCAGATCATAGAGCGGAAAGGGCTCGCGCCGGTGCAGCACCCGAACGCGCCCGCCCGTCGGCAGATCCGCCAGGGCGTCGAGAATCCGCTCCATCGGCTCGGGCGGCGCCAGTCGACGAACATCCAGGAGGGGGGCTCTCGTCATTGCCAGCGTCGGTTCAGACATGGCTCAGACTTGGTTCAACAGGGCGGCCATCTCCGCCGCCTGTTCGGGCAACGCGCCATCGGCCATGGGATAGAGCACGCCTTCCTCTTTGTAATTGTGCTGCTGCACGAGGAAATGCAGCGTTTCCAGGAGGCCGAGAACGGCGGTCTTGTCGCACATGGCGACGGACTCGCCGAGTTCCTCGAAGAGTTGGCGCATCTGCGCGTGTTCGCTACACATGATTTCGATGGGATTTTCCGCGACCCGAAAGACGCGGGCCAGCGCGGGAAAGACGACGTCTTCCTCCAGCGCAAAATGGCGGTTCATCGCATCGACGAGCGCCGTCGCCGCTGCGTCGATGGCGGACCAGTCCCCGGAGCCGACGCTGGCTTCGGTCGCGGCCAAAAGATGGTCGCAGCGGTGGTGGTCCTGGGTGAAGGAATCGGTGATGGCGGTGATCATGCGACGGTCTGCCTGAAGAGTTTGAGATGGCGCGATTTTGTGGTTCGGCGATGGTCCGCTCCTTGATCTAGGTCAGGACGCGCATTTGGTCGTCAGGGGAGGAGGTTTGATGGAAGCGCGTCAGTATCCCGTGACCGCCGACGACAAGTCGGTGACCCCAGGGCCGACTACAAGTCGGCGCTCCCAGGGTGGTGCTCCCAGAGGCTTCGTACAGGGAGCAGGGTTTACTCCACGTCCAGGGTCAAGGGCTCTTTTCGAGCAGCGCCAGGCTCGTCGGCCCCTTTCGGGCGCGCGTCCTTCGCCCGCTGACCTTCGCGCCAGAGTTGTGGGCTGGAAAACCCCGCCCAGCCCCAGCGCAGCCAGTCGAGCAGACGGAAGGCCAGCCAGAGCGCCCAGGCTAGCATCAGGGCACGATAGATCCACATCGGCACCGACAACACCCAGACCTCGGGCAGCGTCGGGCCGCCGCGATCCTGATACCAGTTCAGCAGGGTTCCGGTCGAGCCGTTGCCCATGATCTGCATCTCCGGACGCCCCAGCAGACCCTGTTGAACGGCGCCGAGCAGCCCCGCCAGCGCGGCCAGGGTGAGCAGAACCAGACCGATCTGGATCAGATTGAAGCGCCAGGCCCGCATCCCATGATCGAGCCGCTGGCGCAGTCCGAGCGCGAACAGCCAGCCGGCCACCAGTAGCACGACCCAGACCTGCGCCAGACTGAGTCCGACGCCGAGCAGGAACCAGTCGGGTGCCCGCAAGGGGGTCAGACGGCTGCGACCGAGCACCGCCGCCAAACCCGCCAGAACCAGCAGGAGGCTCCAGAACAACACCGCCGGGCCGATCCCAGGACCAGCGGCGAACAGCACCCAACGATCGTCGGGCAGACGTAACGCGAGATTCAGGTTGACCGCCTGGCTCCCTAGATCGGGAACCGAAGAGGTAAAACCGACCCCCAATGCGCGCGATTCGCGCCAGGAGACCTGCATCCGCTGCGTCCCTGGAACCAGCGGAAGTTCGAGATCGCTGCCCGCGGCCGGCAGGGGCAGATTGCGTCCGTCGGCGTTGAAGCGGATGGGTTCGGCACCCTCGGGCAGACGGATGGCATGCGTTCCGCCCTGACTGCTGCGCACCCTCAACGTCAATTCCGCGTCGCTCCCCCGCCGCCCCGGCGAAACTTGATAATCCACCCGGTCGAAGGTCAGGGTGGGTCCGGGGACGCCGAGCGGTCGAGTCAAGTTCAGCGTCAGGGTCTCGCCGGGCAGCGGACGCCAGCCCGGCAGCCAGCGTTCGGACGCCCCCCGCTGGTGAACTGGCGGAATGCCGCGATGCTCCAGATGCCACATCGGGCCGAGATCTAGATGCCAGGCCTCGGCGAGGCGGGGATCCGCGCTGGCGCTCAAGGTCAGTTCGGCGACGGGATCCAGACTGGAGGTCCAGTTCAGCTCGGTCGCGCCGGGCGCCAGACCCGCGAGCACCCGCCCGCCTTCGGCCTGCACGCCGGACGTCTGGACCGACTCGCCGGGCAGCAGCGGCACCGAGATCAGGATCGGGAATTCGGGCGCTGAAAGACGCTGCACACGGGTCTCGACCCGCCAATCGAGTCCGATCCGCAGCCGGCGCTCGACCAGCAGCAGCGGCGGTAGGGCGTCCTGACTCAAGGGGCGGTCATCCTGTACGCCCGACTCCGAGAGCCGGATCAGTTGAAGTTGCGAGCCCGGCCGCCCCGCCGCATCCAGCCCCTCGACCCGCCAGCCGTCGGCCTGCACCTCGACCTGTCGTGGCGTCAGGGGCAGCGGCAGCGGCAGATCCACCTGATCGCGCGCCGACAGCGGACCGCTCAGCCGCAGTCGGTGACGCCCCGCCGCGAGCGGAACCAGCAGTTGGCCATCGGCGTCACGACTCACCGGATCCAGTGGGACGCCATTGAGCTGGATGTCGGTCGGCGACCAGCCGCCCGCGCCGCCCGGCACGGGCGCGGCAACCGCCGCCGCGGCATCCAGGGTCAGTTCCAGCGTCAGACGCGCGGGTTCGGCGCGCAGCACGAGTCGCGGCAGTTCCAGACAGTGCGGCAGACAGTCGGGCGGCGCGAGCAGTCGTTCGCGCAGTTCCTGCAACAGCTCGGGAGACGGCAGGTCGCTGGCCAGCGTCGGCTCGGTGCCGCCCCCCGCCCCGAGACCGAGCGCCAGCAAGAGCACCACGCCGACGCCCGATCGCCCGCGTTTCGGGACGAGACCGCTCAGGCGCAACCCGAGCAGGACCAGCAGCAGGCTTCCCAGCAGCGAGACCACCAGGTTCCATCCCGGCGTCAGCAGCCACAGACGGGCCTGCCCGTTCTGCTCCACCGGGCCGGTCCAGGCCAGATCGAAGCGGTGCCAGCGCCAGTCCGGGATACCGGGACCGGTCTGCACCCGCGAATTGGGATCGATGATGTCCAGCGAACTGGAAGCGGGCGGGGCGCTGGAGGGAAGATAATTTTGCATTTTCCGCCGTCCCTCCCGCGCCGGCTCCATGACAACCTCCGCCTCGTCCGCCATCCCCTGAAGCATGGGTGCCGGCTGACTGGGATCCATGAAGGTGTCGGGAGACGCCGCCGTTAGGCCACCCGTCATCCCGCCCAGGTTCGCCCAGGGGGCGCGTTCGAGCTGAGGATAGAGTCCGTTGCGGACCTCCGAGACCAGAAACGGCAGGCCCACCACCAGCAGCGCCAACAGGCTCAGACGGAAATACCACTGGACCAGTCCGCGCAACCGCTGGCCGACCGCCGGAGCCGCTCCCGCCGAAGTCGGCGCGGCGGGCAGCAGTCGCAGCAGGGCGACGGCGGCGAGCAGATGCAGCCAGACCAGACGTGGCGCGCCCGGCGACTGCCAGGTTAGAACCAGCGCCGCCAGCGCCAGCGCGCCCCAGCCCCAGCCCCAAAGCCGCCCGATCCCGATCGCCAGGATCAGCGCCAGGAACAGATCGAGCAGCGTCCAACGCGCGAACCAGCTATCCGGAAGGTTATCGACACCCGCGACCGCCAGCAGATCCCAGCCCGGCGGCAGATGCAGATGGGCCTGCGCGGCATCGAACGCCAGCGCCCAGCCCGAAACCGGAACCCGGTTGGGCGCGGCCTCCAGTCGTCCGTCCGCCACCAGATTCAGTTGGCCGTGCCGCACCTCCACGCCGAGCGCGCCGGTGTCGCCGAGACGATTGATCGGCACCGACGTACCCGCGACCTGGACCTGCCCAAGATCCAGTCCCGCGACAGCTTCCAAACGCCAGGTGCGGGTCAACTCGCCGCTGATTCGATCCTGGATGCTGTAACCGGCGCCGTCGAAATCCAGCCAGAGATTCCGCTCCAGGGTCAGTCGATCCGGGGACGGGTCCGGGTCGCCGCGCCGCTGTTCGACCAGCGTCAGGGTCTCGCCCGACGCGATGCGATAGACCGGCAGGCGCGACCAATCGTCCGGGATGCGGGTCTGACGCGGATCGACGAGCGGCAGCCCGGTCAACTCGACCTGACGCAGATCGGGACGCGCGGCGAAGGCCCAGACCTCCTGCTCCGGCCAGGGCGGCGGCAGACTCCCGCGCGACAGCGATGTCACCGCGCAGCTGTGATAGCTCGCCACCTCCAGCACCCAGCGCCCAGGCCGGACCTGAATCCGCAGCATGCCATCCGATTCCAAACGCGCCGGCAGCGGACTCTGGATCGCGAACGGCACCCCGCCCGGTAGGTGCGCCGGCCCCAGTCGCGCCTCGCGGGCGCGGCCCGAGACCTCCAGTTCCAGCCGGGTCAGAATCCGCAGCGGCAGATCGTCCTCGATCCGGCGCGCGACCTCCAGACGCAGCCGGTCGCCCTCCCCGTCCGTCTGGGACGCAGACGGATCGTGCAGCCAGAGCCGCCCGCCGGGTTCCAGTCGCGGGAGCGGACGCGAGACGCCATCAAGGGTGAGCGCGAGCCATCCGGTTAGCGGCGGAACCGCCAGCGCATCCGGGCGTTGACGCCACTGGAAACGCCCGGTCAGCGCATGTTCGCCGGCTACCAGTTTCACCGCCGGCCGCCCGTCGCGCAGCACGACCGGCAGCGCGTTTCCGTCATCCCGGACATCCTGAGGCCAGGCGTCGGCGTCTCCCGGCAGAAGCGCCCAGTCCTCGGCGAAGATCCGCCAGGTTTGCGCGAACTGGCCGCCCTCGGCGGTCAGATCCAGTTCCAGACGACCGGGCCAGGTGCACAGACGTTCCTCATCCCCCTGTCCTGAGCGGAGTCGAGGGGGACAGGGGCGTCGATCCACTCCATCCGGGCCAGACTCCAGAACCCAAGGCACCCAGGGACGCAGCGGCTCGGGGACGCTCGGAGTCCTGTCGACCATGGTATCGGCAGGCGCGTTGACATGCATTTCAGAGGATCTCTCGGCTTGCGCCGATGTCATCCATGCGCACAAAAACAACCACGACAACAGAATGACGATCGGACGGGACATGGTTCTGACCTCTCTCTGGCGATCAGCTCGAAGCATCGAGCCATGCACTCTCATTCCTGCTCTGTGTTGGCTCATCCTTGAACCTGACCCGATCCGGCGCCGTTGCGCGTCGGTCAGCGATTAGTGCTTCCTGGCTTTGGCAAAGGCATCGGCCATGGTTCCGCCCGTCTCTGACGGCTGCGCGGGCTTCTGGGTTGGCGCCGAGAAACGCTCCTGCGACGCGCGCCCCGACGACGCCGGCTTGCGCGCGGGTGATTGTTCTCCACGACCGGACGAACGTTCGTTGCGCTCCGCCGTTTTCGTGGGCCGCTCGGCGGAATCGCCCAGCCGCATACTCAGCGCAATCCGCTTGCGCGGCAAATCGATCTCCATCACCTTGACCTTGACCAGATCGCCGGACTTGACGACCTCGTGCGGATCCTTGACGAAGCGGTCGGACAGCACCGAGATATGCACCAGACCGTCCTGATGGACGCCGATGTCGACGAAGGCGCCGAAATTGGTGACGTTGGTCACCGTCCCCTCCAGGATCATGTCCGGCTTGAGGTCGGCGAGCGTCTCCACGCCGTCCTTGAACTGGGCGGTCTTGAACTCGGGGCGCGGGTCGCGGCCCGGTTTTTCCAGTTCGGCCAGGATATCCTGAACCGTCGGGACGCCGAACCGCTCGTCGGTGAACTGCCGGGCATCGAGCTTGCGCAGCGTGGCGCTGTCGCCGATCAGCGCGCGGATGTCCTTGCCGGTGCGCTCGACGATGCGACGGACTACGGGATAGGCTTCGGGATGGACCGCCGAGGCGTCGAGCGGCTCGTCGCTGTCCGGCACCCGCAAAAAGCCGGCGCTCAACTGAAACGCCTTGTCGCCGAACCGTGGCACGGCCATGAGTTTTTTGCGATTCGGAAAGGCGCCATTGGACTCGCGGAACTGCACGATATTCTCGGCCAGACCGCGATTGAGTCCGGACACCTGCGTCAGCAGCGGCACCGAGGCGGTGTTGAGATCCACGCCGACCGCGTTGACGCAGTCCTCGACCAGGGTATCCAGCGCGCGGGCCAGGCGGCTCTGATTGACATCGTGCTGATACTGGCCGACCCCGATCGCCTTGGGATCGATCTTGACCAGCTCGGCGAGCGGATCCTGCAAGCGACGGGCGATGGAGACCGCGCCGCGCAACGAGACATCCAGCTCGGGCAGTTCCTTGGACGCAAATTCGGAGGCGGAATAGACCGAAGCCCCGGCCTCGCTGACCACCATCGAGCGCAGACCCAATTCCGGATGACGCGCGATCAGGTCGCGGGCAAGCCGGTCGGTCTCGCGCGAGGCGGTACCGTTGCCGATACTGATGAGCTTGACGCCGTGCGCCTTGGCGAGCGTCCCAAGCCGTGCGAGCGAGACGTCCCACTGATTCTTGGGGACATGCGGATAGATGGTGTCGGTCGCGGCGACCTTGCCCGTCGCATCGACCACCGCGACCTTGACGCCGGTGCGCAAGCCCGGATCGAGCCCGAGGGTCGGCAGCCGGCCCGCCGGCGCGGCCAACAGCAGCGCCTTGAGATTGAGCCCGAAGACCCGGATCGCCTCTTCTTCCGCCGACTCCAGCAGACGGCCCTTGAGCTCCAGATCGAGCCGGGTTAGCAGCTTGATGCGCCAGGTCTTGCGCACCGTCTCGGCGAGCCAATCGTCGGCGGCGCGTCCCTGATGACGGATGCCGAACCGCGCGGCGACCCGTGCGCGACAGAGCGCGTCGGGATCCTCGCCCTCCCCGGCCAGCAATTCCAGGCTCAGAACGCTCTGATTGCGGCCCCGGAAAAGCGCCAGCGCGCGATGCGACGGAACCTTGGCGATAGCCTCGCGGTAGTCGAAGTAGTCCGAGAACTTGCTGCCTTCCTGCTCCTGACCTTCCATCACCCGCGAGACCAGGATGCCGCGCTCCCAGAGATCGTCGCGCAGTTGGCCCGTCAGTTCGGGATCCTCGGCGAAGCATTCCATCAGGATCTGGCGCGCCCCTTCGAGCGCGGCGGCCGGGTCGGCGATGCCTTTGGCCGCGTCGACGAAATCCGTGGCGCGGCTCTCGGGGGTCAGGGTCGGATCGGCGAGCAGCGCATCCGCCAGCGGTTCCAGCCCGGCCTCGCGGGCGATCATCGCCTTGGTGCGGCGTTTTTGCTTGTAGGGCAGATAGAGGTCTTCGAGCCGCTGCTTGGTCTCGGCGGACAGAATCTCGGCGTGCAGCTCGGCGGTCAGCTTGCCCTGCTCCTCGATACTCTTGAGCACCGCTACCCGCCGCTCGCCCAGTTCGCGCAGATAGCCGAGCCGCTCTTCCAGATGACGCAACTGAATATCGTCGAGACCGCCGGTGACCTCCTTGCGATAGCGGGCGATAAAGGGCACGGTCGCGCCCTCGTCCAGCAGCCGGATGGCCGCCTCCACCTGGGCCGGCTGGGCGGCGATTTCCTGGCTGATGATCTCGATCATGCTAATCATAAGGTTCAGAGTGTCCGATACGGGCTGGAATCAGCGTCAAAATGCGCGGTCGACGCGCGGTCGACGCGCGGTCGATGTGACCGAATGAGTGTTCAATCGAGACGGCAGGTCTCGCCATAGACGGCCATGATCTGCTTTAATTCGGCGATCAGTAAGACGAGTTCGCGGGGGCTCAGACCCTGGATCTCGGGAAGCTCGGCGCCCGCCTCCAGGGCGGCAAGATCGCGCCGCACTTGGCGACAGCCCTTCTGACACAGGGCCTCGATACGCGCCTCGACGCGGGATTCTTCTAGCGTATGCACAAACGCCTCCTGATCCTGGGGCGAGCATTATAGACAGCATCATGCAGGATTCACGATGTCAGAAGTCATCCATTGGAAACCCGCCCGTGGATCGTTGGATCTCGAATCAGGGGATCTCCATCTGTGGCGGATTCGCACCGACCACGGCGGTCTGGATTTCGACGAAGGTTTGTCGCTGCTCGGCGAACGCCAGCAGGCGCGTGCCGGGCGTATGCGTCATGTGGCCTACCGCGAACGCTATGTCCGCTCGCACGCGGGATTGCGCCTGATCCTCTCGCGCTATCTCGACCTCGCGCCCCGCGCCATCGCGTTCGAACACGGACCAGCCGGAAAGCCATTCGTTGCGGCGAGCCTCCTTTCGTTCAATCTCACCACCACCGGCGATCTGGCCCTCGTCGGTCTCTGCACCGGACCGGCGAGCGAGTTGGGCGTGGATTGCGAGTGGATTCGCCCGCGGGTCGATCTTCAGGGCGTCGCGGAACGCATGTTCGAGCCGGACGCGCTCGGGAGGCTGGCGGCGGCTCCCGAAACGGAGCGACTGGAGTGTTTTTATCGGGCCTGGACCGCGCTCGAAGCGGATGCGAAGTCGGATGGACGCGGATTGTTTCGACCCCGTGCCACCGATGCCGTCCGGCCCGCGATCACGCACTGTATTCCGGAAACCGGATATATCGCCGCCGTCGCGCGCGCGTGGCTTCCGCCGATTGAGCAATGGGTGACGTTTGATTTGGATTTGCACTAGTACAACAGCGCTTAAATTCTTATAACCGATATCATGCCATCAGGGGCTTGCCTTGATAACTAGCTGAGTGGCGTGCCATAACGGGCGAGGTCGATCGCGTAGCCACCCGTGACCAGATAGGTCGCGGCGCACTGAGAACCCAGGCGACGCACCAGGTCGCCCAGCCGGTCGCGGAAACGTCGCCCGACCGGATAGGCGGGGATCACGCCCCAGCCGGTCTCCTCCGCGACCAGGATGACCAGGGCCGATGACCGCGTCAGCACCTCGCGCAACCGCGTGACGCGGGCCTGCCAGGCGGTCTCGTCCAGCTCGATGAGATTCGCCACCCAGGTTCCGAGCGAGTCGATCAGCAGACACTGATCAGCCCCCGCATGGGCCTCGATCACGGACTCCAGTTCGGTCGGCGCGCAGAGCGTCAGCCACTCGGGCGGACGGCGGACGCGATGGGCCGCGATGCGCGCGGTCCAGTCGGGGTCATTCGGATCCTCCCTGGCGGTCGCGACATAGATGACGGCAAGGCCCGAGTCACACGCCAGCCGCTCGGCCCACTCGCTCTTACCGCTGCGGGCCGGGCCGGTGACCAGGATGGCCGCAGTTGGCGCGGACGATGGGTTTCGCTGCACTCTACCTATCCGACGAATCGTATCCGAGTACGGGCGCCAGCCAGCGCTCGGCCTCGGCCAGCGTCATGCTCTTGCGCGCGGCATAGTCCTCGACCTGGTCTTTCTGGACCTTGCCGGTGCCGAAGTAGCGCGCCTGCGGATGTGAGAAGTACCAGCCGGAAACGGCGGCGGTCGGCAGCATGGCGAAGTTCTCGGTCAGGGTGAGACCGATGCGCCGGTCGGGTGCAAGCAGTTGCCAGAGGGTGCCCTTCTCGGTGTGATCCGGGCAAGCGGCATAGCCGGGCGCCGGACGGATGCCTTCATAACGCTCGGCGATTAGCGCCTCATTGGTCAGCGACTCGTCCGGCGCGTGCCCCCAGTAGCGGATGCGCACCAGTTGGTGCAGCCGCTCGGCCAGGGCCTCGGCGAGCCGGTCGGCGAGCGCCTTGAGCATGATGGCGCTGTAGTCGTCGTGGTCGGCCTCGAAGCGCGCCAGATGCGCCTCGATCCCGACTCCGGCGGTGAGGGCGAAGGCACCGAGGTAGTCCGGTCGACCCGTGGCGAGCGGGGCGACATAATCAGACAGACAGAGGTTGGGCTGATTGCGCCCGGCGCTGCGCACCATCTGCTGGCGCAGGTGACGCAGGGTCGCGATGGGCTCGCCACGCGACTCCTCGGCATAGAGGGCGATGTCGTCGTCTCCGATCGCGTTGGCCGGAAAGAAGCCGATGACACAACGGGCGGTGACCCACCGCTCGCGCACCAGCCGATCCAGGAACGCCTGGGCGTCGGAGAAGAGTTCGCGCGCCTCCTTGCCGACGATCGCGTCATCCAGGATCGCCGGGTATTTGCCGGCCAGTTCCCAGGCGTTGAAGAAGGGCGACCAGTCGATGTAGCCGACCAGATCGGCGAGCGGAAAATCGTCGATAACGCCGATCAGGCTGTCCCCTACCCGCTCGACCCTGAGTCCGAATGCGTCCTCGACCGGGTGCGCGGGATCGAGCAGCCAGGGCTTGGGCGGCTGGTAGACGGCCCAGTCGATCGGTACCCGGTTGGCACGCGCGGCGGCGATCGGCATCGACTTGCGCCCCGAGTCCTTGCCCTCGCGCTCGGCGCGGACGCGGACGTACTCCTCGCTGATCGAGGCGAGATAATCGCCGCGCAGCTCGTCGCTCAGCAGATTGGAGGCGACGCCGACCGCCCGCGAGGCGTCCGGCACATAGATGACGGGCGCGCCGCGCTGGGGGGCGATCTTGATGGCGGTATGGACCTTGGAGGTGGTCGCGCCGCCGATCAGCAGCGGGATCTCCATCCCGAGTCGCGCCATCTCCTTGGCGACATGCACCATCTCGTCGAGTGAGGGGGTGATGAGCCCGGAGAGGCCGACGATATCGACCTGTTCCTCACGGGCGCGTTGCAGGATGGTGTCGGCGGAGACCATGACCCCGAGGTCGATGACTTCGTAGTTGTTGCATTGCAGGACCACGCCGACGATGTTTTTGCCGATATCGTGTACGTCGCCCTTGACGGTGGCCATGAGGATGCGGCCGTTGTTGGTGCTGAGGTCGCCCGAGGCGGCCTTCTCGGCCTCCAGGAAGGGGAAGAGATAGGCCACGGATTTCTTCATGACCCGCGCCGACTTGACCACCTGCGGCAGGAACATCTTGCCCGCGCCGAAGAGGTCGCCGACGTGGTTCATCCCGGCCATCAGCGGCCCCTCAATGACCAGCAGCGGACGCCCGAGCAGGAGGCGCGCCTCCTCGGTGTCCTCGTCGATATAGTCGGTGATGCCTTTCACCAGGGCATGCTCCAGACGCTTCTCGACCGGCCAGCCGCGCCACTCCTGCTCCTCCGGGCGGGCCTCTTCCGCGCCGTCGCCCTGATACCTGGGCGCGATCTCCAACAGCCGCTCGGTGGAATCGTCGCGCCGGTTGAGAATGACGTCCTCGACCGCCTCGCGCAGCTCCGCCGGCAGGTCGTCATAAATGGCGAGCTGGCCGGCGTTGACGATCCCCATGTCCATCCCGGCCTGGATGGCGTGATAGAGGAAGACCGCGTGGATCGCCTCGCGCACCGGGTTGTTGCCGCGGAAGGAGAAGGAGACGTTGGAGACGCCGCCCGAGATCTTGGCGTGGGGCAGCGTGCGCTTGATCTCACGGGTCCCCTCGATGAAGTCGACCGCGTAGTTGTTGTGCTCCTCGATGCCGGTGGCGACGGCGAAGATGTTGGGGTCGAAGATGATGTCCTCGGCCGGGAAGCCCACCTGCTCGGTGAGGATCCCGTAGGCGCGGGTGCAGATCGCGATCTTGCGCGCCTGGGTGTCGGCCTGTCCGGCCTCGTCGAAGGCCATGACGATGACCGCCGCGCCATAGCGCCGGCACAGCCGCGCCTGATGCAGAAACTTCTCCTCACCCTCTTTGAGCGAGATGGAGTTGACGATGGGCTTGCCCTGGACGCACTTGAGCCCTGTCTCGATCACCTCCCACTTGGAGGAGTCGATCATCACCGGCACCCGGGCGATGTCCGGCTCGGCAGAGACCAGATTGAGGAAGCGCCCCATGGCCGCGACCGCGTCCAGCAGGCCCTCGTCCATGTTGATGTCGATCACCTGGGCGCCGTTCTCGACCTGCTCCAGCGCCACGCTCAAGGCGGTGTCGTAGTCGCCCTCCTTGATCAGCCGCTTGAAGCGTGCCGAGCCGGTGACGTTGGTGCGCTCGCCGACGTTCACGAAGAGCGAATCGGCACCGATGTTGAACGGCTCCAGACCCGAGAGCCGGCACGCCGGGGCGAGGCTCGGCAGCGGACGCGGGGCCATCCCAGCGACCGCCCCGGCGATAGCGCGGATGTGATCCGGCGTGGTGCCGCAGCAGCCGCCGATGATATTGAGGAAGCCCGAGCGCGCCCAATCGCCGATCTCGGCCGCCATCTGCTCCGGCGTCAGGTCATAGCCGCCAAGATCGTTCGGCAGCCCGGCGTTGGGATGGGTGGAGACGCGGCACTCGCTGATGCGCGCCAGCTCCTCGACATACTGACGCAGCTCATAGGGTCCGAGCGCGCAGTTCAGCCCGATGCTGATCGGCTCGGCATGGCGCAGCGAGTTATAGAAGGCTTCGGTGGTCTGCCCCGTCAGGGTCCGGCCCGATTGGTCGGTGATGGTGCCGGAGAGCATGATCGGGCGCTCGACCCCGTCCTCGTCGAACACCTGCCGGACCGCGAAGATCGCGGCCTTGGCATTCAGGGTGTCGAAGATGGTCTCGATCAGGATGATGTCCGCGCCGCCCTCGATCAGACCGCGCGTGGATTCTTTGTAGGAAGCAACCAGGGTGTCGAAGTCGATGTTGCGGAATCCCGGATCGTTGACGTCCGGTGAAATGGAGGCGGTGCGATTGGTCGGACCCAGCACCCCGGCGACGAAGCGCGGCTTCTCGGGGGTGGCGTAGGCGTCCGCGCAACTCCGCGCCAGCCGGACGGCGGCGACGTTGATCTCATGGGCCAGGGCCTCCATGCCGTAGTCGGCCATGGAGACACGGGTCGCGTTGAAGCTGTTGGTCTCGATGATGTCCGCGCCGGCTTCCAGGTACTGGCGATGGATGGCGCCGATGACCTCCGGGCGGGTCAGCGTCAGCAGATCGTTGTTGCCCTTGAGGTCGCTCGGCCAATCCGCGAAGCGCTCGCCGCGATAATCGGCCTCGGTCAGGCGATGGCGCTGGATCATGGTGCCCATGGCGCCGTCGAGGATCAGGATGGAGCGTTCGAGACGCTCGCGCAGGCGGGAGGCTGAATCGGACATGGATGCTCGCGGATGTTGGATCTGGACGGAAGCGTCTCGCCGAAGGCGACCGGCGGCGGTCGACGGGGCGCGTGGAAGCCTTGTCTAGCGCTCTCGTCGAAAGGGGCGATCGCGCTCGCTCTGTTTGTGCCCGTCCCAGATCCGAGGCTGTTCCAGCCATTTCTGAATGAAGGCCCAGGAGGCGCGGTAGCCGTCGTGCGGGAGCCGGCAGTCGGAGCAGTCCTTGCGTCGGAGTCCGTGTTTGTCCGTGTAGACCCGATAGGGTCCGGGGCAGTCGTAAGCGATCAACGGACAATAGCAGAAAAGGCAGTTGAATTCCCGCCTGACCCCTTGATGGCAGGGATAAAAGGGGCATTCCCGATTGGTGAAGCCCTTGAAGGCTTCGTTGCCGGTGCTGTCTTTGGGTTGCATGGCGTCTACACTGAAAATCTTTTTGAGGGCCTCTCGGATTCGAGAACAGTCGATCTCAAAGTGGAATGGCGCCGATGTTCTTCTTCAAGAGGGCCTGCATACGCGGTCGACCAGCCGCCGAAGTGTCGAAGCGCAATCCAGTTCGATAGATCTCAGGTAGAAACAACCGCTCCTCGCCCAATTTGCCGTCGAGGTCTTCGTAGATCACCCTGATTTCCTGCAATGCGCTTAACCCAAGTTTAACGCCTCAGATTATTTCTCTTTTAAGATCATCCGCTTACAGCGGAAAAAATCGCTCAGTGGCACTACATTCGTGAAATTTTGTGAAACCGGACGATTCAGACAATCATTTTCTGTATCCCTCCCGGGCTGGGATCGCTGCCCAGCGCCTGGATGATCGCCAGCTGCGCCGGCTCGGCGCGGGTCGCCTT
>NZ_NHSQ01000074.1 GCF_016653465.1 Thiocystis minor | reverse complement strand
GATTGTGGGTTCCATCAGACCTCGCCGCCGCTTAATGGTGGCTGGGTCCAACCGCCGGATGCGGAAAACCGCATGTCCGGTGGTGTGGGAGGGCTGACGGGCGCAATCCCGTCAGCCCGACCCGATCTGACCTCAAGGGTTGGTGGAGCGATGAACCCCATGATCTGCCAGCCATTGCGTATCGAGTTCCCAATCCACGCTGGTCACTCCCGGTTGCCCAAGCATCAGTCCCATCGCGAGCTTCTGATGGTCGATGAGATCCTGCTGGGCGGCGATCATGGCAGGGTCGTCCTGGCTTTTGCCGGCAACTTTTGGGTTGATAATCTCCAGGAAGCGGATCGCCGGGACATCGAACGAGCGTGGCGTGGAAATGATGGCGACGCCGTCGTTGAAAGCGCGCACTCTGAATTGATACGGATAGGTCGAGAGGCTCGGATGGGAGGTCAGGATCTCGTCAAGTTCCCAGACTTTCGGCTGCCAGACGGATTTAATCCAGAATCCCAAGGCCACGAGAATGACGAGTCCGAGTGCGATACTATAATTTCGTGTAAAACGGTCCATAAGTCTTATCTCGGTTGCGATGTTGAGGTGTCACTGGATTGGCGATTGTCATGATTGACGACTAGCATTGCCCGAGCGATGGGTTACAACCCATGAAGATTGTCAATTTATCGTCCGGTGGAGTCAATTCGGCGCCATGCAACACAAAGACAGACAATTACTCTTCTCCGGTATGGTCGGAGTGATCGAGGATATCTACGGGCCAGCGTCCTGTTGTCAACTCGACGCTCTACTGCGCCAGAAACTGACGACCAAACTCGACGAATTTCTGTTGGAGTCGCAACCGGTCGCGCTGACCGAGGCAACGATTCTGATCGCCGATCTGCGCGGTTTTACGGCACTGATGGAGTCATTGCCATCGCACCTCATGGTCGGGCTACTGAATCGTTTTTATGGTCTGATGGCGCAACTGATCGAGCGTCACGGCGGCGTGATCGACAAGTTCATGGGGGATTCGGTCATGGCGCTGTTTGGCGCCCCGGTGCGCCGCGCCGACGATCTGCTGCGCGCGCTGGCCTGCGCCGTGGAGATGCAGCAGGCCATGGCGGAGATGAACCGACACAGCGAGGGACGTGGCGAGCCGAGCCTCTACGCGGGGATCGGGGTGAGCACAGGCGACGTGATGGCCGGCAGTTTTGGCTCCCGACTCTATAGCGAGTACACGGTGATTGGCGATACGGTCAATCTCGCGGCGCGGATCGAAGGCTACAGCCTTCGCGGGCAGGTGTTGATCAGCGAGGCGAGTTATCTCGGCGCGCGGGGCCACATCGAGATTGGCGCGGTCAACGACGTGATGGTGAAGGGAAAAGTGAAGCCAGTCACGCTGTATGAACTGAAGGCTGTTTCTTATCCCATACCGCTCGCCGTTCCCGAAATCGAAATCCGCAAATCGCCGCGGATTATCGTTGATTTTCCAGTAATTTTTCGCAAGGTCGAGTCGAAAAAGATCCTGTCCGAGCGGTTTGTCGGCAAAGTCAACGATCTTGGCTATTATGGCCTGAGCGCCGATCTGCCGCTGATCCTGCCGCCCTATTCGGAGATCCTCATGTCGCTGACGCCGGAGTTAGGCGTGGATCATGCGGTGGAGGTCTATGCCAGGGTGCTGCGCGCGAGTGGAGAACAAGGGCCTTACCGCACCAATCTGCAATTCACAACGATGGACACGCCGGGGCATCGGAAGGTCAAGCAATATGTCGACCAAATGCTTTGGGGGCAATAATGAATCGATTCAGCCGCGTCAGTGACGCTGATTGTTGGTTCGGGCGAGGCCGACCGATTGCTTCCGCTCCCCGCTCAGCCTGACAGGCCGGTGTCAGCGGGCGCGATAGACGATGCGTCCCTTGGTGAGGTCGTAGGGGGTGAGTTCTACGGTGACTTTGTCGCCGGTCAGGATGCGAATGTAATGCTTGCGCATTTTGCCGGAAATATGGGCGGTCACGGTGTGACCGTTTTCCAGCTCGACCCTGAATACGGTATTCGGCAGAGTCTCGGTGACCGTGCCTTCCATCTGAATGACGTCGTCTTTTGACATAGGTGTGTATTTTCTAGGCGAACTGCCAATGCGAACAACTCGGTTCTTAAAGCGATGGAATCATAGCACATCCACGAGATTGAAACGGGTATTGGGTTGTTCGCCGCGATAAAAAACGTCATTCTCTGCCGGTAAAACCGCGCTAGGGCCTGTCCGTCAATGACTTGAACAAATGGAGTAAGGTCATTTCTGGGCGACCATCCGGCTGGAAAACGGCTTACTTTATCTGTCAACAATGCGGATCATGCCGGATGCTGTCGAGGGATCCCCGGCATCGAGTGAACGATGCCGCGCGAAACGCTGCCATTCATGTCCGTTCCAAGCCTCGATCGGACGAAAACGCTCTTTATAGGCCATTTTTTGGCTCTCCTTGATCCAATAACCAAGATAGAGGTACGGCACGCCCAGTCGCCTTGCGATCTCGATCTGAGACAGTACGGCGAAGGTTCCCGGCGCGCGTCCGGAGATGGCCGGTTCAAAAAAAGTGTAAACGGCGGAAAGTCCGCCTTCCAGCCGATCCGTGACGGACACTCCGACCAGTTTTCCGTCAAGCCGCAGTTCGATGAAACGTGTGGTTCCGCCCCAGGGTTCGACCAAAAACCGTCGATAGCTTTCCTCGCTGGTATCGTCCGCCATGTTGCCCTCTGGATGGCGACGTGTCAGGTAGCGCCGGTAGAGGTCGAAATGTTCCGGGTTGAAAACCGCAGGGGTGTCGACAAGCACGAAGTCCGGAGCGTTGCGTTTCCAGTTGCGGCGCTGAGAGCGGTCGGGCCGAAATTCGCTCACCGGAATGCGGACCGGAACGCAGGCCGTGCAGTCCCGGCAGGCGGGGCGGTAGATGTGAAATCCGCTACGCCGAAATCCCTGGTCCATGAGCCGCTGATAGGTGGCAGGATCGATCTGAGCAGTTGGGTCGACGAAGGCCGTGCGCGCCTTTACCCCTTCCAGATAAGAACAGTCGTGCTCGGCAGTCAGGTAAAGTGGCAGATAGCGGCCTCGATTGGGATGGTTTGCCTGATTCATGGCGAACCGGAGTGCGCTTGCGGGGCTTTAGGGGATGGCGGATCGTCAGGCAAGGGAGCGACGCAGCCCTCCCTACGGCCATCGTCCCAACTGAAGTGACGCCCGGGAAGCGGGCAGAAGCGATTCAGCAGATTCAGGAAATCGACGCGAGGCATTTCGATGGCACCCATGCGTATCAGGTGGTCGGTTCGCATCTGGCAGTCGATGAGGCCGAAGTTCCAGCCTTCAAGCTGCCGGCAAAGCTGGACCAGCGCGACCTTGGAAGCATCCGTCACGCGGGTGAACATCGATTCGCCGAAGAAGGCGCGCCCGATGGCGACGCCGTAGAGCCCGCCGACCAGGTGCTGATCCTGCCAGACCTCCACCGAATGGGCCAGGCCGCGCGCATGCAACACCTCATAGGCGGCGATCATCTCGGGGATCAGCCAGGTGCCGCCCTGGGGCTCTCGGGGCGCCGCGCAGCCACACAGCACCTCATGGAACGCGCGGTCCAGCGTCACGGCAAACGGTTGTTGACGCAGCCGTTTTGCAAGGCTGCGCGAGATCCGCAACTGTGTTGGAAACAAGACCGTGCGCGGATCGGGGGACCACCAGAGAATGGGATCGCCAGGGTTGAACCAGGGGAAGATTCCGCGCCGGTAGGCATTCTGGAGTCGCGCCGGGGTTAGATCGCCGCCGACCGCCAACAGACCATTGGGCTCGCGTAAGGCGTGGCGGGCATCGGGAAACGAGTCCCGATCCTGGGGATCGAGTAAGGCGATCATCCGTTTCGATAGGGGCTGTGGGTGTGCATTTCCGTCAAATAATCGTCCATCCCGCGGGTCTCCTGGCCGAGAAAGTCGGAGATGGCGACGCGGAATCCCGGATTGGCGATCCAATGGGCGGACCAGGTCGGCGTGGGCAAAAAGCCTCGGCTGACTTTATGTTCGCCTTGGGCGCCCGGCTCGAAGCGCGCCAGTCCGCGGTCGATACAATACTCCAGTCCCTGATAGTAACACGCCTCGAAATGCAGGCTATGGAAGTCCTGGAAGCAGCCCCAGTGGCGGCCATAGAGCGAACGACTGCCGGTCAGATTGAACGCGGCGGCAACGATGTCCCCGCCATGCTCGGCCAGCACGAGCAGCAGATGTTGGCCCATGGTTGCGCCGATGTCCTGAAAGAACGGGAGCGTCAGGGTCGGGATGCCGCCGCGTTTGTCGAAGGTGTCGCGGTAAAGCTGGTGAAAGATCGCCCATTCGGCCTCGGTGACTGCGTCGCCGGTCACTCGACGGACGCGCACGCCGTTTTCCGCCACGCGGCGACGCTCGCGGTGGATCTTTTTCCGTTTTGCCGCCGTGAAGGCGCCGAGAAACGACTCGAAGGAGTCGTATCCCCGATTGTGCCAGTGAAATTGGCAGCCGACCCGTCGCATCAGCCCCTGATCCTCCAGCCAGTCGGTCTCGTCGGCGGCGGTAAAGAGCCAATGCAGCGAGGACACGCCCATCCGCTCGGCGACCTGAACCGCGCCCTGGATGAGCGCTTGGGCATGTTCGCGACGCTCGGGCGTGGCGCCGGTCAACAGCCGCGAACCGGTCGCGGGGGTGTACGGCGAGGCCACGACGAGCTTTGGATAATAGTTCAGTCCATGCCGCTGGTAGGCATCGGCCCAGGCCCAGTCGAAGACGAATTCGCCATAGGAATTGAACTTCAGATAACAGGGTGCGACCGCCAGCAGCCAGCCGTCCCGATCGCGCAGGGCCAGGTGATGAGGTAGCCAGCCGAACCTCTCGCCGACGCAGCCGTGACGCTCCAGGGCGGCGAGAAACTCATGCCGCAGAAAAGGGGTATCCGGGTCGGCGAGACGATTCCATTGCTCGGCGGGAATCTCGGCGATGGCGGAATGGGTTGTGACCTTATTCAATGTAGATGCGTTTGCCAAGCTGCAAATTTCACTCTCGCGCTACTGGGCCGACCGTTACGGCATGGATATCTTGAGGCCAACGATACCAGCAAGGATGAGCGAAAGGCTCAGTAATCGAGTGACGCTAGCCGGTTCGCTAAACAGAACCATGCCGAAAATGGCAGTGCCAATGGCACCGACGCCAACCCAAACAGCATAGGCTGTACCGACGGGAAGTGTTTTCATGGCGACGCCGAGCAACCCGACGCTGAGTGTCATCGACAGCATCGTCCAGACAGTGGGCCATAGTCGTGAAAAGCCTTCGGTGTACTTCAGTCCAATCGCCCAACCGATTTCAAATAACCCAGCAATCAGCAGAATTAGCCAGTCCATGAAACACTCCTGAACAGGGTTATGAGCGGAGCAGAAAGGTCGAATCATCAACGGCTTACGCGCCGGGGTCCGGATTTCCCGCTCGTCCCTCATTCGCTGAGCTCTGGACGAACGGCAAATCCTGCGCTGTTCGCATTGCCCCTTGCCCCTTAAATCCCGCCAACCGCCATGGCATCCAGAAACTTCTCGGCGTCCAGGGCCGCCATGCAACCGGTGCCGGCGGACGTAATGGCCTGGCGGTAAATGGGGTCCATGACATCGCCGGCGGCGAAGACGCCAGGCACCGAGGTTGCGGTCGCGTTGCCCTGGGTGCCGCTCTGGACCTTGAGGTAGCCGCCCGCCATGTCGATCTGGCCCTCGAAGATCTGTGTGTTCGGTTTGTGTCCGATGGCGATGAAGACGCCCTGCAGGTCGATATCTCGGGTTGTTCCGTCCAGCGTGCTCTTGATGCGGATCCCAGTCACGCCGGTTGCATCGCCCAAAATTTCGTCGAGCGTCTGGTTCCAGGCGAGCTTTATGTTGCCTTTGTCGGCTTTTTCGAGGAGTTGCCGCTGGAGAATCTTCTCGGCGCGCAGCGCGTCGCGGCGGTGCACCAGGGTGACCTCGGAGGCGATGTTCGAGAGATACAGCGCCTCTTCGACCGCGGTATTCCCGCCGCCGATGACGGCGACTTTTTGGTTGCGGTAGAAAAAGCCGTCGCAGGTGGCACAGGCGGAGACGCCGCGTCCGCGAAATTCCTCCTCGGAGGGCAGGCCGAGATACATGGCGCTGGCGCCGGTCGCGACGATCAGCGCGTCGCACGTATAGATCGCCGAATCGCCGGTGAGACGGAAGGGACGCGAGGCGAGATCGACCGCGTTGATGTGGTCGAACAGAATCTCGGTCCCGAACCGCTCGGCATGCCGGCGCATCCGCTCCATGAGTTCAGGCCCTTGGACGCCGTCCGGGTCGCCGGCCCAGTTATCGACCTCGGTCGTGGTCATCAGCTGGCCACCCTGCTCCAGCCCGGTGACCAGAACGGGGCTGAGATTGGCTCGGGCCGCATAGACAGCGGCGGTATAACCGGCGGGTCCCGATCCCAGAATCAGTAGCCGGCAGTGTTTGCTTTCACTCATGCAATGGACTCCAACGATTGCGTAGCGGGCGTCGTCCGTCGCCGCTGACACCCGGTGCCAAAAGCGATCGTTGCGGTGCCCGCGAGTCTGTCTTCTTAAAGGCAGCAACTGTACTGGCTGGCGGAAATGGCGTAAAGCGTGCGCTGCCCGGCGTTTCGGAAACGATTTGCCCGGTGGCATTGACAGACGCCGTCATCGCAGACTAAAACTCGAAATACAGAAGATTGCGACATGAATCGAGAGTGATTTATGAAGATGTGTCTTGCGCGAAGCACGAGCCTGTGGATCTGGATTCTGGTTCTAGCTGGCCTGTCGGGCTGCGCGTCCAGGGTGGGCGACAAGGATTTGAGCGGGCGTCGCGCCGAGGTGGTGCTGGCCGGATTGTCGCAGATCGGCACTCCCTACGTTTACGGGGGATCGTCGCCCGCCTCGGGCTTCGACTGTAGCGGACTGACCCAGTACGCCCACCACGTCGCCGGACTCTCGATCCCGCGAGTCGCCGTGGAGCAGCATCGGGCGTCGAAACCGGTCAGGCTGGGGCGTCCCGGTCCGGGCGATATGGTCTTTTTCAGGACGGGGCCGGGCGTCTACCATGTCGGGTTGATGGTCGACAGGGAGCGCTTCGTGCATGCCTCGACCTCGCGCCACCAGGTGCAACTGGCCCGCTTGGATACGCCTTACTGGACCGCGCGCTATCTTGGCGCGGGTACCTATCTCAACTGAGGCCGACTCTGAATCTTCGGGCTTGCGGCTCGCCTTTTTCGTTTTCCTGTAGCACAATGCCGGTCGGCTTCCGGCGGAAGGCCGGGAGTGTCGAGATCACTACACCGTACCTAACTGAGATAGGAGTGACATCAATGTCCGATAAGCCAATCAGCAAGAGCCGTCGTGACGCCGTCAAAGTGATGCTGGGTACCGCCGCGGCCATTCCCATGATCAACCTGGTCGGTTTCGGCACCGCGCGCGCATCCGCGCCTGCAAACGCGGTCGCCGCCGATGACCCGACCGCGGTTGCCCTGAAGTATAACCAGGACGCCACCAAGTCCGAGCGTGTCGCCGCCGCGCGTCCCGGTGCCCCTGCCGATCAGCAGCATTGCGCGACCTGCCAGTTCATGCTGGCCGACCAGGGCGAGGGCGACTGGAAAGGCTGCTCGCTCTTCCCCGGCAAGCTGATCAACGTCAATGGCTGGTGTTCTTCCTGGACCCTGAAGGCTGGTTGATTCTGACCGACTCGCTCCTCCAGGCGAGATCAAAGACGGGGCCATCGGCCCCGTTTTCATTGGTTTATTCTGATTTTTACAGGCAGGGTTCGACCGGTTCATCAGGCAGACAACCGGTTTTTGTTTGATGTATCGTTCAAGATCAAGGTTATGGCTATTTTTTCCGAACACCCGAATCCTGGCGGTCCAGCCGCTTCCGTGAGCCTGGATCTCCCCCGTCCGAACGTGGCTTCCCGGATACGGCTTGCCTTTATCCGCGGCATCATCTGGAGCCTGCATGGAATGATTTATGCCCCTCTTTTCGCGGGGCTCTCGGAATTATTGAAAGGATTGGGTTTTGGCGGATCCACCTATGTGATCGCCGCCGCGGTGACGGGCGCGGTCACCGCGGTCCTCTACGGGGCGCGCGAACTCTCGCTCATCAGTTCCGCCATCGGTGCCGGTGTTGGGGTCATTCTGTTGATCGCGTTGACCGGGCCTTCAGCTTTCGTGTACACAGCGTTGAGCGCCGCCGCGATCGCCGCCGCTGTCGGGCTGCTCGTGCGCTTTCCCACGCGCTGCTCCATGAACGTCGCCTCCAAGGCATTGGCTGGGTTGGCCGCCGGGGCGGTCGGGGGCACGGTTCTGGCGATTGCGGAACCCTTCCATGCGGCTCCTTTTTCGCTTTTTGTCGTTTTGGCTTTCCTGGTGAGTATCAATGGCGTGCTGTACGTCGCGAGCGTCAGGCAGTGGGTGGCATGGACGCATCGGTTTTGTCAGACATCCTTTCCCTGCAATCTGGCCGAGGCCGCGATCATGGCGATTCTCGCCGGCGTTGCCGCGGGCAGCGTCTGGATGGTGAGCGGTCCGCTGACGAATATCGATCCTGGATTGTGGTGGCAGGCCGCCAGTCTCGGCATGCATCAGCAGATTCCGCAAGCGGTTCTGGGGGGGCTGTTTGGTGGCGGTATCGCCGGCATTCTGCTTCAGATCTTTCGGTTTTCCTGGGTCGACGACCTTTGATTCAACCTGTGTCCAGCACGAAATACAGCGTTTTCAACACTTCTAACCTGGCGGTTACCCGCTGCGATTGGCGGGACGCGGTTGCATGACCAAAAGCAAATCCAGTCGACGCTGGCTCGACCGTCATCACAGCGATCCCTATGTCAAGCGTTCTCAGCGCGAAGGCTATCGTTCCCGTGCCGCCTATAAGCTGCTGGAGATCCAGGAGAAGGATCGGATCCTGACGCCTGGAACGCGGGTGCTCGACCTGGGAGCCGCGCCGGGCAGTTGGTCACAGATCGCGAGCCGCCTGGTCGGTCCGAAAGGGCAGGTGATCGCGCTCGATCTGCTGCCGATGGATGCGCTGGATGGCGTGGTGTTTTTGCAAGGCGATTTCCGCGAGGACGCGGTCCTGTCGCAACTTCGTGAGGCGATCGGCGCGGAACCGCTCGACCTGGTGCTTTCGGATATGGCCCCCAATATCACGGGAACCGTCGTCACCGATCAATCGCGCGTCATGTATCTGCTGGAACTGGCATTGGAGTTGGCGCGAGAGTGCCTGAAACCTGGTGGCTCACTGGTGGTCAAAGCTTTTCAGGGCGAAGGTTTCGATACCTATCTGCTCGAACTGCGTCGGAGTTTCCGCCGGGTCGCAAGTCGCAAGCCGCAATCGTCCAGAGCGCAGAGTCGCGAAATCTATCTGGTCGCGAAAGGTTTTGTGGCGAAAAACTTTCATCCGTGAGCCGTCGGTGCTAGTTTCCACCGCATGAATTCGGCACGATTGCACCGATACACAACCATCAGGGGTCAGATGCCGTGAGTGACATGGCGAAAAATTTACTGCTTTGGGTGGTCATCGCCATTGTGCTGATGTCCGTGTTCAATAATTTCACCACCACGCAATCGATCCCGCGCAGCCTGAATTATTCGGATTTCATCGAGCATGTGAAGGCAGGCTCGGTCAAGGAAGTCACCATTCAAGGTCGGCGTATCGAAGGCGTCAATGCCTCCGGTCAGCGCTTCACGACTTACAGCCCCGGCGACGACGGGCTGGTGGGCGATCTGCTGAACAACAATGTCATCATCAAGGCCGCGCCGCCCGAGAAGCAGTCGGTCCTGATGCAGATTTTGATCAACTGGTTCCCGCTGCTGATCCTGATCGGCATCTGGATCGTCTTCATGCGCCAGATGCAGGGCGGCGCCGGTGGGCGGGGCGCCATGTCCTTCGGCAAAAGCCGGGCGCGGATGCTCTCCGAGGATCAGGTCAAGGTGACCTTTCAGGATGTCGCAGGCGCCGAGGAGGCCAAGGAGGAGGTCGTCGAGATGGTCGACTTCCTGCGCGATCCGACCAAATTCCAGAAGCTCGGCGGGAAAATCCCCAAGGGCGTGCTGATGGTCGGCCCGCCGGGGACCGGCAAGACCCTGCTGGCGCGCGCCATCGCCGGCGAGGCCAAGGTGCCCTTCTTTAACATCTCGGGCTCCGACTTCGTGGAGATGTTCGTCGGCGTGGGTGCCTCGCGGGTGCGCGACATGTTCGAGCAGGCCAAGAAGCACGCGCCCTGCATCATCTTCATCGACGAGATCGACGCGGTCGGGCGTCACCGTGGCGCCGGGCTGGGCGGCGGACACGACGAGCGCGAGCAAACGTTGAACCAGTTGCTGGTGGAGATGGATGGCTTCGAGGGCAACGAGGGCGTGATCGTGATCGCGGCGACCAACCGCCCCGACGTGCTCGATCCTGCCCTGCTGCGTCCCGGTCGTTTCGACCGTCAGGTGGTGGTACCGCTGCCCGATGTGCGCGGTCGCGAACAGATTCTGAAGGTTCACATGCGCAAGATTCCGGCCGCCGAGGATGTCAAGGCATCGATCCTGGCGCGCGGCACGCCGGGATTTTCCGGCGCGGATCTCGCGAATCTGATCAACGAGGCGGCGCTGTTCGCGGCACGTTCCAACAAAAAACTGGTCGAGATGGACGATCTGGAGAAGGCCAAGGACAAGATCATGATGGGCGCGGAACGCCGCTCCATGGTCATGACCGAGGACGAGAAACGGCTGACCGCCGTTCACGAGTCCGGCCATGCCATCGTCGGCCGTCTGGTGCCGGATCACGATCCGGTGCACAAGGTCAGCATCATCCCGCGTGGCCGCGCCCTGGGCGTGACGCTCTTCCTGCCCGAGGAGGATCGTTTCAGCTACAGCAAGCAGCGTCTGGAGAGCAGCATTTCAAGTCTCTTCGGCGGGCGTCTGGCGGAAGAACTGGTCTACGGCGTCGAGAGCGTCACTACCGGCGCGCAGAACGACATCCATCGCGCCACCGAGATTGCGCGCAACATGGTGACCAAGTGGGGTCTGTCGGACAAACTGGGTCCGCTCACCTACAGCGACGAGCAACAGGAAGTCTTTCTCGGACATTCGGTCACTCAGCACAAGAGCGTTTCGGACGAGACCACGCATCTGATCGACGAAGAGATCCGTCATCTGGTCGAGCGCAACTACGAGCGCGCCAGGACGATCCTCATCGAGCATATGGACAAACTCCACGCCATGGTGGACGCGCTCATGAAGTACGAGACGATCGACGCGGCGCAGATCGACGACATCATGGAAGGCCGCACGCCGCGTCCGCCCAAGGATTGGGAGGATGACGAACCGCCGCGCCCGGCCGAGCGTCATGGCGGAGCGTCGCAGGCCGCCAGCGCCATGGCGGAAGGACCGGTCGGTCGGCCAGCGGAGGAACATTGAGTCCATGCGTCACTATTTTGGCACCGATGGCATTCGCGGGCGGGTCGGCGAGGGTTATATCACCCCGGATTTCGTTTTAAAGCTGGGCTGGGCCGCCGGGCGCGTGCTCGGGAACGGACGCGGCAAGATCCTGATCGGCAAGGACACCCGGATTTCCGGCTATATGTTCGAGTCGGCCCTGGAGGCGGGGCTTGTAGCCGCAGGCGTGAGCATCCGGTTGCTCGGACCCATGACGACGCCCGGCGTGGCCTATCTGACCCGGACCTTTCGGGCTTCCGCCGGCATCGTGATCACCGCCTCGCACAATCCCTATCAGGATAACGGGATCAAATTCTTCTCGGCCGATGGCGACAAATTGCCCGACGAGGTCGAACTGGCCATCGAGGCCGAACTCGACAAACCGCTGCGCACCGTCGCGTCGAGCGAGTTGGGCAAGGTTCAGCGGGTGGAGGACGCGAACGGTCGCTATATCGAGTTCTGCAAGGGCACGATTCCAGCGTCGATGAACTTCCGCAATTATAAAATCGTGGTCGATTGCGCCAACGGAGCGACCTATAACACCGCCCCCTATGTCTTCGAGGAGCTTGGCGCCCAGGTCGTGCGTCTCGGCACCGAACCCGATGGATTCAACATCAACCGCGAGGTGGGTTCCACTAAGCCCGAGGCACTGTGCAGGGCCGTGGTCGAGCATGGAGCCACGCTGGGAATCGCCTTCGACGGCGACGGCGATCGCGTCCTGATGTGCGATTCCCGGGGCCATCTGCTCGATGGCGACCAGCTCCTCTATATCATCGCCAAGTCCCGGCAGGTGGCCGGGACCATGCGTGGCGACGTGGTCGGAACCCTGATGAGCAATCTCGGGTTCGAGCACGCGCTGAAGCGCCTGGACATCGGTTTCGCGCGGACCAAGGTCGGCGACCGCTACATCATGGAGCAGCTTAAACTCACGGATGGCATCCTCGGCGGCGAACCTTCCGGGCATATCATCTGCCGCGACCGCACCAGTACCGGGGATGGCATCGTGGCGGCGCTCCAGGTGCTCGTCGCGCTCCAGCGACTCGATGCCAGCATCGACGATCTGGGCGCCGAGGTCGAACTCTATCCGCAAGTCCTGCTCAACGTGCGGCTCGACGAGCGGCGCGACATCGTCGGCCTGCCCGCGATTCAGGATGCGCTCGCCACTGCCGAATGCGAACTCGCCGGACGCGGCCGGGTGCTGTTACGTCCGTCCGGAACCGAACCGCTGGTGCGGGTCATGGTCGAGGGCGTGGACGGCGATCAGGTGAGCCGCCTTGCCGAACGGCTGGCCGATGCCGTGCGCGAACAGATTCGTCTCTAACGGGAGATCCAGGTGACAGCGACGACCTCCATCCATGGCATGTGGTCGACCCGGATGGCGTTCATCCTCGCCGCCACTGGTTCCGCGGTCGGCTTGGGCAATATCTGGCGTTTTCCCTATACCGCCGGCGAGTATGGCGGGGGTGCCTTTGTCCTGGTCTATCTGCTCTGCGTGGCCGCGATCGGCATCCCGATCATGATGGCCGAGATCATGCTCGGGCGGCGTGGGCGTCAGAGTCCGATCAACACCATGCGCCTGCTGGCCACCCAGGAAGGCCGCAGCCCCGCCTGGCAGCTGTTGGGCTGGATGGGCATCGTCGCCGGATTTCTGATTCTCTCGTTCTACAGCGTGGTGGCCGGCTGGACTCTGTCCTACGTCTTTCGCGCGGCCGGCGGCGCTTTCGTGGGTGTGGATGCCGAGACGGTCAGCCAGATGTTCGGTCAATTCATCGCCGACCCCGAGGCGCTGCTCGCTTGGCACACCATCTTCATGGTGATGTCGGTCGCGGTCGTCGCGCGCGGCGTGGCGAATGGCCTGGAGAGCGCGGTACGTTTCATGATGCCGGCGTTGTTCCTGCTGCTGGTCGCGATGGTCGGCTATGCGATGACCTCCGGGCATTTCGTGGAGGGCGCCACTTATCTCTTCCGACCGGACTTCAGCAAGTTGGGGACCGAAGGCATCCTCAGCGCCATGGGTCAGGCGTTTTTCAGCCTGAGCCTCGGGATGGGCGCCATCATGGTCTACGGCTCCTATCTGAACAGCCGCGCCTCGATCGCCAGCAGCGTCGTGATCATCGCCGGCACCGATACCCTGGTCGCACTCCTTGCCGGGCTGGCGATCTTTCCGCTCGTCTTCGCCAATGATCTGGCGCCCCAGTTGGGTTCCGGGATGGTCTTCAAGGTGTTGCCGATTGCCTTCGGTCAGATGCCGGGCGGGCAATTCTTCGGTACCCTGTTCTTCCTGCTGCTGGTCTTCGCCGCCTGGACCTCGGCGATTTCCCTGCTGGAACCGATGGTTGCCTGGCTGGTCGAAAACCGCGGTTTCACGCGGGTGCGAGCCGCGATGCTGGCGGGCGTCGCGGTCTGGCTGCTTGGGATCGGCTCGCTCCTGTCCCTGAACCTCTGGTCGGACCTGACGCTGTTCGGCATGGGTTTCATGGATCTGTGTGAATTCGTCGCGGCCAATGTCATGCTGCCGCTCGGCGGTGTGCTGATCGCTATCTTTGCCGGCTGGATGCTGGCAAGGTCTTCCTCCACCGACGAGCTTCGCCTGGGCGACGGGATCGGCTATCGCCTGTGGCGCCTTCTGATCCGCTATGTCGCGCCCATTGCCGTGGCCATCGTCCTCTTGAATGCCATCGGTCTTTTGAAGCTGATTGGTTTGGGGTAGTCGTGGCTATCGTTAGAAAAAGCGCATTGGTGCCGCATTCGGCATCGCAGATGTTCGATCTTGTGTACGATGTCGGCTCTTATCCGAGGTTTTTGCCCTGGTGTCAGAGCACCCAGGTGATTTCCGAAACCGAGGACCGGATCTGCGGGCGAATCGAGGTGGCCCGGATGGGGATTCATCAAACCTTCAGCACCTGCAATCGGTTCGAGCGGGATCGACGCATGGATATCGATCTGCTCGATGGGCCCTTCCGGAAACTGGTGGGCGGCTGGAATTTCATCCCGCTGCGCGAGGATGCCTCGAAGGTGGAACTGGAACTGGATTTCGAGTTTTCGGGGCGCCTGATCGACAAAGCGTTCGGGGCCGTTTTTAGCCAGATCGCCAACTCGCTGGTGGATGCCTTCTGCAAGCGCGCCGACGAGGTCTATGGGGACTGATTACCTGCACGTCTCCGTGGCCTATGTCGGGGAAGACGACCAAATCCTGCGTCCTCTCGACGTTCGGGTCGGTGTGCGGGTGCGGGAGGCGATCGAGCAATCCGGAGTGCTGGCGCGGTTTCCCGAGATTGATCTGGCGATCAACAAGGTTGGGATCTTCGGCAGGCAGGTCAAACTCGATCAACTCCTGGAAGACGGCGATCGGGTCGAAATCTACCGCCCCTTGATCGCCGACCCGAAGGAAGCGCGCAAGCGACGCGCCCGGGAAGATCGACCGCGCCATCCATGACGCGGAGCGGTTCGGACGATGCCTAACCGATTTGCAAACGATGCATACCCATGCGGGCGCGATTTACTCCTTGGGTTCGAGTCCAATGGTTTGCAAACCTCTCGTCAGCAGACCTTTCCGCTCCTGGTGATCTGGAACCGAAACCACCATATCCCGCGGTTCGCGCGACTCGCCTCGCTTGGCATCGGGTCGGATATCTCCTTCGATGCGTGTGAGCGCATCGTCCTGGAAGTGCAGCGTGAGAAAACGCTTTTCCATGGGCTGGTGGCCGCGTTTGATGGTGTAGGCATAATCCCAGCGATCGCCGTGGAAAAAATCCGCCAGCAGCGGAGTGCCGAGCAGGAAGCTCACCTGACGCCGGGTCATTCCAAGTTCCAGGCTGTCGACCATCTCCTCGGTCAGGATGTTGCCCTGCTGGACCGTCATCTTATAGACGAATGGCAGGTCTTCCAGGAGTGACGCACGTTGCTCGTCCGGTTTCCGATCCCGCGCGCAACCGGAGGCGGCGAGCAGAACCAGACAGCCGATCATTGGTAAACTGAAAATCTTTCGCATCTTGCTCTAAGGATGAGTTTGCGCTAAACCGCTTCATCATACAGCAGCGTCGACTCTCGATCACGGGGCGCGCATGTCAATCCAGGCTCGATTCGACCAATCCTGGTCGCTCCAGCGCACGACGGGGAAAAGAATTGGAAAATCAGCAGATCAAACAGGCCGGCCTTAAGGTCACGGTGCCTCGGGTCAAGATTTTGGGGATTCTAGAACACAGCGGAAAACGGCATTTGAGCGCGGAGGATGTCTACAAAGAACTCCTGAGGCAGGACGAGGAGATCGGCTTGGCGACCGTCTATCGCGTCCTGACCCAGTTCGAGGGCGCGGGACTGGTGTGCCGTCGCCATTTCGAAGGCGGACAATCGGTCTTCGAGCTCAACAGCGGCAGTCATCACGACCACTTGGTTTGCATTAAATGCGGCAAGATCGTGGAATTCGTCGATTCTCTGATCGAGGATCGGCAGACCGCCATTGCGGCCGAGCATGGTTTTCGGATCGAGGATCACTCGCTGGTCGTCTATGGCCTCTGTGCCGGTTGTCAGAATGCGCGCTGACCGGAGTTGACGCAGCGTCGCTGAACACGCATGAGTATCCCCCTGAAACCACTGCTGATCCTGGGACTTGCTGGCGCGGCGGTGGCGGTCTGGTGGTACGGCGCGCAACCGCAGCCGGTCGCGATCCGGTTGCAACCGGTTTTGATCGGAGCCGTGGAAGCGGTGGTGGCCAACACCCGGGCAGGGACCGTCAATGCCTGTCGTCGAGCCCGGCTCGCGCCCGGCGCGGGCGGCCAGATCGCCCGATTGATGGTCAAGGAAGGAGACCGGGTCCGTGGCGGTCAGCTTCTGCTGGAGCTGTGGAACCAGGATCTTCGAGCACGGGCGACGCTCGCGGAGCGCGAGGCGGAGGCGGATGCCGCACGCGCCAGAGCGATCTGCCTGAACGCCGACAATGCCCACGGGAGGCGGACCGCCAGCGCCGGCTTCAGGAGCGGCACATGGCCTCCGAGGAGGAATGCGAGAGCCTGATGGAGATCGACCTGCTCTACAACCGCCAGGCCGAGAGCGCCGCGGTCGCCGAGCGGGTGCGCAGCCTGATGGAGCGCCGCCACGGCCGCGAGGACTTCACCGTGACCACTCAGGATCAGATGCTCGATGTCCTGGGCTCGGTGCTGGACGTGCTGACCCTGGTGGTGGGGGCCTTCGGGGCCATCTCGCTGGTCGTCGGTGGGGTCGGGATTCTGACCGTCATGACTATCGCGGTTCAGGAACGTCGCCGCGAGATCGGTCTGCTGCGCGCGCTGGGGGCCTCCCGCGATCAGATCCTCGCCCTCTTTCTGCTCGAAGCGGTGCTGCTCGCCCTGCTGGGCGGCGCCATCGGTTTTCTGGCGGGGGCTGGCGGAGCCTGGTTGATCGGCGTTCTGGTGCCGGCTCTCCCGACCCACACCGCCTGGGATTTCGTCATCCTCGCCGAGGTCACCGCCGGACTCATCGGACTGGCCGCCGGCGTCGTTCCGGCACTGCGCGCCGCCGCGCTGGATCCGGTCGCCGCCCTGCGGGACGAGTAGGCGGTCGCAAGCGATGGAGTCGTGGTGACAATGCATCCGTTCGTGGTTCGATCCTTCGACGGGCTCAGGACTCACCACGAACGGCTTAATGGAATGGCCGTGTAGCCCGGACTCGGATCAGGGCAGGCTGATCCGGGTCATGATTCCATCCTTCAGGCGCCAATGCTTGAGCCCGGCGGCGGTGTGCAACAGCACCAGTCCGAGCACGACCAGACCGCCGATGCCGTGATAGAGGAAGAGGGTTGCGCCCAGTTCCTTATTCTCTCCAATGATTCCCGGCAGGGTCAGGTCGAAGAACTGGATGGGATAACCCGAGGCCGCGGTCGCGAGCCAGCCGCCGATCGGCAGTCCGATCAATAACACATAGAGCAGCAGGTGGATGCCGCCGCCGACCATACGCTCGACGCCGCTGAGCGGCGGGTCATAGGGCGGTGCCGGTGAGACGCGCCGTAGCGCGATCCGCACAATCATCAGCAGGAGCAGCAGGATGCCAAAGGTCTTATGGATTTTGTACAGCATGTTGGTCAGTTCCTCGCCGAACAGACCCACGGTGCCTTCATAGCCCAGGCTCCAGAAGGTGAACCCGGCGGCGAGCAGGCCAAAGACCATCAGGGCGATCAGCCAGTGGAGCAGCCGTTGCAGTAAGGTATAGCGTTGAATCGTCAAGGTTGTCTCCTCGTGAAAAATAAGGAAATGTCAAGTGGCGGCAGAGATCGGCTCGTCAGCGAACCGGCTCGACATGATAAACGGATCGTCGCTCCTCCTCATCATCCGCAACGGCGTCCGGCATCGTCCCGGTCACGGTACGATTTCTCGTCGGGTCGACATCTATCGGCGTCGGAGCGGACTCGGTTTAGAAACCGACTCCAATGCCACCTCCGACATGACCGCTGCCGCCGCCGATTCCGATACTGATCCAGGGGCGCGATGGGCGAATGGAGACGTCGTCCGGGATCTTGCGTTCCGGCCAGAGTCGAATGGCGGGCTCGTCCAGAATCGGAAAACGCCTGTCGACATCGCCAATCTGTCCGTCGGCGACGTCGATGATCCTGCCAGTGACCGTCACCTGACGGCCTTCCCGGTAATCCAGCGGTTCCAGGTAACCTCGATGACGGACCAGAAATCGCCCCAGCGGTTGACCTTGCGCCAAGGGGCGTCCGCAGTCGTCGAGCGGATAGCCGATGACCTCAAGTTCAGTGCCCGCGTTCAGGCCGCGAGTCGCGATCACCTGCCCGCCCCAACTCACCACGGAACCACTTGCGCCATCGCTGGACGCCGCCTCGGCGGGCGTCAGACTGGGATCGCCGACTGGTTTGACGCAAACCTGCCGGGTGGCACAACCACATAAAATGGCACTCGCAATCAGTGCGGCGAGAAGGCATGGGCGAGAGGATGGATGCATCGCGGGCCTCTGGATCCAAAATCTGGAAACGGTTTGGCGCATTCGTCAGCGGGGAGGATGCGATCCCGACAATCGCCTCAATACCTGGGATCGAACCAGGGGTCACGATGGCTGCCGAGCCAGGGGTCATACCAGGGATAGGGATAAGGGTAAGGCGCCGGGTACGGAGGCAGCGCGATGGGTTGGGGCCAAAGATGCAGCGTTGCGCCGTCGACCACTGGATAGCGGTAGGGAAAATCGCCAACCGGGCGGTTCTCGACCCTCGCCACGCTTCCCGCGACGGTCAAGAGGCGTTCGGCGGGATACTCGACCGGATCCCTGAAGCCGGCGATCTCGATCAGGAAGCGGCCCAGACTTCCGGCGCTCGCATCCGGCTCGCCGAAACGGTTCAGCGGCCGCGCCAGCACTTCGATTTCAGTGGTTTGCGCAAGATTACGCACCTTGAGGATGCTGCCGCCCCAACGGATTCGCCGACCGCGATGGCGCTCTGGCTGTTCCTGTACCTCGGCCAGACTTGGGCTCCCCAGCGCATCCTCCCGAATGGCTTGGGGAACCCCGCTGGCACAGCCGACGAGCAGACCCAGCATGGCCGTCAGTGACAGGAGCGATAGGGGAGGGGATGGCATGAGGTCAGATGGTCCGTCTACGCAGAGAGCGAGATTCGGCAGCATGGTTCGAGCGCAACTGTGCTCGCTTCTTCCGCGCTGCCGTACTCGCGGTGGCTCCGCCACGGGCCGGGGCGGTTTAACGCGCCTGGCGATAGCTGTCCATCTCCTCCAGCGAAAGCTGCCGCGCCTCTTCTTCGAGCATCACCGGGATGTCGTCGCGGATCGGATAGGCGAGTTGCGCGGAGAGCGAGATGAGTTCGCCGCGGTCCCTGTCGAGGATGAGCGGGCCTTTGGTCACAGGGCAGACCAGGATGTCGAGCAGTTTTTGATCCAGCATGGGTTGGTTGCTCCGTTGCTAAAGGGTAGTCGAGCGCGCGTGCGCGGGACCGGAATCGGTGTCCGGGAATCGGGTAAAAGTGCGCCGGTCGCGGGGTAGAGGTTGAAATGGACAGGGTTCACCAGAATTGTCGCTCTGGGTTCGTCGATCCGACCATCGCGCCTGACCGGGTGGAATCCGCAACAGCCTGAAGTTTACTCGTCCGACTGGGTTGGTGGCGAGTACGGCGATCAGTTTCGCGGACTTGGTACTGCCGCCGCGAGCCGTTCCCGAGTCCGGGATCGCCGAGTTGCACTCGGCTCCCCGGACGCCAGACCGAAGCAAAGAGGCCGAGTACAACTCGGCGATCTCACGCGGCGGCGCTTGCGTTTCATTCATCACCGAATCTCACATCTTAAGGATCCACGCGCGCAATGAAGCTCGACGTACTCAACACGATCCCGGACTGCCGTGGCCGCTGCCTTGGCGCCCTGCTTCTGGCACTGGCCTCAACGCTGGCGATCGCCGTCGCGCTCTGGCAACTCACCGCCGCGAGCGCTGGGCTGCGGGTCACCGAGACCCAGGTCGGAGGCGTGCCGATCACCCTCTACCGTCCCGCCAGCGACGCGCCCGCGCCAAGCGTCGTGATCGCCCATGGCTTCGCCGGTTCGCGGCAACTGATGCAACCCTATGCCATCACCCTGGCGCGCAATGGCTATCTCGCGGTCACTTTCGATTTCCCCGGTCATGGCCGCAATCCCGCGCCCTTCGTCGCCAGCCTGATGGATCAGGAGGCGCGCCTGCGGGTGTTGCTCGATGCGCTGGAGCCCGCGGTTGGGTTCGCACTGGAGCAACCGGGCGCGGACGGTCGCTTGGCCTTGCTGGGCCACTCGATGGCCGGCGACGTCCTGGCGCGTTACGGTCAGATGCATCCGGAGCGGGTCGCGGCCACGGTACTCCTTTCGCCCTATCTGTCCGAGGACGCGCCGACCGCGCAACTGCGCAATCTCCTGCTGGTCTATGGCGAACTGGAGCCCGACATGCTGCACCAGCAGGGTTTCAAGACGCTGGCCAAGACGGTCGAGGGCGGCTTGGAGGCGGGGACGCTGTATGGCGATCAGGCCGACGGCAGCGCCCGCAGTCTAATGCTGGCGGAGGGCGTGGAGCATATCGGCGTGCTCTATGGCCGCGACGGTCTCGCCGCCGCGCTCGACTGGTTGAACCAGACCTTCGAGCGCACCGGGACGGGATTTCTGGATGCGCGCGGACCCTGGCTCGGTCTGCTCTATCTGGGTCTGTTGACGCTGGCCTGGCCGCTCTCGCGCTGGCTGCCCCGCGCCGCCTCGCATCCCATTGGCGCGGGTCTTCGCTGGCGCCGGTTGCTGCCGGTGGCGCTGGCACCCGCGCTGCTGACACCGTTGATCCTCTGGAAGCTCCCGACCGATTTTCTGCCTATCCTGCTGGGCGACTATCTGGCGCTGCATTTTGCCGTCTACGGTCTGATCACGGCGCTAGGGGTTTGGCTGACGCGGGACAACAGATCTGGCCAAGCCCAAGCGGCTTCCGAACGTGGACTGATCCTCTGGGGCGGGTTTGCGATCGCGACCATCGCCTATCTTGTCTATATCGTCCTGGCGTTCTCGCTGACCACGGATCGCTTCGTGACGACCCTGCTGCCGGGACCGGAACGGTTCCCGCTGGTCCTTGCCATCCTGGTCGGGACACTCTTGTATTTCGTCGCCGACGAATGGCTGACCCGTGGCACGGGCGCGGCGCGTGGCGGCTATGCCCTCACCAAGGCGCTCTTTCTGCTTTCGCTGTTGGCCGCGGTCGCGCTCAACCTCAACGAGTTGTTTTTTCTGATCATCATCGTGCCCGCGATCCTGGTCTTTTTCCTGGTCTATGGCGTCATGAGCGGCTGGGTCTACCGGCGCGTCAACCATCCGCTGGTGGCGGCCATCGCCAATGGGATCGCCTTTGCGTCCGCCACGGCCGTGACCTTCCCAGTTGTGGGTGGTTGATATGCATCATTGACCCCGCACAATCTACAATCATTGCGCGGTTTCGCGTAAACTGTGCCAACCGCTATGGTTCACTGGAGTCGCGACCTTAAACGCGGCCTGTGCCATTGGCCACCCCTGAAAGGTTTGCCGTTTCCCGGCGGAGCCGAAGTACCATCAATTGACTTGCTGCCTATTCTCTGGAGGAATATCGACATGGTCGCCTTTGCGCAACTGCATGCCCAAAATCATAAAATCACCGAGCTGTCGAACGTCTTTCTGTATCTGGTTCGCGAACGTTCCATGTGTGACACCGATGTCGCCTGCGATGTCTTTTTTGACCTCACCAATCGCATCAAGGAACACATGGAGCTGGTCGACCGTGAACTCTGCGGCAGATTGATTTCAAATCCGGATCAATCGGTAAAGAACACCGCCAACCGTTTTCTGTCCGGTTCGAGCGAGATCAAGCGGATTTTTGGCTCCTACGTCAAACAATGGTGCTCGCAAAAGCGCCATTCGCTGACGATCAGCGATCATTCGTCGTTCGTTCAGGATACCGAGCAGATGTTCGCCCTGGTGATGGACCGGATCCAGCGCGAGACCGAGTATCTGTATCCGCTGATTCGCAAGCTGGAAGGCGAACAGAAGCAGGTCGCCTGAGCGACGCAGCGTGCGGTACGCGGTCCGGGTCGTTGATGTCAGAGAACGGCTAGCGATTGCGCTATCTGACAAGCGACCCGGAGACCTAGGGGCTTTCGGATTGACGGCAACGACATCCTCATTTTTGGCTCTGCGGGGCGTCAAGCGCCCCTGACAGAATTTCTAACCGCCCGCTTCCGCCTGAATGTCCGCGCTGTCCGCTCCCCGATAACGCCACTGAATCGCGCCCTGGCCGGTCACCGCATCGGCATCGACTTCGCACTCCACGACATTCGACATGGAGGGCAGCTCGAACATGGCGTGCTGAAGCAGTCCCTCCATGACACTGCGCAGCCCGCGCGCGCCGGTGCCGCGTTCGATGGCTTGACGCGCGATGGCGGTCACGGCCTCGGGCGTGAACTCCAGCCGGACCCCCTCAAAGACAAACATCTGTTGATACTGCCGAATCAGCGCGTTTCTGGGTTCGGTGAGGATACGCACCAGCGCCGCCTCGTCGAGTTCCTGAAGTCCGACCAGTACCGGGAAGCGTCCGATAAACTCCGGGATCAGACCGAATTGACGTAGATCGTCAGGATGGGTCGACTGGTAGAGACGCGGGTCGCGCTCGTCGGCTGCCGCAGAGGTGCCGACCTCGGCATGAAAGCCGATGCTCGACGGCCCTGGACGGAGTCGACGCATCAGTACCTTTTCCAGCCCCGCGAAGGCGCCGCCCACCACGAAGAGAATATTGCGGGTGTCGATCAGTACGCTGTCGCCCGCGTCCTTGCGGCCCTTCGGGTTGAGCTTGACCTGTGTGCCTTCCACCAGCTTGAGCAGCGCCTGCTGCACGCCCTCGCCCGAGACATCGCGGGTGCCGTGCGCCGTCTCGCCCTGGCGCGCCAGCTTGTCGATTTCGTCGATATAGACCATGCCCCATTCGGCGACCTCGCGGCTGCCGTTGGAGGCGTCGAGCAGGCGTGCCAGAATGCTTTCGACATCCTCGCCGACATAGCCCGCCTGGGTCAGGGTGGTGGCGTCCGCGATCACGAAGGGGACGCCGACGATGCGCGCGAGGGTGCTGGCCAGCAGAGTTTTGCCGGTGCCGGAGGGGCCAAGCAGCAGGATGTTGGATTTGTCGATTTCGACGCGGTCGTCGTCCTCCAGGGTGCGGCGCGGGTTCTTGGCTTCGCTCGCCAGCCGTTTGTAATGGTTGTAAACGGCGACCGCGAGCGTCTCCTTGGCGGCCTCCTGGCCGATCACATAACGATCCAGATGCTCCTTGATCTCCAGCGGCTTGGGCGGCGATTTGAGCGGGGCGGCGAGCGCGCGCCCGCGTCCCCAACTGCTGATTACCTGATAGGCCAGCCCGACGCAGGCCTCGCAGATATGGCCGTCGATGCCCGCGATCAGTGGCCGGTCAGGCTCTTGCGGGGCGCCGCAGAAGGAGCAGGCATGGACCTTGTCGTTCATTCGTCGGGATCTCTTGGAGCGGTGGCAAAGGTTAAACCTAGATTGCTTGAGATGGCCAAATGTTTGCCGATGAGTCAAGTTCCTCGTTGTCGTTGTCGTTGTCGTTGTCGTAATCGGATAGTCGATTACGACAACGACAACGACAACGACAACGACAACGACAACGACAACGACAGTTGTTACGTTGCCTGGCGAAGTTCGGCGAGCCAGGCTTTCTGCCGGTCCAGTCGCCGCCGCGCCACGATGACCGCGTGGATTTTGGCCCGAGCCTGCTCGAATCCAACCTCAGCGCCTGCCTCGATACGTTCGCAGAGCAGGAGGTGAAAACCGATCTCGGACTCCAGCACGTCGCTGATCTCGCCCTCGGCCAGCGCGAACAGGGCCGAGTCCAGTGCGGGATAGAGCTGGCCGCGCGGCACGGCGCCGAGGCTGCCGTCCTGGGTCGCGGTGGGGCATTCGGAACACTGGCGGGCGAGCGCGCCGAAGCGCTGGGCCTGACCCTTCAGTTGGGCGGCGACTGCATCGATTCGGGCGAGCGCGACCTCGCGCCGGTTTTCGGCGAAGTCGTCGTTGACGGTAATCAGGATGTGACGCGCGGTGCGCAGCTCCGGGGTGATGAAACGCTCGCGGTGCAGTTCGTGGAAAAGTTGTTCATCCAACTCGCTGACCGGCTCCGCGCGGGCGCCCACCTGTGCCATGACGGCATCGAAGACGAGTTCGCGCTGGAGCGACTGACGCAGGGTGACCGCGTCGAGACCATTGGTCGTCAGATCGGCGAGAAAGCTGTCCTCGTCTGGGTAGCGCTGGCGGATCGCCAGGACAGCCTCGTCGAGACGCGCTTCGGGGATGAGGGTGTCGCGCGCCTCGGGCGAGGAGAGCACCAGGCTTTCCAAGTCGAAGGTCTGCCGGGCCTGACGTTCGGCTTGGGCCAGCCGGTCGGCGTCTAGCGCGCCGGGCGCGGTCTGAAACCGCTCGCTGGCCGCGCGCAGCAGATGATAGCGGTACTCGGCGCGCGGCGGGGTTGACGGGGGAGGACAGGCGTTCATGGCGACGGGCTTGGCGCGGGTCGATGGGGCGATTCATCTGCGATGTTGATCGCGGCATCCACCTCGGTCAACGCCGACTCGGGCACTACGAGCGTGTTGCGGTCGGGGAAATGAACGTGATAGGCAACCTCGTCCGGAGAGTCGCGCAGGACGCGGATCACCTCGCCGACCTCGCCCAGCCGGACCAGCACCCGGCCCTGAATCCCGAGGGGTCGGGAGGTCGCGACCTTGTCGCGGAACTCGAAACGGCTGGGCGTCCAGGGCGCGTCCGCCGGTTGCAGTTCCTCCTCGCGACAGCCGACCACCCGGTCGCTGTCGAGGAAATGCACCGTATAGATGATCTGGTCCTGGAGAAAGGTGCCGACATCGCGCACGAAACCGGTGCTGCCGCGCCGGATCAGGAGCGCGCCGGTCGCCTCGCCCGGATAAGTGCCGTCGTTGCGCACATTGCGCACGACGCGCACCGCGTCGCCGAATTCATACTGGGGGCGCATGCGGCACCTGTTCCATCAGATCGCTGAGCGGTACCGCGACGGAGCGGGGTTCGTGCATTCGGAACACCCGAAAAACCTTCTCGGTCGCGGCGTTCGAGGCTAGAAAATCCTGATAGGCCGCCTTGAGCAGATCGGCGTGCAATGCCCAGCGCGCCTGGGTCGAATCGGGCATCTCGTCGACCTGTTCGAGGTAGTCATGGAAACGTTGCAGAATATGCAGACGATTGACCTGCACCACGGCGGGTTCGTAAGAAATCCCGAAATAGTCCAGAAAATCCTCCGCGCTGGAGAGTTCGCTCAGGTCGAGGTCGAATTCGTCGTCGGTCATGGTTGCCTCCGGGCGTGGTTCTAGCTCAGTCGGTGCATGATGCGAGCGCTGAACTTGTCTCCGCTATAAAGCAAATAATACGCCAATCATTAAATTTTGATTTATAAGGGTCTTTTTAAAGGACGAACGCTTTTTGGTGGGTTTCCGACAAAGAGAGTCGACGCGGCTTGTCGCGGAAATGACCGCCTTTTACACCCGGACGATCAACCCTGCGCCCTGGTGGAGGGCCCCGTTCGAGATGATCGGCGAGCTGCTGACGCGCGAGGGCGCGTCCATCGCCGAGACGATCCGCCGCCACGAGCGAACTCGTTATGCCTGGGAAGAGGTGTGCCGGCTGACCGACGAGATGTGGTCACTGTTCGCCGACCTGACCGGCTCCGGGCGCGAGCCGCGCTTCGCCGAGCGCACGACGAATCTTATCGTGGTGGACAGCCAGATGGTCAGCCAGCCGCTGCCGGTCGCGGAGATTGGGCGACTGCTCGGGGAGTGCATCAGTCGTCCTTCAACTCGTTGATCCGCGACCTGTACTCGGCCTTGATACAGCCGCGCTGGTCGTCGGACTTCCAGCAGTCGTTGCGTCCCTTCACCCAGCCGCGCTGCTCCGTCTTGAGCGCGCCCTGCTGACTGGCCGGGGTGTGTCTCATGAGGCTGGTGTAGAGTTCCGCGAGGCTTTGGTCCAGTTCGGCGAGTTCGGCGTCCTTGCAGATGAGCTGCTCGGCCTCGTGGGTGGCCTTGGCGCAGTCGAAGCTGGGATGAGCCGCATTGGCCAGCGGCGAGATCAGCGCGGCGGCCAGGCCGCCGGCTGCGAGCAGCGTCGGGGTGGTATTGGTCATGAGATTCATAGTCGATGTCCTCGGTTGCAGGTTGGCTAGGCGAATTCCGGAAATGACGATACCAAGCGTTAAACTCCGCAGGAGCCCGCTTGCGGGCGACGGGTGGGGCACACGGAAGGCATTTTGGCGTGTCACGTCGCCCGCAAGCGGGCTCCTACGGGTAAGATGGAACCGCGATGTTGGAGATCCAGATCTCGCCGCCGCCGGGCCTGCGCACGACGTTGGGGCTCTTGGTCAGTCGTCGACACTGATGGTCTTGGTTGGGAAATCCATGAGTTGTCGCCTCAGGGCGATCAGCGGCAGCCGCCCTCCGCCAGATAACGGCCGGCGACCCAGCCCTCGATCCCCTGATATTCGATTTTGCACCAGCGCGGGTGGTGGCGCAGCCGCTCGGCCTGCTCGGCTTTGCTCAGGGTGCTGTATTCCTCGAAGCTGAGACCGCCCCGGCAGCCAAGATTGCGCACGCAGTCCGCACCTGGCGGAATACTGCCCACCTGGGCGGCGCCCGGATCGGGCGTGGCACGGATGCTGAGAACATCCGTGGGCGCGACGCCGGTCACGCGATAATAATCCGGACCATCCGCCTCGGCGGCGACCGGCGCGGGATTCAACAGCAGGCCAAGGATCGTTACCGTGGCCAGCCTTCCCAACAGGGTGGAGGTCATGTGTCTCGACATAAGGTGCTGTCCTCGTCGTGGATTCAAATCGGCTCGGAGTAGCCGAACTGCGTGCCGACCAGGACCGAGTTGCCCAGGTTGTTCGCCCAATGCAGACCGATGGCCGTCCACAGGTCACCCGTAGCCCGATGACCCCGAACAGCAAGGCCGACGCCAGGCCGACGATTAGGCCGACGGCCAGAGCGAGACCCAGTGCTCGCCAGTCGATCCACCTCTCGGTGAAGCCGAAACTCCACCAGGGGCGCCGCAGCAGATCGCGGGTGATGAGGGGCACCACAATGGCGGCGGCGAAGAACGAGGACGCCACGCCGAGAGTCTGGCCCGCAGCGCTCCCCTGGAGGACCGTCAGCCCCAAGAGGGTAAAAAGAATCGCGATCAACGACCCCAGGATCAGCCAGCTCGAGAGGATCAGGATCAGCCCGATCGCATGGCGGATAAAACTGGATGCCCCCTTGTCGGACCAGTCCAGGTAGCTGGCCGTCCTGTATGGGTTCCCGACAAAGAGAGTCGAAGCGGCTTGTCGCGGAAATGACCGCCTCGGCGTATCGCACCAGCCCATCCTGGAGGCTTCAGGTCAGCCCCGCTCCACCATGAAGCGGTAGGACAGCCGCTCGTTGCGCCGGGCGGATGCGCGCGGTTGGAAGGGGCGGATGACATAGGTCATGTCCGCCGGTGCCGTGAGCCGCGCGGTGCGCTCGCCCGAGTTGCCGTTAAACAGCGCCGCGCCGCTGCTGTCGGCGGCGTCGTGGACATTGAAATAGGCGTTGTTACTGGGGCTCTCCAACGTCACGGTCAGGGTCTGCCCAGTGGCGACGGGCACCAGATAGGCCGGACTCTTGTCGCCATCGATGGTGCCGCTGACCTGGGTGGCGCCGACGACCGGGAAATTCAGGGTTTGCAGGGTCTCGTCCGGCGAGATCAACCGCTGCGCAGCGGCTGTGTCGACGGCGGGAAGCCTGGAGGGCTCGCTGGGACGGGTGGTCCCCGAGTCGACGCAGGCGTTAAGCAGGGTCGCGGTCAGGGCCACGACGGCAAGCGCAGCGAGGCGCATCGGCTTTCCTCCTTATCGGTCCTTCAGCTCGTTGATCCGTGACCGGTACTCGGCCTTGATGCAGCCGCGCTGGTCGTCGGACTTCCAGCAGTCGTTGCGGCCCTTCACCCAGCCGCGCTGCTCCGTCTTGAGCGCGCCCTGCTGGCTGGCCGGGGTGTGCTTCATGAGGGTGGCGTAGAGTTCCGCGAGGCTTTGGTCCAGGGCGGCGAGTTCGGCGTCTTTGCAGATGAGCTGCTCGGCCTCGTGGGTGGCCTTGGCGCAGTCGAAGCTGGGGTAAGCCGCGTTGGCCAGAGGTGCGGCGAGGCAGCCGGCAGCGAGAAGCGTCAGGGCGGTTTTCGTCATCGAATCATCTCCAGTGATGAGATCCACGGTCAAGATCCTCCGTTGCGGGTTGGTCAAAACGGGTCTGTGCCTGGGCAGGCCACTGAACAGGGTTTAGAGATCGAAGAGGATGTCACGCGACGACGTCAGTTCCAGGGACAACCCTGTCAGCGGAACGACGTTTGTCGGTGCAGCGAATATCGATACTCTACCTTTAAGAAAGACCTTCGTCGATTTCCCCGCCCTGGCATGGGCGACGAACCGTTTGAGCAGGTCGTCTCGTCCCCGGTCGTTGGGAACCCGCACCGGGAACGAATGCCCCGTTGCATCGTCCGCGCGGGCCTTCAGATTGAACCGCCAACGGGTCGGAGTGGGTCCGTCGCCGCTCCACCAATCGCCAAGAATCGCTCTGGCGCCAGCATCTCCGTAGAGGTTGCCGTGGTCGACGAACCCCCAGACCGCGATCTCCCGCCCATCGAGCGCGTTGATTGCGTTTCCGTTCCGGGCCAATCCGTTCCGACTGATGGCGGACGCGGCGACGTAGTCGCCGACACTGTCCTGGCACCCGAGCAAACAGGAACCGATGAGCGGGACGATCAATTGGAGGAATCCGACCGGCATCATGCACTCACTGCTTGTCGACGCCCACGAGCTTGCCCTCGCTCGTAAAATACCCGTTTCTCAAGGCCGCGCATCGAGTTCGGATCGCCCGGGGCGTCTGTCAGTTGCAGTTCGGATGCTTACCGATGTCGTCGACACTCACAACATGGTTGTTTGCATTGGTCAGCTGGATGCATTGATGCGTCTTGGCGTTGTAGTAGATGCCGTAGAGCGTATCGCCCGAGGTGATGGAGTCGACGGACGTGAAGCCCCTCGACGTCATCACGTCGATGGCCTTGATCGAGTTCATGCCCTTGAGATCCGAGACCTTCGCGTGTGATGCGTGCTTCGTCGTGGCGGTGTCCTTCTGCGCCGCCGGAGAATGCGTTTGCGGATGATCCTCGGCGGCGCGGCAGCCCTTCTTATAGGACTCGCCATGCTGGTCCTGGTCATAGCGTCCGTGGCGGCAGTCGTCGTAGCCGCGCTGGTATTCACGTTCCGCAACCGTCGAGGCGAAGACAGAGTGAGTGACCGCGGCGGACAGGATGGCGGCGGTAAGGATGGCAACTTTCATGATCAGCAGGCTCCAAAATGATGAAAAACTCAACCGGCTTCATCGGCCCAAGGGCGATATCCCGGTGTCGCGGCATGTCAACAAATCTCTGCGAGCGATGCGGTGCTCACGGCATCGACGTTCTTCATCAGGCTGCCTTCTTCAACACCCCGATGATGAATAGCAGCAGCACAGCACCCGCGGTGGCGGTGATGATCGAGCCGATCAGCCCGGAGGCGGTGATGCCGAGAAAACCGAAGGCAAAGCCGCCGATGACAGCGCCGACGATGCCGACCAGGATGTTGCCCAGCAGCCCGAAGCCGCCACCGCGCATCAAGAGCCCGGCGAGCCAGCCGGCGACGGCGCCAATGGCGAGAAAAATCAGGAGACTCGTGATATCCATTGCGTACACCTAATCGATGAATTGAATGTCGAGGCACCCAGGGTGGGGGCCAGGCTACCATTGCGGGAAGCCCGCAGGGTGGCGCCGGGGATGCTCAGTCGTTCCGCCGGCGGTCCATCGGCCGCCTGAGCGCGCCGTAAATCCGCGATGAATGCCTCTATTTCCGCTGGTTCGGCCTTGATCCCGCGCTCGGCCGCATAACGATCGAGCAGTCTCGTGAAAATGGCATCCCGCAGTGCCTCGGTGCGCATGACCGCAACAGACAAGCGTCAGACCCCATTATTCCGATGCCGTTTTCCCCCAACGGCTGGCGCCTGAAACGTGCGCGAGGGGTGATGCCCCGTCCCGCTAGACCGCGCGCCTCAGTCCATCAGAAAGACGAGGTAGGCGGTCTCGCCGTCGGTCCCGCGCCGACCGGCCACCAGCAGCCCCGACATCGCCGCCCCGTCTCCCAGGTTGAAGACGCGCAGCTCGGTCACCGCCGGGTCGTCGAAGACCGCGGACAAGGCGGTGCGGGCCGCCTCGGCCCCCTCGATGTCATCCAGGAGCATCGGCACCGATTGACGGGCATCGCGGTCGGCGATCCCGCGCAACTCGGCCTCGATGTCCGGCCGCGCGCCCGGCTCGCGGGCATGGACTGTCCGCCAAGGCCCCATCCAGGCCGCCTCCCCGTAGCGATCCCAGAGCGGGCCGACAAAGGTCCGGTATGTCGACAGCGCCGCCTGGGTCAGATCGTCGTCGTCCGTCAGGGTCTCGTGGAACACGGCACTGCCGAAGCCCGATTGGCTCGGTCCGCCGTAGGCGGCCTCCAGCCGGGTCACGGAATCCGGAAACGGTGGTGTTGCCTTATTCATCGACCGCTCCGTTAGTTCAAGCAGAAGCGGCGAGGAACGCACCGCATCGATCGCGAAGGATGCGGTTCGCACGCGCGCCCCATCCGACGGTTGTCGTGGACATGGGGTCCAGATGAGCTCCTTGACCCAGCACAATGACACCGACTTTTTGGCCGTGTTAATGGTAGCGATCAAAGAGGTCTAAAAATATCAGGAATTTCCTGTCAGGAAATTCCTGACAACAGGTGCCGGAATCGCGATCGATGCCCAATCATTCCAAGCACGAGATTCCGTGTCCCGGCCCCTTGCGGCGAGCGGGAAGCCTCCTGCCGTGCCTGCTGCTGGCGGTTCCCTGCCTGTTCGGACCCGCGCGCGCCGCCGATCTGCTCGACCTCCCCTTCGACGATCTCCTGCAGGTCGAAGTCGCTTCCGCCGGCAAGCGCGAGGCCCGGATCCGTGACATCCCGGCCAGCGTCACCATCGTGACCCGCGAAGAGATCGCGCGCTACGGCTACGCGACGCTCGAAGACCTGCTGCGCAACGTGCCGGGTTTCTTTATTCTGGATAACACCGAGGAGCGCTTCATCGGCAACCGGGGCACGGTCGGCGGCGGGGTGCAGTTCCTGGTCAACGGCATCGCGCAGCATCCGTCGCGGCAGAAGGGGCTGACGGTGCCCGAGATCGCGCGGCTGAACATCCCGGTCGAATCGATCGACCGGATCGAGGTGATCCGCGGCCCCATGTCGGTGATCTATGGCAACAATGCCTTTCTCGGCGTGGTCAACATCGTCACCAACGCGCTCGATATCTCCGGTTCGCGCCTCTCGGTCAGTGCTGGCAGCCGCGACAGCGGACAGGCGTTCGCGCGCTTGGGAGGCCGTTCACGGGAGGGTTTTCTGGTGCTGAATGCCGGCGGCTGGCGCACCGACGGGCTGGACGGCGCCTATACCGACATGATGAGTCCCGCCCAGCTCGCGGCCCTGGAGCCGGGCATGCATCGCGACCTCGACGGTGATCTGTGGCAGCGGCGCGGCAGCCTCGATCTCTCCGCGGGCTGGCGCGGCTTGACGACTGACCTCCGCTACAGCGACATGGACTACGGGATCTATGCCTTCACGCCGGCCTTCGACAAGGGCAACGGGCTGCGTCTCAAGACCCTGCACGCCGCGCTCGGCTATGCGTACCGCTTCAGCGACACCCTGGGTCTGCGTCTCACCGGCATCCACAGTCAGGAGACCTACGATGCCTATCGGCTGGATTTTCTCGTCGCCTGGCTCGACGGCAGTCAGAAGCAGCATTCGCGCCGTTGGGAACTGGAGCTGAACCTGCACTGGCAGCCGCTGGAGCGGCTGAACGCGCTGTTCGGCTATCGCTGGCGCCGGCTCGATCATCTCGACAACCGGGCACGGGCCAGACCCTTCGTCGTCCTCGACGACGCAACCGCGGATTTCCAGCAGCAGGATCTCTTCACCGAGATCGACTACGCCCTCGTCGAGAGGCTGCGGCTCGTGGGCGGCGCGCGGCTGACCCGGCTTCCGGCGTCCTACCGGTTCAGCCGATACAAGCATCTGGAGCAGACGCTAACCGAAACCGAGGTGGCGGTTAGCGACCGGAATCTGCTGACCGGGCGCGTCGGCGCGCTCTGGAGCCTGGATTCCAGTCAGGTGCTGAAGCTCATCTGGGGCAACGCGGCCCAGGATGTCGACAAGTTCCGGATCAGCGACCCCGAACGAATCGAAACGCTCGAACTGAACTATGTGCGGACCCGGCCAACCTGGACGCTGAGCGCGAGCCTGTTCGAGAACCGCACCTCGAACATCGTTCGCACCATCCAGACCCTGAACCCCGTCACCGGCGATTATGTGGTGGCCTTCGACAACTCCGGCCGCTGGCGAACGCAGGGTCTGGAACTGATCGCCGAGGCGCGGCCCTGGCCCGCGCTGAATCTGAGTCTGAGCGCGACCTGGCAGCGGACCGACGATCTGCGCTCCGCGCTGGAGCCGGGGTATTCGCCGTCGCTGCTGCTCAAGCTGAAGGCTGATTATCGCCGCGGTCCCTTCACCTATGCCACCTATGCGCACTTTGTCGACCGCCTGGAGAGCGACTGGGACTTCGTCAGCGGTCCGGTCGAGGGTGTGGTCGAACGCCTGGGCGAGTCCGTGCCGGCCTATTGGAATCTGGGGCTGAATCTACGTTGGGAGCCGGCGAGCAAGGGAGTCTTCGCCGCGCTTAACGTCTCCAATCTGCTGGATGCCGAGATCCGCTATCCAGCCAGCGAGCTGACCGATTTCGCGCGGGGACTGATCGGCCCTGGACGAATCGTGACCGCGACCCTCGGTTATGCCTTCTAAGACTCCGTGCTCAGTCAGCCGCGGAATCGTCTGTTGCGCCGAGCGCTGAGTCGGTGCCTGCCCTGGATGCTGATGGCGCTGTCCGCGCTGTCGGCGTTTGGGGGGACGGCGGTCGAACCACTCAAGGTGGCCTACCTCTATCATTTCACCCATTTCATCGGCTGGCCCGACTTGCCGCCTGGCGCGCCGTTCGTGATCGCCGTGATCGGCGACCCAGTGCTGGCCGAGGCGCTGCGCGCACTGGAACGCGATGAGCGTCGGGTCGAGAACCGACCGATCCGGATTCGGACGATCGAGACTCGGGAGACCGAATCGGGGCTCCAATGCGACGACTGTCAGCTCCTCTTCGTCGGCGCGGCGGCCCAGGATCGGATCGACCGCATCCTCGACGCCGTCGCCGGGCGGGCGGTACTGCTGGTCGGAGATAGCCCCGGATTGGCGCGGCGCGGGGTCGCGATCAACTCTTTTCTGAAAGCGGACATTCTCGGCGAGGGCGAGCGGCTGCGGTTCGAGATGAATCCGGCGGCGCTCGCCGGACGCGGGCTCAAGGTCTCCTCGCAGCTCTATGAGGTGGCGAGGGTGCTACCGTGAGCCGCAAGCGCGCACGTTCCATTCGCACCCGGTTGCTGCTGGCGCTGATGTCGATGACGCTCTTGACCCTGACGATGGCCACGGCGCTCTCGGCACTCATGGATCTCAAGCTGTTCCAGGATCATATCCTGCGCGACCTGCGGGTGCTGGCGGCGGTGGTCGGGGACAGTTGCGTCTCGACCCTGGTGTTCGACAGCCCGGAGACCGCAGAGCGCTATCTAGCGACGCTCGCGCGGGAGTATCAGATCCGCGAGGCGGTCCTCGAAGACGCGACCGGCCGGGTCTTCGCGCGGTGGCGGCGCGAGACGGCTCCAGACGCGCCGCCACCGCGCTCGCAGCCGGCGCTCGCCCTGCCCTGGCTGGATCCTTACGCAGCTGAGATCGCCGAACCGCTGCGTTTCGATGACCGCCCGATCGGTCGGCTCGTTCTGCGCGTCCGGCTCGACGAGCTTCAGAGCCAGCTCCGGCAATATGTCCTGTTCGGCGGACTTCTGGGCCTGCTAACGCTCGGCGTCGCCTTCGTGTTAGCGCTGCGGTTGCAGCGGCGCATCGCCCGCCCGATCCTGAACTTGGCTGCCAAGACCCGCGAGATTTCGGCGCGGCGCGATGTCGGCCTGCGGGTCGCGGAACTGGATTCGGGGGACGAACTGGCGACCCTGGTCCATGACTTCAACGCGATGCTGGGACAACTCGAAGCGCACGAAGACGCCCTGCGTCATCACGCCGAGGCGCTGGATCTGGCCAATGCGAAGCTGCGCCGTCTAGCGATGGATCTCTCGCTGCTGGAGGCGACCGAAAAGCAGCGTTTGGCCGGCGAGTTGCATGACAGCCCGATGCAGAAATTGGCACTGGCCCAGTTGCAGATCGCGGCCGGTTCCCGGTTCGGCGCCCGGACTGGTGGCGACGACGAAGCGCGCCAGCAGATCGAGGCCGGTCTGTCGCTGATGCGCGAGGCGATCGACGAGTTGCGTTCGCTGCAATTCGAGCTGAGTCCGCCCGTCCTTCATCAAAAGGGATTGGCCGCCGCGCTCGACTGGCTGGCCTCCAATACCGAGGAACGCTGGGGAATCCGTATGACCTTCCTGATGGATAACCCCATGCCCGATCCGGGGCGCGATCCGTCGGTGATCCTCTTCCAATGCGCGCGCGAACTGGTGTACAACCTCATCAAGCATTCCGGCGCGACCCAGGGCGCCATTCGGCTGACGGCGGATTCCGAGGGTCTGACGATCAGCGTCGAGGACAATGGTCGCGGTTTCGCGAGCGAAGCCTGTCCGGCTCCAGACAAGGATCGGTCGGGGTATGGACTCTACAGTGTGCGCGAGCGTCTTGAACTGCTCGGCGGCGGATTTGAGTTGATGTCCTTGAATCCTGGCACGCGGGCCTGGATCGGGCTGCCGCGAAGTGCCTTTACGAACGGCTGGGCGGCGAAGACGCAACCCGGCCGGCTGAAAACGCCGCCGCATCGCCACGAGGAGAGCGAGAGATGCCGCTAACCCTGATCGTCTGCGACGACCATGCGCTGTTTCGCGAGGGACTGACCCTGCTGCTGAACCAACAGCCGGGCTGGCGAGTCTTGGCCCAGGCCGCGCACGGCGCCGAAGCGGTACGGCTCGCGGCCGAGTTGCAGCCGGACGTGGTCATTCTGGACGTGGCAATGCCGACGATGAGCGGCATCGACGCGGCCTCCGCGATCCGCGAGGTTGCGGAGCGAACGCGGATCGTAGCCTTGTCGATGTACAGCGACGCCCATTATCGACGCGCCATGACCGCATCCGGAGCGGCGGCCTATGTGTTGAAAAACGAGGCGAGCGCCGAACTGGTCGAGGCGATCCAGGTCGTCCTGCGCGGTGAAACCTATGTCAGCCCGTCGATCGCCCGGGTGCCGCTGCCGATTCCGCAACGCCGTGCCGACCGCGATCTGGACCTGTTGAGCGAACGCGAACTGACGGTGCTGCGCCTGATCGTGGAAGGTCTGCGCACCAGGGAGATCGCTGACGCGCTCGGCATCAGCGCCAAAACGGTCGAGACCTACCGTGCCCGCCTCATGCAGAAACTCGGCGTCGATAATTTGGCGGGGCTGATCAGGATGGCGCTCCGAGCGGGACTGTCGTCGCCGGGTTGAAGACGGCGAGACGCGGCGAGACGTATAAGTTCGCCTTCAACCTCAATCCGGCATTTGGAACCCGGCATTTGGAACCGCAAAGACGCAAAGGGCACGAAGGAAAACCAGGATAGGCAATGCGCTTGATGTTTAACCCTCGGGTGAATGTCGTTATCAAGTAAAACCTTGAACGCCTTTGCGTTCTTTGTGTTCTTTGCGATTCAACTGGCTCTTTTCAGGTTTAACGGCTCAGAAAGCGCACATTTCCGCCCGCGCGCTCGGCGGCGGCCTCGGCGACGGAGGCACGGGCCATCGTCAACAGCTCGGTGATGCCAAGCCGATCGCTGGTGTCGATCTCGGCGATCTTCTCGAAGCGCGCGAGCGCGTCTTGATGCTCGCCCAGACGCATCAGCAGATAACCGGAGCCCTTGAGTGCCAATAGCAGAAAACGCGTTAAGGTCATGGAGACTTGCACGGAGCGCCCGAGGTCCGCCTCCGAAAGATTCTGCCAGCGCGCGGTCAGACCGAGTCTGGTCGAGACGATGGCGATCGCCCGGTCGGCGACGAGCAGCGACTCTCGATACCGCTGGCGGTAATAAAAATACCGGTACAGGGCGACCAGCACCGTCAGATGTTCCGGTTCGAGGAAATACGCCTGGAGCAGGCTCGCCTCGGCGCCGCCCTCGCCATAGCGTTGGGCCGCGTCGAGCAGCAGCCCTTCGACCTCCGGGCTGACCGGTTCGTCGAAATACATGTCCTCGCCAGCGAAATCGAGAAAATCCATGGTGGCGTTGCCTATTGGAGCAGGGCGGCTTGCGGATGACCGATCTCGGCCAGAAAACGACGCAGATCCAGAGGCTCGGGCGAGCGCTTGGTCTCGGTGACGAAACGGCGCACGAGCGGCAGCACCCGCTCGGCCTGGTCGGTGTCGAGTTCGAAACGCAGTTGATCGGCATACACCTGTCGCACCGCGCGCGTCCCCGAATGTTTGCCGAGCACCATGCAATGCATGCGCCCCACATCGGCCGGATCGATGCCCTGATAGTTCAGCGGATCCTTGAGCAGCCCGTCGACATGGATGCCCGCCTCGTGGGTGAAGGCGCCCGCGCCGACCAGACTTTTGTGCCAGGCCACGGGTTTGCCGGACGCCTTGGCGACCAGCCTTGAAAGGCCGCCGAAATGTGTCATCTCCACGCCGCAGTCGATCTGGTGGATGTGTCTCAGACCCATGATGACTTCCTCCAGCGCCGCGTTGCCGGCACGCTCGCCGAGTCCGTGGACCGTGGTGTTGACATGGGTCGCACCGCCGCGCACCGCCGCCAGGGTGTTGGCGGTGGCCAGCCCCAGATCGTCGTGCGCGTGCATCTCGATCTCCAGATCGACGATGGCGCGCAGGTCGCGGATGCGCTCGAAGACGGCGAAGGGATCCAGCAGACCAACCGTGTCGGCGAAGCGGAAGCGCCGCGCGCCGGCCTCCTGCGCCGCCTCGGCGGCCAGCCAGAGAAATTCGGGGTCGGCGCGCGAGGCATCCTCGGCGCCGACGCAGACCTCCAGCCCCAATTCCTGCGCGTCGGCGACCTGGCGGCGGATCTGGGCGAGCACCCAGGCGCGGTCGCGCCCGAGCTTGCGGGCGATCTGCTGATCGGAGACCGGAACCGAGAGGTCGACGAAATCGACGCCGAGGTTGCGGCACTGGGCGATGTCGTCCGGGAGCATCCGGGTCCAGACCATCAGGCGGGCCGCGAGACCGAGCGCGGCGACCGCGCGGATCGACTCGCGCTCGTCCTCGCCCATGGCCGGGATGCCGATCTCCAGTTCGGGGACGCCGAGCGCATCGAGCCCGCGGGCGATGGCGAGCTTTTCGTCCAGCGAAAAGGCAACGCCGGCGGACTGTTCGCCGTCGCGCAGGGTGGTGTCGTTGATCGTGACCTTGAGGTGCTTATCTGTCATGGCTGGTTCCTGTCTGCCTATGACGATTGCTTAAGCAAATGAAATGCCATTCACGGAACTTTTTATTATCAATGCCTTGATAATTCCCTTGAGCCTGATTGGTGGATTCGCGACAACTGGCATGGGTCGTATTGTCGCGGAGATGACCCGGAGGAACAGCGCTTTGTCGAGGAGGAGATGAATCGGTCAATCGATCTGGATGCACTGGCCCGCTCGGTGCCGAACCAGCAGGTGGCGGCCCAGCTCTATACGGCATCGCTCATGGCCATTACCGTGGACACGGATGCCGAGCGCCGCTACCTGGCCGAGTTGGCGAGTAAGCTCAAGCTGGAACCGCAGGTAGTCGCCTACCTGCATCAGGTCATGGGTCTGACCTGAGCCAGTATCAGTGCCGGCCGAATCCCTTCGGTTGGCTCGACGCCCAGTGATTGCAAAGGCTTCTGCTCTCAATCCTGGACCCAGACGGAGACCGAACCGCCATTGCAGCGGAATTCGCCCCAGCCGTCCTGATTGGTGACGACGGGTTCCGGGACATGTCCGGTGATGTCGTGGAAGGGGCTGTTCGGTCGCCGTACATCCATCCATTTCGTCCCAGCGTCGCCGTCGCTCATCAGGACCGCCATGGCCTGCGGATGATGGTCATCGCCGAGACGTGTCCAGCCGATCCGGTTCCAGTGATCGATGTAGTCGATCTGTGGCCCGTGGGCATGGTCGCGGCGCGCGGCGAGGAAGCGGTCGATCAGGACGCGGTGTGACGGCATGAGGATGCGATGGCGTTGACCGTCGCGACCCTGATCCTCGTAGTCGGCGCCGTCATAGTCCGCCAGGAAGATGCAGGGATAGCCCTCCTGACGCAGCAGGATATAGGTATAAGCGAGTGGTTTGAACCAGGGCTCGACGGTGGATTCAAGCGCCTGCAGGGGCTGGGAGTCGTGGTTCTCGACGAAGGTCACGACCTGATTGGGACGCTCCTGAAGCAAGGTTCCTTCCGCGAGCCGACGCATGTCAAAGTTCCCGTTGGCGCGGCTCGCTTCATGGAAGCGGTAGTGCAGCGGGACATCGAAGGCCGAGATGCGTCCGCCGAGCTGGTCCAGGTACCAGCGCAGGGTGGCCGTGTCGCCGGTCCAGTATTCAGCGACAATGAAGAGGTCGCGGCCGGCGTGGCGTTCCATCGCATCCAGCCATTCCGGGAAGAACCAGGCGGAGATGTGCTTCACGGCATCGAGCCGGAAGCCGTCCGCGCCGGTGGTGTCCAGATACCATTGACCCCAGGCGGTGACCTCGTTGCGCACTTCTTCGGATTGGAAGTCCAGATCCGCACCCATGAGATAGGCGAAATTGCCATTCTCCAGCGCCACCTCGTTGTCAAACCTCTTGCCCTCCAATAAGTAAACCGTGCCCTTTTCGTCCGGTCGCAGGGCGTCATGGTCGACGGCATCGAAATGCCGCGCGCGCCACTCGAAGCTCGAATACTGTCCGCGCCGGCCCGGGAAACTGAAATGCGTATAGGCGCTGATCTCGCGCGGATCGCCCCGTGGTCGCAGGCGGTCGTCCCGCGGATAGGGTGTCGCGCGGACCGACTCGGTCGCGTCGGCGCCCATCCGGTGGTTCAACACGGTGTCCGCGTAGACCTGGAGCCCGGCGTCGTGCAGTGCCTCGACCGCGGCGAGATACTGCGCGCGGGTGCCATATTTGGTCCGGATCGCGCCCTTCTGGTCGAATTCGCCCAGGTCGTACAGGTCATAGACCCCATAGCCGACATCCTCCACGCCCCCGGTCCCTTTATAGGCGGGCGGCAGCCAGAGTGCCGTGATACCCGCCGAGGAGAGTTCCGCCGCGCGCGCCGCTACCTCTTCCCAAAGAGTTCCGTCCGCTGGGGTATACCAATGGAAATACTGCATCATGACGCCGTTCATTTTTATCTGGCTCCTTTGGTCTGGATGGAACTCGATTGCGCGTCCGTGCCACAACGCGCGGACGGCAAGGATGACACGCTGATCTTTAAACCGCGTCCAGCGCGATATGCGTAATTTTCAGTTTGTGTTTGGCTCTGGGGATTTCACCAGCCTCACAAGAGACACGGTTTAAAATTTTATATTTTTTAATATCTTAAACCGCGTGCGCTCCGACTATCCTAGATGCGGCCAAGGTTAATCAATCCAAAAACATCGCATACCGCACTGGACGCGGTTTAGTGCGGGATCTCTTCGAGGACGACGATCGACAGGGCGAAACCTCGTATTCACCCATCATCGGTTCCGCGTCATCTTCCAGGCTCCAAAGATTGCAGCGTGTCTCTGCCCATGCGGCGGTATCGATGATCCGCCGCCATTCCCGACCCTCGTCCAGCGGGATGCCAAAACGGTGCGGATGTGAATCCATATTGATGAGTAACAGGAAATCGTGATCCTTGACCGCGCTGCCGTCGATGCGCAGCCAGAGGCAGCGGTCACCGTCCGCGATGTCCGACAGACCTTCCGCTCGCTTGAACTGGTAGGTCACGTCCTCCCCGGAATCCATCAGCCAATCGCCGTACTTGCGCTGGCGCAGGCAGGGGTGGCGATGGCGCAGAGCGGCGACATAAGCGGCGAAACGGAACAGAGGATTACGTCCATCCGCATTGATTCCGCTGCCGAAATTGTCGTGATAAGCGCCACCGTCGCCGGTCGGGATCGCGGTCGGGCGGTTGGTCGCGATCATCGCGTAATTGTTCCAGGTGGCAACGCTATCGATGTTGTAGGCGTTGTTGTTGCCGTTTTGGGTGCGGCCGAATTCATCGCCCCAGACCGTCATCGGGACGCCGCGCGAGAAGAACTGGATGGTCCAGAAGTTGCGCAGGCGCTGCCGGCGCAATGTCTCATCGCCGCCGGAATCCCAGGAGTCGTTGCTGTCGTTGCCGCCGTCGGACGGGCCGAATGGCCAGTCCGCCAGATTGTTCTTTTCGTTGTAGCTAACCAGATCCATCAGCGTGAAGCCGTCGTGGGCGACGATGAAATTGATCGAGCGCTGAGGACCGCCCTGGTCGTTGAAGCTGTGATAGTCGCCGTTGACCTGCTCGATAAAGGCTCGGAGATTGCCGTCGCCCTTCAGGAAGCGGCGGATCGCGTCCCGGTAACGCCCGTTCCACTCGCCCCAGCCGGCGGGGAAGTTGCCGACCTCGTAGCCCCACATGTCCCAGGCCTCGGCGATCATCTCGACGTGACGGTCGGCGCCCAGGTCGCGGATACGGTCGAGCAGGGGGTGGGTTTGAGAGAACCGCTTTTGCTCGCCCCAATGCTCGCGCTCGGCCGCGTCCGGCGTGCGTCCGAGGACCGGGGCCAGATCGAAGCGGAAACCGTCCACGCCCATCTCGTCGAGCCAATAGGTGAGCGAGTCCATGACCAACTCATGGGCCACCGGATTGGAGAAGTTGAGCTGATTGCCGCAGCCGGTCGCCCCATCCACCAGATCGCCGTTATCGGTAAGCTGGTAATACTCGATCGCATCGAAGCCGCCGAAGCTGACAAACCCGGTGACATCGTTGCTGCCCCAGTTACCGCCCTCGCCGGTGTGATTGAAGACGACATCCAGGTAGACTTCCAGCCCTTCGTCGTGAAACGCCTTCACCATCTGCTTGAATTCACGGGTCGGACCGCCGGGAGACCGGTCGCTCGCATACCGGCGGTCTGGCGCGAAATAGCCAAAGGTCATGTAGCCCCAGTAGTTGCCGCCGGGCGCGTCGTCCGGATTGTTGTCGTTGGCCGATTCATGGACCGGCAGCAACTCGATGGTGGTGAAACCCAATGCCTTGAGGTATTTGGCCATCAGCGCGGCTCCGGCATAGGTTCCGCGCAGCGTTTCGGGCACATCGGGCACCTCCTCGAAACCGGGGATGTCGGCGAGCAGCGTGTGCAAGTTCGATGCGGATGGATGGCGGGTCAGGCCACGCACATGTGCCTCGTAGACGATCGCCTTTTCGGGCGGAAGGCGAGGGCGGATGCCGGTCGAGGTCTGGTCTGGGGCAAGGACGATTCCCTTCGGTGCCCAGGGGCCGGTGTCGAACTCCCGGCTGACCACGCCGAGATAGTCGCCGCCGCCGGTCGCATACATCCCGCCGTGATGGCCCGCCTGACGCATCGCCGGTATCTCCTTGTCGTGGGAGAGTTCGCGGGCGTAGGGGTCGAACAGCACCTTGTTGGGATTGAAGCGGTTGCCGGCCGCGTCGACATCCGAGATAAATCCCAGGTTACAGTGGTTGCGGGACCAGTTCTCCCGGTATTCCCAGTTCTGGCCGAAGCAGCGGAAGGCGTAGAAGGTTCCGAAGGGGACTGCCGCGACCTGAGCGCGCCAGATATCATCGGCGGGGTTACGGACAAGCCAGTAATCATGGCGTGCGCTTGCCCCGGTCGGCTGGTCGTAGAGTTCGAGCAGGATCCGCGTTGCATGTCGAGAGTAGACCGCGAAGGTGATGCCTTCGCCCAGCGGATGGGCGCCCAGCGGATAGCGCGCGTCATTCCAGGCGGCTTGATCGATCGGAGCAAAGTCACCTGAATCGGGGTGTTGCTGTCCAACCTCTGGTCTCGGGTTCATACTCGATCCTCGAATGAGTTCGTGAAGATGCTGGAAACGGCTCGGTGCCGCCTTATGAGCGATGTTCCGACCGAAACTGAACGATCAACGGCGGGAGTATTACAGTTGTCTGTGACGTTTTGTTGAGCAAGGCCATGGAACTCAATGTGGCAAATTATCCGGTCCCGGCTGTTTGCCTATTAGTAAACATGCTGTTTCAAGTTACAATGCTTCCACTGAAAGAAGGTCGGATGCCCTATGGTTTTTCTTGGCTTTTCGATTGCTCAGTCGCTGAGCGCGCCTTGATATCCGTACCCACCATTTGCGATTCAAGACTCGCGATACTCGACGGGGAGACTCCTTGGTCAAACGCCCGAGTGGCATCTACCTGTCACTCGCTGTCGCGGGCTTCATCAACGAACAGGCTGTTTTTCTAGCTTAAAATTTTAGCAATCTATCGAGACTCAACAACCATGGCCCCTCGTATTCTTGGACTCATCCCCTTTGCTTTGGCGCTCTTGATGGCCGGCGGCGTCTGCGCGGCCGATGAGGTCGGTGTCGCGGAGCCCGCGCTGACCGAAGGCGTTCCCGGCGAGTTCACCTTCGCGGCGGTCGTCCGGCGCGCGGCCGACCTGGCGACCGATCCTTATTCGCCAGACCGCCCCGAACTGCCCGACTATCTCTCCGACCTGGATTACGACCGCTACCGCGACATCCGCTTCGATGCGACTCACAATCTCTGGCGTAACGAGGGGCTGCCGTTTCAGGTCAATTTTTTTCACCGGGGATTCTTGTCGAAAGACCGGGTGACGATCAATCTGATCGAGAACGGTCAGGCGAGACCGGTTGTTTTTCGTCACGACTTCTTTAATTACGGTAAGAATCTGGTTCCCGACGAAATGCCGTCCGACCTCGGTTACGCCGGTCTGCGCCTGATGTATCCGCTCAACCGGGATCAGCTCTTCGACGATCTCACGGTGTTTCAGGGAGCTAGCTATTTCCGCTCGCTGGGCAAGGATCTCAACTACGGGCTTTCCGCCCGGGGGCTGGCCATCGATACCGGGCTGCCGAGCCAGGAAGAGTTCCCGGTGTTTCGCGAGTTCTGGATCCGCAAGCCCGACGCGGATGCCACCGAGATTACCCTCTATGCCCTGCTGGATAGCAAAAGCGTGGCGGGCGCCTATCGCTTCGTGATCCACCCCGGCATCGAGACCGTGATCGAGGTCAAGGCGCGGCTGTTTTTCCGCCAGTCGGTGCAAAAGCTCGGCGTGGCGCCACTGACCAGCATGTTCTTCCATGGCGAGAATACGGATCGCTTCATCGACGATTTCCGTCCGGAGGTCCATGACTCGGACGGCCTGCTGATCGAGACCGGACACGGCGAGCGGATCTGGCGTCCGCTCGTCAATCCCATTGGCCTGCGGGTGAGCAACTTCCAGGTCGAAAATCCACGGTCCTTCGCGCTCCTGCAGCGCGACCGCGATTTCCGCAGCTATGAGGATCTGGAGGCCCACTACCAGAATCGTCCAAGCGCGGTGGTCGAACCGATCGGCGACTGGGGCAAGGGCGTCGTGGAGCTGGTGGAGATTCCAAGTAACGCCGAACGTTACGACAACATTGGCGTCTACTGGATTCCGGAGCGGCGCACCGAATCCGGCCAGGAGTTGGAATTCGAATATCGTTTACGGTTTACCAAGGATCCCGAGGCCGGCCTGCTCGGCGGGCGCGTGATCTCAACCCGCGTTGGGGCTGGCGGGACCGATGTCCTGGATTCCGGCGTGCGTAAATTCGTGGTCGATTTCGCCGGCGAGACATTGGCTGGCCTGGCTCCGGAAACCCCGGTCGAGGCCGTCGTTCTGACCACCTCCGGCCACCTGTCCAAGCCGGTGGTGCAGGCCAACCCGGAAACGCATGGCTGGCGGCTGTTCTTCGAGTTGAACCCGGATGGCAACACGCCCGCCGATCTGCGCGCCTTCCTGCGCCATGGCGATGATGTTCTCAGCGAGACCTGGAGCTTCCGATGGGTGCACGAATAGACTCGGCGCCCGCCCTCCCGGACGGTACTGCCATGCCGACGAAAGCCTCCGACTGGACACGCGCGGCGCGGCGCGTGTTCGAGTATCTGACGGCCCTGGGCGTCAGGGAGCCTCAGGAGATTGATCGGCTGAGCGAACAGGTGCGTCTGCGCTTGGAGATTCGCGCAACCCATGCCCCCCTGGAGGATGCCGTGGAGGCCGCGATCGAGGAGACCCACGCACTGCTCGACGAATGGCTGACCGTGGAGTTGGGCATCGACGGCGACGCGAATGCGCTCGCCACGGCGCGCGCGGCGGTGCTCGGCGGCACCATCCCCGGCTGGAGCGCGCGCTGGGCCGGTCTCGCGGGCGACGCACTGGCCCCGACGATCCGTGCGTTCCAGCGTGACGCCGTGCCGGAATTCGCGCCCCTGACGATGCAGGCAAGCATGATCGAGCTTTGCTGTCACCGTCTGCGCCGGCGGATTGCCGACGCCATCTGCCGGCTCTTCTGTCAGCCGGACCTGCCAACGAACCCTCGTGGAGAACGGTCATGACGACCAACAATGGGCGATTCTCCGGTTGGGGACGCCACTTTCACCGGCCAATCTTTTTCTCCCTTGTGACGCTCACCACGCTGGGTGCCATGTCCCTGCTGTCGGCGGCGATTCAGGATGACGGCGTCACCCCTCTGGAACTGGCGCTGCTGATCCTCTATGCGATCCTGATGCTCTGGATCACCGCCTCCTTCTGGACCGCCGCCCTTGGATTTGCGCGGATCCTGCGCCGCATGGGCCGTCGCGCTCCGGCTGGCGATATCGTTCAAGACCATCCTGAAGAGGCGAACGAATCATTCAAAACCGCCTTGGTCATGCCGGTGTACAACGAGGATCCGCAGCGGGTCTTCGCGGGTCTGAAGGCTATGGTTCAATCCCTGGCGGAGACGGGGCACCCCGAGGGATTCGAGATCTTCGTGCTGAGCGATACTCGCGATCCCGAGACCTGGATCCAGGAGGAGATCCAGTGGCGCCAGTGGGCGCTGGAACTGGACCAGCCGGCGCGGCTCTTTTATCGCAACCGGGTGGAAAACACCGCCCGCAAGAGCGGCAATCTGGCCGACTTCTGCCGGCAGTGGGGCGGTCGCTATCGCTACATGATCGTCCTCGACGCCGACAGCATCATGACTGGCGAAACCCTGCTGGAGATGGTCCGGCGCATGGAGTCCGACCGGCGCGTTGCCCTGATTCAGGTGCCGCCGGTGCCGGTCAATCGCTCCTCGCTGTTCGCGCGCATGTTGCAATTCGCTGGCAGTCTGTATGGCAATATGTTCGTGGCGGGACTGGCCTATTGGCAGCAGGACACGGCGAATTTCTGGGGTCACAACGCCATCATTCGGGTCCGACCCTTCGCCGAGCATTGCGGTCTGCCCCAATTGCCGGGACACGAGCCATTTGGTGGGGAGATTCTCAGTCACGATTTCGTCGAGGCCGCCCTGCTGGCGCGCTCGGGCTGGAAGGTTCGGCTCGCGGACGATCTGGGCGGCAGCTACGAAGAAATCCCGCCAACCCTGATCGACTACGCGAAGCGGGATCGGCGCTGGTGTCAAGGCAACCTGCAACATTCCCGTCTCGTTCTGGCGCGCGGTTTCAAATCCTTGAGTCGCATCCATTTCGCGATGGGCGTCATGTCCTATCTGGCATCGCCCCTGTGGCTGCTGTTCCTGATTGCGACCGGGATCGAGGCCTATTTCAGGAGCCTGAAGGTACCAGTCTATTTCTTCGGAGATAACGTGCTTCCGGTTTGGCCCGAGTCCTACGCGGTCGAAATGGCCACCGTGCTCTGGGTGACCCTGGCCCTGTTGTTTCTGCCGAAGCTGCTTTCCCTGATTCTGCTGGCCGTCGATCCGGTCCAGGCACGGCGCTTTGGTGGCCTGCCAAGGGCGGCGCTGAGCGTGCTGATCGAGAGCTTCTTTTCCGTCCTGCTCGCACCCGTGCTGATGTTGTTTCAGAGCAAGTTCGTGGCGGCGATCCTGCTAAGAACCTCCGTGGGCTGGCCTGCCCAGGAGCGCGGCGATCATCAGACCGGGTTGGCCGAGGCGGTGGGCGCGCATGGCGTTCACACCCTAATCGCGGTCGCTACCGGGGTTGCGACCTATACCTATGTCCCCGCCTTTTTCTGGTGGTTCACCCCGGTCCTGGCGGGACTCGCGCTCTCGATTCCGGTCTCCATGATCACCAGTCGGACCTCGATCGGCCGTCTGGCGCGGCGCGCCGGTCTGTTCCTGACGCCGGAGGAATCGGAAGAGCCCAGGGTGCTCAGTCTGCTCGATGAAAACCTGGCCGCTCCCCAAACGCCTCCTTTTGCCGCATCCAGTGACCGCGACGTCTGGTCCCAGTCCGTGGCGGATCCCTGGACCTACGCCCTGCACGCGGCCTTATTGCCGGACGAAATGCCGAGCCGTCGTCGTCGTCACGCACTGGAGGGACTCATTTTCAAACTCCAGGATGAAGGGCAGGGCAGCCTCAGTCAGCAGGAGAAGCGAACATTGATTTCCCATCGGGACGGGCTCTACGAACTGCATACGCTCTTATGGGCGGGGAAGGAGCCGCCCGTGTTTGATCTCGTGCAGAGGCAGGAGGAACGCATGGCGGAAGCACCGACATCCTGATCGTCCTGTCCATTTCGTAGCCTTGAACCTGGGGATGAATTCTCCCGGAGACAGCCTTCCGTTCAGCGTGCCCATCTCGATTCGGAACCGCGCACGTCCTGGCCTCCAGCCCGCCCGGCGTTGCTCTGCGGTGAGCGGATCTGTCTCTCCGCTGGCCAGCCGCGGTCTTGAAGATTGGCGCGTGACGGAAAGGTCGAAGACCGAGGATCACTCCTTTCCACTGCACTGTCGTTCGATCGGAATCGTCCATCCCGCTGCGCGTCCGCACCACCGAAGGATCTGCCTGGATTGACGTTGTTATCCCTCTCGCGCGGAAAAGACTGGCGAGGATTCGGCGCCGTCCCGCGATCGCGGATTGGATCCGCGCGGTTTTCCCACGGACTGCCGCGACGCGGCGCTGATCTGGAGAGATCGCTGTCGCGGTACCAGTCGGAAGGGGCAGTGCGACGTCGATCCGGGGATGCCCCGGCGCCGCCGGCTGGACCGGGGCGGTTCTCCCAATTGGTGCCAGGCCTGCCGGCTGGCCCTGGCGGATTGCCATCGCGATCGCGATGACGCGGGGGAGCGGAACGGACATCGGGTGCAACCGCCGCACGATTGTCCGGTCGGGACGGAATCCCGGCCCGGCCCTGGTAGCGATGGGTTTTATACGTGTTCCTGTGGTGTTTGTACCAGTTGCGATAAGCCGGCTTGTAGCGGTGCCAGTGCGAGACATAACGCGCGCGGGCATACGTGGGCACCCAGAGACGGGTGCCGCCGCTCCAGTAATAGGGGATCCCGTCATCGGCGAAATAGACCACATAGCCGTCGTACAGAAGCGGTTGATAGCCATATTCCAGTGGCGGGCCATAGACCACCTCCAGCGGTGGACTGCTGACCGTCACCAGACAGCCAGGGATTGCCGGCACGAGAAGCGCGAGGCATGCGAGTGTCGTTATGGCCCGAGGGTACAAGATCGATTCTCCTGGTCGGTTTGGTTCGTTGCTCACCGGGACGATGAACCGAGTCGCACGTCCTGGATGAACGCCGGCGCGGTTCGAGATGCCATGTTCCACTTCAAGCCAGCGGGACGCAAGCCCGGAGGGCTGTCAACAACTGGCCGGCGATTCGGCGTAGATCGGTCAGGAGCGCTTGACGCCCCGGGTAGAAGAAGACGTCGACCAATTCCGTCATCGGACGCAGTTGACAGACCGCGGCGATCAAGAGGGCGGCATCCCGCGCATTGATCCTACCGGCGCTCAGGCAGGCGCCGAGTTGGCGATGCGTGATCTCCGCCAGTAGCGGAAGGGTGGCGTCCAGGGTGCGATGACCGGCGGCGAAGCCCGCCAGTTCGCGGCGCATCGCGAGCTCTTGCGGGGCATGCGCTGCGACGGACTCGGTTGCGGTGCGTAACGATGCCATCAGCGCGACGGCAACGTCGGGGGAGAGTGCCCGCAGCGGCCCGGCCAGCAGGACCGGCAGACGGGAGGCAAGACGCTGCCGAGCCATCGCGGCGAACCGCCAGCCGCGGGCGTTCAGACGCCGGAGCGCGACGACCGCCTGTTCGCCGCTGGCGGCGTTGCGGCTGGTGCCGATTTGAACCGGGCGATAGCCGCAGCGGTCCCAAAAGCGCAGCAGTTCGGGCGTGGCTCCGAAACTGGCGCCCGCCAGGTCGACGCCGTCCGCTCGTCCGTCGCGAAAGAGCGCATGCAGCAGCACGCGTCCCAGACCGCGCCCGATGAGCGCCGGATGGACGGCGATCCGGATCACGCGCAGATAGCGGAAAGCGGGCGCCTCCAGCAGACCGGCGTGCGCGGAGAGCGTTTGCGGCAGCAGATGGCCGCGCGGTCGGCGCTGTCCCAGATAGATCGACTCGCGCAGCGCGGGGTCCGCGAAACCGCCTTCCTCGGCGGCGAGCAGGGTCGCGGCGATCCGCTCGCCGTGACGCAGCACGTAGATCCGCACGTTCGCTCCGTCAAGCAGCATCCGCAGATCCATGGGGCGGGTCTGGTAGTGGGCGAGGACCAGCAGGCCGAAGAGTTCGCGCAAGGTCGGTTCGTCTTCGGCGAGTGCGTCGGGATCGAGTCGCTCGCAGCGGCAGGTGGCGGGGCTGGCGGCAGTCAGTTGATCGTCTGGCGCCGGTGCGGCGTCGAGCAGGAGCGCGCGGAAGGTGAGCGTCTCCAGCGGATCGGCAGGCGCCCAGCGGATCGGGGTGTCGAGCCTGAGCGCGCGCCAGTTCGGGGTCAGGCGGTCCAGGGTGGCGCGAAAGCGAATCTCGAACCCCCGGCCAGTGCCTTCGTAGCCATGCACCGTGGTCGCGAAGACGACGCGCGGATAGCGGGCGAGCAGGGTTTCGAGCAGGGGCGCCGGAATGCCCGCCGCCTCGTCGACCAGCAGCAGATCGGCGTCCGGGCCATTGGCGACGAGTTCGGCGGGCGACTGAAACGACAGCCTGCCGATGGCCGCCGCGACGGCTGGATGCTCCGTCTCGCGCAGGACGGCTTCGGCATGCCAAAAGACGGGATCGACCGAAGCGCGTCTGGGCGCGGTCACCAGGATTCGGCCGTCGCCGGCGCGTAACAGGTGCCCGGCCGCCAGTCCAAGCGCCGCGCTTTTGCCGCGTCCGCGATGGGCGGTCAGGACCAGTGGTCGGCGGGCACGTCCATGCGCGGTTTTGAGGATGGCATCGACGGCCTGTTGTTGATCGGGAGTGACTGGCGCCGCGCGCGGCCGAAGGGCGCTTGGGCGGATGCGCTCGGATGTCTCGGCTCGTTCTGGCTCGACCGATCGTAGGATGGGCAAAGGCCATGGGCCGTGCCCATCTTCCACGCGCCGACGCTCGTCCTTGGGCGATGGAGTCGTCACGCTGGGCACGCTTCGCCCCTCGACTTCGTTCAGGCCAAACGTTGCCCACCCGACTGGTTGTGACGCCGTCCAATCGGGAAGCGAAAGCCCGTCCTGTTGCTGGAGGGCGACGATCGCCGGATCGGCCATCAGCACGCGGACCAGCCGCGCGAGAAAGCGCCCGGTCAGCGCGTCCGCCGCATGGGGCCAGACGGCGATGCGTTCGGCTTCCGGGTCGCTCCGGTTCGGCCAATCGGCGAGCGGCGGCGTTAGCAGAATCAGGAGACCGCCCCCGCGAATGGCGCCGGTAGCGGCGCCGAAACCGTCCGGGTCGAATCCGCCATGGGCATCGTAGATCAGCAGATCCAGATCCTGACCGAGCAACTGGATGGCGTCGCGGATGGGGCGGATCCTGTCCGCGAGCGGGCGCCGCGTGAGCCAGACGGGCGAGAGTTCGGGCAGGGCGGCGACGGCCAGACGCGCGCCAGACGCCGTCCAGTCGGCCGCGCCGGCGAGGAGCAGGACGCGCCGATGATAGCTGGCCCGTGCCTGCTCCCAAAGATTTCTGACAAGGTCGACGGACAGCGCGCGCGCGAGGATCAAGGGGCCATGGATCCCGTCACCGGGACGAAGCGGACATCGATCAGGTTACGGCGTTGCAAGCGTCCGTCCGCGTCCTTCTCGAACAGCGCCAACTGCTGAATCGAGTCGGCGCCGCCCAGCGGGATCACCAGCCGACCATTTGGTTTGAGCTGATCGATCAGATGGCGCGGTAACGCGGGCGCGGCGGCGGTGACGACGATGCCATCGAAGGGTGCCGCCTCGGGCCAGCCAAGCCAGCCGTCGCCCGCGCGCACCCGGACCTTGTCCTCGCCAAGCTCCGCGAGTGTCGCGGCGGCCCGCGCGGCCAGTTCCGGGACGATCTCCACCGAATAGACCTCGACGCCCAAGGCCGCCAGGACGGCGGCCTGATAACCGGAACCGGTCCCCAGTTCGAACACCCGATCGCCAGGGCCAACCGCCAGCAGTTGGCTCATGATGGCGACGATATAGGGCTGGGAAATGGTCTGTCCGCCGCCGATGGGGAGCGGATGATTGCGATAGGCGAGATGGCGTTCCGACTCGGGGACGAAACGCTCGCGCGGCACCCGGCGCAGGGCGTCGGCGACCCTGGGATCGAGTCCGCTGACGCCCAGCTCGCGCGCGGTCATCCGTACCTCGCTTTCGATTTGCTCGATCAAATGGTTGCGTGCGTCGGTCATGTCGTCATTCCGTGCACAGGCGCCGCTGCCGATGGCTAGGCACAGCAGCGACGCGAGAAGGAGTGGTTTCACAGAGTTTAGCCGGGCTATTTAAAAAGATCCTCGGCCGCGCCGCGCAGTCGCTCCGGGTCCGTGGCGCTGGCGGCAGGGCCGCCCGCGCGCATGGCCGGCTCGAAGAATTCGCAGAAATTCGCGCGCGTTTTCTCCACCACGCGTTCCACCAGAGGCTCCATGCACTCGTTCGGTCGCCCTGGCGCATAGTGGCGGCAGTTGCGGCAACAATGGATCGGTTTGTCGCAGTTCAGGCAGTTCGACTCCCGCCCATAATCCGGCTTGGTCAGGCCATGTCCGCAATTCCAGCAATGACCGACGATTTCCTCTGGCATTGTGCGCTCTCCTCGGGATCACAGGTGATGGGAGGAGAAGAACACAGAATCAAGGCAGAAAAAAGGGGCCTTGTGGCCCCTTTGAAGCGATGACCCGAACGGGCCTGTCAATCTCGTGCTCAGCCGGATTTTGCGTTTATCCGAAAATATCGTGCACGATGTTGTTGTACCAACTGTAGGCGTACTCGACCTCGCGCGCCAGGGCCCAGTCCGGGGCATCGACCGGCGTCACGCCGCCGGAGTCCGGGACGCTGGCGATGGTCGCGCCATCCTCGCTGAGTCGGTAGACGCCTGCGACCGAGATCCCATAGGCGGGACCGATGATCGAGTAACAGGTATTGAGATAGGACGGCGTGCCGGGTTCCTCGCCCTTGAGCATCGCGACCACGGCCGCCGCCGCGACCTTGCCCTGACTGTTGGCGGAATAGCCGGATTTAGGCATCTCGGTGGCGATACAGGCGTCGCCGATGACATGAATCCCCTTGTGCAGCTTGGACTCGAAGGTCTTGACATCGACCGGGCACCAGCCGCTCTCGTTGGCAAGCCCGGCGGTCTGGGCGATCTTGCCTGCGCGCTGCGGCGGGATGACGTTGATCACATGCGCCTTGATCTCGTCGCCGAAGTTCGTTTCGGCGAGCATCTCGCCGGCGTCCACCTTAACCACCGCCGCGTCCGGTCCCGGACGCCATTCGATCAGGGCGTTGTCGGTCCCGAAGCCATAAAGCGTCTCCCAACCCTTGGTGAACTGGGCCTGCTTGGAGAATTTCTGGCTGTTGTCGAGGATGATGACCTTCGATTTCGGTTTGTGGGCCTTCAGATAATGGGCGATCTGACTGGCGCGCTCGTAGGGTCCGGGCGGGCAGCGGAAGGGCGCCGGCGGGGCAGCGATGATCACGGTGCCGCCATCCTTCATGTCTTCCAACTGTTTGCGCAGGATGCGGGTCTGCTCGCCGGCCTTCCAGGCGTGGGGCAGGGTCTCGGCCGCCGCCTCGCTATAGCCCGCGATCTTCTCGTAGAGGAGTTCGATGCCGGGGGCGACGATGCAGCGATCGTAGCTGTACTCGGCGCCGCCGGCGGTTTTCACCGTCTTCTTGTCGGGGTCGATGCCGGTGGCGCTGTCATGAACCACCTTGATGCCGTGCGCCTTGAGCCCGTCGTAGGTCTGCCGGAGCGATTCCAGTTTCCGTTCCCCGCCGATGACCTCGTTGCTGAGATAGCAGGTGTAATAGACCTCGTTGGGTTCGATGAGGGTGACATCGATGCTGGAATCGGCCAGTTTGAGGTATTTGGCGGCGGTGGCGCCGCCCGTTCCTCCGCCGATGACGACCACCTTCTGGGTGGCGCCAAGCGCGAGATGGGGGAAGCCGAAGAGACTGGCCGCCGCCGCGGCCCCGGAGACTTTAACGAAATCACGTCTGCTGAGTTTCATGCCTTTGTTCTCCTCCGGGGTCGTTATTGTTGGCTGGCATAGAAGGCATTGACGGCGGCGATGCCGTCCTCGCCCTCGGCCTTGAGCAGTTCGTTGAGCTTGGTCCGCATCTTCTTTTCCATCTCGCGGCGATCCGCGCGGAAATCTTCCATGGCGTATTGAAGATAGGGCAGCCACTGTCCGGCCAGGATGTTGTAGTCCTCTTCGTCGACCAGTGGCTTGCCGCCCTCGGCGTGACACTTCTCGCAATATTTATCGTGGAGTTTCGCACCCTTATCCGCGAGCGCGGTGTCGAACGATTGCTTGGCCGGCTGGTAGGTCTGCGCGTGGAAATACTCGGCCATTTTTTCGAACTCGCCCGTCGAATAGCCCTTGGCGATGCGGCCCATGATGGTCGAATAGGTCTCGCCGTTCTTGAACTCTTCCATCGTCTCGACGAAGACCACCGGATCCATGGCGGCGATACTCGGCGAGGCGGGGCCGACGCTGTTGCCGTGGGGTCCGTGGCAGCCGGCGCAACTGTTGGCGAGCATCGCGCCGGTGGCCTCGGCCCAGGCGCCCGATGAGGCACCCAGGGCGAGCGCGCCGGTCAACAGGGTCGTTTGCAGGGTTTTTCTAGCCATGGTGTTGATTCCTCCTCCTTTCCTCTGGTTATGATAGGGTCAATCGGTGGAGCTTGAGCCATCCGGGTGGTGCGGATGGATGGGTGCGTGGCGATCATGGCCACGGCATTCTTATGGTTCATGCAAGCGCCGTTTCGGCGCTTGGGTCTTGCCTTGCAATCGTTGCGATTATGCGGATACCCGCGCGAGCAAATCGATGGCGTCCCGATCATTCTTTCGGTTCGCAAGATCCAGCGCCGTGTGGCCTTGGTTGTCCTTCAGATCCGATCTGGCGCCGGCGTTGGTCAGAAGCGGGATCAGCGCATGGTGGCCGCCGTTCACCGCCGCCATCAACGCCGAGGTTCCGTCCTGATCCTGAAGGTTCGGGTCGGCGCCTTTTTCGATCAGATGTTCGGCCAGCGCTGCCTGTCCTTGCCCGCTCGCGATGATCAGCGCGCTGGCGCCGAGCGCATCGCGGGCGTTGACATCAGCCCCTTGCTCAAGCAGTGCCCGCACGACGTCGAGATGGCCATGTTCCGCGGCGATGAGCAGGGCCGTGGCGCCTTCCCGGTCGCGGGATTCCGGTTCCGCGCCCGCGTCGACCAGAAGGTTCACCAGCCCGGCATGACCGTTGCGAGCGGCCAGCATGAGCGCGGTCCGGCCCTCCCGGTCGGATGCCTTGGGGTCGGCGCCGCGGAAAATCAGTTGCTCGACCATGTCGGCGATCCCGTAGCGCGAGGCGATCATCAAGGCATCCCAGCCCGCGCGGGTCCGATCGTGGACATGCGCGCCGCGTTCCAGAAGCAGGGCGGAGATGCCGATGTGTCCGGACTCGGCGGCGAAGGTCAGTGGCGTGCAGCCGGCCACGGTGCGCGCGTTGACATTGGCGCCGCGCGTGAGCAGGAGCGCGACGGTGGCGAGATCGTTGGTCTCCACGGCCAGCATCAGCGCCGTTTTGCCGAAGGCGCTCGGGGCATCGACCGGAATGCCCCGGTCGAGCTGCTCGGTCACGGCGTCGGTGTCGCCGATCATGGCCGCCAGCCGCAGGGCGGTGCCGGAATCCGCCTCCTCGGCCCAGACCAGCGGGCCGGGCAGACAGAGAACCGCGAGCAGGAGTGCGACGCCGGTGCTGAAGGTGTGCGATCTTTTCATGATGGACTCGGAACCTTGGCTTCGTCGCGCATTCAGGATGGGTCCGCTTGGGCCGTCTCGGCAGGATCCGGTTCCTCCGGCGCGTCTGGTTCGTGATGGACGACACCCTTATGACAATCGATGCAGGTCTCGCCCTTGTCTTCCGCCGCCGCGTGCCGGCTGCGCGCCGAGCGGGTCTGCTCGGAGAGATCCATGTTCGCGAAATCGTGGCAGGTTCGGCACTCGCGCGAATCGCTGGCCTTCATCTTTTTCCAGACGTTATTGGCCATGTGCCAGCGGCGCGCCTCGAATTTCTCGGGGGTGTCGATGGTGCCCATGATCTCGTGATAGACATCCTTGGCGGCGATGATCTTGGTGATCAGCTTGGGGCCGAGTTGCTTCGGGACATGACAATCGGCGCAGGTGGCCTGGACGCCCGAGGGATTCTTGAAATGGAGCGTTTCCTGATATTCCTGGTAATTGGTCTGCATCGTATGGCACGAGGTGCAGAATTCCAGGGTGTTGGTGGCGGTGATGGCGTAGTTGGCCGTGCCCACGAAAGCGATACCCGCCAGGAACACGAGCACCAAGGCGAGCAGCGAAAAGCGACGGGGAACACGTTTTGGGTCTTTCACGGTCTCTCTATCCCATGGTGGCGACCGCCTATGCGACCCCATGCAGTGGTCGTCCGGCGCGCTTCGTATTGATAATTGTCATGGATCTTAAGTCATCGAGGGCGGTCATGCCAACCGGCATGGCGAAACGGCCGGGTGCGGTTGTTGCCGCATCGATTGGCGGATCGCAATCTAATGATCTGCGTTTCGCATTAAGCCTTTGACCGCTTCATGCCCTTTGTTTTATGTTGGCCAAGCTGGCATGTGGCCATGCATGTTGGTGGGTAAAAGCGATTTCTGGCTTCCTGATTTCCGCCGGTTGCGAAGCCTCCCGCCTCTGGCCGAGTCGGCCGCACGGCGTCTGACTGAATGAGGAGCCATGACTGGGACTATCATCCACCATGCAATTGGGCTGCATCTGCATCAGCCGCCAGGCAATCTGCGCCTGCTGATCGAGGTCAACCCCTGGGAGGCGGAGGAGATCGTTCGCTGCTACGAGCGGGTCGTTCGGTATGCCTTGACGTATCGGGATGTGGCGCGTTTGCATATCGGGTTCTCCGGTGTCCTGCTGGAACAGCTGATCGATCCGGACATCGTCGACCGTTATCGGCATCTCGTCGATCTTCCGGCGATGCTCGAACAGTATCGGGAGGCCGAGAATATCGAGCTGATCGGCATGGGATACTATCATCCGATCTTCCCGCTCATTCCGCGCGCGGATTGGCTTGAGCAGCTCGAACGCGGCATGGCCATCATGGAGCGGGTGTTCGGGCGCGTCCCGCGCGGATTCTGGCCGCCGGAGATGGCCTTCACCATGGACATGATTCCGGCTCTGGTTCAGGCCGGTTACGACTATGTCGTGGTCGATGGTGTGCATGTCCGCCCCGAGGATGGCATCAGCGACATCTTTCGGCCCTATGTCGCCTGCCACGATGGGTGCTGTATCAGCGTGGTCCCGCGAGATCGAGACGTCTCCAACGCACAGTCAAGCGGCATCGATCTGCAATGGTTCCAGGATGAAGTCCGGTGGCGTATCGCCGGTTCGCCGCGTCCACGAGAACGCCGTCTGGTGACAACCTGGTCGGACGGAGAAAACGGCGGCTGGTTTCGCCAGCTCCATGAGGAATCTGGCTTTTTCGGTCATTTTTTCGCGCCCTATATGGATCGGTGTCGCACGGCCGACTATCCGATCAAGCCCATCTGCCTGAGTCATTATCTCGCCCAGATCCGACCGTTAACCCAGGCGCGGATCCAGACCGGAGCCTGGAATGTGGGCTCGACTTCGGGCGAGGATCTCTCTCAGTGGTTTGGCAGCGAGCGGCAGCGCCAGGCGGTCGCCGAGGTGAAACGACTGAGCGCGCGCTACTGGGATCTGTGCCGCGGTCAACCCGACGCCTTTCGGGTGGCGAGCGAGGCGATGTTCCGCGCACGGCGTTTGATTCTGGAGGCTGAGACCAGTTGTTTTCTGTTTTGGAGCGATGCCTGGATCCCTCATCTGTATGCGCGCACGGCAGCGGCCGAGATGGCCTTGCGCGAAGTTGAGGCGAGCCTGGAAATGGGATTTGCGATGCCATCGGAGGGGTTTGACAGAGCGTCCTCGTCGGCGGCGGTCGCAACCTTGGCGACCGACGCGCGCGAGGCGCAATCCGATCTGGTGGAACCGCTCTCCGGCTCAGGCCCTTGACGCTGGTTTGGGGCGCCACAGTTTCTTAACCGGGAGACATGACCATCACCATTCATGCGGATCGTCTTCCTGCTGCCTCGGATGTCTCGATCAGCGAGCTTTCCAAGGACGGGCGGGATTCCTTGGCGGTCCGTTTTGCAATCCGTCCGGCCCTGATTGCGCCCGATCTAGCGCCGCCGCCAGCGCCGCTTACCCCCATTTTTCCGCTGGAGATCAAGGCGACCCAGCTCGTGCTTTTTGAGGGCGCGGCCAATGAGGTGCGGGTGCGCTGGCATCTGCAAAACAATGATTACGTTCGCGCCAGTCATGATTTTCCAGTCAATGGCGGTCAGCCATTGCCGGTTTTGCGTCTGCGGCGGCTACGCGATGACGGCACGTCCGAGGATGTCGAAGAGCGTCGCCCCTGGCTCGCCGGCAACCGGGGAGAGGGCGAGACCGGATTCCGGGTCGGACCGGACGCCGCTCGCTTTGAGGCGGAACTTGGACTGGCGAATGCGGCCGGTGGCTGGCTTCTCCTGGCGCGCTCGAATCGACTTGAGCATGCCGCCGGTATTGGGCTCAAATTTCCGGCGGTCAGGGAGCGGGCAGACGTCCAGCCTATCTTGGATCCAACCCTGGATCTTCCGCCGGGCGAACTCACGCCGGAGTTTCCAGCGCCGGTTCCGGGTGCTGGACGGAATTCCGGATGGCCGTCGGAGGCTTGCGCCCGGATGCCGCGCGAGGAAAATTTTTCGGTTGCCATACGCGGCGTGGCGTGGAGCGAATCCAATCCCGACGGCGTTGAAGAGGCGGCCGGACCAGGACAACCGACCGTTACGCACAACCGGGTCTTCGCGACCCGCCTCGCACGGGATCTCCTGAATGACAAGGCAGCGACCGCTGCCAGCGCCACCCTCGCCCAGGAATCCAGCGAACCTGCGATCGCTGGCACATCCCGGATCCCGACTCTGATCTATGGTCGATCGTCGCCTCAGTGTGCCGAGCTACTGATCGAGGCCGAACTTCACATCCACGGTTGGGCCGCGCCCAACACGGAGATCGATCTGTTCGGTCGACGCTATCATGTCGGTCCAGGCGGGCGTTTTCAATTCGTGGTCAAGGTCGATGAGCCGACCCTGTTGAAACAGGCATTGATGCTCCATCCGCCGCCGGAACTGGATGCCCCACGCAACAATCGATCACATACTTAAACGTAGGGGAAACGGGCGCATGTATATCGCTATGGTGAGCGCCGAGTGTGCGCCCATCGCAAAAGCAGGTGGTCTTGGCGACTTTGTTCAAGGCTTATCCCGCGAACTGGCCGTTCGAGGAAACGCGGTGGACGTTTTTCTGCCGTATTACGCTCTGTCACGGCTTGAGTCCGTCGCCGGCCTGCGCGAAATCGACCCGAATCTGCGGGTGCCATTTCATGATCAGTGGCTCTCCTGCCGGGTGCTTGGCGGCGCAATGGATGGCGTCAACTGCCTGTTCATCGATCCTCGATCACCGCACGGTTTTTTCCAGCGGGGCCGGATCTATGGCGAGCCGGACGACCCGGAGCGCTTCGCCTTTTTCTCGCGCGCGGTCCTGGAGTTCCTGCTGCAATCCGGACGGCGGCCGGACATTCTGCACTGCAACGATTGGCATACCGGGTTGATTCCGGTCCTGCTCTATGAAGTCTATGAAGCGCTTGGGCTCACCCGCACCCGCGTCTGTTATACCCTGCACAATCTCGGGTATCAGGGCCAGGTCGACGAATCCATCCTGCGTCAGGCCGGTCTCGATCCGCGGCGTTTGCTGGTCGCCGACCGTCTGCTCGATCCGCGCGACGGTCGGGTCGCGAATCTGTTGAAGGGCGGCATCGTGTATGCGAATTTCGTCAACACGGTTTCGCCGCGTTACGCCTGGGAGATTCAGGATACCGATCAGGGGATGGGATTGCAGCCTCTGCTGAAGACGCACGCGCACAAGTTCGGGGGCGTGCTGAATGGGATCGACAGTCTGGTCTGGAACCCCGCGGTCGATCCGCTCATCCCGGTCAATTATGGGGTGAACAGTCTCCCGCGCAAGGCGGCCAACCGTCAGGCGTTGCGCACCCGCCTGGGGCTGCGGGAAGTGGAAAAACCCATCCTTGCGATTGTCAGCCGACTGGACTTTCAGAAGGGCGTCGAGCTGATGCTGCATGGCATTCGGTATGCCCTGGCGCATGATAGTCAGGTGGTTCTGTTGGGCGCGGCGCTCGATCCCGTCATTGCCGCGCGGTTTGCGCGTCTGAAGGAGGAGACGGATCCAAACCCGGATTGTCATCTGGAGTTGGGATACGACGAGACGCTGGCCCACCTCATCTATGCCGGCGCGGATCTGATCCTGATTCCAAGCCTCTACGAACCCTGCGGCCTGGCGCAGATGATCGCGATGAAGTATGGCGTGGTGCCCATCGTGCGACGCGTCGGCGGGCTGGCGGACACGGTTTTCGATGCCAACTATTCGGATAAACCCTTCGAGATTCGCAACGGTTATTTGTTCGACGATCTAACCGAGGCGGGACTGGAAGGCGCCATGAGCCGCGCGCTCGGTCTCTGGTGGCGTTTTCCGGAATATTTTCGGCAATTGCGCGTCAACGGAATGCGCGCCGATTTTTCCTGGAGCCTGCCGGCCCAACAGTATCTCGACATCTATGCGCACTTGTGCAAACAGGAACCGACATAATCCTTGCGCCTCTCGCATGGGTTCCGAATGCGGAGAGCCTCTGCGATGTGGCGCAAATCCTGGAAATCGGCGGTTGATATCCACATCCCCTGTGGTTGGAATTGTGGATAACCTGTGAGGCGACGGCCTAACTGTCGAAGTCGGCTCGCTCAACGAGTGTCTGGTTCAATTTTGCTCAGTCGAGTCGTCGGCAGGCGCATCAGGGCGCGGATGCTGTTCAGCGCGTTGTCTCCGACATCCGAGAACTCGATGCCGAGACACCAGAGATTTTCCGAACAGGTCGGCGAAATCCAGGCCACCGAGCCAACGACCTGAATCCCCTCGGGATGGTCGGGGGCTTGCATTTCCACCAGCAGGTTCGATTTGAGCGCAAACAGGCGACTGCTGCGCACTTGGACGCCTCCCTCGCTGATGTCATGCCCGATCGCATGATGTATGCCCAGCGTGGGGGTCTGCGGTTCCAGGGCCAACGGCAAGAGGCGTGCCTGACATTCCCAGGACACGCGCGCGGCAAACCGGCGTTCGTCCGCTTCCATTTTCGCGATCATCGATTGTCGCTCCCGTAGTGGTGGTGGAAAACGTCCCGTTGCGTATGAAGATATATCCGCGGGCAGCGGATCGCCGAGGGCTGGATGAATCGAACGATCCGCTCGAAGCGCATGGTTCATTCCTCATAGATCATGCAATTCGCGACTAACCTCAGGCGCAAGGTCTGTCTGGGTTTCAGGTGGATCGATCGGCTGCAAGTGTTAAAGCCGATCGAATATTCAAGGAGATAATCGCCTGGGTCAAGGTTCAGGCTGAAGCGCTGGTTGCGACCGAGCCGATAGAGATCGTTTTGATCGATCCTCACCCGCATGGGCGCAAACCATCCCACCAGCGAGCCGTCCCGAAACAAGCTCAACGTGCCGGCCTCCGCGGGTCGGTTCACCGTGGGCAATGGCCCAATTCGGCCGCCCGCGGTGGCGCAACCGGCAATCAAGACAGCGATGGCCAGCACGGCGGATCGGTACGGCTTTGTTTTACACATGACAGAATGATCTCGGTGGCTGTCGGCAGGACTCGGTGTCGCTCCGATCCCGGTTCAGTCCGCGGCGATACACGGAAATCCTGCCCGCGTGGCATGCTTCGCCGTGTGGCTTGCAACTGTGCGAAAGTCCCAAGACCGTCTCAGGTCGTTGTCGTTGTCGTTGTCGTAATCGAATATTCGCCATGTCGAGACCGCGATTACGACAACGACAACGACAACGAGGAGGCCCCGGTCTCAGAACTTGAGCGGCGATGCACCAGGATCATGCGCGCTCCCTTGATGGGGCGTCAAAGACTATCAAATGGAAGGCGATCCATGAACACTTTTTCACCCTCGGCCCCTCATTTCACGGCGGAGTCTCCACCGCGGATCATGGGCATTCTGAACGTCACCCCGGACAGCTTCTCGGACGGCGGGCGTTATTCGGATCTCGATGCTGCGGTTGCTCAGGGCATTTCCATGCTCGAACAAGGCGCGGACCTGATCGATGTGGGCGGCGAATCGACCCGCCCCGGTGCGCGGCCAATCCCCGCCGCGGAGCAGGAACGGCGGGTGATCGCCGTCATCCGTCAGTTGCGCGAGCAGATCGCGCCCGCAGTTCCCATCAGTATCGATACGACCTCGGCGCAGGTCGCCAGCGCGGCAATCGATGCGGGCGCAAGCTGGATCAACGATACCTCGGCGGGCGTCGATGACCCCCGGATGCTGCCATTGGCGGCGGAGCGCGACGTCCCCATCGTGCTGATGCATCGTCAGGGACGACCGCAGGACATGCAGGTCAATCCTTGCTACGTGGATGTCGTGCGTGAGGTTTGCGACGCTCTCGCGCGACGCGCGGACGCCGCGCGACACGCGGGAATTCGCGAGCACCGGATCCTGCTCGATCCGGGGATTGGTTTCGGTAAACGGGCGGAGCACAATCTGGCCCTGCTGGCGCGGCTGGGCGAATTGGTTCGTCTGGGCTTTCCGGTTCTGCTCGGTACCAGTCGGAAACGTTTCATGGCGGACCTCTGCGGTGGGAGCGAGCCCGCCGCGCTGATGCCGGCGACCTGCGCCACGACCGCCATCGGCGTCATGGCCGGTGCCCGGATTTTTCGTGTCCATGATGTCGCCGGCAACCGCCAGGCCGCCGATCTTGCTTGGGCGATCCGCCATGCGGTCTGAGGTGCCATGGAAGCGCAGACTGCGCACCGTTGCGAAAGGGGGGATGGCTCTTGTCGCGGGTTTCATCTTGCTGTCGATGGCGGCGGTCTTTCTGTTGCGTTGGGTGAATCCGCCAACCTCCGCGGTCATGGTGACACACTGGATCGCCAGTCGCGTTCCGTCGGGCAACGCGCCAGCCGTCTTCCATCGCTGGGTCGATTGGGAGCTGATCCCGCCCCCCGTGGCGCTGGCCGTGATTGCCGCCGAGGATCAGCGCTTTCCCACCCATCATGGCTTCGATCTGGTGGAAATTCGCCGGGCGTTGGCGACGTTCCAGGATGGGGGGCGGTTGCGCGGCGCCAGCACCATCACCCAGCAAACGGCCAAAAATCTCTTTCTCTGGTCCGGCCGCGACTATCTGCGCAAGGGGTTGGAGGTCTGGTTCACCATCCTGCTTGAAACCTTCTGGTCGAAGCAGCGGATCCTGGAGGTCTATCTCAACATCGCCCAATTTAGCCCCGATACTTATGGCGTTGGCGCCGCCAGCGGGCGTTATCTGGGCCGCCATGTCTCGGATCTCGGTTTCCAGGAGGCGGCCTTGCTTGCGGCCGTGCTGCCAAATCCGATCCTCTATCGCCTGGACGCGCCATCCGCAAGCGTCAGACGACGCGCCGTCTGGATTGGACGTCAGATGCGGCAACTCGGTGGACTTGAGTATCTGAAACGGCTGTAGACGATGTCCGGGAAACGGCGCGTGCGTTTGGAATTCGGGTGACATCGACCTTGATGTACAATCCCAGCGACATACCATGGCGATATCCATCCTCTCAAGAGCCCCATTTTCATCGGCTGGTCCGACGCGGGCGGAGTGAAATTTGGAACCACAACCCAACCGCGTGACGTCGAAGTCTCTCCCGCAAAACCCGCCCGACACCTCAGCCGAACCGGATGCGTCCCGGCAGGCGAGTGCGGGATCCCGGCGAAAACCCCGTGTGTCGCTGCCGGTCGGACGTGCGCCGCGTTCCTTTTTTGGCTGGCTGGGCCATTTTCTGGGGCTCCTGGGCATGCCCCTGCAACTGCTGGCCCTGGGCTTGCTGGGTCTGGCCGCCTTCATCAGCGTGACCCTTCCCGACTTGCCGGATGTCGAGAGTCTGCGCACGGTCCAGTTTCAGGAGCCGCTGCGGGTCTTCAGCGCCGATGGTGCGCTGATCTCGGAATTTGGCATCGAGCGTCGCCGCCCGGTCGCCATCGACAGGATTCCACCGCTGGTCATCAATGCCTTTCTCGCCACCGAGGACAGCCGCTTCTTCGAGCATGGCGGCGTCGATACCGTCGGCATGGGGCGGGCCTTGCTCAGTTATGTCGCGACCGGCGAAAAGGCCCAGGGCGGCAGTACCATCTCCATGCAGGTCACCCGAAGTTTTTTCCTGTCGCCGGAAAAGACGTTTCAGCGCAAGCTCATGGAGGTACTGCTGACGCTGCATGTCGAGCAGACCCTGACCAAGGACCAAATCCTGGAACTCTATCTGAACCAGATTTTCTTCGGACATCGCACCTACGGGATCTCCGCCGCCGCCTCGCTGTATTACGACAAGGCCCTCGACGAACTCACCGAGGCCGAGGCGGCGATGCTGGCGGGCATCCCCAAGGCGCCCTCCAAGAATAATCCGGTGACGAATCCGGCCCGCGCGCTGGAACGGCGTAATTACATCCTGGGCCGGATGCACGAACTCGGCTACATCGACACGAACCGCTATGAGATCGCGGTGAACGAGCCAGATACCGCGCGCTTACACCGCCGTCAACCGGAGCTGGACGCCGGTTTTATTGGCGAAATGGTGCGCTCGGAAATGCTGCGGTTTTACGGCGAGGACGCGGTCAGCCAGGGGTATCGGGTGACGACCACCGTCGAATCCTGGCTTCAGACGGCGGCTCAGGATTCCCTGCGGCTGTCGCTGAGTCAATATGACCGCCGGCACGGCTATCGCGGTCCCGAGGCGGTCGTGAATCTGGCCGGGATGTCGGAGGAGCGAATGGACGAGTCTCTGGCGACAGCGGTCCGGATCCCGGAGCTGGAGCCAGGGCTGGTGACGAAGGTTACCTCGGCCGGGGCGGAGATTTATCTTGGCCAGGGTCAGCGCGTCACGCTGGATGCGGGCCGTCTCTCCTGGGCGCGAACCCAGCGCAATCTTGTCCGTTGGAACGGTCCGCGGCGTAAATCCTCCGATGCCGTGCTCGCGGGCGACCTCATTCGTCTCCGTCCGGCGAAAAAAGGCGGCTGGGAGTTGGGTCAGATCCCGCTCGTCGGCGGTGCCCTGGTGTCAATTGCCCCGCGCGATGGGGCCGTGCGCGCGTTGGTCGGCGGCTACACCTTCAACGAGACAAAATTCAACCGCGCCGTGGACATGCGCCGTCAACCCGGCTCCAGTTTCAAGCCGTTCATCTATGCCGCCGCGCTCGACAAGGGCTGGACACCGGCCAGTCTGCTCAAGGACCAGGCGGTCAAGATGCCCGGCAACGAGCGCTGGAATCCCAAGAATTCCGACCACAAGGAATTGGGTCCGATCCGCATGCGCAAGGCTCTGGCGCTTTCGCGCAACCTGGCCAGTATCAATCTGTTGCAGAGTATCGGCGTCGAGGAGACCCAGAATTACCTCCGCCGCTTTGGCTTTGAACTTGAAGCCCTGCCTCTGGGACTCTCGATGGCGCTCGGCACCGGCGCACTCTCGCCGGTGAAACTCGCCGAGGGCTATGCGGTCTTTGCGAACGGCGGTTATCACGTCATCCCCTATTTCATCGCGCGCGTCGAGGATGGCAACGGGCGGATCGTCTTCGAGGCCAATCCGTCGCAAGCCTGCGCCGATTGCTGGTACCGAACCGGCGCGGCGACGGCCAGCACCCAGGGACTCCAACCGGCCAATCCCGCCGAGCAGGTGATCGATCCGCGCATCGCCTATCAGATGACCTCGCTGCTGCGCGAAGTGGTGGAACGTGGCACGGGGACGCGCGCCAAAAAGCTGAATCGCGAGGATATTGTCGGCAAGACCGGCACGACCAACGATATCCGCGATTCCTGGTTCGCGGGCTATCAGGCCAACTTCGTGACCATCGCCTGGATGGGCTTCGACGACTTCGGCAAGCTTGGTCGGGGGGAGGAGGGCGGCAAGGCCGCGCTGGGAATGTGGGTCGATTTCATGCGCACGGCACTCAAGGATCAGCCGATCGCCACGCTTGAGCCGCCGCCCGGTCTGGTGCAGGTTCGCGTCGACCCGAATCGGGGGACCGAAACCAAATCCAAGAGCGGGATCCTGGAGATGGTGAAGGAGGAAAACCGCCTGATGCTACTCGGTCCCGAGCCGATCAAGGTCGCTGGACCATCGGCCAGCCCTGCCAAACGAAAACCGGCCACGACCGTCAAACGCTCGGCGCCGCGGGTCATGGACGATCTGTTTTAACCGCTCGTCCAAGACTGGCAGGCGTCGTTGGTCCATCGACTCACGCCTCGTCCGACGCCGGCGATGGCGACGCGGTTTCGGAGCGATCGGTTCTGTCGTCGTGGTCGAGCAGTTGCGTCTCTGGAGGCTGCTCCTCGCTGACGACGGTCTTCCGCTGTTGCTTCTCTTCCTTCTTCTGCTTTTTGGCGAGGTCTCGCTGACGCTTTGCAAACGCGTAGTTAGGTTTGGCCATTTGACATCTCTTCCGCACGGTTTGAGGATAAAGCAAACAGAATAAAGCATTTTCCCGCCGACTGCTGTCGGCAGTTCGCGGGAGCGGCCAGGGACCGCGCCGCGAAGACGCGATCGCCGAAGGATCCATCCACGAGTTGTCATGGTCAGATGAGTGCCGATGAGTAAAGTGTACGCGAGGGGTCAAAGTCAGGCAGGGGTTTCCTGGATGGCCGGCGCGGTCGTGACGATCGTGATTATTGGGGCGATCTTCTCCTGGTGGACCGTGCTGCGCGCCGATCACGAGCTGCGTGAGGAACTGCTCAAGCAAATCCGCCTGGTGGCGCGGACGGTGAATGTCGAGGGCGTCCAGGCGCTCACCGGCACGGCGGCGGATCTGGATAATCCCGATTACCTGCGGCTCAAGGAACAGATGATCGCCGTCCGCTCGGCCAATCCGCAATTCCGGTTTGCCTATCTCATGGGCCGCAAGCCCGATGGTGCGGTGTTTTTCTTCGTGAACAGCGAAACGGCCGGCGCGGAGGGTTATTCTCCGCCAGGGCAAGTGTACGAGGATGCATCGACCGGCTTGCTCGCGGTCTTCGATGACAAGACCGAGTTGGTGGAAGGCCCGATTGCCGACGGTTGGGGCACCTGGATCTCAGCCTTGGTGCCAATCCAGGATACCGCGACGGGACTTTCCGATTCCGTCACGCCGGCCGATGCCCAGGCCATGGTGCGCAAAGCCGCGGACTTCTACCGCGAACAGGGCCGCGAGCGTTTCATGCGGGAAGTGAACGACCCGCTAGGCGCCTTTCGACAGGACAGTCTCTATGCGTTTGTCTACGATTCCGAGATGACCATGCTGGCGCATCCGGTCAAACCGGAACTGGTTGGCCGCAACCTGATCGATCAGAAGGATTGGTCCGGGGGGACGTTCTTCCGGCGGGAGATTCAGCGGATCGCCCTCTCCGAGGGCAGCGGCTGGGTCGATTATCAGTACGTCAATCCCACCACCCGCAAACTTCAGCCCAAGACCACCTATGTCGAACGGGTGGACGATCTGATCCTTTGCGCCGGCGCCTATAAAGGCACCGGCGAGATGCTTGCCGTCCTGGGGATGGATATCGACGCGCGTGACTGGCGCTGGAATCTGGCCGCGCGCGCGGCCATTCCGGTGGGGCTGATGCTGGTGTTACTGATCGGCCTGACGACCGCGCTGGTCTCCAGGCGCAGGATCGATTCACGGCCCAAACCGGTGCTGCGGCGTCTGTTGCCGCCACTGACGGCGATGGTGCTGCTCTTGATGGCAGGCGCGGTCGCGCTGCTGTGGCAGCAGCATCGGCAGCAGCTAAACGTGACCACCGCCAATACGCTCGCCCAGGTGTCTGGCGACCTGCGGGCCGCTTTGAAGCAGCAGGCCGCCGGTCTGGCCGCGGCCATCCAGCCCATTGCGGCGGATGCCAGGGTGCGCGCGGCCTTGGGTCAGCACGCGGGCGAGCGCGATATCGAGCAACTCCTCGCTGACTGGAGTCCTCTCTATCAGACGCTGCACCGGGATTACCATCTCACGCATTTCTATTTTTTCGACCGTCACCGCGTCTGTTTGCTGCGCGTTCACAAGCCGGAGAAATTCGGCGACCGCATCGGTCGCTTCAGCGCGCTGGAGGCCGAGCGTACCGGCCATACCGCCTCGGGTCTGGAGCTTGGGCCACTTGGCACCTTTACCTTGCGGGTGGTTCAGCCGGTCTTCGACGCGGGCACGCTCGTCGGTTATGTCGAGTTGGGCAAGGAGATCGAGGAGGTGCTCCAATCGCTCCATCTGCGTTCCGGCAGCCAACTGGCCGTGTCGATTCGCAAGGAATTTCTCGACCGTCGGACCTGGGAAGAAGGGATGCGCCTGCTCGGACGCGAGGCCGACTGGGATCGTTTGCCCGACAGCGTCTTGATCCACGCCTCTCAGGGCCGTCTGCCCGATGCCTTCGCGCCCTTTGCCAACCATGCCCCAGAGGGCAATCATGCCCACGGCGAATCGAACCACGAGATCGTCTTCGACGGGAACCCCTGGCGGGTGTCCGTGGCGCCCCTAACCGACGCCGCGGGCAGCGAGGTTGGCGACCTCCTGATCATCCGCAATATCCGTGCCGAACAGGACGCCTTTGCGCGCCTGCTGACGCTGGGCGGCGCGGGGAGCGGGGTGTTGCTCGCGGTGATTCTGGGCATGATCCTGGTGCTGTTACGCCGCGCCGATCGCGCGATTCTCGGCCAGCAGGCAGACCTGCGGGCGAGCCGCGAACAGTATGAACTGGCGGTCAAGGGCTCCAACGACGGCATCTGGGATTGGAATCTACGCGACAACAGTCTCTTCCTCTCGCCCCAGTGGAAGGCCCAGCTCGGCTACCGGGACGAGGAACTGGCCAATGTCTTCGCGACCTTTGAAGGGCTTCTGCATCCCGACGACAAACCGACGGTGATGGCCTATGTCGAGCACTATCTGCACGCCTCGCTCCAACACTACGACATCCAGTTTCGGCTGCGGCACAAGGATGGCAGCGATCGCTGGATCCATGCCCGCGGGGCGGCGATTCGCGACGAGGCCGGCAATCCCTTCCGGATGGCCGGGTCGCATACCGACATCACCGAGCGCAAACTGGCCGACGACGCCCTGCGTCGGGCCAAGGAAGAGGCGGAGCGGCTGAACGAACATCTGGCGCAACAGACCGCGTTCGCCCAGGAGCAGGCGGCCAGGGCCGAGCTGGCCAATATCGCCAAGAGCGAATTTCTGGCCAACATGAGCCACGAAATCCGCACGCCCATGAACGGGGTCATCGGCATGACCGGTCTGCTGCTGGAGACGGATCTCAACGACGAGCAGCGTCATTTTGCCGAGGTCGTGCGGGCCAGCGGCGAATCCCTGCTGCGTCTGATCAACGACATCCTCGACTTTTCCAAGATCGAGGCCGGAAAACTTGACCTGGAAGAACTGGACTTCGATCTGTCGAGTTCGCTGGAGGATTTTGCCGCGACGCTGGCCGTGCGCGCCCAGGACAAGGGGCTTGAATTTCTGTGTGCCGCCGATCCCGAGGTTCCGGCGTTTCTGCGTGGCGACCCCGGCCGTGTGCGCCAGATCCTGACCAATCTGGCCGGCAACGCCATCAAGTTCACGCCCTCCGGAGAGGTATCGGTTCGGGTGTCGGTTCTGGAGGAGCAGACGAGCGGTGTCCTGCTCCGCTTTGCGGTCCGCGACACGGGGATCGGCATCCCTCCGGACAAACTCGGACTGCTGTTCGACAAGTTTAGTCAGGTCGACGCCTCCACCACGCGGCAATACGGCGGTACCGGTCTCGGCCTGGCGATCTCCAAACAGTTGGCCGCGTTGATGGGCGGCGAGGTCGGCGTCAACAGCGAGGAAGGCAAGGGCTCGGAGTTCTGGTTCACGGCGCGTCTTGCCAAGCAACCCGAGTCTGCGAATACCCCGATGCCCTTACCGGCGGATCTGTTTGGCGTGCATGTCCTGATCGTCGACGACAACGCCACCAATCGCGAAATCCTGACCACGCGTTTGACCTGCTGGGGCATGCGGCCGGCGGAGGCACGGGACGGCCCCGAGGCGCTCCAGCGTCTCTCGACGGCGCTGGACGAGCAGGATCCTTTCCGTTTGGCCGTCATCGACATGCAGATGCCCGACATGGATGGCGAGACCCTGGGTCGAACCATCAAGGCGGACCCGCGCCTTGCCGACACCCGGATGGTCATGCTGACCTCGCTGGGAATGCGTGGCGACGCCCGGCGTTTCCAGGAAATCGGATTCGCGGCCTATGCCACCAAGCCGATTCGGCACGAAGAGTTGCAGGCGGTTCTCTTACTGGCACTGGCCGATCACGTCGCCATGGAGGCGAGCCCGAGGCCAATCGCCATGCGCCACCGGGCGCGCGAGACCCTCAACCTGTTCGCCGGGCATACGGCGCGCATCTTGCTCGCGGAGGACAACATTACCAACCAGCAGGTCGCCTTGGGCATTCTGAAAAAAATGGGGTTGCACGCCGACGCCGTGGCAAACGGCGCGGAAGCCGTCACGGCGCTCGCGACCATTCCCTACGATCTGGTTCTGATGGACGTGCAGATGCCCGTCATGGACGGACTGGAGGCCACGCGGATCATTCGCGATCCGGCGTCCGCCGTCCGGAATCATCGGCTGCCGATTATCGCCATGACCGCCAATGCGATGCGGGGTGACCAGGAACATTGTCTGAACGCGGGTATGAGCGATTATGTGTCCAAGCCGGTTTCTCCAACCGTTTTGGCGCAGGTGCTCGCACAATGGTTGCCGAGGGAATCCATGTCCGAGACCCGTCAAGCGTCGGAGGTGGCCGAGCAAACCGTCACGTCTTCCGTTCGAATACTGGATGTGGATGTGTCGGTTTTCGACCGGGCTGATTTACTGTCCCGACTGATGGACGACGAGAACCTGGCGCGCACTGTGGCCAAATGTTTCCTGACCGATCTACCACGACAGATCGCGGCGCTACGGGGCACTCTGGAGGTTGGAGACGCCCCAAGCGCCGAGCGGCAGGCGCATACCATCAAGGGTGCGTCGGCCAATGTGGGTGGTCAACGCTTGCGGGCGGTGGCCTTCGCGATGGAGCAGGCGGCCAAGGCCGGAGATTTGAACACGGCCAGAGACCGTCTGGTCGAACTGGAAACGGAGTTCGACGGATTGAGGCACTCGATGGTTCAGGATTTCCCGCTCCTGACCGACCGGGAGTGGTTGTGATCGCGATCCTGTTCAGCCGCAGTCATCCGGACGTCGCCGCCATTGATGTTGGCGACGCGGGCATCGAGTCAATGAGTTGGAGGAGGTGGCGATGCGTATCCTGATCGCCGAAGACGATGTGACATCCCGCGTCGTGTTGGCGGAGATGCTGAGGAAGATCGGTCATGACGTCATCGAGACCGTCAACGGCGCCGCTGCCTGGGAGGTCTTGAAGCATCCCGACGCGCCGGCCCTGGCCATTCTCGACTGGATGATGCCGGAGCTGGATGGGCTGGAGGTCGTGCGTCGTGTGCGCTCGTTGCCGACCGATCAGCCGCCGTATCTCATCATGCTGACCGCCAAGGGGGCAAAGGCCGACATCGTCTCCGGGCTGGATGGCGGGGCCGACGATTACCTGGCCAAGCCGTTCGATCCCGGCGAGTTGGGCGCGCGCATTGAGGTCGGTCGCCGCCTGGTCGAAATGCAGTCCAAGTTTCTCGCCGCGCGCGACGCGCTGGCGCACGAGGCCACGCACGATCCGCTGACCGGCGTGTTGAACCGCCGGGCCATCCTGGACGCGCTCGCGCGTCAACTGTCCCGAGAGCAGCGGCACCCCGAGGGTCTGGCCGTCGGGATTTGCGACATCGACCATTTCAAGCTGGTCAACGATACCTACGGTCATACGGTGGGCGATGAAGTGCTCTGCCGCTTCGCCCGGACCCTGGAAAGCAATCTCAGACCCTATGACTTCCTGGGCCGTTTCGGCGGAGAGGAGTTCGTGGTGATCACGCCACGCATTCAAGAACTCGATGTCAGGACGCTCTATCAGCGTTTGCTGTCGGCCATCTCGGAGCGTCCGGTCCCCACCAAAGCGGGTCAGGTGCCCATCACCTTCAGCGCTGGGGTCAAGCTCTGGAACGCCGGCGAGGATGTGGACGCCATGCTCATGGCGGCCGATACTGCCCTGTATCGGGCCAAACACGAGGGACGCAATCGCGTTTGTCTGGCCGAGGGGTAAGGCGATTTCCGGGAACGTTTCTACCGGAATCAATGCTTTAAATGGACAGGATTAACAGCCTCTCCGCGGGTCGGTTGTTTTCAGGAAACCACCTAAATACAGCTTCAAACACAGGGGATGGGCGATGAAGCAGAAAACGCAGACCACGCCGACACCGCGTGACGCCAAGCCCGACGCCGCCCCGGAGACGGAGACGCCCGAGCACTCCCCGGACGGTTTCCCGATCGTCGGCATCGGCGCCTCGGCCGGGGGGCTGGCGGCCTTTGAAGCCTTCTTCTCCGGCATGCCCGCCGACACCGATCCGGACATGGCCTTCGTGCTGGTGCAGCATCTGGCCCCGGATCACAAGAGCATCCTCACCGATCTTATCCAGCGTTCGACCCGGATGCGGGTGTCCGAGGTCGAGGATGGGATGGTGGTGCGGCCCAACTGCGCCTACATCATCCCGCCGAATCGTGACATGGCCTTTCTCAACGGCGCGCTGCAACTCCTGGAGCCTTCCGCCCCGCGCGGCCAGCGCCTGCCGATCGATTTCTTTTTCCGCTCGCTGGCCCAGGACCAGCGCGCGCGCGCCATCGGGATCGTGCTCTCGGGCACCGGCAGCGACGGCACCCTGGGCGTGCGGGCGATCAAGGGCGAGGGCGGCATGGTCATGGCTCAGACCCCCGACTCCACCGAGTACGACGGGATGCCGCGCAGCGCCATCGCCACCGGACTGGTGGACTATGCGCTGCCGCCGGCCGAGATGCCCGCCCAACTCATCGCCTACGCGGTCCACGCCTTCGGCCGCCCGCCACGGCCGGGCGCGGTCCCGCCGTCCCAGAGCGGCAATCATCTGCGCAAGATCTTCGTCCTGCTGCGCGCCCAGACCGGCCACGACTTTTCGCAGTACAAACCCAGCACCATCCAGCGCCGCATCGAGCGGCGCATGGCCGTCCATCAGATCGCCACCATCGATGACTATGTGCAGTATCTGCGGCAGATGCCCGCCGAGTCGGACGCGCTCTTTCGCGATCTCCTGATCGGCGTCACCAATTTTTTCCGCGACCCCGCCGCCTTCCAGGCGCTTGAAGAAACGGTGATCCCCAAACTCTTTGCCGGCAAGTCGGCGGAGGTCGCGATCCGCGTCTGTTCGGTGGGCTGCTCCACCGGCGAGGAAGCCTATTCGCTCGCCATCCTGCTTGCCGAACGTCAGGAGGCGATGCGGCAGCGCTTCAAGGTGCAGGTCTTCGCCACCGACATCGACGCCCAGGCGATCGCCACCGCCCGCGTCGGGCTCTACCCGGCCAGCATCGCCACCGACCTCTCGGCGGAGCGCCTCGCGCGCTTTTTCACCGCCGAGCCCGGCGGCGACATCTATCGCGTCCACAAAGGCGTTCGCGACCTGCTAGTCTTTTCCGAACACAGCCTGATCAAGGATCCGCCGTTCTCCAAGCTCGACCTCATCAGTTGTCGCAACCTCCTCATCTATCTCGGCGGGGAGGTGCAGAAAAGGCTGATTCCGCTCTTCCATTACGCCTTGAATCCCGGCGGTTTTCTCTTTCTGGGAACCTCCGAGACGGTGGGCGAGTATCCCGATCTGTTTGAGGTGCTGGATCGCAAGCTGAAGCTCTATCGCCGCAAGGACGATGGCTATGCGCGGCGCCTGCCCCTGGAGCGGTTCGTGCCGCCCCTGACTGCCAGTAAGCCGGTGCCTCCTCGGGTGCCCGGAACCGCGGCCTTCTCGCTGAAACTGCCGCTGCGCGAACTGACCGAACAGACGCTGCTGCAAGCGGTCGCCCTGTCCGCCGCGCTGGTCAACGCACGGGGCGACATCTTCTATCTGCACGGGCGCACCGGTCTCTATCTGGAACCGCCCCCCGGCGAAACCGGCGTCAGCAATCTCCTCAAAATGGCGCGCGAAGGTCTGCGGCCCGACCTGACCACCGCCCTACGCCAGGCGGCGGTGAACCGGGGAAACGTGCGCCGCGCGGGTGTGCGCGTGAAAACCAACGGCGATTTCACCCGCGTCAACCTGTTGGTCTGCCCGGTGACGCCAGATCCCGCCACGACGTCCGAGACGCCGCTGTATCTGGTCGTCCTGGAGCCGGCGCAACCCGGCGAGCTTGAACCGGCGTGCGCCGCCGACGACGGAATGGATGACGCCGGCGCGGACACCGACGCGCGCATTGCCGCGCTCAAGGAGGAACTGCGGTCCAAGGAGGAATACCTCCAGTCTTCCAACGAGGAACTGGAGACCATCAACGAGGAGCTAAAATCCTCGAACGAGGAAATGCAGTCGGTCAACGAGGAATTGCAGTCCACCAACGAGGAATTGGAGACCTCCAAGGAAGAGCTGCAATCGGTCAACGAAGAACTGGCCACGGTCAACGCCGAGCTGCAAACCAAGGTGGCCGACCTGTCGCGCACCAACAACGACATGAACAATCTGCTGGCCGGCACCGGCATCGGCACCGTCTTTGTCGACCATCAACTGCGCATCCTGCGCTTCACCCCCGACGCGACCCAGATCATCAACCTGATCCTGAGCGATATCGGTCGGCCGGTGGGCCACATCCTCTCCAACCTAGTGGGCTACGATCGTCTGGTGGCGGATACTCAATTGGTGCTGGATACCCTGATCCCGAAGGAACTCGATGTCCAGACCACGGCGGGCGTCTGGTACCGGATGCGCATCCATCCCTACCGCACGCTCGACAACGTGATCGAGGGCGCGGTGCTCACCTTTGTCGATCTCACCGAGATCATGCAGGCCCGCGAGGCGCTGCGGCGGTCCGAGGATCTGCTGCGACTGGCCGTGGTGGTGCGCGACGCGCACGATGCCATCACCGTGCAGGATCTGGAGGGCCGTATTCTGGCCTGGAACCCTGGCGCGGAGCGGATGTTTGGCTGGAGCGAGGCCGAGGCGCTGCGGATGAACGTCCGCGACCGTATCCCGGAGGGGTTGCGCGCGGACGCCCTGACCAGGGTCCGCCAACTGAGCCAGGCGGAAATTCTGGAGCCGTTTCGCACCCAACGGCTCACCAAGGAAGGCGCGCTTCTGGAGGTCTGGATGACCGCCACTGCCTTGATCAACGAGGCGGGACAGATGTACGCGATCGCGACCACCGAACGGACGCAAGGCTCCAAGAGCAATCACGCGAAGGAGAGTCGTCTTGACTCGCAAGGTTAACCCGCCCGATCCTCCCGTGGCGGACGCGGCGCGGGCACTGCGCCAGCGGGCTGAGGCGATGCTCCGGGCTAGTGCGGTGCCGTCGCCGGAAGACCTCGCGACCCTGACGCCCGATGACCTCTGCAAACGGCTCCATGAATTGCGGGTGCATCAGATCGAGCTGACGATGCAGAACGAGGAACTGCGCCGGGCGCAGGCGGAGATCGACGCCGCGCGGGCGCGCTATTTTGACCTCTACGATCTGGCGCCGGTGGGCTATTGCACGCTCTCCGAGACGGGGCTGATCCTGGAGGCCAACCTGACCGCCGCGCTCCTGCTGGGCGTGCCCAAAAGCGTGCTGATCAAACAGCCGCTCTCCCGGTTCGTCCTCAAGGACGATCAGAACCACTACTATTTTTACCGCAAGCAGCTCTTCGAGATCGCGGCGACACCCCAGCGGGACATGCCGGAGCCCGTCGGCGAGCCGCTGGCCTGCGAGCTGCGGATGGTGAAACCGGACGGCGCGATCTTCTGGGCGCGGCTGGAAGCCACCCGCGAGCAGGCTCTGGCGAAGCACCCTGGGAAGGCGCCCGGCGGCCGCGTCATCCTGAGCGACGTGACCGCGCGCAAGGCATTGGAAGCGGCACGGGAAGAGGCGTTGAATCGGCTCCAGAAGATTGCCAGCCGAATTCCCGGCATGATTTACCAATATCGCTTGTGTCCCGATGGCCGTTCCTGCTTTCCCTATGTCAGCGACGCGATCCGCGACATCTATCGCGTCAGCCCGGAGGACGTCCGCGAGGATGCCTCCCCGGTCTTCGCCCTGATCCACCCCGATGATGTCGCTGCTGTCGTCGCCTCCATCCAGACCTCGGCGCAAGCCCTGACCCCCTGGCAGGCCGAGTATCGGGTGCAATTCGCCGATGGCACGGTGCGCTGGCTGTTCGGCAACGCGCTGCCCGAGCGCGAGGCCGACGGCGCGGTGCTCTGGCACGGCTTCACCAACGATGTGACCGAGCGGAAACAGGCGGAGGAGACCATCGCCCGGTCGGACGAGGAGAATCGCATCCTGCTGAACTCCATCCAGACCCAGATCTGGTACCTGAGCGACGACCACACCTACGGCGCGGTGAACAAGGCTCACGCCGACTTCAACGGCCTGCAGGTCGAGGACATGGCCTTCAAGAATATGTACGACTTCTTCCCCGAGGATGTCGTCGATGTCTGCCGCCAGGGCAACGTCGCGGTCTTCACCACGGGCAAACCGGTCCTCAGCGAGGAGTGGGTGCCGCATGTCGCGGGGGAGCGACGGCTCATCTCCATCCTGAAATCGCCCAAACTGCGCGCGGACGGCACGGTGGAATACGTGGTCTGCGCCGCGGAGGACATCACCGAGCGGAGACGGGCTCAAGACGCGCTAAAAGAGCAACGCAACTTTACCGAAAGCCTGATCGACTCCGCCCAAGCCATCATTCTGGTGTTGGACACCCAGGGACGCATCGTCCACTTCAACCCCTACATGGAGCAACTGGTCGGCTATGGTTTGGAGGAAGTCAAGGGGCTGAATTGGTTTGAGACGTTTATGAAGTCGGACGACCGACCGGCCGTCGAGTCCCTTTTCCAGCAAGCCGTCGCTGATTGCCAGACCCGCGGAAGCGTGAATCCGATCGTCGCAAAAGACGGCCGAACGATTCTGGTGGAGTGGTACGACAAAACCCTCAAGGACAACGACGGACGCACCGTGGGTCTTTTGGCAATTGGCCAGGACATTACCGAGCGCAAGATCCTGGAAGCGGCACGGGAAGATGCACTGAACCGGCTCCAAACGCTGACCGACACGCTCCAGCGGCGCGAGCAGGCGTTGGAAGAAAGCCGTCAGGCGCTTGCCGATGTGCTCGACAACGCCAGTATTCACATTTGGGCATTCGATGGCGCCCGGTACTGCTACCTCAACAAGGCTTACTACGATTTCACCGGCCTCCGAACGGATCAAGAACTGACGTTAGAGACCTGGGCGCAATTCGTCCATCCCGACGATCTGGCCAGCACGGGCGCGGTCTGGCAGGCCGCCTTCGCGGCCAAGGCCGAACACGACAACCACTTTCGGCTCCGCAACACCGGGGGTGAGTACCGCGATTTTTGGTGCCATGCGGTCCCGATTTTTCGCAGCAACGGACAATTTATTCACTTTCAAGGCTTTAACGTCGATATTACGGATCGCAAACAGGCTGAATCCCGCCTGCAACTGGCGGCCAGCGTCTTCACCCACGCCAGCGAAGGCATCCTGATCACCGCCGCCGACGGGACGATCATCGACGTGAATGACGCCTTTACCCGCATCACCGGATATCGCCGCGAAGAAGTGCTGGGCCAGAATCCGCGCATCTTGACCTCCGGTCGCCAGGGCAAGGAATTCTACGAGGCGCTGTGGCGCTCGCTGCGCAAGGACGGCCACTGGAGCGGCGAACTCTGGAACCGGCGCAAGAACGGCGACTTGTTCGCCGCGTGGCAAACCATCAACGCGGTGCGCGACCCCCAGGGCGACATCCGGCACTTTGTCTCTCTGTTCTCCGACATCACCGTGCTCAAGGAGCACGAACGCCAGCTCGAACAACTGGCCCAGTACGATGCGCTGACCGCGCTGCCCAACCGCGCGCTGCTGGCCGACCGTCTGCATCAGGCGATGGCGCAGACGCAGCGGCGGGGACAGCACATGGCGGTGGCCTATCTCGATCTGGACGGCTTTAAGGTCATCAACGACCGTCACGGACACGCGGCGGGCGACCAGGTATTGATCGCCACGGCGGCGCGGATGCAGGGGATGCTGCGCGAAGGCGATACCCTCGCGCGTCTGGGCGGCGACGAATTCGTCATCGTGCTGATCGATCTCAGCGACCTCGACGCCAGCGTGCCGCTGCTCGACCGTCTGCTCGCCAGCGTGGCCGAGCCGATGCGGATCGGCGATCTCGTCGCGTGGGTGTCGGCCAGCGTTGGCGTCACCTTCTATCCGCAGGCGGGTGCGGTCGATGGGGATCTCCTGCTGCGTCAGGCCGATCAGGCCATGTATCAGGCCAAGCAGTCCGGCAAGAATCGCGTTTACCTCTTCGACACGGCACTGGACCAGCGCATCCGTGGCCATCACGAACACCTGGAGCAAATTCGTCACGCCCTGGCCGCGCGTGAGTTCGTGCTCTATTACCAACCTAAGGTCAATCTGCGCACCGGGACGGTGATTGGCGCCGAGGCCCTGATCCGCTGGCGGCACCCGCAATGCGGTCTGCTGGCCCCGGCGCTCTTCCTGCCGGCGATCGAGGATCACCCGCTGGCGGTCGAGCTTGGCGAGTGGGTCATCAAGACCGCCCTCGCGCAGATCGACGCTTGGCGGGCGCTCGGCCTGGATCTTCCGGTGAGCGTCAATGTCGGCGCCCGTCAGTTACAGCAGGCGGATTTCGTCGAACGCTTGCGCGCCCTGCTGGCGGAGCACCCAGCAGGGGTCGCGCCATCCGCTCTCTCGCTGGAGGTTCTCGAAACCAGCGCACTGGAGGATCTGGTTCGCACCTCCCAGGTGATCGATGCCTGCCGCAAACTGGGGGTGAGTTTTGCCCTGGATGACTTTGGCACCGGCTATTCCTCGCTGACCTATCTGAAGCGCCTGGCGGTCACCCAACTCAAGATCGACCGGAGCTTCGTGTGCGACATGCTCAATGACCCGGAGGATCTGGCCATCGTCGAGAGCGTCCTGAGTTTGGCTGACGCCTTCCATCGTCAGGTCATCGCCGAGGGGGTCGAAACCCTGGAGCATGGCGAGATGCTGCTGAGACTCGGCTGCGACCTGGCTCAGGGCTTCGGCATCGCGCGTCCCATGCCGGCCCATGAACTGCCCGGCTGGCTGGCCGCCTGGCGGATCCCGGCCCGTTGGGCCGAGCTGCCGGCCGCGCGCCGCGAGCATCGCCCCCTGCTCTATGCCAGCGTCGAGCACCGCGCCTGGATTGCTGCCATCGAAGACCATCTCAAGCGTGAGCATGGCGTACCGCCGCCCCCGCTGCTGGATGCGCGCCAATGTCGTTTCGCGGCCTGGATGCGGGCCGCGGCGGTGTCGGGCGATGGCGCGGAGTCCGACTTCCAGCGCATCGATGCCATGCACCAGCAAGTGCATGGGGTGGTCGATGAGTTGCTGGAACTGCGGTCGCGGGGGCGGAATCCGGAGGCGCTGGCCAGACTGCCAGAACTCCATGACCTGAGGGACACCTTGTTGGAAGGGCTGAAGGAGTGGGTGCGGGAACGGGGGTGATTTCCTGAGGACAAGCGATCACCATCGAACGTGATCGCCGGACAAGGGCGGGTTTGAAACCAGCTCTACTCGTGCAACTGTGCGAAAGTCCCAAGACCGTCTCAGGTCGTTGTTGTCGTTGTCGTTGTCGATTCTTCGCCATGTCGAGACCACGATCACGACAACGACAACGACAACGACAACGAGGAGGCCCCCGGTCTCGAAACTTGAGCAGTGAAGCACGGAAATCACCCTGAAGAACAGCAAGCGGACCGCTAATGCAGAGAACGTCTAAAGAATCTTGGTTCGCCTGGGTGGCGCTCGTTTGCGGGCTCTTGGCGACGCTCTTTGTCAGCGTTCAAGTCAAGCAGGGGATCGAGGCGGACGCCGTCCGTCAGTTCGCCTTCGACTGCGACCAGGTGACCCTGAAGATCCGTGAGCGTCTGGGCGCCTATGCGCTGATTCTGCGCGGCGGCGCGGCACTGTTCGCGGCGTCGGGGATGGTCGACCGTCAAGAGTGGCGGCTCTATGTCGAAACCCTGCGGGCGCAGGACAGCCTGCCCGGTGTGCAGGGAATCGGGTTTGCGCAAGTGATCGCGCCGGATCAGCTCGCCAGCCATGTCGCCCGCATCCGCGCGGAAGGCTTTCCCGACTATCGCGTTCACCCGCCGGGCGAACGCGCCAGCTACACCGCCATCATTTATCTGGAGCCGTTTCGCGACCGCAATCTGCGCGCCTTCGGCTACGATATGTTATCCGAGCCGGTGCGCCGGGCCGCCCTGGAACAGGCGCGCGATACCGGCCAGGCGGCCTTGTCCGGCAAGGTCGTGCTGGTGCAGGAGAATGGCGCCGAGGTGCAGGCGGGAACCCTCATGTATGTCCCCGTCTATCGCAACGGCTGGCCCCTGGAAAACGTCGAGCAGCGACGGGCGGCCATCTTTGGCTGGTCGTACAGCCCCTACCGGATGAACGATCTCATGATCGGGGTTTTGGGCGATTGGACGCATCACGAAGGCCAGTCGATCAATCTGCGCATCCACGACGGTGCCCTGGCGACCCCCGAGACGCTGCTGTTCGACAGCCGGGGATTGGGGCAGGCGCACGCCTCTCCCGCGCGGCGCCAGCAGGTACGGCATCTCGATTTCAACGGCCATCGCTGGCTGCTGGTCTTTGATCAAACCTCGCAAACATCCGGGATTCGCGATGCCTGGGCCTGGGCCACCCTGAGCGGCGGACTGGTCCTCAGCGGCCTGCTGTTTGGCCTGATGCTGTCGCTCGTCAACACGCGCGCCAACATCCGCATCGCCCGAAATCTGGCCGAAAAGCTCCAGCGTCGCGAGCAGTCGTTGGAAGAAAGCCGTCAGGCGCTTGCCGATGTGCTCGACAACGCCAGTATTCACATTTGGGCATTTGATGGCACCCGGTACAGTTACCTCAACAAGGCTTACTACGATTTCACCGGCATCAGAACGGATCAAGAACTGACGTTAGAGACGTGGGCGCCATTCGTCCATCCTGACGACCAGGCCAGCGCGGGCGCTGTCTGGCAAGCCGCCTACGCAGCCAAGGCCACACACGACAACTACTTTCGGCTCCGCAACACCGGGGGGGAGTACCGCGATTTTTGGTGCCATGCGGTCCCGATTTTTGACCGCAACGGAGAATTTAGGCACTTTCAAGGCTTTAACGTCGATATCACCGATCGCAAACAGGCTGAATCCCGCCTGCGATTGGCCGCCAGCGTGTTCACCCACGCCAGCGAAGGCATCATGATCACCACCGCCGAAGGCACGATCATCGATGTCAATGATGCCTTTACCCGCATCACCAGTTACGCCCGCGAAGAGGTGCTGGGGCGCAATCCGCGCCTGCTCACCTCGGGACAACAGGGGCGCGAGTTCTACGAGTCGATGTGGCGCACCCTGATCGAGGTTGGCCACTGGAGCGGCGAAATCTGGAATCGTCGCAAGAACGGCGAAGTGTACGCCGAGATGCAAACCATCAGCGCCGTGCGCGATACGCAGGGCAGCCCCCAGCACTATGTCGCCCTGTTTTCCGACATTACCGCGCTCAAGGAGCATCAACGCCAGCTCGAACATATTGCCCATTACGATGCGCTGACCTCGCTGCCCAACCGCGTGCTGCTCTCCTACCGTCTGCTTCAGGCCATGACGCAGACCAAGCGGCGCGCGCAACGCCTGGCGGTGGCCTATCTCGATCTGGACGGTTTCAAGGCCATCAACGACAGCCACGGGCACGAAGCTGGCGATCAATTGCTGATGATCGTGGCGGGGCGCATGAAGCAGAGTCTGCGCGAGGGCGACACCCTGGCCCGTCTTGGTGGCGACGAATTCGTCGCCGTGCTGGTCGATCTGGGAGATGAGACGGGCAGCGTGCCGATGCTCAAACGCTTGCTCATTGCCACGGCCCAGCCCGTGCATGTGGACGGTCTTACCCTACAGGTCTCGGCCAGCATCGGCGTCACCTTCTATCCGCAGTCCGAGGAGGTCGACGCGGATCAACTGCTGCGCCAGGCCGACCTGGCCATGTATCAGGCCAAGCTGTCCGGCAAAAATCGCTATTGCTTCTTTGACGCCGAGCAGGACCAGAGTATCCGTGGTCATCACGCCAACCTGGAGCAAATCCGTCGCGCCCTGACGGTCAGCGAATTCATCCTGCATTATCAGCCGAAAGTCAACATGCGGACTGGCGCGGTCATCGGTGTGGAGGCACTGGTCCGTTGGCAACATCCGGAACGTGGCCTGTTGGCCCCGGCGCTGTTTTTGCCGGTGATCGAAGATCACCCGCTGGCGATCGATCTCGGCGAATGGGTCATCGAGACGGCGTTAACCCAAATGGACGACTGGCGCGCGGGCGGTCTGAATCTCCCCGTCAGTGTCAATATCGGCGCCCGCCAGTTGCGGCAGACAAACTTTGTCGCGTGTCTGCGAGCCCTCCTGCTCGCCCATCCGGACATCGTCCCGAACGACCTTGAGCTGGAAGTGCTGGAGACGAGTGCGCAGGAAGATCTGACCCGTGTCTCGACCGTGATCGATGCCTGCCGGGAGATCGGCGTGCTCTGTGCCCTGGACGATTTTGGCACCGGTTATTCCTCGCTGACCTATCTGAAACGCCTGGCGGTCAGTCTGCTCAAGATCGACCAAAGTTTCGTGCGCGACATGCTCGACGATCCGGAAGATCTGGCGATCGTCGAGAGTGTCCTGGGCCTGGCCGCCGCCTTTCACCACCAGGCGCTCGCCGAAGGGGTGGAGAGTCTGGAGCAAGGCGAGATCCTGCTGCAACTCGGCTGCGAACTGGCTCAGGGGTATGTCATCGCCAGACCCATGTCGGGCGAGTCGATACCGCAGTGGGTGCGTGACTGGCGGCCGGATCGACTCTGGACTCGTCAGCCGCCGCTGCGCCGCGAGGAGCTTCCTCTGTTGTTCGCCATTGTCGAGCACCGTGCCTGGATGCGCGCGCTCGAAGAGCACCTTCGGGCGGAGGGGTTGAGCAGGTCGCGGTTAGATTTTCACGCTTGTCATTTAGGCCAATGGATCGCGCTCAAGGGCACGGAAAGTTATGGCTCACGACCAGGCTTTCAGTCCATTGCGGAGATTCATCGGCAGTTGCATGACTCGGCCCAGGAGCTACTCAAACATCATGCACAAGGTGATCGGATCGAGAAAGCGGCAGGATTAGAGACTTTGCGGGGTATCCATGCGTCGCTCATGGAGCAGATGCGGCAATTTCTGGACGACTGTTGTCGGCAGGCGCTTTAAACAGCAACATTCAGCGACCGAACCCGCCCGCCAATCGCCCGCAAGCGGGCTCCTACGGGGTCGGATACCAGCGCGGCGTATAGACCCAGGCACCGCCATCGCGGCGCGGGAACTGGCGGGTCTGCGACGAGCCCAGGATCACGAGGGTGCGCATGTCCACCTGATCGGGCTGGACCTCGCCCAGCGTGGTCACGGTAACGCACTCGTCCGGACGCCCGACATCACGGCCGAGCACGACCGGCGTTGAGGGGGCGCGGTGACGCCGTAGAAGATCGAGCGCCTGCGTCAACTGCCAGGGTCGCGCCTTGGAACTGGGGTTGTAGAGTGCGATGACGAGATCGGCGAGCGCGGCGTGTTCCAGCCTGCGCTCGATCTGGGACCAGGGTTTGAGATTGTCGGAAAGCGACAGCATGCAGAAGTCGTGGCCGAGCGGCGCGCCGGCCCTGGCGGCGACGGCCTGGGCGGCCGAGATGCCGGGCAGGATCGCCAGATCGACCTCCCGCCAGGCCGGGTCGTCGGATTGGTCGAGCGCCTCCACCACGGCGGCGGCCATCGCGAAGACGCCCGGATCGCCGGAGGAGACGACCACGACATGCCGCCCCTGCGCGGCCAGCTCGAAGGCGAGCCGGGCGCGATCCATCTCGCGGCGGTTGTCCGAATCGAGGAGACGCTGGTCGGGTCGGAAGGGGCCGGCCATCCGGACATAGGTGGTATAGCCCACGATGTCCTGGGCGCGATCCAGTTCCTCCCGGACGGCGGGCGCCATCAGATCGGCCGCGCCCGGACCCATCCCGATCACCGCCAGCCGACCCGACCGGGGCGCCGGAACGGCTGTGCCCAGCCCCTCGGTTGCCAGTCCGACCGGGAGCACGCCCAGCGCGTCCGCGACGGACCGCGCCAGCGCCTCGGCGCCCCGGCCAAGCCCAAGCAGGGGGATTGCCGCCGCGCCGTCGGGCGTGACCGCGACGACCGGCGCGAGCTGGTCGCGGTCCATCCCGACCAGCGCCGGGGCGAGAGCAAGGACGAGCCATTCCAGCGAGCCGACGAAGACACAGGGCTGCCGCTCCCGGCAGGTGTCATGCAGCCGCCGCGCGAGTCCGTCCGCGGTCTCGTCCGGATCGCTCGCGTTCAGCGTCAGGCCCTGGACGCGCGACTGGAGACGCTCGGCCACTGCCCGCCCGGACGCCTCCGCGAGCAGTCGCGCGGACTGAAAGGGTTGCACCGCCATCAGCCCCGCCACCGTTCGCCGGGGATGAGGATCATCGAGAAATAGGGCACGCTCTCGGGCGCGATTTCGGCCAGCGGGCGGATGCGCTCGCCGTCCATGGTCGCGCGCTCGACGTAGCGCGCCCGCGCCTGCAGCCCGAGCTTGACGATGACCCGCCGAACCTTCTCGAAATTGCTGCCCAGCTTCATGATGGCCGCGGCCTCGACCCCGGACAGCAGCTCGGTCAGCCGTTCCTCGGGCAGTGTCCCGGAGAGCACCTGGAGACGCTGGTCGCGATAGACCAGCGGCGTGCGCAACACCGAGGCGCTGGCGACCACCGAGCAGACGCCCGGCACCACCTCGGTCGCGAAGCGCTCCGCCAGACGGTCGTGCAGATACATGAAGGAGCCGTAGAAGAAGGGATCGCCCTCACAGAGCGCGGCCACGTCGCGTCCAGCCTTCAGATGGGACGCGACCTGCTCGGCGGCCTCGTCGTAGAAGGCGCGCATCGCGCCCTCGTAATCGTAGGGCGGCGCGGGCTTTTTGCCCGTGACCGGATAGACGAGCGGCAGCAGGATCTGGTCCGGGCGCAAATGCGGCCGGGCGCTGGTCAGGGCGTTGCCGCGCTTGTCCTTGCCGACATAGTAGGCGACCACCGGCGCCGCGCGCAGATAGCGCAGCGCCTTGAGGGTGATGAGTTCCGGATCGCCCGGACCGACGCCCAGGCCAAAGAGTCGTCCTTCGTTCATGCCGCTCAGGAGTGACCCCGCCCAAGCGCGTTGACGGCGGCGGCGGCCATGGCGCTCCCGCCGCGTCGCCCGCGCAGGGTCACGAAGGGGACGCCCCGGCTGTCGGCGGCGAGCGCCTCCTTGGATTCGGCCGCGCCGACGAAGCCGACCGGAAAGCCGAGGATCAGGGCTGGCAGGGGCGCGCCCGCGTCGAGCATCTCCAGCAGGCGGAACAGGGCCGTGGGGGCATTGCCGAGCACCGCGACGGCGCCCGCAAGATGCGGGCGCCACAGTTCCAGGGCCGCCGCGGAGCGCGTGTTGCCGAGTTCGCTCGCCAGCGCGGGGACGCTCGGATCCTGGAGGGTGCAGATCACTGGATTATCGGCGGGGAGACGGGCGCGGGTGATCCCCTCGGCCACCATGCGACTGTCACAGAGGATCGGCGCCCCCGCCTCCAGCGCCGCCCGCCCAGCCGCGCCCGCGCCGGGGGAGAACGCCAGATCCTCGATCACCTCGGGCATTCCGCAGGCATGGATCACCCGAACCGCCAGCGCTTCGAGATCGTCCGGGATGCGCTCCAGCCGCGCCTCGGCGCGGATGATGGCGAAGGATTGACGATAGATGCCGTGCGCATCGCGGTTGTAATCGATCATGGCAAGTCTCTGTCGCGCGGCAACGTGGAATCGTTCGGGTCAGCGGGGCTGTCCGAGGCGGAGTCCTGGCCGGAGGAATGAGGATCGGGAGGGATATGCTTTAATAAGCCGGTCAGTATAATTCCATTTCAATCTGGCATCTACTTGCAACAATTCTCAATTTGACGTAGGAGCCCGCTTGCGAGCGACGCCGATACAAGCCAGCGTAGGATGGGTAGAGCACCGCGAAACCCATCGGTCTCACGCGCCGAGGCAGCGGGTTTGCACCATGTATAAAGGCTCCAGGGATACCGGGAGCGTTCAAGTCTACCTTCCAGTTCAGCGGTTCGATGGGTTTCGTGACCGACGGGCTTTCGTGCCCAGTCTTCAACGTCGTGCCGCGGTCACTCTACCCATCCACGGTGGTGATTTTTATGCAGCCTCCTTCCCATTTCCGCTCCATGCTCGCTCGGATTCCGCCGACCGGGCGCCGCGCCCACCGGCAGGATCGTTCGCGATGACCGCCTGGCTCACCATCGTCGGGATCGGGGAGGACGGTCTTCCCGGCCTGGGCGAGGAGGCACGCCGCGCCGTCGCCGAGGCCACCGTCCTCTTTGGCGGCGAGCGCCATCTCGCCCTGGTTCCTGAGCGTGCCGGACAGCGGCGCCAGCCTTGGCCGAGCCCCTTCGGCGCGGCCTACGATCAATTGCTCGCCCTGCGCGGCAGCCCGGTCTGCGTCCTGGCGAGCGGCGATCCCATGTTCTACGGCATCGGCGGCAGCCTCGCGGAGCGTATCGCTCCCGACGAAATGCGCATCCTGCCCGCCCCTGCGTCGGTCTCGCTGGCGGCCGCGCGGATGGGCTGGCCCGTGCAGGAAACGCGGATCGTCCCGGCCCACGGTCGACCGCTGGAACGCGTCAATCTGTACCTGACAGACGGGGCACGTCTTCTGGTTCTCTCCGCCGACGCCCACACGCCCGCCCAGCTCGCCGCCCTGCTCGATGCGCGCGGATTCGGCGACAGCCGGCTCAGCGTCTTCGAGCGGCTCGGCGGACCGGCGGAGCGACGGTTGGACGGGCTGGCGGTGGATTGGACGCACCCGCCCGGCGCAACGCTGAATCTGATCGCGGTCGCGTGTCGCGCCGGCCCGGACGCCCTGCCTTGGTCGCGCCGCTGCGGGCTGCCGGACGACGCCTACGCGCACGACGGCCAGCTCACCAAGCGGGACATCAGAGCGGCGACCCTGGCCCGGCTGGCGCCGCTGCCCGGAGAACGGCTGTGGGACGTGGGCGCGGGCTGCGGCTCCATCGGCATCGAATGGATGCGCGCCGAGCGCGGCTGCCGCGCCATCGCCATCGAATCGGACGCCTCCCGACGCGCGCTCATCGAGCGGAATCGCGCCCGCCTGGGCGTCCCCGAGCTTGATCTGGTCGCCGGACGCGCACCCGAAGCGCTGGAAGGGCTGGCGTCGCCGGATGCCGTCTTCATCGGCGGCGGACTCACCGTCGACGGCGTCGCCGACCGCTGCTGGCAGGCACTCAAGCCGGGCGGACGCCTCGTCGCCAACGCGGTCACGGTACAAAGCGAGGCGTTTCTCGTCGGTCTGCGCGCGCGCATCGGCGGCGACTTGACCCGCATCGCCATCGCCCACGCCTCGCCGCTCGGCCGCTTCGACGGCTGGCGCCCGGCCATGCCGGTGACCCTGCTCACCGCGGTCAAGCCGGATTGAGCATGCAGTCCGATTCCGTGAGGCGACAGTCAGAGCCCCTGGCCCTGCCTCATGTCGTCGACCGGCTCGTGGCGCTGCCCTCCGCCATCCAGTCTTCCAGTTGCCCGATCGGCATTGGCCGGGCGAACAAATACCCCTGGGCCTCCTGGCAGCCCATCGCCAGCAGGCAACGGCGCTGCGCTTCGGTTTCCACCCCTTCGGCGATCATGATGAGGTTGCACTGATGCCCCAGGGCGACGATGAGTTGCGCGATGCCGCTCTCGGGATGCGATGGGTCCAGTTCGTGCACAAAGGAGCGGTCGATTTTCAGACGGTCGACGTCGAGTTGCCTGAGCACGCTCAAGGAAGAATAACCGGTGCCAAAATCGTCGATGGCGATCGCGACGCCCAGTCGCCGGATCTCGGCCAGTTTGGCGGTGATGGCGTCGATGTGCTCCATGGCAATCGACTCGGTCAATTCCAGCTCGACCTGCGCGGCGGCGACCTGGCAGTCGGCGAGCACGCGCTCCAGCATGGGGACAAAGCCCGGTTCGCGAAACTGCGCGTGCGAGACATTGATCGCCATCCGAAACCCGGCGTGTCCCAGCTCGGTCAGACGGTGGAGCCGCTGACAGGCGGTTCGGAGCACCCATTCGCCAATCGGCACGATCAGGCCCGACTGTTCGGCGAGCGGGATGAATTGGTCCGGGGGAATCCACTGTCCCGCGTCGGTTTGCCAGCGCAGCAGCGCTTCGGCGCCGACCGTTCTGCCGCTGGCCAGGTCGATTTGGGGCTGGAAAAGGAGCGAGAGCCGCTCGGCGGAGAAGGCGGTTCGCAGGTCGCTCAGCATCCGCATGCGCTCGCGCGCCGCATGGCCGAGGGCGTCCGAAAAATAGCTCGCCTTGCCGCGACCGAACCGCTTGCCCTGCTTGAGCGCGATGCTGGCGTCCTTGAGCAGTTCCCCGCCCCGCGCCGGGTTTCCGTTCAATCGGATCAGGCTGCTGGTGGCCGAGAGGCGGATGGTTTCGCCGTGCACCGTCAGGGGGTCGGCAAACACCTGCTGAAGACGGTCCGGATTGAGCGCGTCCCGCGGTCCGAGCAGACCAAAGGCATCGCCGGCGACCCGGGCCAGAATGACCTGCGGCCCAAAGGTTTGCCCCAGCCTGACGGCTACCGCCTGGAGCACCAGATCGCCAAAGCGATGGTCGAGCGCGAGGGCGATCTCGGCGAAGTCGTCGAGATCCAGCAGCGCCAGCGTCATGTCCGGATCGGTGCACTTTTCCTCGATGAGTTGAATGAACCGGTTGCGGTTGGGCAGACGCACCAATTGATCGTGATAGGCGAGATCGTAAAGCTGGCCGTGCAACAGGACGTTCTCGAAGCCGACCGAGACGTTGGCGCAGAATACCTCCAGCAGATGGCGATCCATCGGGCAGGGTTCGCGCGCGATATCGAGATAGGCCGCCATGCCCCGGGTCTCGCTGACATTGAAATACAGACAGATACCGTGCGTGAAGAGATGCCGCCGTTCCACCAGACACCGCTGCAGGGCGTCGCGGACCGGCGCTTCGGGCAATTCCGGCAGGGGACGATGAATCGTCTCCCGATACCGCCCGGCGGCGGCGATGACGAGCGATGACTCATCGGTGAACGAGCCGGAGGACGAGGCGCAGATCAGACCTTCCGGGGCGATATTGAGCAGGGCGCAGACCTGGGTGACCACCCCTTCGGCAAACTGTTGCAGGGCGCGCAGCCGGTTCAGGCCGGTGCTGGCCGCGACGATGAGTTCCAGACCGCGCCGGCTCATCTCGATCTGGCGGATCTGCCAGTAGGAGCGGATCGCCACGGTGAGGCTGGTAAAGAGGCGGACCCGCGTCAGGTCGGATTTGCTTCGATAATCGTTGATGTCATAGGCACGAATGGTTTCGATCTCCGGCGCATAGCCGGGTTGGCCCGTGCGCAGAATAATGCGGACGGACGGGTTGTCGAGTTCGTCGCGAATCCGCCGGACGAGTTGCAGCCCGGCGTCGTCAGACTCCATGACGACGTCCAGCAGAACGACCGCCAGCGTCTGGTCGCGCGCGAGGATGGCGTAAGCCTCCCGCGCGGAATAGGCATGGAGAAAGGCGAGCGGACGGCCCTCGATCGTCAGGTCGCGCAAGGTCAGCCGGGTCGCCTCATGGACATCGGCCTCATCGTCGACGATCAGGATGCGCCAGGGCTCGACGGATGCGGCAGGTGCCTGGTCCGAAGGGTCATCGATAAACTGGACGACGTCGTCGTCATCCAATGAAGGAGCATCGCTCATGCGGTTATCTCATGCGACTGATCGTGAGAGGCAGGCCCGGTCGCGCGGCGGGGTTCGCGTCCCGCTCCGTTCGCGTTGGCAGCCCCCGCCATGGCGAGGGGCGCAATCAAGGGCAATTCGATGTCGAACGCGGTGCCCTGGCCGGGAACGCTGTGGACCGCGATCATGCCGCCGAGCAGCCCCGTCACCAGGTTGTAGACGATATGCAGCCCCAGTCCGCTGCCGCCCTGACCCAGCCGGGTGGTGAAAAAGGGGTCGAAAATCCGGCCCAAATTGGCCGGGTCGATCCCGCAACCGTCGTCGCTGACCCGGATGCCGACATGACCGGGAGCGGCGGGACGACTTTCGATGCGAATGCGGCCCGCCGAACGCCCGTCGAAGGCATGCACCAGCGCGTTCTGGATCAAATTCATCAGAACCTGGCCGAGCGGCCCGGGGAAACTGTCCAGCCGCAGGTCTGGCGCGACACTCACGTCCAGGGTCGCGGGCGACTGCCGCAGGCGCGGCTGGAGGGTCAGGGCGATCTCCCGAACCACCTCATCCAGGGCGAATGCACGTCGCTGATAACTCGCCTGGTCGACGGCGAGTTGCTTGAAACTGCCGATCAGTTCGGCCGCACGCCCCAGACTGCGCTGGAGCAGGTCGCTGTTGTCGCGCACGGCATCGATAAAGCGTTGCAGGGCGGAACGGCTTAACCCTGCCGCCATCCGCTCCCTAAAGTTGGACTCCTGGTCGGCCAGGGTGCTGGCCAGCATGACGGCGTTGCCGATCGGCGTATTCAATTCGTGAGCAATGCCGGCGACCAGATCGCCCAGCGCCGCCAGCTTCTCCGACTGTACCAGGTCGGTCTGCGCCCGCTCCAGTTGTGCCAGGGTCTCGCGCAGATCCCGCGTGCGTTCGGTCACGCGCCGCTCCAATCCGTAATTCTGTGTCGCAATGTGCGCACGCGCCTGCCCGAGTTCCCGATTGAGCTTCGCCAGCCGCCGGTTCCAGGCCAGCACCGCCCACAACATCGTGCCGGCAATGGCGACAACCCCGCCGACGATTTTCCACATCAGGACATAATCGAACACCTTCTCGTAGTGGGTCGAGAGCCAGCGATTGACGATGTCCTGACGCTGCGCTTGAGGGAAGGCATCGATGGCGGCCTGAAAAATCTCCCGTAGCAACGGCTCGTCGCCGCGGGTGGCGATGGACAGATTCCAGGAGAGAGTCTGACTGTCCTCCAGTTGCCCGGCGATTTTCATGTCGAAGAGCGCCTGAGTCTGGATGCGATAGGCAATGGTCGGCAGCGCGTCGATAAACCCGAACACTCCGCCTTCCTGAACCTGCCTGAATCCGTCCTCGGTATTGGCGACTTCCCGCAGACGAATGCCGGGATAGCGCGCCCGTAAGGCGTCGATCAGGGCATAGCCCCGGACGATGCCGAAGGTCTCGTCCAGCACGGACTCGAAATCGTTGATGAACACCTGATGGGTCTGAGTCGCGATCACGGAGCGGAACGAGAGATAGGGCGTCGTAAAGTCCAGGAAGGTTTGACGCGAGGGCGTCGAGATCGCCCCGGACAAGAGATCGCAGCGCCGCTCCTTGGCAGAGGCGAGGGATTCCTCCCAGTTCGCGGTTGGCGTCAGCACGATGTTCGTTTCAAGCATCTCGGCGAGACGGGCGAACACATCGGCGATGATGCCTTCGTGGATGCCATCCTCGGTGATGCGTTCCACAGGCATCCAGGCGGGATCGACGCACATTCTGAGCGGTCCCTTGCGACGGAGATAGTCGCGCTGCTCGGGGGAAAGGGCGAGGCGAGCCGCCTGGTTGCCTGACTCGCCGAACCACTTGTCCTGCAAGCTCCGGATTTCGTCCGGTGTCAGCGACGCCAGCGCCTTGTCGATGATCGCCTGAAACGTCGGCCAGTCCTTGCGGGTCGCGATATGGAGCGCAATGGAATCCGTGCCCTGGTCTTTCAGACTCCATACCCCCTGAACTGTCAGGTTGACATAGCCCGAGCGGGCAATGTGGTAGTTCAGAACGTTGGAAAAGTCGGTGGTAAAGTCGGCCTGCCCGTGGCTTACGGCCGCGATGGCATCGCCGATGTTGGCCGTTTCGATGATGCTGATTTTGTCGCCGAAGCGTTGTTTCAACAATTCGGTCTGCTCCCAGCCCTTAGGCAGGGCCGCCATGGAACCGAACAGATCGACAATGGAATGGATCGCCGGATGATCCCGGCGGGTCAAAAACTGGTTGGCGCCCTGGATGATCGGCGGCGAGAAACTCGCGCAATCCAATACCTTCGGGGGCTTGTCGGCGGGTTGCAGCAGATCGATTTCGCGGGCGCACAATCGATCGACCAGTTCGTCCCAGGTCGCGCCCTGCACGAACTCGAAGGTGACACCGATCCGCGCCGCCAGCAAGTTCATGAGATCGACCGAATAGCCTTGCGGCATCCCGTGCTCGAAAAAATCGTAGGGCGGCCAGTCGAGTTCATTGCTGACACGCACCACCGGATGGGCCTGGAGAAAGGCGCGCTCGGCCTCCGTCAGCGAGAGCGTCGCGGCGGATTTGGCGTGAGCCGCTCCCGCCGCGGACACGGCAAGCAGAAGCGAGAACAGCAGAAACGACTGGATGCGAAGCACGCGGCTCTCTGATCGGTTCGCCGTTCGAGGAGTCCGCGTCAGGGTTCGACGGTTGACCGTCAAAAAAGAACCCCGGCATCGATCGAATAACCGGGGCGATATTCGACGCTATACCCGAGGTAGCCATCCACTTCAGCAGTCGTGTCATCGCCGAAATCGACATTCGAGGCCCAGGCGCCGGCGTAGATCCCGCCGGCTCCGGACCAGTCCAGACTGGCCTGCGCCGCCGGCTGATGATCGGTTTGCGTCACGCCATTGAAAAGATAATCGCTCGCGCCGGTGAAGGTCGCGGACCAGTCCGCATGGGCCGCGTTCGTCAATCCCATAACGGCGAATACAAAGACGGTTTTGGTCTCCATTCATTCATGCCTTAAGCAGATTGAGCTGATCGTCGAGTGTCTGGATGGCGCCATGGGTCGCCTGGGCCGCCGTCTCGGAAACCTGCGCCAAATGCGCCAGATCCCGAGCGGCATCGCCGATGGCGGTGATGCTGCGGTTGATATGCTCGCTGACCTGACTCTGCTCCTCGGCGGCGGTGGCCACCTGTAAAGCATGGCTGTCGATCCGCTTGACATCCAGGACGGCGCGATCAAGGAGTTCCGCGCTGCGATGCGTGAAGGTCAGGGTCTGTTCCATCTCGCCGCGGCTGCTGTCGAGCAGTTGCTCCGCCTGTTTCACGTCGCCCTGAAGCCCCTTGATCAGTTCGTCCACATCCTTGGTCGATTCCTGGGTGCGCGTGGCCAGATGACGGACTTCCTCGGCGACCACGGCGAAGCCCCGCCCCTGTTCGCCCGCCCGCGCGGCCTCGATCGCCGCGTTGAGCGCCAGCAGATTGGTGCGCCCGGCGATTTCGCGGATCGTCTCCAAAATCCCGTCGATCGACCGGCTGCGCTCGGCGACCTGACGCATCTGGCTGGACGCCTCGTCGACCGAGTTCGAAAGCAGCCCGACTTTGTCCCTGGTGCCGTTGAGCGCCTGCTGAGTCTGGTCGATGTGCTCGGCGGCCTCGCGCGAGGCCTCGGCGGTTTGGTTGGCGAGATTCGCCACTTCGCTGGCGGTGCTCGACATCTGGGTCATGGCGGTCGCGACGCTGTCGATCTGCGTATTCTGGGTCGCCGTGGCCTGTCCGACCTGACAGGCATAGTCGCCTAAATCGGCGGAATGCCCGGACAGGGTCCGACTTTGCTCCTTCATGACCAGGATCATCTGGCGCAGCTTGTCGACGAAGCGATTGATGCTCTTACTGAGATCGATCAATTCGACGTGATGATGCACCATGACCTTCGCGGTCAGATCGCCTTCCGACGAGGCCAGCGCCCGCATGCCGTGGGCAAGCTGCCCCAGCGGGCGCGTGATGGTCCGCATCAGAATCACCATGACCAGGAGTCCAAGCACGGTCATGACGAGGGCGCCTGCCGTCAGCTTGAGGGTCGCCGTACGGGCATCGGTCCGCAGTTCGCGCTCCAGGGCGTTGGCGTCGGCGAGAATCTCCGCTTGCGGAACCGCGATCGAGAGGGTCCAGGTCGCGTTCGCAATCTCGATCGGCAGGTTGTGGAGCCAGAGTTCGCCGCTCTTGCTATCGCCGGGCACCGCGATGGCCGCCGCCAGCTCCGGGTCAACATCCCGCAGCCGCTTGCCTAACTGATCGGGGAAGCGCGAGGAGGCGGCAATCAGCCCCCCCTGACTGACCAACGTCAGATCGCCCTTGTCGTGAAACAGCCGTTTGGCAATCGCCTCGGCGGCGGCCTGGAGGGCCGAAAGGTTGATGTCCATACCGACCACGCCGATGAATCGCTGCTCGACGATAAGCGGCAGGGTGATGCTCGTCATCAGTTCTTCGTGACCCTTGCTGATCTCGTAGAGATAAGGATTCACGATGCAGGTCTGCTGACGCTCCTTCGGACAGAGATACCATTCGGCCTCGCGCTGACCATATTCGTTGAGCGTTTCGATATATTTTTCGCTCGGATCCTCCGTCTCCTGAAAGATCAGCTTTTCGCCTTCGCGCACGAAATAGACCTCGATCGTGCCAGTCTTCGAACTGTGGGACAGATTTCCGGCGTATTCGCTGTCCCGGCCGTCATAGCCATTCGGCTCGAATTGCGCGTAGGCGGCACTGACGAAGGGATTGCTCTGTAGGGTATTAAGGACCAGCCGTTTAAGCTGTTCCCGCTCATAGGGCGGTGCATCGCTGCTCGCGGCGACCGCCGACCTGGTGATCTGCTGCTGCAGGACCGAGGCGCTCGCGATGGTGACGGCCAGCAGCCGGCGGATTTCCTGACTGGTGCCTAGTGCCGTCTCGCCCATGATCTCCGCGGCCTGTCGCGAGAGGTTGGCGGTCATGGAATCGGTGGCGGTCTGGATCGAGTCGCGGAAGATCAGGGTGGCCACCGCGATGATCGTGCCTGCCGTGAATACCAGGATGATCCCGGTGGCCAGCAACAGTTTCAGGCGCAGGCTGAGGGTTCGCATGTCGGATTGATCTCGTTGAGGAAACTCCATCACGGAACGTCGGCGTGCTGGAGGATCGGTCGGTCGTGTCCGACCAAGCGTCTTTGCCTAAGCGGGAACTGGGAGAATACCAACCGTCGATGAAGGAAACATGAATGTGCAACACAGCGGATCGGTCAGTCGCTGTCCGGCAAACAGGGGCAGGATCAAGCCCTCGCGGGTCGTCCCTTGTTCAGCGAACGCATCGACCCGATGATGCTTGAACCGACTCATCGCGAAAATCACCCGAGGCGGGGATCGATCAGCAAGTCCACCCGACACATCAGCGCTCTGAGATGTGACGACACCGAATCGACCGACCGACCGAGACACGCAATGCTGTTCATCGAGAACCTGACCAAGCGCTTCGACGCCGCGTTCGACCGTCCGCTGTTCGAGCGGGTCTCGCTGACCCTGGCGGCGGGCGAATCCGTCGCCATCATGGGCGAATCCGGGGTCGGCAAGTCCACTCTGCTCAATTGCATCGCGGGTCTGGAGTCGGTCGACGGCGGCTGCATCCGGCTGTGCGAGACGGATCTGACGACGCTCGACGAGGACGGCTTTGCGCGGCTGCGCCGGCGGGATTTCGGATTCGTCTTCCAGGCGTTTCATCTGCTGCCGCACCTGACCCTGGCGCAGAATGTCGCCCTGCCGCTCTGGCTGCTCGACCGGGACGACCGGACCGCCGACGCGCGCGCCCGCGTCATGCTCGAACGGGTCGGACTTGCGCCGCGCGCGGACGATTGGCCGCGTCATCTCTCGGGCGGCGAGATGCAGCGGGTCGCCATTGCCCGCGCGCTGGTGCACGAGCCCGCGCTGGTGCTGTGCGACGAGCCGACCGGCAACCTCGATCCCGGACGCGCCGCCGGGGTGCTCGAACTGCTGTTCGAGCGCATCCAGGCCGCCGGTGCCGTCGCCATTCTGGTGACGCATTCCGTCGTGGCGGCGGGCCATGCCGACCGCATCCTGCACCTGACCCAGGGTGGGCTCATCGCCGCGCCGGTCGTCGCATGAACGCGACCCTGCGTCATGTCTTTCTGGCCAGCCTCTGGCGTCGCCGTCTGGCCACCTCGCTCTCGCTGCTGGCGATCGCGCTGGGCGTGGCGCTGGGGCTGGCGGTGCAACTCATCCATGCGGCCGCGCTCGACGAATTCGGGCGCGGCATCCGATTGCTCAACGGCGCGGCCGATCTCCAGGTGCTGGGTTCGCGCGCCGGTTTCAGCGACGAACTCTATGCACGGCTGGCCCAACGTCCGGAGGTGGACCAGGCCAGTCCGTTGCTGGAGATCGAGACCCGGCTGCCCGCGCGGGACGAGCCCCTGCGCATCCTCGGCATCGATCTTTTTCGCATTGGCGCGGTCACGCCCTCGCTGCTTCCAGTGAGCGCCAACCCGGACGAGGCCGCGCCCGCCGCGGGCGACCGGCTCGACGCGCTCCAATCCGACGCGCTCTTTCTGAGCCCGGCCGCGTCGGCGCGTCTTGGGCTCAAAACGGGCGACCGGCTGCGGGTGCAGGTCGGAACGCGTGAACGGACCCTGCGCATCGCCGGCACGGTGCCGGCCGCCGGGGTCGGTCAGGCGCTGGCGGTGATGGACATCGCCGCCGCCCAGCAGACCTTCGAGCGGATCGGCCAGCTCACCCGCGTCGATCTGCGGCTCGCGCCCGGCGTGACCCGCGCGCTGGCGCAGGCGCGACTGGCGGCGCTGCTCCCGCCCGGCGTCGCGGTCCTGACCCCCGACGACGCGGCCTCCGAGGTGCTGGGTTTGTCGCGCGCCTATCGGGTCAACCTCACCATGCTCGCGGCCATCGCCCTCTTGACCGGTGGCTTTCTGGTGTTTTCGACGCAACTGCTCGCGGTCGTGCGCCGGCGTCAGGAGTTCGCCTTTCTGCGCGCGCTCGGACTCGATCGCGACAGTCTCTGGCACGGCCTTCTCGCCGAGGGCGCCGTGCTCGGGCTGATCGGTGGACTGCTCGGCTGTCTGCTGGCCTATTTGCTCGCCGCGCTCGCGTTCGCCGTGATCGGCGGGGATCTGGGCGCGGGATTTTTCCGTGGGATCGCGCCCCAGGTCCGCGTCGAGCCGGTCCTGACGCTGATATATCTTGCGCTGGGGGTGTTCGCGGGACTGGCGGGCGCCTGGCTGCCGGCGCGCGAGGCGGCGCGGATGGTGCCGGCGCGCGGCTTGCGCGCGGGCGACGAGGCCGAGGTCTATCGGGCGCGGCCACGCTGGGGCATGGCGCTCGGCGCGCTCCTGCTGGCGGCGCTGATCTGTCTGCTGCCGTCCATCGCCGGCGTGCCGGTGTTCGGGTATCTGGCGGTGCTGCTGATCCTGGCCGGCGCCATCCTGAGCCTGCCGGGCGCGACCGTGGCGGCGATGGCCATGCTGCGCCCCGGACGCTCGACCCTGTGGCGGCTCGCGCGCACCCGTCTCGCCGCCGCGCCAGGACAGACGGTGGTGGCCGGCGCGGGCGTGGTCGCCAGTGTCGCGCTGGCGGTGTCGATGGCGATCATGGTCGATTCCTTCCGCGGTTCGGTGGATGACTGGCTGACCAGGATGCTGCCGGCCGATCTCTATTTGCGCGCCTCCGACGCGACCGCGAGCGGCTATCTCGATCCCGAGTCGGTGGCGCGGGTGGCCGCGCTGCCGGGCGTCGCGGCGGTGCGTCCGGTTCGGTTCGAGACCCTGCGCCTGGGGGAAACCGGCGGCGCGATCGCGCTGATCGCGCGTCAGGTCGACGCCGGTGGCGGACTGCCGCTGGTCGCCGGGACGCTGCAACCGCCAACCGGGCCAGATCAGCCCTATCCCGCCTGGATCTCGGAGGCCATGGCCGATCATCTGCGGCTCGGCGTCGGCGATCCGCTCTCGCTGCCGCTGGGCGCGCGGAGCCACCCCTTCCGGGTGGCCGGCATCTGGCGCGACTATGCCCGTCAGCAGGGCTCGGTCGTGATCGAGATCGCCGATTATCGCGCCCTGACCGGCGATACCCGCACCAATGATCTGGGGCTGACGTTGACCGACGGAACCGCGCCCGAGCCGGTGATGACGGCGATTCGCGCCACGCTCGGCGAACAGCTCAGCGAGATGATCCTGCCCGGCACGCTGCGCGCCATGATCCTGGGCGTCTTCGACCGCACCTTTCTGGTGACCTATCTGATGGAGGCGGTGGCGGTTCTGATCGGTCTGTTCGGCATCGGCACCACCTTCGCCGCGCTGGCGACCAGCCGTCGCAAGGAATTCGGCATCCTGCGTCATCTCGGTCTGCGCCGTCGCCAGATCGGTCTGCTTCTGGCGACCGAGGCCGCGCTCTCCGCCGCCGTCGGCGTCGTCATCGGACTGCTCGCGGGCGGGGCCATCGCGCTGGTACTGATCGAGGTCGTCAATCGGCAGAGTTTCCACTGGAGCATGGATTTGCAGCTTCCGGTCGGACTGCTGCTGATCTTCAGCCTGTCGCTGATCTTGCTTGCGGCACTCGCCGCGCGTCTGTCCGGCGCTCAGGCGATGCGTCAGGACGCGGTACTGGCGGTGCGGGAGGACTGGTAGCGATGAATCTGAAAAGAGCCGTCAGCTTCCAGCCTCCAGCGGCCAGCTTGTTTGAATCAGACACTTGGCCATCGCGCCTTGCTTGCCGGAATGCACCCATCGGGGAAAGGCTTCGACCAGCGAAAACCTCCGCAACACAACGGCTGGTGGCTGGTTGCTGGCGGCTGACCAACCTTTTTGGGACGACAGGCACCGCACGCGCAACCCGGATCCTGCTCGCCGCAGTCTGCTGGCTCGGTCTGGCCCTGCTCGCGTCCGCCCGCGCGGAGGATTTCGCGCCCGTGCTGGAAGGGCGCCAACTCATATTTCCCGCCGATCATGGCGCCCATCCCGAGCAGCGTACCGAATGGTGGTACATCACCGGCTGGCTGACCGACGAGCAGGGTCGTGAACGTGGTTTTCAGGTCACCTTCTTCCGGGTCGGGACCGGCATCGGCGCGGACAACCCGAGTCGCTTCGCGCCGCGTCAGCTCATCCTCGCCCATGCCGCCATCGCCGATCCGGACACCGGACACCTGCGGCACGCCGAGCGGGTCGAGCGCGCGCTCGATCCGCTCGCCGGCGCGACGGTCGGACAGACCCGCGCCTGGATCGACGACTGGTCGTTGACGCTGGCGGATGGCGCCTACCGGACCCGCATCCGGGCGGATGACTTCGAACTGGATCTGACCCTGACGTCCGATGGCCCCCCGCAGCTCAATGGCCGCGACGGTTTCAGCCAGAAAACCCCGGATCCTGCCAATGCGAGCTTCTACTACAGCCGTCCGCAACTCGCGGTCAGCGGCCGGCTGCGTCTGGCCGATGCGGATCGAACCGTGACCGGACGGGCCTGGCTGGATCACGAATGGTCGAGCGAAATCCTCCCAGAAGAGGCACAGGGCTGGGACTGGATCGGCATCAACCTGGACGATGGCGGCTCGCTGATGGCGTTTCGGATGCGCCGACGCGACGGTTCGACCCTCTGGGCCGGCGGCACGCTGCAACAGGGCGAACAGCCAACGCAAATCCTGTCCCCCGATCAGGTGCGCTTCCTGCCGGGGCGGCGCTGGCAATCGCCCCGCACCGGCGCCGACTATCCGGTCGAGTGGCGGATCGACATCGCCGACCGTCGGCTGTCGCTGCGTCCGCTGATGGACGACCAGGAACTCGACGGACGCCGGTCCACCGGCGTGGTCTATTGGGAGGGCGCGGCACGTCTGTTCGAGGCCGACCACGAGATCGGGCGCGGTTATCTGGAGATGACCGGATATTGGCGGCGACCGCTGGGGCTTTAGGCGATTCCCCGCAAATAACCGGTCAATGCCTTCCAATCGCGACCAGCGAGGGAGCGCAAATCAAACCAATGCACGGCGGTTTGGAGCGGGGGCATCCGCGATGATCGTTGTCGTTGTCGTTGTCGTTGTCGTTGTCGTTGTCGTTGTCGTTGTCGTTATTCGATTCGACAACGACAACGACAACGACAACGAAAGCCGAATGAGAGTTGCCGGATTGATCGGCGGGAGATTGACCTGTGTGAAGATAGACTTGACCACTCAGTCGATCCGGCAAACGGCGCCCTGTTTCGCTGCCGCTTGCGCGCTGAACCTGCAACAGGCCGCAGCGAGATGACCCGGCAAATACGTCTTAGCGTCGGCGGCATGAGCTGCGCTTCCTGTGTCGCGCGGGTGGAACGCGCCATCCAGGCACTGCCCGGCGTCATCGAGGCGACGGTCAATCTGACCACCGAATCCGCGACCGTGACCTACCGGCCCGCCACGATCAGCCGTGCGCGCATCGCCCAGGCCATTCGCGCCGCGGGTTACGAGCCCCGTGAGCCCGAGGAGACCGCGGAGACGGATCAGGAGCGCAAAGAACAGGAAATGGTCCAGCTCACCCGCGATCTGCGCTTCGCGGTCATCTTGACCCTGCCGCTGGTGCTGATCGGCATGGGGCCGATGGTGGCGCCGGGATTGGATGGCCTGATGACCCGGCTCGCGCCCAGGATGCTGTGGCACTGGCTCGAACTCGCGCTCGCGACGCCGGTCCTGTTCTGGGCGGGCAGGCGTTTTCTCACGCGCGGCCTGACCGAGTTGCGTCATTTCAGCCCCGGCATGGACAGTCTGGTGATGCTGGGCAGCAGCGCGGCCTATCTGTACTCAGTGCTGGCCTTGACTATCCCCGAGCGCTTCCCCGCCGGTACGGCCAACCTCTATTTCGAGGCCGCCGCCGTGATCGTGACCCTGATCCTGTTTGGGCGTTATCTGGAGGCGCTCGCCAAGGGCCGAACCTCACAGGCCATCCAGCGCCTGGTGAAGCTGCAACCCAAAACCGCCCGAATCCTGCGCGCGAACGGCGAAAGCGACATTCCGATCGACGCGGTCGTGCCCGGCGACCTCATTCGGGTGCGACCGGGCGAACGCATCCCGGTCGACGGCACCCTGACCGAGGGCACCAGCCATCTCGACGAGTCCATGCTCAGCGGCGAACCGTTGCCGGTGCGCAAGCGCCCTGGAGACGACGTCATCGGCGGCACCATCAACCAGACCGGCGCCTTCCTCTATCGTGCAACCCGCGTGGGCGCGGAGACGGTGTTGGCCCGGATCATTCAGATGGTCGAGGACGCCCAGTCTGGCAAGCCGCCGATTCAGCGCGTGGCCGACCGCATCGCGGCGGTCTTCGTGCCGCTGGTTATGGCCGCCGCGCTGCTGACCTTCGGGGTCTGGCTTTGGCTCGGTCCGACGCCCGCCCTGAGCTACGCCTTTGTGACCGCAGTCAGCGTATTACTGATCGCCTGTCCCTGCGCCATGGGGCTCGCGACCCCCACCGCGATCATGGTCGCCAGCGGACGCGGCGCGGCCATGGGCATCCTGTTCCGCAATGGCTCGGCATTGGAAACCCTGGCGCGGGTCGACACCATCGTTCTGGACAAGACCGGCACCCTGACCGAAGGCCGTCCCGCACTCACCGAATTGATCGCCTATGGCCTCCCTGAAGCGGAGGCGCTCGCGCTGGCGGCCGCCGTCGAGCGTCACAGCGAACATCCCATCGCGGCGGCCATTGTCGCGGCGGCCAAGGCGCGGACATTGTCGCTCGCGCCCGCCGTCGAGATCGAGGCGGTCCCCGGTTACGGGATCCGGGCGCGGGTCGAGGCGCAGCGGATCGCCGTCGGCGCGCGGCGTTGGATGGATCGTTTGGCGGTGCCCCTGGACGCGGCGGCGGGAGTCGCCGAGCGTCTCGACGCGGCGGGCCAGACCCCCATCTATGTCGCCGCCGACGACCGGCTGATTGCCGTGCTGGTGGTAACGGATCCGATCAAGCCCGACAGCCAGTCCGCCATCGCGCAGTTGCGCGCGCTCGGGCTTGAGGTGGCGATGCTGACCGGCGACGGCCGACAAACCGCCGCGGCCGTCGCCCGGCAGGTCGGCATTGAGCATGTCCTGGCGGAAGTGCTGCCGGCGGACAAATCGGCCGAGGTCAAACGTCTGCAGGCCGCGGGTCGGCGGGTCGCCTTCGTCGGCGACGGGATCAACGACGCCCCGGCACTCGCCCAAGCCGACGCGGGGATCGCCATCGGCACTGGAACCGACATCGCGGTAGAGGCGGGCGAGGTCATTCTGATGCAGGGGGATCTGCGCGGCGCGGCCAACGCCATCGCGCTGGCGCGACGCACGCTGCGCACCATCCGGCTCAATTTCTTCTGGGCCTATGGCTACAACGTCGCCCTCATTCCGCTTGCCGCCGGGGTTTTCTATCCGCTGACCGGCTGGCTGCTCAATCCAATGCTGGCGGCTGGGGCCATGAGCCTGTCGAGCCTCTTTGTGATCACGAACAGCCTGCGCTTACGGCGGTTCAGTACAGTGTCCACCGTTCCCGCGCACGACCCGAAAGGGTGATCGATTGAATCTCTTGCTTGAAAAAAAAAGAATACCAACTATAATGCTCAATCCCGGCGCCCTTAGCTCAGTTGGTAGAGCATCTGACTTTTAATTAGGTGGTCGCGCGTTCGAGTCGCGCAGGGCGCACCATAAAATCAACGGCTTACATCAGTTTTGGTGTAGGCCGTTTTCTTGTGTGCCGGAAAATGTGCGGAGCGGTGTCTCGATGCGAGACGCATGTTCCGACAAATGTTCCGGTGCCAGATGGGCATAGCGCTGCACCATCTCGGACGACTCCCACCCCCCAAGCTCCTGAAGCACGTTCAGGGGTGTTCCTGATTGGACATGCCAGGATGCCCATGTGTGCCGCAGATCGTGCCAGCGAAACTGTTCAATGCCTGCTCGCTGTAGGGCTTTGCGCCATGCAGCAGTGCCCGCCTTATCAATCGGCATCAACACTGCGATCCCATTGCGTTTGAGCGGATAGCAGAAGACCCGCGTAGGATGCCTACCCTGCCAACGTCGTAACACAAGAACCGCATCGCGGTTCAGCGGAATGCCAATCGCCTTCTTTGCCTTCGCTTGATCTGCGTGAACCCAGGCTACGCGCCGCTCCAGGTCGATTTGATTCCATTCTAGGCCAGTCACGTTTGCCTCACGAAGGCCAGTGGCAAGACTAAACCTCACCATGTCGGCCAAATGCTCGGGCAACTCGGCTATCAGTCGATTCGCCTCTTCGCGGGTTAACCAGCGAATACGTCGCCTCGGCTCCGGCAGGAGACTGATCGCTGGCGCGCGATCAATCCAGCGCCATTTGCGTTCAGCACGGCGAAGAATGACGCGGATCATGGCAAGTGTACGGTTGATTGTCGCGTTTTTCGCGCCTCCCGCTTTTCTGATTTTGATAATCTTTTCAATCACATCGATGTCGATCTGATCGAGATAGAGCTGTTTCAGGTGAGGTCCAATCCACCGCAGATTGCACAAATCATCTTCGTGGCTATGCTTGTGCGCGGTTTCCTCGCAGAATCTGACTACAGCCTCTTGCCATGAGTGCTTCGGCTTCTCGCCAAGGCGAGCGATACGCCATAACTCTTGCTTCAGCTTTGCCTCATACTCCTCAGCGTCTTTCTTGGTTTCCGTGCCAGTGCTTCTTCGTACTTCTTTGCCGTCTGGTGTGGTGAAACGAGTCCACCAGTGACTGCTGTTAGGTCGGCGGTAGAGCATGTCTTGATCCTCGTACTTGGCTCTGCCGCTCGCGCATGATTAGCGTACTGCGCACGCAACCACGTTGCCAGATCCTCATCGAGAAATACCCATGCCTTACTGGCGCGCGCCCCTGGAATCTCTCCTGCGACAGCGCGACGGCGTAGCGTTTCGGGGTGCATCCGCAAGAAAGCGGCGGCTTCGTTGAGATCGAGCGTGTTCATGTGGAAGCTAAGCGGTCACGGTGCCAAATGCCGGACGCGGAATGCGCCGGCTTCAGGCCACAGAATCCTTGGGCAAATTGGGCATTACAACGGGTTAGCCGTAACACACAAGCAACGTGTTGAAAGAATACGGCGCTCAACTGCGGAAATTGTGCTGCTGAAGGTCGAGGAACCTTTTGCAGCCTACTAACCAATTGAAAATATAGAGACTACGGCCTGCCGGCCTGCCGGCCTGCTCGTGCCGTTTTTGACTGTCTTTCGCGTCGCGGCTGTGAACTAGCTCACAGACTCGCCTTCATGCAAGCTACTAATATCTTATTCATTTCTTTTCTATCACTATGGAAAAACAATGACTGAGTCGTCGCCAGCTATACCAACACTATCGGGATTAGCCAAGAATCTATCCATTGGCCTGTTGGCTCTCCCGATTCCTCTCCCTGTGCAAATTGCAAACGTCGTATGGCTGGTCAATCAGCGTCAAGCAGAGTCTCGTTCCCAAGAGGAAGATCAGGCAACCGAAGATACTGTCGATGATGCAAAGCCAGGATTACTGAGTCGGATCACTCGGTTTTTTGAGAACTTGCCTTCCGAGGACAACGACCATCAAGGGAGAATCACATCCGAGTCGCTTGGCATTCCTGAAAACTTTTACCAATTTCAAGGCAAGACGATAAAAATAGAGACTGTAATAAAATCGCTTTCTGTCTACGAAGCCTATCGCTTCATGAACCAAGATAAAGAGTTCCTTCAGAAATCAAACAAGACCAAGATATCTATCAACTGGTTTGCAACACAAATCACTGAAGCTAACCCGAAACTCAAGAAAGAATGCAATGCAGAAAGCTATTCTAAGGAGCATGTACGGCGCATTATCAGAACAATGAAATATTTTGATGCAAAGAACATGTTGGAGCCAATCAGACAGAAATTGCTAATGACCAAGCAAAACGACCGCATCAAACAATTAACTCACTAAATTATTTGACATTATATCACTGTTGGCAGGGCAATTCGTTGCCCTCCTCTCGCGCCTCCTAATGTCTAGTATTGCCCAACTTGCCCAATCATCCTTCGCTCAACGCCGAGGCATTCTGCGAACGGCATGACGAGCGAAGGCAATGACCAAAGATATCCCCCCGCCACATTCAGGCACCGAAAGGCTGTCAGACGCTGACAACCAGACCAGCGATCCAGTCACTCAACCATCAAATTTCAAGATCCTCTATCCAAGAACTGTTTACCGCGCCAATAACCATACTCACAAGTCGGAAATAGTGTGCTATAATGCAACCTTATTCCGTAGCCTGCACCGGAATGCACCAAACAGAAGCAGGGTTCCGGCTAAACGACAAGCTGATAATAAGGGAACGAGGATCAAAGCCTCCTACGTCGTAACGCTGTACGCAGAAGGGACGAAGATCCGGTTTGATCAACCGGGGATGTCCGCAAAGGGGATGATCAAGCCCCTGGACCAGCTAGCCACTGGCCAAAGCACATGCAGTTGGCGACTGCCTGCCCTGACAAGGCACCTGTCGAATTTAATAAAACAGGTGACTTTTATTATGAAAGACCAACCCTTTAATGTCATAACCGTCGCAGAATTCTGCGACAAGTACCGTATTGACAGGGCAACCTACTACAGGAACGCCAAGCTCGGTCGTATGCCCGCCACCATCAAGGTCGGTGGCAGCAAACGCATTCTCGTCTCGGACGAAGAAGCCTGGCTTGCGCAACAGCGCAAGGAGGCTTGCTAATGGAGACGACACAAAAAGATGCCGCCCGGACAGGCGGCAATGATCAAACGCAATACAACCATAATGATACCACGCCTGACCAACACATGCTGGTCAGCGAGCCTGTTCAGCCTTCGCATCCAACAGGCGACATTCTGTTCACTCATATTGCATCGATTGATCCTAAGCGATTGACTAAGCATTATGAACTGGATGAAAACGATGAACTCGTCAAGCAACCAGGTGGTCAGCTCATCAAGGGGTATGCCGAACACGCGATTGTTCATGATATGAACGAATTCCTGGCGCTGCTTGATCGGTTGGCCCCAGCAGAAGCGATCATCTATGGCATCGCGGCAGACCATCCGTCAACAATAGTCACCACGGAATCGAATCGCAAAGAAGGCGACGGATGTATCACCCGCACCCGTCGCTACTTTGGCTTTCGGCGTGGCCCTGGAATCATGATGTTGGATCACGACGCCAAGTCTGCGGAATACCGGCCAAAGGAACTGATCGCCGCCCTACGTCGTGTGGCACCCAGTCTGGCAACGGCTGGAATCGCTTGGCGCGCCAGTGCTTCCAGCGGGATCGTGACGGCGGATGGACGCGCACTGACAGAACTGTGCGGCCAACGGCTCTATCTGCTCGTGAGCGATGCAGCCTTGATCCCAGAAGCCGGACAGGCGCTGGTCAACCTCTGTTGGGCCAATGGGCTTGGTCGAATCGACGTGGGTGCAGCCGGACAGGCGTTGGAACGCACGTTATTCGACGCGGCAGTCTGGCAACCCGAACGGCTCGACTTCGCCGCTGGTCCGGATCTTGGCGAAGGCTTGGCGCGTCGGGTTCCCAATGCCTTTGTGGATGGCGATCCTGCGGCACGTTTCGATCTCCGTCTGCTCATCGCCGAAGCCGATCAGGGTGTCGTCTCGAAAGCGACGGCGGCACGAAAACGGGCGCGTGAAGCCATGGCCGGAGCACTGGCACTTGCGCGTGACGCATGGCTGGATCTGCAAGCACCGAAGCTCTCGGAGAAACGCGGCATCACCATCGACGAAGCGCGCGATGTGCTGGATTGTGCGTCACGAAAGCAGATGCTCCCACTGGATTTTCTGCTCCACACCAGCGACCACAAAGAAGTCACGGTTCGCGAATTACTCGACAATCCGGAGCGATGGCATGGCAAATGCTTTGCTGATCCGCTAGAACCGGACTACCACGGAGACGCGCGTATTGCCTGGGCCAACCTGCGTAGCGGCGGTCAACCCTATCTGTACAGTCATGCCCATGGTGGCCGGCGCTTCGAGCTACTTCGCCCAACGCGACGCATTCAGCTTCGTGAAGGCAGCCGAGATCAGGCCGTCGATAACACGCTCGATCTGCTTCGAGAGCGAGGCGATCTGTTCGAGTACGGCGACGCACTCGCGCGGATTACGCACGATGGCGCGTCATCAGCCTCCGCAAAAGTCGTCGATCAACATTGGATGATGGATCACCTGGATCGGATCGCGGACTACTACGCGCGGACACTGAAGGAAGGCGAGTGGGTGGAACAGGCAAAGAACGCCCCGACCTTTGTGGCGCAGCGCATTCTCGCGAAGCAAGGAGAACGCGGACTGCCCAAACTGGACGCTGTGATGACGGCACCGACGCTGCGTTCTGATGGGTCGCTGCTGAATGAGCCCGGTTATGACCATGGCTCCAAGCTGCTGCTGGCAGCGAATACGCCGGATCTGCCGTTTATCTCGCCGGCACCGACACCGGAACAGGCGGTCAACGCCTTGGAACAGCTCTGGGCGCCGTTTTGCAGATTCCCGTTGGTCGATAACGTCGATCAGGGTGTGCTGTTGGCCGCGATCTTGACGGCAACCGTGCGTGCAAGTCTGCCCACTGCCCCTGGATTTGGCATCGACGCCCCAACGGCAGGTTCAGGAAAGACCTTACTGGCCCAAGCCATCGGTGCGCTCACGCTCGGCCACAAAGTGCCAGCGTTGCCACCGGCTGGGAATCAAGACGATGAATCCCGGAAACGGCTGTTTGCTGCATTGCGTGATGGGACCAAGGTGCTGCTCTGGGATAACGTGCGTGATCCTCTCGGAAATGCGTCCATCGATGCCTTTCTCACGGCTCCGACCTTCTCGGACCGGGTATTAGGTGCGTCGGAGACCTTGGCGCTACCCAACCGTGCGCTGTTTCTGACTACGGGTAACAGTCTGAGGCTGGTTGGGGATACCTGTCGACGTATCCTGATTGCGCGGATCGATCCGCAAGTCGAGAAGCCCTATGCCCGCGAGTTCGATTTCTGTCCGGTCGAAACCGTCATCAGTCGTCGACAAGAGCTGGTAGCAGCCGCCTTAACGCTGATGCGTGCTTACATCACCGCTGGAAGGCCGCGGCTCGGCAAGGGGCGTACTGCGTCGTTCGAGACCTGGGATGACCTGGTGCGACAGACGGTGTGTTGGGTGTCCACTTGGGATGATCGCTTCGCCGATCCGCTCAAAGCGACAGAACGGGCGTATGAAGACGATCCGCAAACCACCAATCTGCGCAATCTGCTACGTGCTTGGCACGATGTGTTTGGAACCAAGCCGGTGACGGTCGAGCAACTTGTCGGGGTTGACTATGAGATCCACCTCGCGTCGGAGGAGACGCGGGCAGCATACAGCGACCTCAAGGAAGCGCTTCATGCGGTTGCCGGCGACCACCGAGGGATTAACAACCGCATTCTCGGCGCCTGGATTGCCAAACACAAGGAACGCCGTGTCGATGGGCTGCGTATCGTGCAACAGGGCAACCCTGACTCGAAATCCCGGAAATCCAAACGTTGGTGTCTGGGAGTTGATGCCTCGCAGACTGCCGAAAAATGGGGGGTTAAAGGGTTGTTGGGGGTTGATTCCCGCTCGGCGAAAAACGACAGCGAGCGCGAAGATAACGACCAGAGGCCGTCACCACGCCAACCTCGTCCTAGACCTGGGTCTGAGACGCCTGTAATCCATTAACCAAGGGAGGCGCCCACCCTATCGTGGTGGGCGTCATCAATCTGGATAGGAGAATATTAAATGTTAAAACAAGAAGTTAAAATCAGCTTCGACACTGGGACTCTGACTGAGATCATCGAAGCTAAAAAGCCGATCAGTCACTATGCGAAGCATCACCCACACGCGGGAGCGTTGGAACGTTTGCATTGGAACCGGGCACATGCCGAGAAGAAGCTCGCGGCTTTACAGCGGGTCATCCGTTTCATGGATCGCTACGATCTGATCTCATGTCCAGTGAGACAGCGTTCGCTGCATACCCTGAGTGTGGAAGGCGTACTCTCAAAGCAAGACCGAATTCCAGATGCTCGAATCTGCCACCGTGATGCTGGTTGGGATCATGTGAGCTACTGGCGACGAGTCGGCGATAGAGCACCGCGTGTGATTCTTACAGAGCCTTACTCCATCAGTGACAGGACGATTCAGTCCTTTGATGAATTGGCGGATCGCTTTGTACTGGAGTACCACATCAGCAACGATCATGCGTTATGGAATCCGCCCGATACCACGGCTGTGCTTTGGCACCGTGCGGGTGAATCCTTGATTGAATCGCGATACGCCATGAAGGCCGCCTAACTCTAACGGGATGTTCGGTTGCTTCTTGCGACCGAACATCAAATCTTCGTCATTCTCAGCGCCACGCGCCACCCTCGACGCACTCACAACGAAGCGCTTGAACCTAGAGCCTAGAGCAAGGCACAACCACCGATAGCCATGCCGTCGCTTAATGCAGACAGCATTTCTTATACTTCTTCCCACTGCCACAGGGGCAAGGGTCATTTCGACCGACCTTGTCCGTTTTGGTCATGACGTGTTTCGTTGTCGGTCGGTATGTAGTCGCAGGAGTATCGGTGTCCGGTTTGAAACATGCCCACCAACGCATTTCGGCAATCGTGTCGTAGATCAAATTGCCTCGACGCTGTTTCGTTTTTTGTAAGACCTCCTCTTTGCCTTCCATCAAAGCGTTGCGGACGCTGTCCATGCGGATATAAGACAAGTCCACTAAATCATCGTCAAAAGCACGCTCAATCTCTTGCAGCAGTTCCTCTGGGTACAAGTCACAACACTCGCTGATAAGTGCCGACAAAATATAGTCCGATTCTCGTTCCAACTTGCCATGAAACAGGGTACGAAAATAATCGATAACCTGCTCTCTCGGTAGTTCTTCTTCCACGACCAGTACAGTCAACGCTCGCAGGCTGGCACTGCGTACATACTCATTGACCGCAGGGTCTTCAATCATTCGCTGTATGGGCGCTATCTCTCTCTGACACACGGAGGCGAGTATCCGGCCCAAGTCTTCAGTGATCACGTCGCCCGTGGCATCGAGCGATATTTCGCCAGGCGTTGAGAAAAACTTCACAAGCAGCGGGTAGGCTGCCTGCTCTCGGAACTGTGCCAAGAGATACATCGCGTAGAGATGAAGCATCAGGCTGGGTTTGCCTGCGACCTCATCCGGCGAGTCGGCTACGGCTTGTAGCGATGCCAATAGGAGGGGAGTAATCGCCTCGCGTTGTGCAATGGCAGCTCGTAGCGCGTCTTCTGGGAAAGTCTGGGTATAAAACTCAAGCTGCGTCTTTATCGTTTCGATATCCATGCTCTATTTCTGCCATCTGTGATGAATGCTGTTGGGGCACGACGAACCGTCGGCAATGGATTGAAACCTTCACAAGCGCAAGGCGCAAGACGCTTCGGTGACACGGGCGCCAGCATTTTTTTATCCGACGAAAAACAACCCTCACTAACCCTTTAACCCCCCCACCCGAATTCAATGCTAGGGGCGCTGAACTATTGCGGTAAAAAAGCTATTGACAATAATCTGGAATGCAAAAAGTATTTTCAAGAATGACATCTTGATTACTTTTCTTTTTCTTTTCTCGCGCTGGCGCGCCAAATGGGCTTAATTCAGCGCTTACGCGCTTATTAAAATGTACTCGCCTAACAGAAGCCCTGTCAAGCTATTTTTTTCTATCTTGTCATTTGCTTTGCTAATCCTTTTGAATCGCTAAGCTCGTGCTGGCGCACTTAATGAGTTGTTGATGGCCACACTCACTATAAAGAATGTGGGTCTAAGCTCGTGCTGGCGCACTTAATGAGTTGTTGATGGCCACACTCACTATAAAGAATGTGGGTCTAAGCTCGTGCTGGCGCACTTAATGAATTTTTAAACAGAGGAAACAGCATGACTTCTGATGAAATGCGTGCAGCATATCGTGCCAAATGAAGGTTACGATTTAAAGTCGTGCCTATTCTCGTGCTGGCGCACCTTTATGAAGTTGAGGACGGGTTGCTGGCAGACATGAGCAACTGATGAACACTTGCCAGCAGGAACATAGCGAGTTGAGCTTTGTTCCGAGGCATCGTCCCCAGAGCATGATATTCGCAACATCGTTCTAAGAGCCAAGCACATTGGCTCAACATCGAGTGCCAACCAACTGGCGGAATGCCGCTAAAAAACTCATTCTGCGCGCCAGCGCGAGAAAAGAAAGTTGCGTCTCATGTTTTGTGCAAGTAAATGTAAAACATAGGCGCTTCGTAACGCAATAAAAATCAATGCTAGCCTAAGCAAATCTTTGATTTTTAATCTCTTGAAACAATTACTTCTTGAACTAAATGTAATTAGCAACTACAAAAATTACAATGAATTAATTATGTATTAAGAGCCGAAAATCTTGGTCATTCAATCACCCTGAGGATATAAATATGCTATTTTTTTAAACAATCACGATTTGACTCATCTCTGAGTCAGGCTAGTCGATAGCCGCCAGATGGTATCGCCCCGACTATGATTTGATTCAATGACGATCACCGTAGAGAGAAAAATTTTGCTGCGTAAGCATGAGTTCCCAGCGGAGCTTGTTACTCTTTACTGAATCGTAGGTGAATCGACTCATTTATTGGTGTGAGCACGCCTAAACCAAATCACAAAACCATTAATGTCATGTACTCGATTTAGTATATGACGCAATAACTTAAGAGGCAATATGAAAACCATTCAAAAGAGAATCACTTACCCCATTCGTCACATTGGTCCACGTCGTGCTGCAACGCTCGATCCCCAAGAATTCGCTATCGTGGACACGCATGCCTTGTGGTCTAAGCTACGGCCATTGATGGAACATCCGGCTGTCGTGCGCGTACTACAGCGATGCATCCGAAAGTGGATCGATGAGCATTACTGGCCGGCTGACGAACTGGATAAACCTTGGTGCTTGGCGCTGGCGCTGGATGGTGAGCATCCTGCGGCTTGGGAGCTAACGCCGTCCGACGGACATATCGAGGTCATCTGGAATCGTATTGAAAAGGCGTTGTACGAGGATGATCCTTACGCTGTTCTGGCCTTTCATGGCGACCTAGTGGCGGAAGCTGGCGAGGAGTTGAATCTCAACCCCGCCTTCATCGGCATGCTGCAAAAGTTGGCTGACGGATCGAAACAATTATTCGAACCGCAACCATACGAGAGTCCGGAATGGTGGGTGCCGAGGCATTCCTGCTTCTACGTCGCTCCAGTGGCTTGTGTGTTGGGTCAGGTGTGGCAACCCGATGGCGACTGGCGCGTCGTCACTGGCTCGGGTCACGCGACTGCCGTTGACTTCAAGCACAAGCAGGTTCTGGATCTGCTGTGGAAGCCGGATTGGAATCAGCATCCATTCGAGTTGTTCTCGCAGCCTCCGTTCGGTCAAGAAGACGAAGACGAAGACGAAGACGAAGACGAAGCTGCGTGCATAACACTTCAAAGGGGATAACGCATCGCGAGGTGAAAATGATCATGCCTAGATGCTGTCCATCAGTTGTTTCCCGATGTGCGCCGCCCAGTCGGTCAAGAATCGGGAACCAGCAAATAGGCACTGTCTTAGTACGTCAGGTTCTTGCTGCAAAGCTCACGGTACGACTACAAGAGGCGATTTGACGTTAAATCGCCTCTTGGGCAGCTCTTGCGCTATGAAATATTCTATAATAATCAATAATTTACACTAATTACAGATAGAATCCTCCTGTGTCATGGGTGATAGTATCTGGGAGAAGTAATCAACTAATATCAAGGAGATATATAATATGAACAATGCTCTGGCTGTAACCCATGAAGGTTACGAAATGCAGTTCCGCGATGACGGCTGGTTTAATGCATCCCATTACACACAACTTTACGTGTCCGGCATCTCCCTGGCATATTTGGCATATTTGGCATATTTGATTCCAGCCGCGAAATCCATGATGCGCTGCATGCCCAGCCAGATCGTCTTCAAGCCGGGCTCGCCATCGCCCTTGCGACCGAGGAATCCGCCCAGGCGGGCGATCAGTCGAATCACCTCGTTGAGACGTGGCGGATCCTTGGGGACAGGTTTCTTCGCCAGGATGTACGCCGCCTGCCACTCCTCGGTTTCCAGCAGCAAGCCCGCGTCCAAATCGGGGACGGTGCGTCCCAGGCGCATCAAGCGGGCGATGCGCCAGCTCACCACCAGGAATAACGCCAAGGCGCGCTCCAAGCGGGCCATGGTGCCCAGTTGCAGGGCTTCCACCCGGCAGCCTTCCTTGAGCACCAAAAAGAGCATTTCAATTTCCCAGCGTGCCCGGTACCACTCGATCAGTTCGACGGCGGCCTCCAGGGTGGTGGCCTCGCGGTTGGTCAGCAGCCGCCACTCGATGGGTTTGACGCCCTCTGGAGCCTCGACTTCACGGGCGATCACGCAGGTCGCCTCCAGGGTGCCGCGGCGCCCGTCCGGGAGGGTGACCCGTTGCGCGTAAAGCTGTTGATGGACCTCGCGCGCCTCCCGTCCGCGCCCCGCCGGCAGAACGAAGCGGATCTCGCCCAGCGGTGCGCTCGCCAGCACCCGATCCCACAAGCGGTCGCCCTCGGGCAGGGCGCGGTTGTGCTTGGCACGCAGCAGCCAGTCGGCGGGGTTGCCCAAATCGCGCGCGCCTCGCATGAGGTCAAGCAGATCGGCTTCGCGATCGGCCAGGTAGACCAGCCGGGTCTGCG
>NZ_NHSQ01000073.1 GCF_016653465.1 Thiocystis minor | reverse complement strand
CCCGGCTTGAAGACGATCTGGCTGGGCATGCAGCGCATCATGGATTTCGCGGCTGGAATCAAATATGCCAAATATGCCAAATATGCCAGGGAGATGCCGGACACGTAAAGTTGTGTGTAATGGGATGGGCTAACAGTGAGTTAGACAGAAACCCTAATTATGGTACTAGACGGATTCTGCGCTTGTTGTAAGTACCTCAATAGAATTATTTGTAGAAGCTAATTTTCGATTTATTAAAAAATAATTATTGCAAAATATTGATTTATAAATAATTATTAATTATTAAATTGATTTTTATCGCATTCATTACCCATTAGCGATTCTATTGAGGTACTTATAGGCAGAATCTAATCCCCAAAACTGTCGCGGCGGACGCTGTTAAGCTTGGGCGACCTCGCACTCTGCGTTTCGTGAGGGTGTGGTTATGGAAACGAACCGACAAACGGTATCGATCGTCAGCATCGCACACGACTGATCGAGTCTAGGCGCAGAAACCATGACGCGTCTAGTGATATAGGCTTGGCTGGTACCGGAAATGCCCCAGAGCCAGGGACTCGCAGGCATAAAAAATCCCCGTATCCGGCAAGAATACGAGGATTTTCAAGGTCTTGTTGGTGCCCAGGGGCGGAATCGAACCACCGACACGAGGATTTTCAGTCCTCTGCTCTACCGACTGAGCTACCTGGGCCTACTGAATTGCGATGCAATTAAGTTAAGCGCTGCATTGAAACAATATCCCTCGCTTGTGTCAAGTGTTTGGCGGCACGGCGGGGTGGATTTTTCTCTGGGCTTTCACCTTTCGTTAGCGATCTCCGCCCGCCTATTTTCGCGTGGACGAGTGGCCCTCAATGCGCGGGCGGGACATAGCCCGCGGGCTTCTCGGCACCTTCGCCAAAGAAAAACCGCTCCATTTCGCCTTCCAGAAATTTTCGTGACTTGGGGTCCAGCGGGCTGAGGCGATTTTCGTTGATCAGCATCGTCTGGTGGCGCAGCCAGTCCTGCCAGGCCGGTTTGGAGACCTGTTCGAAGACGCGCTTGCCGAGATCGCCCGGATACGGCTGGCGGTCGAGTCCCTCGGCTTCGCGGCCGAGCTTGACGCAGTGGACGAGACGGCTCATGGGGTTTCTCCTTCAATCTGCTGTGAGCCCGTGAGGAGGGCGTCGAGGATGGCTTTGACTGGGGTTGGAAGACCGAACGCCGGAAGGTCCGCACGATTCAGCCAGCGTCGATCGTCATGGTCGGCAATCTGCTGGCTGGATCCGTCGATGCGAATGGCCGCGACCCGGATCCCGAGGCTGAAGTGGCTAAAGGTGTGATGGCGCGCCGGGAGCATTTCAACCCCGAGCGGGACGTTGCCGAAACGGGTCAGGCACCAGTCGGCGGGGTCGCTGCCGACGGCGGTCTCCGGCAGACTCCAGAGTCCGCCCCAAAGGCCGGTCGGCGGGCGGCGTTCGAGGAGGATTTCCCCAGCCGGATTGATGGCGACGAGCATCAGGGTGTCGCGCTCGGGAAGCGGCTTGCGCGGTCGGCTGGCGGGGAATTCGCGCTGGCGTCCCTGGAGGCAGGCCAGGCAGCCGGTTACGACCGGACAGCGTTCGCAGGCCGGTTTGCCGCGGGTGCAGACTGTGGCGCCAAGATCCATCATGCCCTGGTTATAGTCGCCCACGCGCTCCAGCGGGGTGAGTCGTTCGGCGCAGGCCCAGAGCGCGGTTAACACCTCGCCGCGTCCGGGCCAGCCGTCGATGGCGAAGTAGCGGGCCAGTACCCGTTTGACATTGCCGTCGAGGATTGGATGCGCCTGATGCGCGGCGAGGGACAGAATGGCGCCAGCGGTGGAGCGGCCGATACCGGGCAGTGCCTGAACCTGAGCGAGGTCGGTGGGAAAGATGCCCCGGTAGTGGTCCCGGATCAGTCCGGCGGCCCGATGCAGGTTGCGCGCCCGCGCGTAATAACCGAGCCCGGACCAGTGCGCGAGCACTGCATCGATGGGTGCGCCCGCCAGGTCCATCACGCTCGGAAAGCGCGCCATGAACCGCTCGAAATAGGGGGTGACGACACTGACCTGGGTCTGCTGCAACATGATTTCGGAGACCCAGACGCGGTAGGGCGTGGGGGCGATCTGCCAGGGTAGATCATGGCGGCCATGCCGGTCGAACCAGCTCAGGAGCGCGGCGGCGAAGTCGTTTGGGGTGAAGTCAGACGGAAGCAATTGACTCGATCCAAACGGTGGGTTGCCGTGGAGTAACGCAGGAAGGAAGTTGGAGCGGGTGATGGGAATCGAACCCACGCTATCAGCTTGGGAAGCTGAAGTTCTACCATTGAACTACACCCGCGTCACGAAGCTGTAGTGTATGCACTGACCGGCATGAAGGCAAGCTATGCATCCAGGTCGTACATGTCCGCGATCGCGGCCCGGTAGCGTTCCATCACGGGGCCGCGCTTGACCTTGAGCGTCGGCGTCAGCAGTCCGTTGTCGATCGACCAGGGCTCCAGGGTCAGGGTCGCGCGGCGGATCTTGGCGAAGCCGGGGAAGTCCCGCAAGGCGAGGCGGATGCGCTTGAGAATGTCCTTGAGCAGATGGGGATCCGTCAGGCTGGCGGGTTGTTCGGGGTCGAGTCCGTGCTCGCGGGCGAACCCGACCCAGAGTTCGGCGTTCAGCACCAGCAGGGCGGAGAGATAGGAATGGCCTTCGCCAAGCAGCAGCACCTGATCGAACAAGGGATCCATGACGATGGCCATCTCCAGATCGGCGGGCGGCACTTTCTCGCCATTCGAGAGCACCAGGATGTCCTTGATCCGGCCCGTGATGTAGATATGACCATCCTCGATGCGCGCCTGATCGCCGGTGTGCAGCCAGCCGTCCTGGGTCAGAACCTTGGCGGTTGCGGCATGGTTGTTCCAGTAGCCCTGCATGACGTTGTCGCCTTTGACCATCAGCTCGTCGTCGGCGCCAATGCGCACCTGGATGCCGCGGATGGGGACACCGACGCTCTCGGGGACGTTCTTCCGCAGCGGATTGAAGCTGACGACCGGGCTGGTTTCGGTCAGGCCATAGCCTTGGATCAAGGGCAGGCCGAGTCCGATGAAGGTGTGCGCCACGCCGGCCGGCAGGGCGGCGCCACCGCTGACGGCGACACGCATCCGACCGCCGAGTTTCTCTAGGACCGTCGCGCCGACCTTGCGCCGCAGCCAGGGCCAGAGCAGCAGGAGCGGATGCCAACCGCCGCGTCCCTGTTCGCGCAGAAAGGCGCGCCAGCCGGTCGCGACCGCCAGCCGAAACAGCCAGCGTATCGGCGCCGGACGGCTCAACAACTGATCCTGCAGGCGATGATAAACACGCTCGAAAACTCGCGGAACGGCGATTATGACGGTCGGACGAATGCTCTGGAGATCCTCCGCTAATTGCCCCACCGAACGGGCGAAGGCCACGCAGGAACCCGCCATGATCGGCAGGTAATAGCCACCCGTGCGTTCCAGCATGTGCGAGAGTGGCAGAAAGGAGAGGAAGAGATCCTCCGGATAGACATTGATGAGCGTGACGACGCCATGGACATTGGTCAGGATGTTGCGATGACTGAGCATCACGCCCTTGGGGCGGCCGGTGGTGCCGGAGGTATAAACGATGGTCGCCAGGGCGAGCGGATCGCCGTCGCGCTGGGCCAGCGCCGGGGCGGAGGAGGGCAGCCAGGTGTCGGCAACCACGACTCGCGGGTCATGTGCCGCGAGTTCGGTCGCCGCGTCGCTTGGCTCCAGGATCACCACCCGGAGGGGCCAGGGCGCGTCGCCGATGACCTCGGCCAGACGCTTCCAGCGTCCGGCGTCCTGGATCAGCAGGAGCTTGGCCGCCGCGTCCTGGAGAATGTAGGCGGCGTTTTCCGCGCGGTCGTCGGTGTAGAGCGGAACCGTGACCAGACCTAGCGCGAACGCGGCCTGATCGAACATCACCCATTCCGGGCAGTTGCGCAGCAGCAACGCGACCCGGTCGCCGGATTCGAGCGACTCGCCGGCGAGCGCCTGCCGCCAGCGCGCCACCCACTGTCCCATGTCGCGCCAGGTCAGATCCCGCCAGTGACCGGTTCGCTCGAAAGACCGATAGGCAATGCGGTCGGGCGTTCGGTGGGTCCGTTGGAGAAAGAGACCGTCCAGGGTTCGGGCTCGGTCGACCGCGATTAAATCCTCGGACCATTGACTCACGGGGCTGTCCTCATGATGTTTATTGTCTTGCAAACACGGCAACCGGGGCTGGCTTGGCCGGCGCGGTTTCGCGTGCTCGGCCAGATTGGCGTGAACGCAGGCTCCTTCGGAGCGGAATCGAACGGTATAAAGGCCGTCATGAATTTGCAATCCTTCGCGGATCGTTGACGGGACCGTCGTTCGGTCGATCGGCGGCGGGGTATCCGGGCGTTCCGGTTCGCATTCGCGGAGCGATTCATCAATAATCTTGATATCCAAGTGGAAAACGGTATATTAGTGAAATCTAATATTTAAAGGATCCATCTCCATGAACAAGATCGGATTTTTGACTGTCGTGGTTCTGCTGCTGACAGTCGACGCGCGGGCCGCCGCGCTGGACACCGCGGGTGCCGAGTCGCGCAACCTGCCGCGCGAGTACCGTCTCGACGGACTCGTGGAGGCGGTCAACCGCACCACCGTATCGGCTCAGACGCAGGGGCAGGTCGAGGAAATCCTCTACGATGTCGACGATTATGTCGACAAAAACGCGGTGCTGGTCCGGTTGAAAGATACCGAACACCGTACTCGGGTCACCCAGGCGGCAGCCGACTTGAAGTCCGCGACCGCCCGGCTGCAACAGGCGAAGGACGAGTTCGCGCGTGTCGAGGGACTCTATCAAAAGAAGAATGTCTCCGACTCGGCGATGGATCAGGCGACCGCCGACCTAGCTAGTGCGCAGGCCGAACTGGAGGCGGCGACCGCGCGTCTTGAGCAGGCGCAGGAGCAACTCGCCTACACCCAGATCCGCGCGCCCTATTCGGGCATCGTCACGCATCGTCATGTCCAGCTTGGCGAGATCGCGAGCTCCGGCGCGCCAGTCATGAGTGGCATCTCGCTCGATGAACTGCGGGTGATCGTCGACGTTCCGCAGAGCGTGATCCCCTCGGTGCGTGGCGGCGCCAAAAAGGGAACGCTGGCGCGGGTCTATCTGCCCGATGGACAGGCCATCGAAACCAGCAACATCACCGTCTTTCCCTTCGCCGATCTGGGCTCCAACACCTTCAAGGTGCGCATCGAGCTGCCGGCGGAGACCAGCGGCCAGCTCCGCGCGCTGTTTCCGGGGATGTTCGTCAAGACCGGCTTCGTGGTCGGCGAAAAGCGTGAGCTGACGGTGCCCAGGGCGGCGGTGGTCCAGCGCTCGGAGGTCACGGGGGTCTATGTGATCACGGATGGCGATCATGTCCACTTTCGTCAGATTCGGGTCGGTCAGGCGCTGCCGGATGCCTATGTGGTACTTGCCGGTCTGACCGAGGGCGAGCATGTCGCGCTCGATCCGATCGCCGCTGGTGCCTTGCTCAAGTCGCAGGCGCCGGTGCGTCACACGGGCGCGGAGGGGACAGGTCATGACTGAGCCAGCCATGACGGAGAATGCGGGGCCGGCGAAGCTGGGGCTTGCCGGCAGTCTCGCTGCGCGCTTCCAGGCCACCGAAATCACCCCGCTGCTGGCCCTGGTGGGTCTGCTGCTGGGACTTTTCGCGGTCATGGTGACGCCACGCGAGGAAGAGCCGCAGATCGACGTCACCTTTGCCGATGTCTTCATTCCCTTTCCCGGCGCCTCCGCCAGCGAGATCGAGCATCTGGTGGCGGGACCAGCCGAGCAGGTCTTCTCCGAGATCCGGGGCATCGAGCACGTCTTCTCGGTTTCACGTCCCGGCATGGCGGTGGTCACGGTCCAGTACCAGGTCGGCGAGGACAACACCGACGCGGTGGTCCGCCTGTTTAGCAAGGTGCTGTCCAATCAGGACTGGCTGCCGCCCAACCTGGGCGTCGGCACGCCGATCGTCAAACCCAAGGGCATCGACGACGTGCCCATCCTGACCGCGACCCTCTGGTCCAAGGACGAAAACGTCGGCGCCTTCGAGCTTGGGCAGGTCGCGCATGCCATCGAGCAAGAACTCAAGCGTGTCCCCGGCACCCGCGATATCTACACGCTCGGCGTGCCGGATCAGGTGGTGCGGGTGCTGCTTCAGCCCGAAACGCTCGCCGGCTACGGCATCGATCTGACCGACCTGCGCCGCTCGCTCCAGGCCGGCAACGCGATCCGCGACAACCTGGAAGTGACCGCCGACAACCGGGAGATTCTGGTCCAGGCCGGCACCTTTCTGACCAGTCCCGAGCAGATCGGCGATCTGGTGGTCGGGCTGCATGGCGGGCGACCGGTCTATCTGCGCGATGTCGCCACCATCGAGCGCGGTCCCCAGCAACCGGAAAGCTATGTCTGGATGGGCGCGGGCTCGGGGGTCGGGCACGCCGGCCTCGATCTGACAAGGACTACCCCGGCAGTCACCATCGCGGTCGCCAAGCAGGCCGGCGTCAATGCGGTGGAGGTCGCCCAGCGGGTCATCGATCGTTTCGAGCAACTGCACGGCATCTTCATCCCCGACAACGTCGAGGTCACGGTGACGCGCAACTATGGCGCGACCGCCGACGCCAAGGCCAAAAAGCTGATCAGCAAGCTCACCTTCGCCACCGCTTCCGTGGTGCTGTTGGTGCTGTTCGCGATCGGCTGGCGCGAGGCCATCATCGTCGGCGCGGCCGTCGTCGTGACCCTGGCCCTGACGCTCTTCGCCTCCTGGGCCTGGGGCTTCACGCTCAATCGTGTGTCGCTGTTCGCGCTCATCTTTTCGATCGGCATCCTGGTCGACGACGCCATCGTGGTGGTCGAAAACATCCATCGACACATGGCGCTCACGAAAGACAAACTGCTGGATCTGATGCCAAGGGCGGTCGACGAGGTGGGCGGACCGACCATCCTGGCCACCTTCACGGTCATCGCCGCGCTGCTGCCGATGGCCTTCGTCAGCGGACTCATGGGGCCCTACATGAGCCCGATCCCGATCAACGCCTCGCTTGGCATGCTGATCTCGCTGATCGTCGCCTTCGTCTTCACGCCCTGGATGACCAACTTCATGCTCGGGCGCAAACGGGCCGCCATGGTGCTGGCCGGCGCGGATCACGGGGCGCATGACGAGAACGGCCACGGACGTCTGGACGGGCTATTCCGTCGTCTGATCGGACCCTTCCTCGCCGGACGCCGGGGCCATCTCAACCGCTGGTTCCTGCTGGGCGGGATTCTGGTGCTGATCGCCGGCTCGCTTGCGCTCGCGGTCAACCAGTCCGTCGTGCTCAAGATGCTGCCGTTCGACAACAAGAGCGAGTTCCAGGTCGTGCTCGACATGCCCGAGGGCACCAGCCTGGAACAGACCACGCGCGTCCTCACCGAGATGGGCGAGTATCTGGCCACCGTCCCGGAAGTCACCGACTATCAGGGCTACGCCGGCACCGCCGCCCCGATCAACTTCAACGGTCTGGTGCGTCAGTATTATCTGCGCGAGGGCGCGCATCTCGGCGATTTGCAGGTCAATCTGGTCGATGCGCATCATCGCGACAAAAAGAGCCACGCCATCGCCCTGGAACTGCGCGAGCCGTTGCAGGAGATTGCCCGGCGTTATGACGGCAATGCCAAGATCGTCGAGATTCCGCCCGGCCCGCCGGTCCTCTCGCCGTTGGTCGCCGAGGTCTACGGCCTGAACTACGAGGGTCAGATCGGCATCGCCAAACAGGTCCGCGCCGTGTTCGAGGGCACGCCGGATATCGTCGATGTCGACGACTCGGTCGAGTCTCCCTCCCAAAAGCTGACCTTGGTGGTCGACCGCGCCAAGGCCGCCCGCCTGGGCGTAGCGCAGTCCAGCATCGCCTCGGCGCTGAGCACCGTGCTCAACGGCGAGGCCATGAGCTATCTGCATGGCGCCAACGTCAAATACGCGGTGCCGATCCGGGTCGAATACAGCGAGGCGGACAAGGCCGATCTGGAACAGGTACTGGCGCTGCGGGTGCGCTCGGAGGGCGGGCAACTGGTGCCGCTGTCCGAGATCGTCGAGGTCGTCGACGGCAGCCGCGAGCACAGCATCTATCACAAGGATCTGCTGCCGGTGGTCTATGTCACCGGCGACATGGCCGGCGCGACCGACAGCCCGCTCTACGGCCTGTTCGCGATGGCCGCGACCCTGACCCGCGATCTGGGGCTCGAACAATGGTATCGGGAGGCGCCGACCAACCCCTACGAATACAGTCTCAAATGGGACGGCGAGTGGCAGGTTACCTACGAGACCTTCCGCGACATGGGGATCGCCTACGGGGTCGGACTGATTCTGATCTATCTGCTGGTGGTCGCCCAGTTCCGCAGCTATCTGGTGCCCCTGGTCATCATGGCCCCGATCCCGCTCACGCTCATCGGCATCATGCCCGGTCACGCCTTGCTGGGCGCCCAGTTCACCGCCACCTCCATGATCGGCATGATCGCGCTCGCGGGCATCATCGTGCGCAATTCCATCCTGCTGGTGGACTTCATCAACCAGCAGGTGCGCGAGGGCAGCGCCCTGGAGGACGCCGTCATCAACTCGGCGGTGGTGCGCGCCAAGCCGATCATGCTCACCGCGCTGGCCGCCATGGCCGGCGCCGTCTTCATCCTCGACGATCCGATCTTTTCGGGGTTGGCGGTGGCGCTGCTGTTCGGTCTGTTCGTCTCCACGGTGCTGACGCTGGTGGTCATTCCGGTGGTGTATTACGGGACGATGCGCAAGCGGGTGGAGTGGATTCGGGGGGCGACGGGGTGAGGGTGTCGCAGTCGCGCTCGAGCGCCTCTCGCTCGCCGCCGATCCGTGCCATGGCAGCGACTTTGATGTCCTGCTCGGCGCTTGCCAACGTGACCTGAACTTCGGCAAGTGCGTTGCGCGGAATACCGTCGGCTTCGATGGCGAGGAATTCCCCGAAAGCTGCGCTGCGTTCGCTGATATGGGCCGTCAGTGCCTCCTGAAGGAGGCGTGTGACCTCGGCGTAAAAAAAGCCGGACTTCACGGAACTGATAGAGTACGTCGCCGAAAGGATGCGAAATTCCGTGCACCCTTTCAGTTGGCGCAGCCAAACCTGCTATCGGGAGATTCGCGCAAGTCTCGCGGCGATGACACAAACTCATTGTGCCTTCTGCGACGGTTACACCGGCTTGGAAAGCCGTGAGACCGTCGAACATTTCTGACCCAGGAGCCAGTTTTCCAGCCATTGACATTGACATTGACACGACGCCACGCGGATTTAGACTAGCGTTTCATCCACACTTCGGATGGTTCAATTCCAAGAACCACGACAAAATGGCATCTAAACAGATCGCAAATTTCGCCACCACCACGCCGGTAGTTGTGTTTCGCGCGGAAAATTATTGTTCGTTGGCGATCGTTCGCACGCTGGGGCGGATGGGAGTCAAAGTTTATTGCATCGACCATGATCCCAATGCACTTGCCATGAAGTCACGTTATTGCGCGGGACGATTTGCGTGGGACTTCGAGTCAAGCTCCGCGGATGACTCGACGCAATTCCTCCTCGGCGTGGGACGCCAGATCGGTCAAAAATCCATCCTGCTGCCAACCTTCGATACGCGCAGTCTGTTCGTCGATCAATATCGGGATTCGTTGTCGCAGTGGTTTCTGTTTCCGCAACCGGAACCGGGTGCCATGCCCCGTCTTTACAGCAAGGAATCGCTCTACGACCTCTGCGTCGCCGAAGGGGTTCCCACACCCGAGACGCTCTTTCCGGATTCCATCGAGCAGGCGGTGAGCGAGGGTCAGGGGTTCCCGTTTCCGTTGATTGTCAAGGCGATCGATCCAGATCGACTGATGCGCCGTACCGGGCGTCGAATGGCGGTCGTGCATCGGCAATCCGAGTTGCGGGACGCCTACTCCGAATTGGACGAGCCAGGCGTCAAGAATCTTGCGCTGCAAGAGTTCATTCCCGGCGACACCCGGGATACCTGGATGCTGAATGCCTATTTCGATCAGGCTGGAGAATGTCGCTTTGCAATCACCGGCCACAAGTTGCGCCAGCTTCCCATCGATGGCGGTGTCACGACGCTCGGCGTTTGCGCTCCCTGTCCTGCCATGATTGACAGCATCTCGCGAATCGTTGCGGCGACCGGATATCAGGGGATCGTCGACGCTGATTTCTGCTATGACAAACGCGATGAACAGTGGAAGTTGCTGGATGTCAACCCACGCATCGGAGCCACGTTCAGGCTATTTGTCGATCAACAGGGATTCGATGTCGTGCGAGCGCTGTACCTGGATCTCACCGGTCAGAGCCTGCCGACTGTCGCGCCCGTCTGGGGGCGTCGCTGGCTGGTCGAGGATAAGGATTTCGGCGCCCTGCGCGCTCATACGCGCGCCGGCTCGCTCACGCTTGGCGCCTGGCTCGGTTCGTTGCGGGACGTCTCCGAGCTGGCGCATCTCGCGGTCGACGATCTTCGGCCATCCGCTGTCTTTGTGGCGACGTTGGCGGGTAAGTTCATGCGCCGTCTCCTGGGGCGATTGCCGTCGCCTTCCAGGCAAGATCGCTAAACCGCGTCCGGCGCGGTCTCGTCCGTCTCTGCCAGCGGCCGCGCCGATGCGCGTGGTGGCCATTCCTCGAGCGCCCGCGGACGCATCAGATCTCTCGCCCCGGCACCCGTTCGCACAACCCCCGCTCGACGGCGATCACTGCCGCCTCGACCCGCGAATGGACCTCCAGTTTGCGCAGGATCGCCTTGACGTGCAGCTTGACGGTGCCGTCCGAGATCCCGAGCCGACGCGCGATGCTCTTGTTGCTTTGACCCTCGGCGAGATGGCAGAGAATTTCCTGCTCGCGCGGGGTGAGGTCGGCGATGCCGCTGGCGGTCTGCGCGCCCCGTGCCTCGCCCTGGACCGCCCGGGCGAGCACGATGGCGAGTTCGGGCGCGACCACGGTGCGCCCGCGCACGATCTCGCCCAGGGCGGCGATCAGCGCGTCCGGTTCCATGTCCTTGAGCAGATAGCCCTGCGCGCCGCTTTGCAGCGAATCGATCACGTCGCGCTCCTCGGCGCTGGTGGTTAGCATGGCGATCGGCATGCGCTGATGGGTAGCGCGCAGTTGACGCAGCAGCTCCAGACCGGAGAGTTGCGGCATACGCATGTCCAGCAGAACCACGTCGGGAACGGTTTCGGCAACCCGTTGCAGCCCGGCCGTCGCGTCCCCGACCGCGATCACCTCGATACCGCGTCGCTCCAGCAATTCCTGGAGCCCGAAGCGAAAGAGGGCGTGATCGTCAATCATCAGGACGCGCATTGGATCGGCTCCAGCACAGGGCGCGCGGCGCGCCGGTTGACCTCGAAGATGACCTCAACGCGGGTGCCTTCTCCCGGATCGCTCTCGATGGACAGCTCCGCGCCGATGCGGCGCGCGCGCTCCTCTAAGATTGACAGACCGATGCACTCGCCAGGACGGGCGCCATCGGATGGGGTGCTGAATCCAACCCCATCATCCTCGATCAGCAGGACATGCCGGCCATCGGGCTCGCGCGTCAGCAGTACCCTAACCGTGTGGGCTCGCGCGTGCTTGCGGATGTTGGCGAGCGTCTCCTGGGCGATGCGCAGGAGTTGAAGTTCCTCGCTGGCAGAGAGTTCAAAGGGCCGGCAATCGTTCTGAAAAAGCACATGGACGCCGGTCTCGCGACCGAGTCGGTTGGTGAGTTTCGCCAGCGCGGGCACCAGACCGCGCCGGTCGAGCGGCGCCCGGAAGCTGGCGAGCAGTTCGCGCAGCTCGGTATGGGCCTCGTCGAGTCCGTTACGAATGCGCGCCAGATCGTTGCGGGCATCCTCGGAGATGGGGGCGTCGCCCAGCGAATCGTTCAGCATCCGGCACTGAAAGCGCAGACTCGCCAGGGTTTGGGCCAGCGAATCATGCAGTTCGTGGGCCAGCGAGTTTCGTTCTTCGACGATGGAGAGTCGGCGCGTCTCGGCGTCGGAGCGTTGCTTGGCGATGGCGACGCCCAGATGATGACCGACGGTGAAAAGCAGATCCATGATGTCCTCGCGCGCCGTGACGCCGGGCCGGTCGACGAAGATACTGTAGACGCCGAGCAGTTCGTCGCGATGCTCCAGCGGCACCGTCACCACCTCGATCTCGGAGCTTTTGAACATGCGCCGGCCATAGATGCGCGAACAATAGCGCGCGTCCTTGTCGCAAACGATGTCGCCGGGCGTGAGCGCCGTGCCGCATAGACAGAGATCCACCGGGGCCATGTCCTGCTCGCGCACCAGATCGTCGTTCAGGCCGATGGAGCCGATCAGACGCCGCGAGCCGTCGGCCATGACCAGACGCACGGTCGCCGCCCGCCCGTTGATCATCTCCTTGAGCACCCGCAAAAAGCGCAGCAGCAATTCCTCGACGCTCTCGGTTTGCTGAATGCCGGCGGCCACGTCGTAGAGGATCTTGAGCGAGGCGGTCTTTTGCGCGAGACGCATGGTTTGGCGCGCGACCCGGTTGTCCATGTCCTCGTAGAGATCGGTCAGTTCCTCGTTGAGGGCGCGGATATCCTGGGCGATGCGACCGAGCACGCCTGTCTCGCGCAGCGCCTCGCTGGCCCCCTGCTCGCCCTGGCAGACCCGGCTTAACGAGTGTTCCAGCCGCGCCAGCGGGATCAGCAGTTGGCGGCGCAGACGTATCCAGGCGACGGTCAGGCCAAGCAGTCCGGTCAGCAGGAGCGCGGCGAGGAAAAACCACAGCCGCCAGAGGGGGCCGGGCCAGATCCAATGCGTCGCCAGCAGGATCAGGGCCGCCGTCAGCGCGATCGCCACCGTCAGCAGCGGGATCGCGAGCTGCGTTGCCCGGAGGATGGCGTGGACACGGGAAGGTTCGAGTGGCTGATGGGGGGCGCCGAGGGTGTTGTTCGGGGTCATCGCGATGGCGGCATTCGTACCGTTGAAGTGATGTCGCCGGCGTCTGGTCATCGCCAAGCCGCCGTTCCTGGCGAATCGGCGGGAACCAGGCGCGAGGCGTGACAAAGCGTCAAGGCCCGCGCGAGGTGGTCGCTGGAAATCCGCGGGCCTGGTCTATTTCGGACAGGAGGAGGTGTCGCCCGGAACCTTTCCGGTCAGGAGCAGAAAGCTGTCGAAAGGCCCCATGACGCTCATGGCCTCGCCCTTGGGACCCTGAAACTTGAGCTTGCCGGTCATCATGGCGCCCATGGCGCCACAGCCGAAGCTGCCCTGGCCCATGCAGGCCCAATCCTCGTCGGAGGCGTACATCAGATAGTCGACCTTGGGGTCGAGTTGACTGTGCTTGACCGTGCCGCCGCGCGCGCAGTGGGCCTTGCCGTCCTGGTTGCTGATCTCAAGTTCGACCTTGGAGGCGGCGCCACACTTGCCTCGGTAGAGTTGAATGATCTTGAAGCCGCGCCCGGCGTCGTTCGCCGCCCAGGCCGCGCCCCCGAGTTCATTGGTGAGGGTGGGGGTATTGTTCCAGGCGGCGCAGGCGGCGGACGCCCAGTCGTCGTCCATGAAGGTGGCGGCGGTGACGGCCGACGAGCAGGCCAGGGCCGCTAGAGTGGCGGTGATGCGTGGAATCATTGGTCTATCCTCATGGTGGCTGAGCCGCTGAAGGCGGCCTTCTGTGAATGGCGATGCGGGTCTGATGGTAGTCGCGCGCAACCGTCGAACACAAGCCCATGGTCGCGTGGCGCGCCGCGGGACGGCTCTGGTCCGGTTGGCGGTATGCTTTCATGACGGCATGGTCTCGCCAGATGCATCAGGTAAGACCACGGCATCGCCCCCTTCGCGCTGCTGCAACTCCCACATCGACGCATAGTGTCCGCCCGCGTCCAGAAGCTCGCGATGCGTGCCCTGTTCGCGGATACGACCCTGTTCCATCACCAGAATCCGGTTGGCGTCCACGACCGTCGAGAGACGGTGCGCGATGACCAGCGTGGTATGGTTCTCGGCCACCTCGATCATGGTCTGCTGAATCGCCTGCTCGGTGTGACTGTCGAGCGAGGAGGTCGCTTCGTCGAAGATGAGGATGCGCGGACGTTTCAAAATGGCGCGGGCGATGGCGACGCGCTGTTTCTCGCCGCCGGACAGTTTCAGCCCGCGCTCGCCGACCACCGTTTCCCAGCCGTCGGGCAGGCTCTCGATGAAGGCGCGGATATGGGCCATGTCGGCGGCCCGCTCGATCTCCGCGCGGGTCGCGCCGGGGCGTCCATAGGCCAGGTTGTAATAAAGACTGTCGTTGAAGAGCACAGTGTCCTGGGGGACGATGCCGATGGCCGCGCGCAGGCTGTTCTGGGTGAGATCGCGCAGATCCTGACCGTCGATTAGGATACGCCCGCCGGTCACGTCGTAGAAACGAAACAGCAGCCGTGCCAGGGTCGATTTGCCGGCGCCGCTATGGCCGACCACGGCGAGCTTTTGGCCGGGTTCGATGCTGAAATCCAGGCCGCGCAGGATGGCGCGCTCCGGCTGATAATGAAAATCCACCCGCTCGAAACGGATGCCGCCCTGTCCCAGCCGCAGGGGCCGGGCGGTTGGACGGTCCTGGATCTCGGGCGTGCGCTCCAGCAGTTTGAACACCAGATCCATGTCCGCGATGGCGTATTTGATCTGACGGTAGACGATGCCGAGAAACCCGAGCGGGATGAAGAGTTGCAGCAGCAGCGCGTTGACCAGCACCAGATCGCCGACGCTCATCTGGCCGGCGACCACGCCCTGGGCCGCGAGGCTCATGATCAGCGTGACGCCGATGGCGATGATGGCGCCCTGACCGAAATTGAGCAGCGACATTGAGGTTTGGCTGGCGACCGCCATTTCCTCCCAGTCGGCGAGCGTGCCGTCGTAGCGATCCAGTTCCAGGCGCTCGTTGCCGAAATACTTGACCGTCTCGTAGTTGATGAGGCTGTCGAACGCCTGATGGTTGGCCTCCGAGTCGAGCCGGTTCATCCGATGGCGATAGTCCATGCGCCACTCGGTGATCGCGAAGGTGAAGGCGAAATAGACCGCGACCGTGCCGAAGGTGACGAGCATGAAGGACGGGTCATAGCGACCGAGCAGGATCGCCGCCACCAGGGTGAATTCGACCAGCACCGGTAGCACGCTGAAGACGACATAATTGAGGATGGTCGAGACCGAGCGGGTACCGCGCTCCAGGTCGCGGCTGACGGCACCGCTCTGGCGTTCCAGGTGATAGCGCAGCGAGAGTCGGTGCAGATGTCCCAGCACCCGCGTGGACAGACGCCGCATGGCGCGGTAGCGCACCCGCGCGAAGACGACATCGCGCAGTTCGTTGAACAGGGAAGCGCTGAGTTTGAGCAGACCGTAGGCCAGCAGCAGGCTGAACGGCAGGATCAGCGTCTGGGTCGCGGGCGCCTGGAAGGCGTCGACGATGCCCTTGAGCACCAGCGGCACGCCGACATTGGCGACCTTGGCCAGCACCAGACAGGCGATCGCCAGGCTGGCGCGGCCACGGAACTCCCAGAGATAGGGCAGCATGTCGCGCAGATTGCGCCAGTCGCGCCGGTCGCCATGAACCTTTTCGGTGGCAATAATTCGCTTCATCATTGGGTGCTTGACCTCCAGGGGATCGCGCGCCGGGGATCCAGGGTTGATGAGCCGAAAAATTTCAGCCGAAACGCCGACGATCCAGTATTTTATCGCCAGGACAATACGCCAACACCGCAACAAGGGGGGAGAGAATTCGCCATGACGCCTGACTCCCTGGTCCGCACAGCCGACAATCCGTATTCGCTGCTGGTGTACTGAGACACGTCGAGCCTGATCCGCGCGGTTTGTGCATTCGCTCGGTCTGACAATCAGCATCTTTGCCAATGCGGTTTCAATTGATCAACGAGGTTTCATCATGGCGGATCCTAACCTGGGCGGCACGGGTTGCAGCATGCACGAGCCTTATGCGCTGCAAGTGCTGGGCGACGAGATGGCGCCGGAGTTTCCGGATCGCTGCATCGTCATCGTGGAGCCGACGGATGCCTGCGTGAACCGGAGCTATGTCTTCGCGGAGGTCGAGGGGGTGCGCTGGTTTCGTCAATACCTTAAGGACGACAGCGGTGCCGAACGTCTGGTCGCGGTGAATCCACTGTATCCCGAGATCGAACTCAAGGGTCTGGAATGGTCCGTCCTGGGTGTCATCATTCAGCGCAATGTCCGCCGCCAGATTAAACACTACGATCGTCAGGACGATCGTCGCCCATGAATCTCGAACTCCTCTATCATGCCATCGATCGGGTGCGCGGGAGCCGGTTCGGGAGCCATTCCAGGGAGGCGACTTTTCTGCGGACCTATCCAGTGCTGCTGTCGGCCGCCCGGCTTCCCGTGCCCAACCCGGTCGACGACTTTCTGCGCCTCGCGAGTCTGGCCTATGCCTGGATGCCGCAGGCGCTGCGCCTGGAGACCGCCCATCTGGCTGCGGCGGCGCACGCACTGGACGCCGCGCGGGACGCCGCGCCGCTCCTCTCTGAGCCGTCCATCGACGCGATCGCCGGCTGTCTCGGCTCGCTGGTCGGGGCCGCGAAGGTGCTGCATCTCGCCAATCCCGCCGTGTTTCCGCTGTGGGATCCGCGCGTCGAGCGGCTGCGTCTGCAGGAGGCCCCGACCGCCTATCATATGGGCCAGTCCAGCAACTATCTGCGCTTTATCGCCGAGGTTCGGGACATCGCCGCGCATCCGCTCTTTCTGACCTTTCATCATGAGTACTGCACCGCCTATCAGGCGCGTCTGCAATGCCTGAAGATCCCCGCCTACCCGCTCACCGAACCGCGGGTGATCGAGTCCGCCGCCACGGAATTGGCGGGTGGATAGGCTGGCGGCGAACGGCCTTGCGGACGCGCCCGATTTGAAACTTGTCTGGAGCGCCACGACGTTGCGGTCAAGGCCGGTCAGACAGGCAGTCGGAAGGCCGTGCGTTTTCGCTTTTCAACCGGTTCAAGGCGGGCGTGATCGATGACGACGATGAATTCCGAACTTACCCACCTGGACCTGGCCGACACCGCCCATGCGTTGGAGATCGCCCCACGGGTCTGGTGGGTTGGCCATGTGCTCAATGACGATGTCTTCCAGTGCCATGTCTATCTGATCGAACAGGGCGACCAATCGGTGCTCTTCGATCCCGGTTCGCGCCTGACCTTTCCGGGCACGCTGCGCAAGATCGAGGAGGTGATTCCCTTCACCCGGATTCGCTATTTCGTCTGCCATCATCAGGATCCGGATATCACCGCCGCGCTCCCGCTGATCGACGAGATGACGGATCGTCCGGATGCGGTCATCGTCACCCATTGGCGCGCGGAGGCGCTGCTCAAGCACTACGGACTCAAGATGCCATTCTGGCTGGTGGACCAGCACGACTGGCGCCTGCCCCTGGATGATCGCGAACTGCGGTTCGTCTTCACCCCCTACGCCCATTTCCCCGGCGCCTTCTGCACCTTCGATCCAAGTACCGGGGTGCTCTTTTCGAGCGACCTCTACGGCGGTTTCACCGCACGCCCCACGCTGGTGGCACAGGACGAATCGCACTTCGAGGCGCTGCGCCCCTTCCACGAACACTACATGCCGAGCCGCGACATCCTGAACTATGCGTTGAACCGCATCGAGCAATATCCGGTCAAGATCATCGCCGCCCAGCATGGCTCCATCATCCCGGAGCGGCTGGTGCCCTATCTGACGGACAAGTTGAAACATCTCGACTGCGGCATCTATCTCTTCGCCCAGGGCAACACCGATATCCAGCGGCTCTCGCACCTCAACCAGACCCTGCGCGAGATCACCCAGACCATGCTGCTGTACCGCGATTTTCGCGATATCGCCGACCGTCTGTTCCATGTCGTCCGTCGCAATCTGCCCGTCGAAAAGATCGATTATTACGCCCGACTGGAAGATGGAACCCTGTTGACGCTCTCCCACGAGACCCGTTTTTCGGGGGTGGTTGGCGATGCCCCGGCAGAGGTGTTGGCCATCCTCGGCATGACTCGGCCGGAGTGGGAAATGGCCCATGCGAGCATGGATCCGGACCTGCACGGCCATACCCTGCACACCGGATTCTTTTGCAGCCGCCACACCGAGGACGGCGAGCTGGTGGTGACCATGCCGCTGTTTTCGCCGCAACGCGAACGCATCGAGGCTGCGGCCTTGATCTATCTTCATCGCGACAGCGACGTGACGCCGGAGCAGGAACAGGTCATCCAGCAGATCGCGATGCCGCTCCAGGTGGCGCTGGAACGGGAGATGATCTACCGCTCCATCGAAAGCAAGCGCAAGGAGGCGTATCAACGCTCCATCCGCGACCCGCTGACCGGATTGTTTACCCGCGTCTATATGCAGGATGTGATGGAGCGGCAGTGCAGTCTTCATGATCGCGACGAGAACGCGCTGGTGTCGGCCCTGATGATCGACGTGGATCATTTCAAGGCCGTCAACGATACCTACGGTCACCCCGTAGGCGACGAGGTGCTGAGACAGGTCGCGACGGTCATGCGGCAGGTGGTCCGCGACACGGATATTCCGGTGCGTTTCGGCGGCGAGGAATTCATTCTTTTCCTGGTGGGAACCACGCCGACCGATGCGGGCCGCTCCGCCGAGCGCATCCGTGCCGCCATCGAAAGGCATGCCTTCGCGGTCAATCAAAAGGCGCCGATTCCGATCACCGTCAGCTTGGGGCTCGCCTTCCGCAACCCGTTCGAGTCCCTGGATTCACTGATTCTGCGCGCCGACGAGGCTCTGTATCGGGCCAAGCAGGCGGGGCGCAATCGCTGTGAAACCGCAGCGAATCAACGTTCTGGCGGCGGTGCCGGATAAGTCGGCAGCGCTGGCAGGGAAGGCATCTCCATCATTCCAGGCGGCGGGGCTGGCGGCATGGGCGGCATTGGGGGGAAATTCATGGGGCCGCGGACATAGGCGGGGAAATCCGGATTCATCCAGCCATCCGGTGCCAGCTTTTCCGGGGGCACGGGCAGGCGCGAGGCGTAGTCCAGGACCGCCGTCTGGTCGCGCGCGGTGAAGCCATGAATCTGCTTCACCATCTTCGGATCGGCGTTTTTCCGCCGTCCCTCGCGGATGGCGTCGAACTGCCGCATCGTATAGGGGTAATGCTGACCGGCAACCGCCGGGATGTGATCGGCCTCGTTCCCCGCGCCGCGTTCGCCGTGACACTTGGCGCAATGCTCGGCATAGAGCTGTCCGCCGAGTTCCAGATCGACACCCGGACCCTTGCCGTTGTGGGCGGTCATCGGCAGTTGGGCGACATAGGCGGCAACGTCGGCGATCTGTTGCGGTCCTCCCAGGATGCGCGGCAGGGAGAAAGGATACATCAAGGGGTTGTCCCGGTTACGTGCGCGGATATCGGCCAATTGCTTGACGATGACGGTGCGCGACTGGCCGGCGATCTGCGGGTAGGTTCCATCGGCCGTTCCCCAGCCCTCGGGGCGGTGGCAGACGGCACAGGTGAGATAGGTCCGGCGACCGTTCTCCAGGTCCGGCGTCAGGGCGAGCGCCTGATCGTACTCCGCCTGGGCGATCGAGAAAGCCTCGTCGGCGACCGCGGGCGAGAGCAGGACACTGAAGAGCATGGGTAAGGTAAAACGCGCAATGCTCGAATGTGACATGAAAACCTCCACAGGTTAAACCGCATCAAGATGGATCTGGCGCGATCTTGGGTGCCCCCGCCGAGCGAATCACCGACGATGAGCCGTGAGACGCGGTTTAAATTCATGAATCTGAATGGGGTTGTGAGAGCGGGATTCAAGTATTCTCTGGTCGGCGCGGTTCGGCTTGGAACCACAGCGTTCATTGACGCGAAGGCGCCAACCTGGCGGCTCGTCAGGATACCAGCGCGGTGCCGGGGTATCAGGCTGTCCGCAGCGCCCCGAGCAGACCCTTGAGCAGATCGAGCGGCATCGGCGGGCAGCCGGGGATTTTGACATCGACCGGGAGGACGTTTTCCACCGCGCCGCAGCTCGCGTAGGAGACGCCGAACTCGCCCCCATTGCAGGCGCACTCGCCAGCGGCGATCACGAATTTGGGCGAGGGCATGGCGCGCCAGGTCCGGCGAAGCGCCGTCTCCATGTGGCGCGAGACCGGACCCGTCACCAGTAGTGCGTCGGCGTGGCGCGGCGAGGCGACGAAATGGAGACCAAAGCGCTCGACATCATGATAAGGGTTGTTGAGGGCATGAATTTCCAGCTCGCAGCCGTTGCAGGAGCCGGCGTCCACTTGACGGATGGCGAGACTGCGCCCGAAGCGCGCGTCGATCAGCCGGCGCAGTTCGATGCCGAGACGCGCCAGTTCCGTGTCTTCGTGGTCGGGCGGCGGCTCGGTGACCACGCCAGCGGTGAATGATTGTCCGAGAATCCGAAACATTACAGATCCTGCCCCGCGTAAGACCCATTGACCGATTTGTTGCAGACCGGGAAGTCGGGGACGATGTTGCCAAGGATGAGACGCTCCAGCGCGGGCCAGGTAAACCAGCTCGGGTCGCGCGGGAAGTAGCGCGCGATGTGTCCCGCGACATCGAAGCGCACGAAGCAGAGGATCTCGCCGCGCCAGCCCTCGATCAGCCCCAGACCGACCGCGCCCGGCGGGGCGGCGGGCAGGGGCACGGCGATTGCGCCCTCCGGCAGGGCATCGAGCAGGCGGTCGAGCATCCAGAGACTGCCGCGCACCTCCGCCATGCGTACCCGCACCCGCGCGGCCACATCGCCCTCGGTCTCCACGGATTCCTCCACGCGCACGCCGTCATAGGGCGGATAGGGATTGTCGCGGCGGACATCGAACCGCAGCCCGCTGGCCTTGCCGACATAGCCGGTGCAGCCGAGCGCGCGGGCATCCGTCAGGGACAGGATGCCGGTGGCGATCAGGCGGTCGTCCAGCGAGGGGTGATCGTCGATCACATCGAACAGTGGCTCGACGGCGCGATGCAGCGCGGCGTGATCCTGGCGCAATGCCAGAAAGGCGTCGGCGGACAGATCATGGACGACACCGCCAGGGATGAGCGCGTCCATCATGAGACGATGTCCGAACAGCTCGTGCGAGCGCCGCTGCCATTGCTCGCGCAGCCGCGCGCACTGAACATGGGCAAAGGCAAAACCGACATCGTTGCAGATGGCGCCGATGTCGCCGAGATGGTTGGCGATCCGCTCGCGCTCGGCCATGACCGCGCGCAGCGTCAGCGCGCGTGGCGGCACCGCGCACCCGGTGGCGCGCTCGATGGCCTGACAGGCGGCCCAGGCATGGGCGACGGTGGAGTCGCCGGAGACGCGCCCGGCGAGCCGAATCAGTCCGGCCGGATCGCGACCCACCGCGAGCTTTTCGATGCCCTTGTGGACGTAGCCAAACCGTTGCTCCAGACGCAGCACCTCCTCGCCCATGGCATGGAAGCGAAAATGCCCCGGTTCGATGATGCCGGCGTGGACGGGGCCGACCGGGATCTCGTAAACGCCGGCGCCCTGGACGCGCACGAAGGGATAGTCAGTGTCGGCGGGGGTGCGTCGGGTGGTCTCGCCGCGCAGCGGGAAATCATGGCGCAGCGGAAAACGCTCGGCGGGCCAGGCTTGATGGCGGGTCCAGCGGCGCTCGTCCGGCCTGTCCTGAGTGGAGTCGAAGGGGTGGCCCGTGAAGACCACGCCGGTCAGGTCATGCGCGTGACGCTCCAGCCGGTCCAGCCCTGGATAGACAGGGGTCTGAGAGCCCAGCAGCGGACGGTTCAGCGGGACATCGGTCTCGATCACCAGATAGTCGCCGGCCTGCTCCAGACAGGCGCGGACGCGGATGCAAGGCTCATCGGTTCCTGCTTCCGTCTCGCCGTCATCCAGCGGATCGGCCCAGAGTCCGGCGTGACGCATCCCCATCGCTGCCGCCAGTTTGGCGGCGACCGCCCAATCCTCGGGATCCAGCACCAGACGGTGCGCCGGGGCCAGGATGCGCGCGTCGCCCCGGTGCGCGACGATGTGTTCGTCTTCCAGTCGGGCCAGAAACTCGGACAGCCAGTCGAAGCGGCGGGGCCGAGCCGACGGCTCGTCGGCGCCCGTTTGCGGACGATTGGCGGACGAGCCGGCGGGATCCGATGGAGGACTGCCGCCCGCAAGCGGGCTCCTAGCGTCTGATTGGGTCATAGCAGATGCGTCCCCGTGATCAACTGGGTCGCCCGATCCAGCCAGATGGCCAGAAAGTCCGGGATGGACAACCCCAGCCAGAGCACCAGCCCCAGATGGAGCAGCACCGGCAGCATGTTGGCCTGGACCGGCAACTGACCCTCGGGCGCGGGGCCATAGACCATCGGATGCAGATGCCGGAACAGACCCGCGAAGGCGATGGCCAAACCGCTCACGAGGGCGAAGGTGAACCAGGGCTGCGATTGCATGGTGGCGGTCAGCAGCAGGAATTCGCTGGTGAAGACGCCGAAGGGCGGAAAGCCGGCGATGGCGACGACCCCGAGCAGCAGCGACCAGCCGACCGCCGGCTGGGTGCGGATGAGTCCGCGAATGCCATCGATCGCCTGAGTGCCGGCGATATGCGTGGCATGACCGACGGTGACGAAGATGGCCGATTTGGTCAGCGAATGTACCAGCATGTGCAGCAAGGCGCCGAAGGTGGCGAGCGGCCCGCCGAGTCCGAAGGCGAAGGTCATCAGACCCATGTGCTCGATCGACGAATAACTGAAGATGCGCTTGATGTCGCGCTGACGATGGAGGAACAGCCCAGCCACCGTGAAGGAGACCAGCCCGAAGCCCATCAGCAGTGCCCCGGCCAGATGCGGCGTTTCAGTGCCCGCGAGCGAGCCGTCCACCAGCATCTTGAGCCGCACCACGGCATAGAGCGCGACATTGAGCAGCAGCCCGGAGAGCACGGCGGACATGGGCGTCGGGCCTTCCGAATGGGCGTCCGGGAGCCACTGATGCATGGGTACCAGACCGACCTTGGTGCCATAGCCGACCAGCAGGAAGACGAAGGCGATCCGCATCACCGTGGGATCGAGTTCAGCGGCGTGCGCATAGAGCACGCTCCAGGTCAGACCCGCGCCCGGATCCCCGTCGACGCCGCTCAACGGAAGGATCGCATGCTGGGCGGCGAAATAGGTCAGCACCGTCCCGAACAGGGCCAGCGCGATGCCCACGCCACAGAGGATAAAGTATTTCCAGGCCGCCTCCACTGCCTCCGGGGTGCGATACAGCGACACCAGCAGTACGGTCGCCAGGGTCGCCCCCTCGATCGCCACCCAGAGCACGCCCAGATTGTCGGTGGTCAGCGCCACCAGCATGGTCAGCATGAACGCCTGATACATGCTGTGATAGACCCGCATGCTGCCCGTGCCAAGTTTGCCGGTCGAGCAGACATAGCGCATGTAGGGCCGGGAGAAGATCGACGTGGTCAGGCCGACGAAGGCGGTCAGGACCACCAGATAGACATTGAAGGCGTCCACCCGGAAGCTCATACCCTCGATGAGTCCAGTCACCGCCACCGACCAGGCCAGCCAGACCGCGCCGCCCAGGGTGAGCGCGGAGACCGCGAGATTCAGCCAGCCGGCCAGGGTCAGCGGACGCAGCAAGGCGAGCGCCAGACCGCCGATGAGCGGCGCCAGCAGGGTGAGCAAGAGCGGCGTCACTGGCTCACCTCATCGGTCGTGGCGAATGGATTGGCGCCGACCGGGTCGGCGGTCTCGGTCAGCCGGTTGAGCCGATCCACGTCGAGCGAGTCGATACTCTCGCGGATCTGAAAGAAGAAGACCCCGAACAGCACCATCGCCACCAGCACGTCGAAGGCCACGCCCAGTTCCACCACCAGCGGCATGCCGGCGGTGGCCGAGACGGCGGCGAGAAAGAGCCCGTTCTCCATCGACATGAAGCCGAGCACCTGGGCCACGGCCTGCTGACGGACGACCATCATCAAGAGCCCGATCAACACCACTGCCAGACTGACCGCGATGATGTTGCGGGTGAAGGCGAGACCCTGCGCCACCATCGGCGTGACCAGCCAGTAGCTGAAGATCACTAGCACGACCGCGGCCATGATCGCCAGGGTGGGCCAGTGCAGATCCTCGGTATGACGCTCCAGTCCCAGTCGGCGGGTCAGACGATGCAACATCCAGGGAATCAGCAGCGCCTTGAGCGCCAGGGTCAGGATGGCCGAAAAATAGAGATGGTGCGTCTCTCCGGCGACCGCGACCGTCAGGGTGACCGCCGCCACCAGCGCGCCCTGCCAGGCGAAGCTATGGATGGCGGAGATGAGGCGTGCCTGCGCCAGCAGGACGAAGGACAGGAACAGCACCAGGGCCGCCAGCAAGAGGACGAACTGTTGCAGCAACGGCAAGAGGGCGAGCGTCATGCGCCGATCTCCAGGATGACATGGCTCAACAGACCGAGCAGGGCCAGCAGCAGCGCCAGATTCAGGAAGGCCGGGGCACGGAAAAGACGCATCTTGGCCACCACATGCTCGGCGATCGCCAGGGCGGCACCCAGGAGCGCGAGCTTGGCCAGCACCGCGAGCAGACCCAGACCGAGCGCCAGCGGCGTGAACTCCCGGCCCACGCCCCAGGGGAAAAAGACGTTGGCGATCAGCACGCCATAGAGCAGCAGCTTTACCTGCGCTGCCCATTCCATCAGCGCCAGATGCCGGCCGGAATATTCCAGCAGCATGGCCTCATGGATCATGGTCAGTTCCAGATGGGTCGCTGGATTGTCTACCGGAATGCGCCCGCACTCGGCGAGCGCGACCAGCAGCAGGGCACCGAGGGCGAACAGGTAGGAGGGTCGCAGCACGAAGCCATCGGCCAGATGATGGCTCATGACGCTCTCCAGGCTGGTGCTGTGGGCGGTCATGGCCAGGGTGAAGACGGCCATCAGCATGGCGGGCTCGGCCAGCGAGGAGATCAGCATCTCGCGCGAGGCGCCCATGCCGCCGAAGGCGGTGCCCACGTCCATCCCGGCCAGGGCCAGAAAGAAGCGGGCCAGCGCGAGCAGGCCGACCAGCACGATGATGTCGGCGATCCGGGCGATTGGCAGATCGAGCGCCACCAGCGGGACGGTCGCCGCCGCCAGCCAGGTCGCGACGAAGACGATGTAGGGCGCCATGCGAAACAGCGGCGAGGCGGTATGCGGGACCCGCGTTTCCTTGATCAGCAGCTTGCGCAGATCCGCGTAGGGTTGCAGCAGCGGCGCGCCGCGCCGGTTCTGGAGCCGCGCCTTGACCTTCCGCACCCAGCCGATGAGTAGCGGCGCGAGCGCCACGTAGAGCAGCGCTTGCAGCAGGGCGATGAGCCAGGCCGAGAGCATCAAGCCGTCCGGCATCACGAGATGATCCATAGCAGCACCAGCAGTGTTCCCAGCGTCCAGCCAAGATAGACCCGCACGTTCCCCGATTGCAGGCGCACCACCCGCCGCGAGGCCGATTCGACCGCACGCGCCACCGGGATATAGAAGAGCCCCCAGGCGCGATCGGTCAGTTTGAGCCGATAACGCGGCGCGGGATCATCGAACTCGGGCCGGGATTCATCGATCTCGAACAGCAGTCCGAACACCCGCCGGATCGGCTGCGCGAATGAAGCCGCCGTGTACTGCATCCGGGGCGAGGGCGGCGCAAACCCGCAGTCCCAGGGATCGCTGCGTCGAATGCGTCGTGGCACCCCGCGCGCAAACCACCAGAACGCTACCCCGGCGATCAGCGCCAGCAGCAGGATGGTCAGCGGCGCGCTGTAGCTTGCCGTATCCGAGGAGATCGGCGTCAGCCACAGCCAGCCCTGGGCGCCCGACTCGGGCAATCCGCCACCCAACAATTGCACCGATACCGGCTCGATCAGCGCGATGACCTGGGTCGGCAGGACGCCGAACAGCACGCACAACCCCGCCAGCAGACCCATCCCGACCCGCATGCCGACCGCGCCCTGTCGGGCGTGTCGCACATGACGCGAGCGCGCCTGACCGAGAAAGGCGATGCCGTAGACCTTGACGAAGGTCGCCGCCACCAGCGCGCCGGTGAGCGCCAGCACCGCCGAGGCGATCGGTATGATGCTGCGCAGCACCCCGCTGTCGAGTTGCCAGGCTTGCAGGGCCGACTGGAAAATCAGCCACTCGGACACGAAGCCATTGAAGGGCGGCAGCGCGGAGATGGACAGACAGCCGATCAGGAAGAAGGCGCCGGTCCAGGGCATGCGCCGCAGCAGACCACCCATCTGTTCCAGATCGCGCTCGTGCGTGCCGTGCAGGATGGTGCCCGCGCCGAGGAACAGCAGACCCTTGAAGAGCGCGTGATTGATGGAGTGATAAAGGGCGGCCAGCAGCGCAAGCGAGCCCAACAGGGAATGTCCGGTGCCGAGAAACACCAGCGACAGTCCAAGCGCGATAAAGATGATGCCGAGATTCTCCACCGACGAATAGGCGAGCAGCCGCTTCAGATCGGTCTGCATCAGCGCGAACAGCACCCCCATCAGCGCCGAGACGCTGCCGACCAGGAGCGCGATCACGCCCCACTGCCACTGGATGTCGCCGATCAGATCGAACACCACGCGGATGAAGCCATAGACCGCCATCTTCAGCATGACCCCGGACATCAGCGCCGAGATATAGGAGGGCGCGACCGGGTGGGCCTCCGGCAGCCAGGCATGCAGCGGCATCAGACCCGCCTTCATGCCGAAACCGACGAACACCAGGCCGAAGGCGACGCTCGCCCAGCCGGGCGAGAGCACCGCGTCGCGCATGGCCGTGAACTCGAACCCATGACCGAAGGCCGCCAGCACCCCGAAGCCGAGCAGGATGGTGAGTCCGCCGACATGGGCCATGAGCAGATAGAGAAAGGCGGCGCGCCGGTTGGCGGCGTGCTCGTGCTGGAAGGCCACCAGGAAATAGGAAGACAGGGACATGACTTCCCAGGCCACCATGAAGAGAAAGGCATCGTCGGCTAGCGTCACCAGCAGCATGCCGGTCAGGAAGAGACCGGTGAAACCGCCGAGCGCGGTCAGCGAATCGCGACCGCGTTCGTAGCTACGGACATAGGAGCGGCCATAGATGCCAACCGCGACGGTCACCAGACCGATGATCATGAGAAAGAGCCCGGAGAGCGCGTCCACCCGCACCCGCCAGGGCTGCCAGGGCAGCCCGAGCGGCAGGGTCGCGGTGGCGCTGCCGTCCGCGATCAAGGCCCACAGCCCCGCCGCCAGCGCCGCGAGGCCGGCCAGCCCGACCAGTGGCATGGCGAATCGCCGCAACGCCCGTGGCTCGCGGCTGGCGAACAGCGACACTGCGGACGAGGTCAGGGCTAGCGCCACCGCCAGCCCGGCCAGCGGCAGGACTGGATTCATGTCCATTGGTACGACTGGCAATCAGCTTTAACCACGGCAGTTTTTCTTCGGTTTCGCGGCTCGGACGGGGTTGAGTGAAGAGGCGGGTCCAATCGCCCGGCACAGCATCCCTTCGATTTTCTGACCATCGATGAAACGTGTGGCGCGGCAGGTCATGATGCCGCCTTTTGTCGAGAGTTCCAAGAGACGACGACGCACATCGGCGAGCGGGATTCCGGTCGCGGCGGCGATCTCCGAGTCCATTTGCTGACCAAGGTTTCTGAGGCAGTTCAGGATTTCCGGCACTTTCAGCACTCCTTCCGGTTGAGAGAAAGATTGCATTCACTGCAATCGGCGCAGTTCCCGTCGCAAACCGGCCCCGGCCCGCAGCCGGTCCACGAACTCGGGAAAATCGAGCGGAATCCGATCCGCCAGCACCCGCGCCCGTTTCGCCAGGTGCGCCCAGTCGAGCGGAAAACCGGTGTCGGCAAAGGCGAAGGCAATGTGGTTGTCGGCGTAGGTCACGGGTCCCAGGTGTACGCGCCCATCGAAAGCGTCATCGAGCAGCCGAAAATGCCGATACCAGCGTTGCGGCGGACCGCAGAAATTGGCGACGAGCAGTCCTCCCGGCCGCAGTCGACGGCGTGCCGCCTCGTAGAAGCCGCGCCGGAGAAACGCCGGGGCGATGCCGCTGGCGTCGAAACCGTCCAGCAGCAGTACCTCGGTATCGCCCTCGGCGCTTGGCAGATATTCGGCGGCATCCGCCTGAACGATCTTGATGCGCGCGTCCTCGGGAACGCCGAATTCGCCGCGCAGTGCGATCACGTCGGGGCTGATCTCGACCACGGTCAGGTCCGTTTCGGGCAGATGCCGGTGACAGAATTTGGCCAGCGAACCACCGCCTAGCCCCACCATCAGCACCTCGCGAGGATCCGGGACGAACAGCAGAAAGGCCATCATCTTGCGCGTATAGGCGAAATCGAGGGTGACCGGGTCGTCGATGCGCATGGAACTCTGGATAAAGCGCAGACTGAAATAGAGCCGTCGCGTCCGCCCATCGTCGACGATGAACGGCTTGCCGTAACGCTCGCTCAGAATCCGCGCGTAAATCTGTTGCGGATCGCACGGCGCCGATTCGAGCAGGCGCAGATGACCGCGCTCGCCCACCCCGGCTCCGGGGAGTTCCAGGAGGGTGCCACGCGCAAGCCCGGCTTCATGGTTCATTGGCATCCTGGTCAACCGGTTTGGCCTCGCTTGCGGGATGTTTCTGCTTGCTTAGTTCAATCGTATTATATGGCGCTCTAATAATAACGCAATTATCATATAAAGCACATATTATTCACATCAAGAGCATCTCATGGAAAAGCGCACCGCACGCATGACCTTTCTGATCGACCCGATCAAAAAGCAGATTTTCGAGGAGATCTGTGCCGAGCAGGATCTCACCTCGTCGCAAGTGATCCGCAAACTGATACGCCAGTACATCATCGAGCACGCCGGTTCGCGCGAACTGCCCGAGTGGCTGAACGGGAGTGCAGCCAAGGCGGAAGAAGGGGCGTCTTAACAGACAAGCGCTGCCAGTTCTGCCGGACGCGGAATCGACGCGGTTTAAGGTGTCGGAAGCGGTCTGTTTCGTGCCTGTCGCCATGCCTGTCGCACAGCGTTTTTAGAGACGATTCATCGGTCTGATGTTGATCGCTTTCAACGCAGCTTTACACAATATATTGTGGTTGACCACAGGCAAAGATCGTCTATATTGATCTTTCTCGCCAGCCAGTCCTTTCGTCGGCCACCTTTTGGGCCAACCCTGAACGACCTTGTACAGACCAGAATCAGATTACCGGAGGAGCCATGTCCGCCAACCGCCCGTCACAGTTGCATCCGATCCCCGCCCAGGACGCCAGCGCCGCGCCCGTCGTCGACGAGAGCGACGCCCACGTTCCCGGCAAGGTGCAGGTGATCCGGCGCAACGGCCAGGTCACCCAGTTCGACTCCAGCAAGATCATGGTTGCCATGACCAAGGCCTTCCTGGCGGTCGAAGGCGGCTCGGCGGCAACCTCCAGCCGCGTCCATGACCGGGTGCGCGAGCTTGTCGAACAGGTGACCGCCGCGCTCACCCGGCGTCTGCCCGGCGGCGGCAGTGTCCATATCGAGGATATCCAGGATCAGGTGGAATTGGCGCTGATGCGCGCCGGCGAACACAAGGTCGCCCGCGACTATGTGCTCTACCGCGAGGCGCGCGCCCGCGAGCGCGCCGCGAAGGCCGCCGCCAGCACCGAGATCCGCGAGACACCTCTGCTCCACGTCACTCTGGCGGACGGCTCGACCCATCTGCTGGATGTCGCGCGCATGACCCGATTGGTCGACGAAGCCTGTCGCGATCTGGACGCGGTCGACGCCCACGCCATTCTGGCCGATACGCTGCGCAACCTTTTCGACGGCGTGCGCGAGGCCGATGTCGGTCAGGCGCTGGTGATGTCCGCCCGTACCTTGATCGAACAAGAGCCGCAATACAGCCAGGTCGCCGCCCGCCTGCTGCTCGATCTGCTGCGCCGCGAGGCGCTCGGCTTTCTCGGTCTCGCCGACGGCGTCGAGACCCAGGCCGATCTAGCCGAACGCTACAGCGACTATTTCAGTGCCTATATCCGGCGCGCCGGCGACCTCGAACACCTCGACCATCAGCTTGGGCGATTCGATCTCAAGCGGCTCGGCGCCGCGCTCCGGCCCGAGCGCGATCTTCAGTTCAACTATCTCGGGTTGCAGACGCTCTACGACCGTTATTTCATCCATACCGCCAATGGCATCCGCTTCGAGCTGCCGCAGGCGTTTTTCATGCGCGTCGCCATGGGGCTGGCCATCAACGAAATCGACCGCGAAGAGCGCGCCATCGAGTTCTACGATCTGCTGTCCAGCTTCGATTTCATGTGTTCGACCCCGACCCTGTTCAACTCCGGCACCCTGCGCCCGCAGCTCAGTTCCTGCTTCCTGACCACGGTCCCGGACGATCTCGACGGGATCTACAGCGCCATCAAGGACAACGCCCTGCTGTCCAAATTTGCCGGCGGTCTGGGGAATGATTGGACCCGCGTGCGCGGCATGGGAGCGCATATCAAGGGGACCAATGGGAAGAGTCAGGGAGTGGTGCCGTTTTTGAAGGTGGCGAATGATACGGCAGTTGCCGTAAATCAATGTCTTGCACCCGAGACTTTGATATGGACTGGCAATGGGCCAAAGGCGATCAAAGACATCAAGATCGGCGATCTAGTCTTAGGAAAAGAAGGCCGTTATCGCGAAGTGCTAAAGCACATGACTTACAATCAGCGTGATCCAATGGTTGAAATTTCCGTTAGGCACGCGGCAAACCCCATACGAATCACGGCAGGCCATCCGGTTTGGTCTGTCTCTATAAAGCGTCATTATCACACACCAAAAAAGATCGTCGAGCTGCTCCAGATAGGTGACCTTCAAGTTGATTATCATGAGGCAGGAATCCTAAAAGCCGGAGATTATGTCGCACAAACGATTCCGCAAGAGGTCGTTCCAGTGCCTGGCTTTTCCGATGACGATGCCCGATTCTATGGAATCATGCTGGGTGATGGGCATATCACAAACGGAGATGCCGAGTGGGGTGTATCTGGAAATCCAGCAAAGGATGGATTCTTGGAATTCGTTGAGCAATACCTTCATCAAAAAGGCATTCACTATTGGATTTCACAACGTAATAGTTCTTACCAACAGATCAAATGGTCTCTTGGAAAAGGTTTACTACGTGATGCGACGACAGGCCGCTTCGTTGGTGGTACCGGATCGGCTTTGCCATTCGAAAAAAGTGATTTCTATAATGATCGACACAAGAAATATATCGCTGCCCATTTTCTGCATCTCCCAAGATTACAAACCAAGGCATTGATTCGTGGGTTGTTGGAGACGGATGGTAGCGTCTCTGGAGGATTGCTTCTCAATTTTTGCAATACTTCTTATTTTTTAATCGAAGGATTGCGCTACCTGCTTCTTCGGCTTGGAATACCTTCTTCAGCCAGTTTTCGCGAGCGTGATAACACCCATTTAGCACGCCGTGTCGATGGCTCGATAATCGAGTTTTCAGGAACCACCCGTAGCTATGATTTACGTATCCCCAGTGTGCCGGATTTTGCCGAGTATTTCGACTACAAGGTTGCTTCCAAGTGCTTTTGGTTTGAGTGGAACGGTGCACTATTTACTCGTATAACAAAAATCAATCCAATCGATCCGGTGCCTTTTGTATTCGACCTGAAAGTCGAAGGCGATCATAGCTACAACACGGCGTCCTTCGCCGTATCGAATGGAGGAAAAAGAAAAGGAGCGGTCTGCGCCTACCTCGAAACCTGGCATATCGACATCGAAGAATTCCTGGATCTGCGCAAGAACACCGGCGACGACCGCCGGCGCACGCACGACATGAACACCGCCAACTGGGTGCCGGATCTCTTCATGAAACGCGTCGCCGAGGATCAGTCCTGGACGCTCTTCTCGCCCGACGAGACCCCGGACCTGCACGACCTCACGGGTCAAGCCTTCGAGCACGCCTATCTGACCTACGAGGCGCGCGCCGAGCGCGGCGAGATGCGTGTCAGCAAGCGACTCAAGGCGGTCGATCTCTGGCGCAAGATGCTGGCCATGCTGTTCGAGACCGGCCATCCTTGGATTGCCTTCAAGGATCCCTGCAATCTGCGCTATACCAATCAGCATGTTGGGGCGGTGCACAGTTCTAACTTGTGCACTGAAATAACCTTGCATAACAATGACTTGGAAATAGCTGTCTGCAACTTGGGCTCGATCAACCTAGCCGCCCACGTCACCGAGAAGGGGCTCGACACCCAGCGGCTGCGCAAGACCGTCCGCACCGCCATGCGCATGCTCGACAATGTCATCGATTACAACTTTTACAATGTTCCCCAGGCGCGTCAATCCAATCTGCGTCACCGCCCGGTGGGCCTTGGCGTCATGGGCTTCCAGGATGCCCTCTACAAAGTCCGCATCCCCTACGCCAGCCCCGAGGCCGTGCAGTTCGCCGATCAGAGCATGGAGTATCTGAGCTATTACGCCATTCAAGCCAGCACCGAACTGGCCGCCGAGCGCGGGCGTTATCAGAGCTTCGATGGCTCGCTCTGGAGCCAGGGCATCCTGCCCATCGACAGCATTCGGTTGCTGGAAGAAGGTCGCGGCGGCTATCTCCAGATGGACTCAAGCCAAACGCTCGACTGGGACAGCCTGCGCGAGCGGGTCAAGACCGTCGGCATGCGCAACTCCAATTGCATGGCCATCGCCCCCACCGCCACCATCAGCAACATCGTCGGCGTCAGCCAATCGATCGAGCCGACGTACCAGAACCTCTTCGTCAAATCCAACCTCTCCGGCGAGTTCACCGTCGTCAATCCCTATCTGGTCGACGATCTCAAGGAGCGCGGACTCTGGGACTCGGTCATGGTCAACGACCTCAAGTATTTCGACGGCTCGGTGCAGCAGATCGAGCGCATTCCGGATGAACTCAAACAGCTCTATGCCACCGCCTTCGAGGTCGACGCCCGCTGGCTGATCGAGGCCGGCAGCCGCCGTCAGAAATGGCTCGACCAGGCGCAGAGTCTCAATCTCTATCTGCGCGAACCCAATGGCAAAAAGCTCGACAATCTTTATAAGCTGGCGTGGGTGCGGGGGTTGAAGACGACCTATTACCTGCGGTCCATGGGCGCGACCCATGTCGAGAAATCCACGATGGCCGAGACTGGCCGGGCGAATAAACTCAGCGCGGTTGGGGGGAATTACCTTTCGATGGAGGACGGGAAGGTGAGCGGGAAGGGGAATGGAATGGCTGCGCCGAGTGCGTGTTCGATCCTTGATCCCGATTGCGAGGCGTGTCAATAAAGAGAATACATGGAAATCTGATGGCGCCTCTGGTCGATGACAAGGATTGGGAAGCGCTGCGATGATTTTGCTCATCAAACCATAAACCTGGACACCATTCCCGTGAAACTAATAGAGAAATGATGGGTTTCGCTGCGCTCTACCCATATATGGTCCGCCCCGCGATGCAAGAGGGAAATCGCTGTTTTTGACAGAAGGAGACGTTGCAGCCATCTATCCGGCATCGGTGAGGTGTCGCCGCCGACCCTCGTGCCCTGATGGAATTCGCGCGCCTTCCCGTCCTCATCATCCTTACAGTCTCGGCTCAGCCGGCTGATGGGTAAACCAGGTTTTCAGGAAGGCAGGCCGTGCCTTTCATGCCATCACAGTGATGTTCACTCTTCGCAACTCGTGATGTTCGGTACTCGTTACTCGGTGGCGACGACCGGAAGGTCGCGGCTCAACCCGCCTGAGGGCGCGTCTCGCCAGTCTTAGGCAACTCCCGGAAAATAACGTACCAGTATCACGCGGCTGTCGGTTGAATCACCACATGGTACTTGGGTAGATGTTCGTTGCGCTGAAGATGTTCCTCGATGGCATCGAAGGCTTGTTTGGTCAGG
>NZ_NHSQ01000072.1 GCF_016653465.1 Thiocystis minor | reverse complement strand
CCAGGGCGCCCAGGCCGCCCTGTTCCGACCGTCAAGGGTTCAATCCGCCCGCTTCGCCCGCGTCGGCCCCCCTCCTGGCGACTGAATCGCCTTTGAACCCCACCAAGATCGTCGGTTTCTGGACCTGCCCACAGGTCTATGAAATATCCGGGCTAATATAAAGTACTCTAAATTCTATCGTTAAACCGCGTCAGCGGCATGCCGAGCCCCTGGGATTGCCGAGTTGAACTCGGCTCTTCAACCGTCAGGTCGGAGCGACAAGAGCGAGTGCAACTTGGTGATACCAGACTTCCCGTAAGCAATTCCGGGATTGGCTCTAAGCCGCGTCCGGCATCCACTGCCGTTGTCTTGTCTTGTCTTGTCTTGTCTTGTCTTGTCTCGGCTTTGCGCGACCATTTTCACACATCGGAGCGTTCCGGGGAGCTGATTCATCCGCGTATCCTGCAGAAGAGCGTAAATCCGAGAGAATCGGGTAAGATCCTCCCGGACACTCCTCTCAACCGACGCACAAACGACGCTTAATCCCACTGGACGCGGTTTCATGACCCAATCCCGCCCATCCCGCGCCCTCCGCATCGACACCCAGCCGCGCCGTCCTTTCCATGGACCCGCCGGCTGGATCGAGGGCATCGGCCTGGCCGGACTGGCACTCCTGAGCTGTGGCGGTCTCTATCTGCGCATTCTCGCCGGTCGGGCGCGTCTGGATTTGCCGGCCCTGGCCGTCTCGCTGCGTCAGGCCGGGCTGTCCATCCTGCCCGCGATCACCCTGACGAGCGTGGCGGTCGGTTTGATTCTTGGCCGCCAGACCCAAAGGATTCTGGATCAGTTCGATCTGCCGGGGCTGGTGCTGGTCTCGGTCATCCATGCGGTTACGCTGGAGTTCGTGCCCATCCTGGTCGGCATCCTGGTGGCCGGGCGGGCCGGGGTGGCGCTGGCGGTGCGCCAGGCCACGCTCACGGTCAGCGGCGAGATGGACGGACTGCTGGCGAACGGCATCGATCCCATCCGCTTCACTCTGGGGCCGGTGCTATTGTCGATGCTGCTGATGAGTTTCGCCTTCGCGGTCTGGGGGAGTCTCGTCACCCTTGGCGCCACCGGGCTTTGGCTCTGGGGGATGGCGGATCTGCCGCCGGCGCTCTTTCTGGACGCGCTGACCCGCGCCCTGAGCCCCGGCGATCTGCTGGAGGCGGTGATCAAGCCGATGCTCTTCGCCCTCTTGATCGGGCTGATCGCGACCGTGAACGGAACCGCGGCAGGCCGCGATCCGCAAGGCATCGCGCAGGCCGCGACCCGCACCATGATCGGCGCCGTCGCCGCGATCCTGTTCGCGGATCTGCTCGCGATCCTGGTGCTGCGCGGTTGAGCGGGGCGCGCGATGACGGAGGCACTGGAACTCGACGGGATTTATCAGCATGTCAAGGGACGCATGGCGCTCATGGATCTCCGGCTGCGTCTCGCCGAGGGCGACTGGCTGCTGGTCGTGGGGCCGAATGGCGCCGGCAAGAGTCTGCTGATGCGCCTGATGCTCGGGCTCGATCGCCCGTCCGCGGGGACGCTGCGGGTGTTTGGCGAGGATCTGGAGCGGCTCGACGGGCGCGCCATGCAGCGTCTGCGTCGCCAGACCGGGGCGGTGCTGCAGGGCGGATCCCTGCTGGCAAGCGCCACGGTGCTGGACAATCTGCTGCTGCCGCTGCGCGACACCGCCATGACCCGCCGGGACATGGCCCGCGCCGCGCGGCTGGTGATGACCCTGCTGCAACTCGATGGACTCGAAAACCATCCGCCGCGCGCGCTCTCGCTGGGCCAGCAGCGTCAGGTCGAACTGGCGCGGGCGCTCATCCACCAGCCCCGACTGCTGATCTGGGACGGACTCTCGGATGGGTTGGATCTCACCGCCATCCGCGAGACGCTGGAGCGGCTTGGCAAACTTCGGGAGAACCGCAAACTGACACTCATCGCCACCGACAACCGACCCGAGATTCTGGCCGACGCCCGGCATCGGGTTGCCGTGCTGGATCGCGGTCGGCTGCTGTTCGAGGGACCGGCGACCGATCTGGCCGCCGCTAGCGCGTCGCGCCTGGAACTGCGCTCCGCCCTCTGGGGGCAACCATGAACGTGGACGAAGGCCCATCCAGCCACCGTCTGGAGCGTCTCTACGCACCGCCCGAAATCGGCGCGCCCGGCAAACGCCAGGCGCGCGCGCAGCGTCGGGATCTTTTTCTGGCGGGTCTGTTCGTGCTGGCCATGGTAGCGGTCCTCGTCGGCGCGCTGGCCCTGCTGCTGCCGGGTCTGTTCGGACGCGCCTATCGGGTGGACGCCTATTTTCTGAATGCCGATGGGCTGGAGGTCGGGATTCAGGTCGTCCAGGAGGGCTATGTCATCGGGCTGGTGGAGCGGGTGACGCCGGTGTTTCCGGGGCGGGATGCCGACCCCCAGGGCGCGTCCCTCAAGGCCGGGGTCGGGAACTGCCCGCCGCCCGCCGACGCGGCTCCTCGTCATCCCGCGCTCCCCTGTTTTCGCGCCACCCTGCGGATCAAGGATGCCTGGCCGGTACCTCGCGACAGCGTCGCGCAACTGGGCAGCGCAGGTCTGCTCAAGGGGGATGCCGTCAAGATCCGTCCAGGGCAGGCGCTCGACCTGCTGGCGGATGGCGCGGTCATCGACGCCCGGGGGCGGGAGGCGGATCTGCTGGCCCAGGTTGGAAACCTGACCGAGACGCTCAAGACCCTGGTCGACGAGACCGTCGCTCCGGCGCTGATCAGTCTACGCGATCAGATCAAGACCATCGAGACCCTGATCGGCACGGGCGAGGAGCAGGGCGACAATCGCGCGCGGCTCGCGGGCGCCTTCGAGAATCTGCGGGAACTCTCGGAACGGCTCAAGGCGTCGGTCGATCCGCAGGCCATCGCGGCAATCCTGGGGTCGGTCCGGACCCTGTCCGACAACCTCGCCGGGATGAGCGCGGAACTGACCGGGAGCACCGACGATCTGCAACGCGCGGTGACCAATTATGGCGCGCTGGCGGTGGATGTCCGCGCGCTGGTGCGGGACAACAAGCCCGCGCTGCAACGCACCTTGGACGATACGCAGTTTCTGCTTCAGGAACTCGCCACGGCCCTGACGCCGATCCTCACCAACATTGAGGACGCGACCCGCAACATCTCCGCGCTCGCGCGCGAGCTGCGCGCCGATCCCGCGACGATTCTCAAAAGCCGCGAAGTCGAGGAGAAGACGCCTTGGTTTCAGTAAGCCCGTTGGCCATCGAAGGGCGACGCTTCGTCCGGCGTCACCGGTGGCATGCCCTCTCTCTGGCGTTCCTGGTCCTTGTCGGCTGCGGCTCGTCCGCGCCGCTCCAGCGCGACCGTTTTTATGCCCTGGAGCCGCCGCCGTCCATTCAGGTTCCTGGAGACGCCGCGACACCGGCCATTCTGCTGGTCAACCATCTGGCCGCGCGGGGCTTTCTTGGCGGACGGCAGATCGTCTATCGCGACCATCGTCAGCCGCTGCTGGTCGAGCGCTACGAAGAGCTGCTGTGGGAGGAGCCCGTGCCGCGCGCCCTGTCCCAGGTCATGGTCAACGCCATTCGGAATGCCGGCCTCTTTCGTGTCGTCGCGATCCCGGCGGATCGGGCGCGCTCGGACTATCTGCTCGGCGGCGAGGTGGAACGCTTCGAGCATCGGCCCACCGAGCAGCCGCCGCGCGTGGTCGCGACACTGAACCTGTCGCTGGTCAGCGCCGGCGACCGCCATGCGGTTTGGACCCGCCGTTACAGTGGGGAGGAAATCGTCAACGCCACGACCCCGGACGCCATGGCGGAGGCATTCAATCGGCTTGCCGGGAGCCTGGCCGGTGAGGTGGTGCGCGATCTGAGCGCGGTGCAATCTCGGTTAAAAGGCGACTGAAAGCTCGCCGTAAAGATCGAAGGTATCGAGCCTGTCGGCACCCAGCAGCGTCATTCCCGCCAGCGAAACCGTGGCTTGCCGGTTAATCGCGAGACTGAGCCCGCCGGAAATCCTGCCATAGGTATCTTCGGCGACATCGTCCAGCGGAGTGAAGACGACGAAATCCGGCGAGAAGGCAAACCTGGATTCGACAAGATCCTCGCGCCCGATCCCAAAATCACGCTCCAGCTCGAGTTTCAGATAGGAATGAAGCGGCAGACCGCCGATCTGATCGCGGCGATCGAAGGCGGCGCCGACAGACGCCACGAACCGCTCGCTTTCCTGCTCTTCGATCCTTTGGGTCAGCAGAACATGCCCCTTTTCCCAATAGGCATCCACGGTGCCCTTCGAGTAACCGGCGCCCAGCACGGGACCAAACCGGAACTTGTCCTGACCGAAGAAATACCCCCCCTGTAAGCGTCCGGCATAGCTCCACCCATCGACATCCGAGCGCACCTTCGTCAAGCCGGCGAATCGCTCCGAGGTGAAATTGACCTGGCCGAGCGTGGCGATCAGGTCAAGGTAGTAGTTCGCATGCGAAAACGAGCCGAAGCCGCCGATCTGGTAGCCGGTTGTGGTCACATCCCCGAGACCTTGAAGGTCGCCGTCCGATTCCTCGATATTGAAGGCAACGCCGACTCGACTGACAGGATTGAGTTGAAAATCCGCGCCAAGGGTGGCGGAACGTATCTCCTGTTCGTATCCCAACACGCCTAATGCCGCATCCCGCTCCGTGTTTCCGTAGCTCAGGGCGGCGAAAAAGGGCGAGGAGGAGCAGGCAGGATCGAGCTTAGCGGATGGCCCCGCATCCTGATCGCTGGCACAGGAGCCAACGCGCCCCTGGGCCAGGCGGTTCTCCAATAAAGAGGTGAAATGCCGCGTGATGTCTTCCAGCATTGCGGTATTCACGCGTGACAACTCGGGCGCAAAGAGGAAGTTGGTGGCGACCGTTTTGGCTTGATCGAAGGACAGAAGGCTGAACTGTTGGGCAATTGGGTTGGCGTCATTGACGACGGTTTGCAGCGAAAACAGATAATTGGTCGACGCCAGTGTCCCTGACCCCTGTACGGTATCAACCGTCTGAAAATCCTGATCGCTCTCGGCAACCTGAACGATCATCGCGCGATTGAACCGGCCCGGCTGGCTGAGAATCGCAAGCTTATCGTTGCCGAATTGAAGAATCGCCGTCCGGTTATAGAAGCCGGTTTGCTTGACCGCGGAATCCGAAGCGAGCCCTTCGTCAACAATGCCGACCGAATTGGAAAAGCCATCCTGGATGATCGTGATTGGAGAATCCACCGCTTTGAAATTGGCTCCATTGATGCTTGCCTGTGAGCCCGCGAACACGGCGGTCATGGAAAAGCAGGCGGCCATGGAAACCATCAAAAGAGGGAGCCGGGGTCCGACAGAATGTTTCATCGTGATGTGCCTTATGAAAAGCCCTGACCGGACAAAACAAGTGACTTCGCGGTGCCAGAGCAAGACCGCCGAGCGTGAAGGACGAGTTACGGTTTTGGCAAAAGAGGCCGCATCCGATCGCGAATGCTGTCTTTATATTCCTTGGCCGTTGGAATATCCGTCTCCCTGAATCTGCCGGGCGCCGGGCAATCGATGCAATCCCGCGAGCTGACCGAACTCGAACTCCGGTTAAAACGATCATTGTCGATCTGTGGTTTCGCAGCGCCGTCGGTTCCCTTGCCAGATGGACGATTGCTCTGAATCGTGACATCGGAGCTATTGCCGTCGCGGGTAATGATTTTCTGACCATTTGGCGTTTTCGTGACCTGGGTTCTGCTCGGTTCGCTTCCCCCGCTTTGCTTGATCACCGCGGTCGAGCCACCCTGTTGATGAACCTCCGTCGCCGCGCAACCCATCGAGCTGAAAGAGAACCCGATCAAGACAGCGACGAAAAAACGAACAAGATCATTTGATGAAGCCATGGATTTCTCGTCTCTAACATGGGACGGATTAGCCTTGCGGTTCGAGAGGTGGTTGCACCGCCCATCGAACGCTGGCGCAACCGGCAAGGGTTTGAAGAGATGACAGATTAAGCCGCCAGCGTCGGGCTACCGCCGACTCGGCCCGTCATGTCCATACTGTCTGACTTTATTGTCGTTGACATCGCCACTCTGGTAGGTTGTCGCCTCGTTGTTCTGTCCCGCCTGCATGGTTCTGCTGTAGTTTTGGCCGCAATCCTGGTCGACGTTGGAGCGGTTATTCCGATCGATCTGCACATTCACATCGAAACAGGGCCGGTTGCTGTTGTCGCGCTCGGCCTGGCTGTACACTGAAGCGCTTGAAAGCGTCAATCCTAAAACCAAAAGAGAAAGAAGTGTTTTCATCTGAAGACCTGATCTCTGTTCATGGATCATCAACGCGGCCGACGCCGGGTTTTCTGGCGTCGGCCTGACCTTGATCGGGTTTAGCAAGCAGGTTGAGCGTTCTCGACGGCAATCAGGAGCGATTCGACTCGACGATTGACACGAGCAGGTTGCATGCGGGCGACGGACTTAGCGTCGGAAACGCTCTTCCTGAGTCGACTCGTTGTAGTTCTGTCCGCCATATTGTCCGGTTTGATTGGTGTTGATGTCGCCACGCTGACGGGAGCGATTGGCGTTGTCCGCACCTTCCTGGTAAGTAGCGTTATCGTTGTCCCTGCCGGACTGATAGCTATCGTTGGTGTTGATACGACCTTCCTGAATGGTTGTATTCGTGTTGATTTGAGCGAGCGCAGGGGTTGAAAGGCCAATGGCGAATGCGGCGACAAACAAAATTTTTACTTGTATTTTCATGGTTTTGCCCTGGTTCTTTTAAGTCGAATAATAATGGCGAAGCGATCTTGGTAAATATCTCATCGCTCAAAGCCCTGGCTGGATTCGCGAGGATCCGACCGAATCCAAGCATAATTTAAGCGTTCCGTCTCGGCAACTGAGCGTCAAGTCCAAAGGATCGTCGAATTTGTGACGCAGTTCACATAATTTTATTCGTGGGCTGTTCGAGGGATACTTGATTTAAGGATGGCGATTGGCTCGCGTTTGGCGATAGCCACTCGATCAACTCGACCGCCGCCTCCAGGGTGGTGGCCGCGCGGTTGGTCAGCAGGCGCCACTCGATGGGTTTGACGCATCGCGTTACACACATCTTTGTAAGTCTCTGAAATATATGCAACACAAACCGGGGCGTGTTATATAAAAATCAGCAAGTTACAGACTTGTGTGTAATGCGATGGGTTTGACGCCCTCTGGAGCCTCAACTTCGCGGGCGATCACGCAGGTCGCCTCCAGCGTGCCGCGACGCCCGTCCGGAAGGGTGACCCGTTGCGCGTAAAGCTGTTGATGGACCTCGCGCGC
>NZ_NHSQ01000071.1 GCF_016653465.1 Thiocystis minor | reverse complement strand
GCTTGTTACGTTCGATCCGGGGATCTTCCAGGGACGCAAAATGCTCAAGAAGGCTGGCTGACATGAGAAACTCCGATAGTCGTTTCTCGCGATCATCCGTCAACTACCCGAAAAACGGAATGTTTAAGCGCGCTCGCCCTGGTTAATGAAGCTCTACACGCATTTACGCTATGGTATTCTGGAATGGTGGATCCTCCAGGTGCTATGGAACACATCACGAGGATCGACGGCAACCATCCACAACCTTTCGCGGGTTCGTTTTTGCGCTCGGCCATTGCCGCCTTGGATTCCTGAGGCCAGGGAGGCGAGCGATGGAGTCACGACATGCGCGCCCGTTTCCAGCCGGATCCAGCGGCAACCCTGATAGGCATCATCCTGCTCCTCGCGGGGGTAACGGCGGCCAGGGGCGATGGGGATCTCACCGAGCTTAGTATCGAGGAACTGCTCGACGTCAAGGTGACCTCGGTAGGCAAGAAGACCCAGAGCTTGAGCGACGCGGCGGCAGCGGTGTTCGTGGTCAGCAACGAGGATATCCGCCGCAGTGGCGCCACCTCCATTCCCGATGCGTTGCGGATGGTGCCCGGCCTGCAGGTCAAGCGTCTCGACGCCAACAAATGGGCCATCTCGGCGCGCGGCTTCAGCGGACGCTTCGCCAACAAGCTGCTGGTGCTGATCGACGGGCGCACCATTTACACCCCAAGCTTCTCGGGCGTCTACTGGGAGAACCAGGACGCGATGCTCGCCGACGTCGAGCGGATCGAGGTGATTCGCGGTCCGGGGGCCACCCTCTGGGGAGCCAACGCCGTGAATGGGGTGATCAACATTATCACCAAGTCGGCGGCCGAGACCCAGGGCGGGCTGGCAGAGGTCGGTGTCGGCAGCGAGGAACGGGCAATCGGCGCCTTGCGCTATGGCGGCAAGCTGGCTCCTGACACCTATGCCAGGTTCTATGCCAAGTACAACGAACGTGACGCCCTGATCACGACTCTGGGCGAGGATGGAGGCGACGACTGGGATCTGGGACAGGGCGGCTTCCGGGTCGATTCGGTCTTCGCCTCGGGTGATCGCGTCACCTTCAAGGGCGATCTCTACCATAGCCGTCTGCGCCAACAACTGGAGATTCCCGATCCGCTGGCCGCGCCGACCTATACCGAGTCGGTCGATGACCGGATGACCGCCGAAGGCTGGAATCTGCTCGGGCGCTGGGAGCGGGCGCTCTCGGTCAGCTCCAATGCCTCCTTCCAGTTCTACTACGACCATTCCGATCGCAACGAAGGTTATGTCGGACAGCGTCACGACATCATCGACCTGGATTTTCAGCAGCGCGCCAAGGCCGGAGAACGGCAAGACATCGTCTGGGGTCTAGGTTACCGAGGCATCGACGACCGCTTCCACAGCACGGATCTGGCCGGTCTCACGCCGAGCCGGGAGAATCGCAATCTCTGGAGCGGCTTCCTCCAGGACGAGATCGAACTGGTATCCGAGCGACTGCGCCTGACCCTGGGCTCCAAGGTCGAGCACAACGAGTACACGGGTCTTGAGGTCCAGCCGAACCTGCGGCTCTTGTGGAAGGCATCCGAGCAGAGTTCGCTCTGGGGTGCGGTCTCGCGCGCGGTGCGCACACCTTCGCGGGCAGAGCTGAGCGCCAGCGTCACCACGAGGGTCGAAGCGGCCGGGGCGCCCGACTCCTTGCCGATCCTGGTTAGCTCGGTTGGCGATACCGGATACAAATCCGAGTCGTTGATCGCCTATGAGCTGGGCCTGCGCACCGCGCCCATGAAGCGGCTGAGTCTGGACGTCGCCCTCTTCTACAACGACTACGATCAACTGCGAACCTCCGGCACGATCAGCGAATTAGAGCTTTCCCTCGCGGACGGCTATCTGGATCTCGAGATGCCCTTTGACAACGAGGCGAGCGGTCATGGCTACGGACTGGAGGTATCGGCCGACTTCCAGGCGCGCGACTGGTGGCGACTGGTTCTGGCCTACAGCTATCTGGACCTGGATCTAAAGGCGAGTGCCGAAACCCTGGATACCAGCAACGACACCCAGGCCCGCACCGATCCGCGCCAGCAGATTTCGTTTCGCTCGCTGATGAATCCGCGCCCGGACATCGACCTCGACCTCTGGGTCCGCTACGTCGACCAAACCTACCCTGCCTTCGACGTCAGCCGCTACAGCGACCAGCTCATCCCCGCCTACTGGACACTCGACCTGCGTCTAGCGTGGCGCCCGCGCGCCGGACTTGAGCTGGCCATCGTCGGCCAGAACCTCCTGAGCCCATCGCATCAGGAGGGCTATTCCGACGCCTATGGGAACATTCCACTAGAGGTTCAGCGCGGCCTCTACGGCACCATCCGCCTGGCTTTCTAGGATCGGACGGGATGTCTCCAAAGACTCGAGTAGACAGGTTCCGAGGGCGTGTCGGGGTCGTCGCAGGTCTCCTGCTCGCCTGGCTCGCGACCTTGGCGCCCGCCCTCGCGCAGGTGGAAGAGGCCGAGCTTTCGGCGGCCTATCTCTACAATTTCAGCAAGTTCGTCCATTGGCCAGCGGCCGCGCTGTCGGACTCTTCCAAGGCGCTAGTGCTCTGCGTCTACGGCCGATCGGGATCGGCGGGCGAGGCGATCGGAGCGCTCGACGGCAAATTCGCGCAGGGACATCGGATCCGCGTCGAACGGCACGCGCGCGGTGATGCATTAAACGACTGCCAGATCGTCTATGTCAGCGATTCCGAGCGACCCTATTTGTCGCCCTTGCTGCGCGCGCTGGCCAACCAGCCAGCCCTGACGGTCAGCGATATTCCGGGGTTCGTCTCGGCGGGCGGCATGATCGGCCTGGTGATGGTGGATAGCCGATTGCGCTTCGAGATCAATCGCCAGAGCGCCGAGGCGGCTGGCCTGAGCATCAGCTCCCAGGTGCTGAAACTGGCGACGCAGGTGGTGCGGTAATGAAGCCCATGCCTTGGCTCAGAGAGCTTTCCATCCGTTACAAGCTCATGCTCATGATACTGATGGTCGCCACCATCGTGCTGGGGCTGTCGAGCCTGATCCATGTGCTCACCGAGCGGCAGAATCTAGAACGCACCGCGCTCAGCGAGCTCCAGGCCCTGGCGGACATGCTGGCTTACAACGTCGCCTCGGCCCTGGCCTTCAACGACGCGGATTCGGCGCGACAGACCCTGGCCGCGCTCGCGGATCGACCGGATCTGGTGGGGGCCTATGTCCACGACACCCAAGGCCGGCTCTTCGCGGCCTACCCGGACGGCGCCGCCAACGCCGAGCCGCTCCCGCTCGACCTGGCCACCAACGGCGTCGCCATCACGGATGGTCGGATGCATGTCATTCGGGCCATGAAAGTGGATCACGAGACGATTGGCCATGTCCATCTCCTTGAGGGACTGGGGCGCGTGCGAGCCGCGCTGAACCGCTCTCTCTGGGTGAGTTTGACAATCTTCGGGATCGCCGTGATCACGGCCATGATCCTGGCGCAGGCGCTCCAGCGGGTCGTCTCGCGACCCATCATGTCGCTCACGTCGGCCATGGATCTCCTGGCGCGAGAGAAGAACTACGGTATCCGGGTCGAGACCGACCGGGGCGACGAACTCGGCGCGCTGATGCGCGGCTTCAATGAGATGCTGGATCAGATCCAGCAGCGCGATAGCGCGCTGGAAAGCTACAACGACGATCTGGAACGTCAGGTCGCCGACCGTACCCAGGAACTCGAACGCACGGTGGCGGCGCTCGGCGAGGCGCGCGATCGCGCGGAGGCGGCAAGCCGGGCCAAAAGCGAATTCCTGGCCACCATGAGCCACGAGATCCGCACCCCCATGAACGGCGTCCTTGGCATGGCCGAACTCCTGCTCAAGAGCGGGCTAACGGATCGGCAGCGGCGCTTCGCCGAGACGATCCAGCGCTCGGGCAAGGCACTGCTCTCGATCATCAACGACATCCTCGACTTCTCCAAGATTGAGGCTGGCAAGATGGCCCTGGATCCGCACGATTTCGATCCGCACGAACTGATCGAGGACATCATCGATCTCTTCGCCGAAGCAGCCAGCACCAAGGGGCTGCTGCTGCGGGCGGACCTTCCGGACGATCTTCCAGGCCAGCTTCATGGCGATGCGGCCCGGCTGCGTCAGATCCTGATCAATCTTGTCGGCAACGCGATCAAGTTCACCGAGCAGGGCGAGATCGGCATCCAGGTGCGCCTGACCCAGACAGCCGAGGACGCGCTGGACGCCCGGATCCAGGTGCGGGATACCGGACCGGGCATCGACCCGGCCCTGTGGCAGAGCATCTTCGATCCATTCTCGCAGGGCGATGGCTCCACCACCCGCGACTACGGCGGTACCGGACTTGGCTTGGCCATCTGCCTGCAACTCGCGCGTTTAATGGATGGCGACATCCAGGTGGACAGCCAGCCGGGCCAGGGGGCACGCTTCACGCTGCGGGCGCGACTCGCGCCCGCGACCATGCCGTCCTGCCGGAAGGCGCGCCGGCATCAGGGACAGCCAGGCGAGGCTGGGATCGCGACGGCGATGCCAGACTCCGAGCAGGTTCTTGGTGGGTGCATCCTTCTCGTCGAAGACAACCCCGTGAACCAGGAGATGGCCTCGCTGCTGCTGGTGGAGCTGGGTCTGGAGGTCAGGGTCGCCAACAACGGCGAGGAGGCGGTGCGGACCTTCGCGAATGGCGGCGTCGATCTGATTCTGATGGACTGCCACATGCCGGTGATGGATGGCTTCAGTGCCGCCCGCGCGATCCGCCGGCTGGAGACAAAGCGCCCGGACGTGACGCCCATCCCCATCATCGCGCTGACCGCCGACGTGCGGAAGGACGTGCAAACCTGGTGCCATGAGGCAGGGATGGATGACTATCTCAGCAAGCCGTTCAAGCAAAGCCAACTGCGCGAGAAAATCACGCACTGGCTCGCGCCGGGACAGCTCCGGAGCGAACATCCACCGATGGAGCCAGCGCCGGGCGAGGACGGGGCCGCCGGGGAGGCGACGCTGGACGCCGCCACGCTCGACGGCATCCGAGCGCTCGGGCGGCCGGGCCGCCCGGATCCACTGCCGAAGGTCATCGCGCTTTATCTGGATTCCGCGCCCCCCCTCATGGATCATCTGAGAAACGGCTTGACGACGGGCGACGCGGGCTCGGCGCGTCTGGCCGCCCACACGCTCAAGTCCAGCAGCCTGAACCTGGGCGCGCGGACCTTCTCAAGCTTGTGCGCGAGGCTTGAGATCCTGGCCCGCGACGGCCAACTGGAGGCGGGTCGCGCCGCCCTCCTCGAGACCGATCGCGAGTTCACGCGGCTGGTCGCTGAACTTGGGCGACTGGCCAAATCACGATAATAAGAGCCCCCATGACAGCCAGAACGCACGAAAACGGCCCGCGGGTGCTGATCGTCGATGACGACATCACTTCACGCTACCTCCTGGTCGCAGCCCTGGAACAGGCGGGTCTTGAGGTCATGGAGGCCGATCAAGGCGCGGAGGCGCTGGCGTTGCTGGAAGGTGTCGATCCGTCGAGCCAGGGCTGGCCCGACATCGTGCTGCTGGACGTCCTCATGCCGGTCCTGGACGGCTTCGCCACCTGCCGGCGGATTCGCGCGCTGCCGGGCGGCGTCCACCTGCCGATCCTCATGATGACCGGGCTCGATGACGAGGAGTCGATCGAGCGGGCCTACGAGGCCGGCGCCACAGACTTCGAGGTCAAGCCCCTGAATGCCCGCATCCTGCCGCACCGGATTCGCTATATGGTGCGCTCCGGCGCGGCGGCCGAGGCGCTTTACCACAGCCAGCACCGGCTGGCGGCGGCTCAACGCATGGCCCGAATCGGACACTGGGAGTGGAATTTGGAACGGCGTGCCATCCAGTGGTCGGAGCAGTCGCTGGAGATCATCGGTGACCGCGCCGCGGCCGGAGACCCCGGCGTTCTCGATCGTCTCCTGTCGCGGGTGCATGCGCGCGACAGGCGGCGGGTCGCGCTCTGGTTCGAGCAATTCACGTACACCCAGGAATCCGCCGAGCTCAGCCATGGCATCATCGACTCGGACGGCCGTGAACGCCACCTGCGTCAGTTCGTCGAAACCCGTCGCGAGGACGCGGCCAGACCCGCCAGGCTGTACGGGGCGGTTCAGGATATCACCACGATTCGCGAGGCCGAGGACCATATCCAGCGGCTGGCCTTCTTCGACAGTCTCACTGGATTGCCGAACCGGACTCTGTTCCTGCAATTCCTGGAGCAGACCCTGAAACTCTTGCACCACCATCGCCCTGGCGCACTTCTCTTTCTCGATCTGGACAATTTCAAGCAGGTCAACGACACCCTGGGGCACCAGGCCGGCGATCTGCTGCTACAGGCGGTCTCCGAACGTATGGTGGCGAGTCTGCGCGCCAACGATCTGGTGTCGCGCTACGAGGGCGAGGAGCATCAAAATCTGGCGCGGCTGGGTGGCGACGAGTTCGCGCTACTGCTGCCGGAGATCGGCCATGGGCGCGATGCGGCACGGGTCGCCGCGCGTCTGCTCGAGGCCCTGGCGCCACCTTTTTCGCTTGCTGGGCACGAAGTGATGATCACTGTCAGCATCGGCATTACGGTCTTTCCCCAGGATGGCGACCAGGGTTCGGACCTCTTGCGCAATGGTGACATGGCCATGTACCACGCCAAGCGCGCAGGCAAGAACACCTTCAAGTTCTTCGATTCCTCGCTTAACGAGGCGGCGCTGCGGCGTCTGCGCACCGAGACCGCCTTGCGCCATGCGATCGACAACAACGAGCTATGTCTCTACTTCCAACCGCTGCTCGACCTCGGCTCCGGAGAGATGCGGGGCCTGGAGGCCCTGCTGCGCTGGATTAATCCAGAGCTTGGGGAGGTGTCTCCGGTTAACTTCATCCCGATCGCCGAGGAGACGGGGCTCATCGTCCCGATCGGCGAATGGGTGATGCGCGACGCTTGCGAACAACTGCGGGCCTGGCAATTGGTGGGCACCCTGATCGCGCGGGTCGCCGTCAATGTCTCCGCTTACCAGTTCAAACAGCCAGACTTTCCCGATCAGGTCGAACGCATCCTTGCCGACTCCGGTCTTGCGCCGAACTGTCTGGAACTGGAGTTGACCGAGAGCCTCCTCATGGACCATGCCGAGGCATCCGTTCAGATGCTCCATCGTCTCAAGGCCGTGGGGGTGCAGTTGGCCATCGACGATTTCGGGACCGGCTATTCGAGTCTGAACTATCTCAAGCGTTTTCCGATCGATCGACTCAAGATCGACCGCTCCTTCATCGTCAACATCGAGCGCGACCGGGACAATGCCGCGATCGTCCAGGCGATAATCGCCATGGCCGATACCATGTCGCTGCATGTCACCGCGGAAGGGGTCGAGACCAGCGAACAGTTGGACTTTCTCCGCGCCAACTGCTGCGGCGAGGTACAGGGTTTTCTGTTCAGCAAGGCGGTCCCGGTGGAAGAGATTCCGGATCTGATCCGGGATCTCGCCGCGCGACAGGGACACCGGGGGGCCGGCGCAACCGGATTGACGGACCGCCGCCAGGTGGACAGCGACCCCGATCAAAATCCGTCGGCTAACGCCCAGGGCGAGCGCGTATAAATATTCAGCCGAACACCACCTTGGCGCGGTCGTCGTCGTTCCACGCGGCCTTGCGGCGTTTCTTGGCCAAGCTGATCGCCGACCCCTCCTGATCGAACAGGTTCATGCTCAGGTGGCGCACCGAGGTCATGATGGCGGGGGCCTGGCCCTTGCGGATGCGGCTGGCATCGTCACCGAAGATCACGTCCAGGCGCCAGTGCAGGCGGTTTTCCACGCCCCAGTGTTCGCGCACGGCGTGGGCGAAACGGGCGGCATCGGGTGCAATGGAGCTGATGAAGTCACGGCGCTCAAGACTTTCCTTGCCGTCGCTGACGCAGGTGCGTTCGACCATCCCGATGCTGCGCAGCCCGACCCAGCGGGCGGGATCGGGAAGCGTGCGTAGATCCTCGGTGATCCAGTCGCGGCGCACTTCCACCCGACCATGATCTTTGTCCAGTTCTTCCGTGAAGTCAGCCTGGACATGGGCAAAATCAGCCTGCTGCGCCACGGTCCAATCATCTTCAACCGCTTCCTGCAGGGTGCTCTGGTTGCCCTTCAGACCCAGGACATCATCGGCGCCTTGCGCGACGATCTGGGCCGCGATCGCGGTCTGGCAGCCCATGGCATCAATGGTCACCAAACAACCACGCAGTTCCAGCAGCTCCAGCAACTTGGGGATGGCCGTTATCTCATTGGTCTTCTCGCTTGTCGCCTCTTGGCTCAACACGAGGCGGTTGGTACACGCCCAGGCACTGACCCTGTGCAAGGGCTGACGCCCCCGCCGACGGTCGCGCGAGCCGCGAGCCGCGAGCCGTCTTCCCATCGACGGCGATGACTTCCCCGTCGGTGACCTTGGCCACCGACTGCGTCCAACTCAACAAACACGCCTGAAATCCCTTCGGGGAGAGACGCGCGATCACGTTGGCAAGACTGTCATCGGAGGGCACGCCATTTTCAAACGGCGCAAACTGACGTAACCAATCCAGCTTTTCACGTCCGAAATCCTCGATCGCCTCCCAGCCGTCCGCCCCACTGACGACCGCGCAAATCGTCAACAGCACAAGATCGGCCAGGGCATGCCGCTTGTGACGCTCGATCCGAGGGTCTTCCAAGGACGTGAAATGCTCAAGAATGGTCGCTGACATGAGAAACTCCAACTGTCGTTTCTCGCGAGCATCCGTCAACTACCCGAAAAACGGAATGTTTAAGCGCGCTCGCCCTGAGCCTTCCAAAGCTAACCGGATTTACGGGCAACGATGAGCATCTGATCCCGACCGAGATACCCGAACTCCCGTGACCAGTAATACAAAGCCTCAACGTGCCGGAATCCCAGATCCCGCATCTCTTCCAGTAAACGCCAGCCGAAATGATAGAAGGCGAGACAGCCTTCGTCCCGGACGGGGTCGCCATGGTATTCCGGCGGCAGCAGATGCAAGACCTCGCCGGTCTCTTGCATCCTTGCCCGCACGAGATTGTCCGCGCAATCGCTGCGAAACGGCACGCTCAGGATCAAATGGCCGCCGGGGGCAAGGCATCGCAGAAACTCCTGCAATGCCTTGCGATAGTCAGGCACATGCTCCAGAACGTCGAAACTCAGTATCTTGGTAAAGCGCGCGTCGCCAAAGGACAGCCACGTGACGTTCTCGTTGCGAAGCCCGCGGGCATCGCTCTCGCCACGGGGCGTCTCGGGCCCCAGGAATTCGCTTCCGATCAAGGTCGCGGAGTAGCGACCGGCGAGGGTTCTGTACAAGTCGGTCGTTTGCTCGGTGATATAGACTTCGCCAATCAATCCACCAAGATGCCGATCGATCAGATGAATCACCGCACGCATCCGGTTATTCAAACCGCAGGACGGACATTTGAGCGACTCTCGCCAGTTTGGCGTCAGGATGCCATCGACCGGGTAGGCATACTCGAACGACACCTCGAAATCGACCTGCCGCGAGCAGACGTAGCAGGCTCCCGCCACGCCGAACCTGTCGTTGGCGGTCACGAGATGACACTCGACCGCCCGCTGCGCTGAAATTTCCGACTCGGCCCGCGTCAGGTATTCCTGGCGCTCCTGGCAGGTTCCGATCTTCTCCCACTCAATATCATGGCGGCAGAGCGGAACCGACTTGCGGGGAAGCCACTTGCCGATACCTGAAAGCAAGTTCGCCAGCATGTTCAAAACCTCTTTTAATCGCTTAAACCGCCCCGCTCCGACAGCCGCAGATGCTGCCGAGGTTGTTTCGATCCAAAAACATCGCACACCGCGCTGGGCGCGGTTTAACGACCGCGAATCAAGGTTCCCACGCCGGTATCCGTGAAGAGATCCAGCATCACCGCGTGCTCCACCCGACCGTCGATGATATGGGCCGTCTTGACGCCGGACTGGACCGCGTCGAGCGCGCACTGAATCTTCGGCAGCATGCCGCCGTGGATCACGCCCTCCGCGATCAGCGTCTTGACGCGACCGACATCCAGATCCTGGATGAGCGTGCCGTCGGCGTCGAGCAGACCGGCGATATTGGTCAGCAGCAGGAGCTTTTCGGCCTTCAGCACCTGGGCGATCTTGCCCGCGACCAGATCGGCGTTGATGTTGTAGGAACGCCCGTCCTCGCCTACCCCGATCGGCGCGATGACGGGGATGAAGTTCCCGTTGACCAGCATGTTCAGGATGCTCGGGTCGATACTCTCGACCTCGCCGACATGCCCGATATCGATGATCTCGGGTTCTTTCAGCTCCGGTGCGTCTCGCTTCAACAACATCTTGCGCGCGCGGATCAGGTCGCCATCCTTCCCGGTCAGACCGACGGCGGAACCGCCGTGTCGGTTCAGGAAATGGACGATCTCCTTATTGACCAGTCCGCCGAGCACCATTTCGACCACGTCCATCGTCTCGGCATCCGTCACCCGCATGCCCTGCACGAACTCGCTCGTCTTGCCGAGCCGCTTGAGCAACGAACCGATCTGCGGCCCGCCGCCATGCACGATCACCGGGTTGATCCCGACCATCTTCATCAGCACCACGTCGCGGGCGAAGCCCTCCTTGAGAACATCGTCCACCATGGCGTTGCCGCCATACTTGATCACCATGGTCTTGCCGCGAAAGCGCCGGATATAGGGCAGCGCCTCGATCAGGACATGGGCAATGGTTTGAGCGTGATCGTGGGGGAGTGTCATCGCGTGTTGGCTCTCGTCAAAACTGCAACAGAATGATCAATAGATGAATTCATCGACGATGCGAACGAGTTCAGGCAGGGTCGCGACCCCCAGTTTCTCCATCGCCCGCTGGCGATAGAGTTTGACGGTGCGCTCGGCGATGGCGATGTCCTGACTGATCTCGTAATTCGTCTGACCTTGCGCCACCCGACGCAAGACCGCCCGCTCCCGTTCGGTTAGCGTGGCGAGACGCGCCGTGAGGTTAGCGCGGCGCATGCGGTCGAGTTGGCCTTGCCGGTCCACCGCCAGCGCCCTGGCGACGACGGCCAGCAGCGCCTCGGTCTCGATCGGCTTGATGAGAAAGTCCAAGGCCCCGGCATGCAAGCCGGTGACCGCCTCCTCGGCACCGCTGCTGCCGCTGATGAGAATCAGCGGCGTGTTCTCGTCTTGCGCCAGTTGGCGTTGCAATTCCAGTCCGTCCATCTCGGGCATGCTCACATCGCACAGCAGACAGCACGGCCCTGGAAACTGGGGGCGGTTTTCATGCAATACCGCGAGAAAAGCCGGAGCTGAAGAATACGTCTCGCAGGCGTAGCCCTCAAGCGTGAACAGAAAGCCGAATGCGGTGAGGATCTCGGCATCATCATCGATCACCAGAATCCGCCCGCGCGCACAACGCGCGGCGAGTGCCTGATCGCTTGTCGTCACGATCTGGCGCGGGCGGGGATTATCCGGCATCGACCGGCAGCGCGGGCAGACTCAGTTCGACCAGGGCACCGCCGTCCGCCGCATTCGTGATGGTCAAGGTGCCGCCGTGCTGTTCGGCGATGGTCTGCGAAAGTGACAGCCCCATGCCCAGCCCAGTGGCCTTCGTGGTGAAAAACGGCTCGCCGACGCGCGCGCGCGTCTCCGGCGTCAGGCCCGGCCCCGTATCCTGGACACGCAGGATGGCACGCCCGCCCGCGTCGCTCAGACCGATGCGGATGTCGCGTCGCTCGACGGTGGCGAGCGCCTCAATGGCATTGCGCAGAACATTGATCAAAATCTGCGACAACTGGATCGGATCGCCCATGACCCGCAACGGCGGCGCGTTCGGCTCCAGGATCAGCGTCACCCGCTGCGCGCGCGCCTCGGCGGCGATGAGTTTGACCACCTCGGGCACGAGCTGATCGAACGCGAGCGGTTCGCACTGCGTCGTCCGCGGGCGGATGAAGCCGCGAATGCGCTCGATGATCTGACTGGCGCGCTGGGTGTTATGGACGATCCGGTCGAGCATATCGCGCGTTGGCGCGGCAGCGTCGGATGGGGTGCGCGGCAGACTACGCAGCGCAGTCTGGGCGTTGGTCAGGATCGCGGTGAGCGGCTGGTTCAGTTCGTGCCCGAGCGAGGCGGACATGGTGCCGAGACAACGCTGGCGGTCGAGCTGGGTGAGCTGCTCGCTCAGTCGCTGGTTCTCCTCCGCCCGCGCCTGGGCGGCGGCGGCGGCCAGCTTGTCGCGGATCGATTGTTCCAAGGCGATGCCCAGATAACCGATGTTGGTGAAAATGACAGAAATGAGTGCGGCGAAGATCAGGAAAAAAGCATTGATCTCGCGGGTCAGGATAGTGGTCTCGACCAACCCCAAGGCGACACTGGACAGACGCCACACGTAGGTGATCGCCAGCAGTGCGTAGGCCCCGGCAATCCAGAAGGCGCCAAGCGACCCCTGTCGACGTCCCAGACGCCAGGCCCACCCGACGACCCGCAGACTCATGAAGCCGAACATCAGGACCGCAAAATGGAAGGGCAACTGATTATCGACGGTGAACTGCCGCAGGCATTCATACACGACAGTAAAGGCCAGCATCCCCAGCAGGAGACGTGGGTAAGATTCCGGCTCGCCCAACTCCAGCCGCAGCGACTGGGTGCGCATCGCCAGGGCGACGAACATCAGGACGTTGGCCGCCGTGAAACTCAAGAGTTCAGGCACCACACCGCGCAGGGCGAACAGGATTGTCGAGACGCCGACGAACAGGCCGCCGCCGCACCAGAAGGCCAGCCCGGTCAGGGGTTGATTCGCCCGCTGGCGGCTGAGGACGCCCCACAAGGCAACGGCGATGATGAGATTGAGCAAACCGATCGACAGAAAGCCCGTGCGGGCATCGAAAATCATCGTGATGGTCCTGGTCCCATTCAGTGCAACAAAGATTTAACGTAAATTTTTGTCGATCTTGCCCTTTAGGGCAATTGTGGCGATCCGTCAAACCGCTAACATCTTCCGCCAAAGACGCCGGGGTTCCAACCAGGAAACCCGCCGCTCTACCACTGGCGATCAAATAAGGGGTATCCATGATGAAGGGATCGATCAACCTAATCCAACGCGCCGGCGGCGCGGCGGCCTGTCTCGGGTGGCTCTGCGTGGGACAGGCGCAAGCGGCGGACTATACGGCCTGCTACGTGAGAGCCACGGGTGCGGTACGCATGGTGAGTGCTACAACAAGTTGCAAATCCACTGAAATCAAAATCTCTTGGAATCGAGTGGGGCCGATAGGTCCGCAAGGTCCGAAGGGTAGCGCGGGCGCGACCGGCCCAGCGGGGGCGCGGGGTGCGACAGGCCCGCAAGGTCCGAAGGGTAACGCGGGCGCGACCGGACCTGCGGGGGTGCGGGGTGCGACAGGCCCAATAGGTCCGCAAGGTTTGAAGGGTAACGCGGGTGCGACTGGACCTGCGGGGACGCCGGGTGCGGCCGGCCCGATGGGGCCGCAAGGTCTGAAGGGCGACACGGGGACGGTCGGTCCAGTGGGCGCGACGGGTGTGGCCGGCCCGGTGGGGCCGCAAGGTCTGAAAGGCGACGCGGGCGCGACCGGCCCAGCGGGGGCAACCGGCTCGACAGGTTCGCAAGGTCTGAAGGGCGACACGGGGACGGTCGGTCCAGCGGGCGCGACGGGTGCGGCAGGCCCGGTGGGGTCGCAAGGTCCGAAGGGCGACACGGGGACGGCCGGACCAGCCGGTACGACAGGTGCGGCAGGTCCGGTGGGGCCGCAAGGTTTAAAGGGCGACACGGGGACGGTCGGTCCAGCGGGCGCGACGGGTGCGGCAGGCCCGGTGGGGTCGCAAGGTCCGAAGGGCGACACGGGGACGGTCGGTCCAGAGGGTGCGACAGGCCCGCGAGGGCTGAAGGGCGACGCGGGCGCGAATGGAAGAACGCTCTGGAATGGCTTTGGACCGCCGCAAGCCAACATCGGGGTCGCGGGCGATTTCTATCTGGATACACAGGCTCACCATCTCCATGGCCCCATGAAGGAGGCTGGTTGGCAGACTACCACTTATGTGTCAGTCATTGGCCCTCAGGGCGTGCCAGGGCCGGCAGGGCCATCGGACACTGCGGCCGTCGCGGCCTTGGCATCCGAGCTGGACGACATCCACGCGACGATCTGCACCCTGAGCATGTACGCCGGCGTGCCGGTGTCGCAGCAGCCGCCCGATTGCGATCAGACCCAATCACGTTACCAGCCCATGGGCACCAACGGCGAGATCATCAAGGATCTGGTGACCGGGCTGGAATGGCAGCGGTGCAGCGTTGGCCAAACCTGGGATGCGGCCAACCAGAACTGCGGCGGGACCGCCGCAACCTATGACTGGAACACAGCCAAAGACTTAACGACCGACGGCGGCTTCCGCATCCCGACCAAAGACGAACTCAAGACCCTGGTCTACTGCTCCAGTTGGACGCCGGTCAGGATTGGCATGACTGACGATTTCACAAGCTGTCCCGGAAGCTATGACAGTCCGACCATTGTGTCCTGGGCGTTTCCCGACACGGAGGAAGTTTATTGGTCGGGTTCTTTGTACACGCCCAATCCGGCCGGCGCCTGGTTCGTGCATTTCGACAATGGCAGCACCGACGCCTACTTCCAGGACGTCGACCTCCACGTTCGTCTCGTGCGTAGCGGACAGTGACTTTGACCCTTTTGCGTCATCCGTCTCGTCAACCCGTCTCCGGTTCGCGCCGGGGCGCCCAACCGGCACCCTGTCCGGTTGGGCGCCAGGGTCGTTGGGTGCGCTGAACGTGCCACCCGCATTCTTGGCGATCTTTGCGCCTTTGCGGTTCGACAATGGGTAGTGCCCTGATCGGTAGGATGCCAGCCCGACGCAGGAGCCCGCTGGCGGGCGACTTGCAGGGGACCGGACACCCGAAATCAGCCGTCTCCTCGATCCTGCGACCGCATGAGATCGATCGCACCGATCTCCTCCACAAGAAAAGTGCCGTGGTCGAATTCCAATTCGCCTCTCAGGATCGCCACGGTTGCACCGCGACGAACCACGACCAGGGTCGAGCGCCGGATGGCGGCAAACCGGCTGCCGAGTCGGTAGATGAACGCCTCGTAATCAGCGAGAGACCGGAATGGATTCATGGCGGGCGGTACGTTCCATCAGCTCGACATAGCTCTTAACCTGCGCGGACCGGAGCAAGCGCCGACTCTCGTCGCCGAATAATGCCAGCCGCTCCTGAAGAATCCGATAGGAGGCGGCCCATTCGCTCCAGTCCAGAACCCATGACGAGTCCGCCGGTTCTTCGCCATTGCGATAGGCGTCGTAGAACATCTCGGTGGGGACGCCGTATTTGCGTTCGAAAACGAGTAGGTCTTCGCGCATGGCATGGATGTCGCGCAATACATCGTCCAGGGTCATTTGGTTTACCTCTATTGCGAGTTCTCATTTTGCGGTTCGACAATCGATCGATTACCGCGTGCCGGTATGCCCAAACCCACCCTCGCCGCGCGATGAGGTCTCGAACGACTCGACTAGCTCCAGTTCGGCGCGCAGCACCGGCACCAGCACCAGTTGGGCGATGCGTTCGCCGATCTCGATCCGAAAGGTCGCATCGCCCCGGTTCCAGCAGGACACCAGCAGCGGTCCCTGATAGTCCGAATCGATCAGACCCACCAGATTGCCGAGCACGATGCCATGTCGATGACCGAGCCCGGAGCGAGGCAGGATCATCCCGGCGACGCCCGGTTCGGCGATATGCACCGCCATGCCGGTCGGCAGCAGTTCGCACCCCCCAGGCGGCAGATCCAGCGGCGTCTCCAGCATCGCCCGCAGGTCGAGCCCGGCCGAGCCCTCGGTCGCGTAGTGCGGCAGCGGAAACTCGCGGCCCAGCCGCGGATCGAGAATTTTGACCTCAAGTCGATGCAACATGGCGCTCCAGATAGCGTTCGGCGATCAGCGTGGCCAGCTCCCGCGCGAGCCGGGTCTTGGGCATCATGGGCAGGTCGCGGCGCCCGCCGTCCCAGAACACCGTCAGCGCGTTCTCGTCGCGCTCGAATCCGCCCTGCTCGCCGCCGACCCGATTGGCGGCGATCATATCCAGCCCCTTGGCGGCCAGTTTGGCGAGCGCATGCTCTTCGACCGCATCGGTCTCGGCCGCGAAACCGACGGTGAAGGGCGGCAGCGTTAGGGCCGCGACCTCAGCGAGGATATCCGGATTGCGCACCAAACGTAGCGTCAACGCCTCGGCATCCTTCTTGATCTTCCGGTCGGACGGCTCGGCTGGCCGATAATCCGCGACCGCGGCGGTCGCCACGAAGAGATCGCAGGACGCGACCTGTTCCATGACCGCCGCCCGCATCTCCAGCGCCGTTTCGACCTGGGTCGACTCGGCGACCTTTGGCACGGGCAGCGCGGTCGGTCCGCTGACCAGCACCACTTCCGCACCCAGATGGCCCAGGGCCGACGCCAGCGCATAACCCATGCGGCCCGAACTGCGATTGCCCAGATAACGCACCGGATCCAGCGGCTCGCGGGTCGGTCCGGCGGTCAGCAGCACGCGCGTCCCCGTCAGCAGACGTTTGGCCAACGGACGCATCGCCTCGGCAATCTCCAGGGGCTCCAGCATGCGCCCTGGTCCCACATCGCCGCACGCCTGATCGCCCTCGGCTGGCCCCAGGATGCGCGCCCCGCGCTCGCGCAGGATTTGCAGATTCTCCTGCGTCGCCGGATGACGCCACATGTGCTGATTCATCGCCGGCGCCAGGCACAACGGCGCCTCGGTGGCCAGGGCCAGGGTCGTCAGCAGATCGTCGGCGATGCCGGCGGCCAGACGCGCCATGAGGTCGGCGGTGGCGGGCGCGATCAGCAGCCAATCCGCCCAACGCGCCAGTTCGATATGGCTCATGCCCGCCTCGGCGGCGGGGTCGAGCAGCGTGGTGCGAACCGGATAGCCGGAGACGGCCTGAAACGTCAGCGGCGTGACGAGGGCGGTCGCCGCGTGCGTCATGACCACGCGAACCTCGAAACCGCGCTCCTTCAGGCGGCGCACGAGATCCACGGACTTGTAGGCGGAGATCCCGCCACCGATCCCGAGGAGCAACCGCGAATCCTGGTGTTGATCCATTGGCGTTTCGTGTATTCTAGGCTGACATGAAAGGCGCAAGTGTAGCCGAAGGAGGATGCATGGCAATCAAGGACTGGCCGGAAGGCGAGCGGCCACGGGAAAAACTGCTGGAACGAGGCGCCGCGGCACTCTCCGACGCCGAACTGCTGGCGATTTTTCTGCGCACCGGGATCCCCGGCAAGAGCGCGGTGGATCTGGCCCGCGATCTTCTGAAGGAGTTCAGCGGTCTCGCCGGGCTACTGGCCGCCGATCAACGGCGTTTCTGCGAGGGGAAAGGGCTGGGAGCAGCTAAGTTCGCCCAGTTACAAGCCGTGCTCGAACTCAGCCGCCGGTATCTCATGACGCGCATTAACGGCCAGGACGTGCTGACCAGCCCGGAGGCGACCCGCGACTATCTGAAGATGCGGCTTTATGGCTCGCCACACGAGATCTTCGCCTGTCTGTTTCTCGACAACCGCCATCGCGTCATCTGTTTCGAGGAGCTGTTTCGCGGCACCATCGACGGCGCGAGCGTACATCCGCGCGAGGTTCTGCGGCGGGTTCTGGAGACCAACGCCGCCGCCGTGATCTTCGCGCACAATCATCCCTCCGGCATTGCCGAGCCCAGCCAGGCGGACCTGCGGATCACGCAACGGCTCAAGACGATGCTCGAACTGATCGATGTCCGGGTGCTCGATCACGTCATCGTCGGCGATGGCGACGGCGTGTCGTTCGCCGAGCGGGGGTTGTTGTGATGGGCCATGCGCCAAGGCGCTGCGGGATTCGGGCGCGGTTTAGAACCATCGACCTGGACTTGATCCAGGTCGGTTTGGGATGCCAAGTCCCGGTCGACGGAATCTCCGGGCGAAAGCCCGAAGCGGCATCAAGCCAGTAACTGCGAGACGAACTGGGAAGAGATGTTATTGGCCTGGCCGAGCATGGCGATGTGCGCCTGACTCTGGATGAGGTTGCGGCTCTGCTCCGCCGTCACGCGCGCGTAGTCGGCATCCTGGATGCGGCTCCGGGCCGCCGCTGTGTTGACGTTGCCCTGCTCCAAATTGCGAATGCTGGCGTCGAAGCGGTTCTGGGCGGCGCCCAACTCTCCCTGTATCCCGCTAAGATAGTCGCTGCTCTGGTCCAGCACCTTGAGTGCGCTGGCGGCGCCGGCGGCGGTGGAAAGGTCGATGCTGTCGAAGCCAAAGGCGTTCATCTGTCCCTGGAGGTCGCGGGTGTTAACGGTCATGGAATCGTTCGCCCTGGCGCTCGCCTGGAGCGTCACATCGCCTTCCTGCGTGAGTAACTGAACTCCATTGAACGCGGTGCCTTCGATGTCCTGGGCGATCTGCTCCTGCAACGTGCTGGCCTCGGCCTGAAGGGCGGCGCGATCCGAGTCGGAGAGCGTGCCGTTCATGCTCTGGAGGCTCAGATCGCGGATCCGCTGCACGGCGTCGCTGATTTGGCTGACCCCAGCCTCCGCCGTCTGCACCATCGAAATCCCGTCGCTGAGATTGCGAACCCCCTGCGTATCTCCGGTCAGTTGGGCGGCAAACTGCGAGATGAGCGCCAGTCCGGCGGCATCGTCGGCGGCGCTGTTGACCCGCTTGCCCGAAGCCAGGCGTTCCTGCGTCGTCTCCAGGGCACCCTGATTTCGGTTGAGGAGGCTCTGCGCGCCCAGCGCCATCTGATTGTTGATCCCCACCATCGCGGTCACCTTCCATCAATTGATTGACATGAAGAATTATAGGAGAAAGAGCCATCCGTCGAAACGCACGATGCGCAGCGATTGTGGCAACGATGATGGATCGCGCCCGGATCAAGCGCCCCGTCATTCCCGGCAACGGCTGGGACGAGGGCCGCCTCGTCCGCCGCCTGTTCGTAGACGGCGCGCAGATCCTCCGGGAGCAGATGGGCGGCTTCGCAAATACACATCCAACCCTCACGCGGCCTTGAGTACCTCATTCAATACGCGGCGCAGAGTTTCCACGGTGAGCGGCGCCGATTCAGGTGAGAGGGTGGCCCGCAGCGTCTCGTTGATCAGGGTTTGATAGCCCTTGCCGCTGTGTGCCGCCCGCTCCCGGAACGCGGCAAGAACATCGTCGTCCAGAAAGAGTGTGATACGAGTCTTGCCCGTGGTTCCCAGCACCGCGCCGCGTGTGCCTTTGGAAAAATCATACTCGTCTTCCATTGCCTAGCCCTCTTGGTAGGTGCGCCGCTCGTGAGGCTCAGCCAAGCGCGCGGATAACAGCCGGATATCATCCGGATCCCGGTAGTGGTAGGCCACGACCAGCAGACGACCCAAGCCATCCAGGCCAAGCGTCACAAAGCGCTCCTCGGCATGGTCGCGATCCTCGACGGTGATGGCACGGTCATCGTAGAAAACACCCTCGACATCGGCCAGATCGATCCGGTGCTTTCGACGGTTGATGGCATTCTTGGCGGGGGCGTAGGTGACGTTCATCGTCTCAGAGTATACGGACGATATCTGTATGCGTGCGACGCTTGGGCATCCGGTGCGGATTCGCGCAGTCGGATTTCCCGGCCAATCAAGCCGCCTCGTCCGCCGCCTGTTCGTAGACGGCGCGCAGATGCTCCGGGAGCAGATGGGCGGGATAGGTCCGGTTGCGCAGCTTGCCGATGTGCCACCACCAGTGGGCGAGCGGACGCGAGGCATCGTCCTCCAGCAGTCCCGGATTGATGTACTCGTTGACTTGAGTGGCCTCGATGACGATTTCGTCAAGCTCGCGCACATCTTGGGATTGCGCCACAGCTTCGCTCAAGGCGTCACGCGCCGCTCGCAGGCCAAGACCCTCGCCGTCGAGCGAGAATTGATACTCGGCGTATTCCTGATAGCGCATCAGCGGATCAAGTCGCTTAACGTCCATAAAGCCTCTCCAAAGTCGTCGTTCAAATTGGGATACAGACTGACGCGCGTCCCATCCGGGTCGAGAATCGCAATCCATCCCTCGCGGACTGAACGGACCTGATAACGCACGCCATGACTCCGATAGACGCGGGCATGCGGGTCATTGAGCACGCGCGCAAACAGCGCATCGAAGGCGTCCAGGTCGGGAATTGGGCGCCCGTCGCGATACTTTCTCTGCATGTAGTGTAGCTCGCGACTATCCACCCGGCCGGGGTTCTGACGGGTCCGTCGGAGAACGTCGGCGACTTCGGGCGTGTCCCGGTACGCGTCCAGGCGCAGCAGCGTCCTCTCGGTTCCTTTCTTGTTTCTGTTGAGATTTTTCATCCGCCACCGGGAATGGTCGCGGGCATGTTGCAAGGTCTCCCGCGCCGCCTCCTTCGCTGAATGCGGCTCTTCGCTCATCGCGCGCCCGGCATCCGCGGCGGTGCGGTGCGCCACAGCAGGTCGATCTCCGCGTCGGTGAGCCGGTACGCCTGGATGACCAGATCGGACATCCGCCGCTCCAGGGTGCGCAATTCGGCGGCGCGAGCCTGCTCGGCGGTGGCGTAGTGGCGGTGGGTGTCGGTCAGCTCGGCCAGGGTCTTGGGGGTGAGACGGGGCGCGCCCTTGGGGCGGCGTTTGCGCACCTCGGCGGCGAACGCCTCGCCGGTCAGGTCGGCGAAGGTCTCCAGACGCTGGCCGGGCTTCTCCACACCCAATTCCAGACGCAGCCAGGTCAGCAGTTCGCGGGATTCCTGCTGGGTGAGGCGCGTCAGCTCCAGGGCGGCGGCGGCCCGTTCCTCGACCTCGCGGCGGAGTTCGGGGGGCGGATCGGCGATCGGCAGGGTCTCCATGCGGAAGCCGGCCGGGTTCAGTGCCTCGTCCTTCATGTGCGGCAGATAGCGCCAGTTGTGCCACCAGAGGAGCGGGGAGTTGAGGACGGCAAGCAGGTAGTGATCCGAAGTTGGCAACAGGAAGACTTTGTTGTTGCCGTAGAGCGCACCATCGGAGAAGGCGTACTGGGGGTGGAACTGGATCTCTTGGTAAAGGATTTTCGGTCGCTCAAAACTCTCCCAATACTCGACGCTGTCCTGAATCTCGTACCAAGCATAGCGGCCCGGTTTCCTCCCAGACCAGTCGCCATCCTTGGCTGCGTCCCAATCGCCCGGCCTTGGCTCAAGTCGCTCGCGGAAGCGTTCCAGATGCGCCCGGATCGACGGATAGGCATCGATCTCAAAACCACGACGCGCAAAGATCATCCAGAGCCCCTGCCAATCCGGCACCCAGCGCCCGATGTCCTGCCCACGCAGATAAGGCTTGATAATACTGGCGCAGCCCGGATCGTCGCGGATCAACTCGGCGCGGGTCGTCTCGTCGATCAGAAAGGCTTCGTTGAATCCAGTCAAAACACCGCGATACGGCTTGACCCCCAAGAACTCGGCCAGCGGCACCCCGCGCTCGCGCAGCCGGCCCATCAGATCCTCGACCTCGGGCGGCTCCAGGCTCCAGGGTTCGGCGCCGTAGCGCGACCAGGGGATCGGATAGCCGTGCTCATGGACATAGTTGTCCAGCGACAGCTCGGCCGGACGGTCGCGCGGGATCGGGCAGACCCGTACCAACGCTGGCTCCGGCGCGGGCTCGGGGGCGCGGTGGCGGGCGACCAGGATGCAGGGGAAGGTGTCGGCGTCCTCGAAAATGGGCGCGTGGCCGAAATCGAGCATTTCCTCGATTTCAGCGCGCGCGGCGAACAGCCGGCGCAGTGGCTCGCCATAGCCGGCGCGTAGCCATTTGTTGGTGACGATGTCGCTCAACTTGCCCTGGGGCGCAAGCAGTTCCAGGCCGCGCTCGTAGAAATAGACATAGAGATCGGCGACCCCGTGATAGCTGGCGTAGCGCGCGGCCAGATAGGGTTTGAGCGGGCCGAGCGCTTCCTGGCGCACGTAAGGCGGATTGCCGACGACGATGTCGAAGCCGCCCTGGGCCATGACCTCGGGAAAGGCGGCGTGCCAGTCGAAGGCGCGGGTGTCCGCCGGCAGTTTGGCGAAGGCGTCGACGAGGGCGGGCGGGGCGTCCGGCGGCGGCGGCTCCACCAGCGAGTTGCCGCAGCGGATGTTGGCGTCGAGGTTGTTGAGCGGCTTGTCCTGGCGCGCGGTCTTGAGCCAGAGACTGAGCTTGGTGATCTCCACCGACTCGGGATTGAGGTCCACGCCGAAGAGGTTGTCTTGCAGAATCTGGCGGTTCAGGTCGAACAGCCCCAACTGCGCGGGCGTCCCTTGCAGTTCGGCGATGGCGCGGTTGACCCGCTCGTATTCGCCGATCAGAAAATCGAAGGCGGCGACCAGAAAGGCCCCGGAGCCGCACGCCAGATCCAGCACCTTGATCCGGCCCAGCACCTCAAGCAGATCGACCCAGACCTTCAGGCGGGTCTCGTTCGACAGCGGGCCGGGCTTGCCGGTGCGGTGACGGGTCTCGATCTCGGCGTGACGCTCGGCGAGCCAGCCGCCGATGGTGCGCGAGACCATGAAGCGGGTGATCGGCTCCGGGGTGTAGAAGATGCCGTCGCGCTTGCGCCGCGAGCGCTGCCGGTCCACGTTCTCGCCGCGAATCTCGGCGCGCAACGACTCCAGGTCGCTGATCGACTGCTCGAAGATGTGCCCGAGGATGTTGACGTTGAGATCGGTCTCGAAGTCGTAACCGGCAAGGGCCGCGATGCCATTCAGACCCGCGTCGGCCACCCGCAGGGCGTCGAGCGCGGGATCCGCGGCGAAGAGTCCGCCGTTGTAGGCGTTGATGCGCAGGGGCGGATGACCCTGGTCGACGGCGCGGAAGAGGCCGCACAACTGCTGCCAGCGCGAGACCGGGACGAAGCCCTCGCTTTTGGTGCCGAGCGCCTGCTGGAGCACTTTGGGTGGCAGGAGTCCGGTGTCCTCGCAGACGCAGATAAAGAGACAGCGATCGAGGATCTTTTGGGTCAACTCCAGGAGACGGACGCCATGCACATCCGTCTCCCGGTCGACGGGCGGCGGGTTGTCGCGGCGTAACTGATCGAAGAGATCCAGGCGCAGATCGCGATAGACGACATAAAACGCCTTGCCGATGCGCTCCTCTTCGACATGGGTGTGGGTGGCCAGACGCTCGACCGCGCTCTCGCTGTCCGGCGTGGTTCCGAATAGGTTTTCGCGGCCGAGCAGGAACAGGAAGGTGTGCAGATGCTCGGGGTCGGCGAGCGCGCCCAGGTCGAAACGCTGACAATAGCCCTGGCCGCGATCGGTGCGATAAAGACGCAGCTCGATGAAGTTGCCGACCAGCACCCAGCGGCAGCCGTCGACCCTGGCGGCATAGCCGAACGCCTGCTCGACCGGAGTGAGCCGCCCATAGCCCGCCGCCTGCCGGGCGTCCAGATCGGCGCCGGGGGATTTCAGTTCCAGCACGGCGCGGGGGCGCTCGATGACCGCGCCCGAACCCGTACCGGGGCCGTACCAACCGAGCCGCGCATCCGGCGGACGATAGCCCTTGACCGCCTTGGAACTGGTCTCGGGTTCCAGATGGTGGAGCCCATCGGCACCGACGATCTGCCGATAGCCGAGCAGGCGGTCGATGATCTGGCTCAGGAATTGACCCTGGAGCGGCTTTTCCTTCTGGCCGAGCAGCGCGCCCGTGCCGGCGCTCGCGGCCCAACCGGCGACGATGCGGCGCTGTTCCTCGTCGAGGACGGGGGTGAATCCGCGTTGCGCTTCGTCCAGCAGGCGGCGGTTGAAGAGCGGCTTGAAGTGGTCCGTGCTGGGCATTCCGTGCGGTGCTCCCGTGGGTTGGTGTTCCAAAAAGATTTTCATTGCACGCGAGGATGACAATGCGTTGCAGACGCTTCCGCTCGTCCCTATCTTTTTGACTATGAAGATTTCGCGACGCCCGTCGACCACGCTCCTGGTACTCTGTCTACTCGTACTGCAGATACAGGTCTGGGCGTCCGCCGATCTGAACTGCCGGCATGAGGCTGATGTCAACGGAAAGTCAACGGCGGTTTGTCGCCAGCACCATCCGAGCCGCGCGATCCCGGAGCCGGCGTATCCCAAGAGTTTCGATTGTCACAAGTGCGCCCTGCACTGCCTAGTCACCATCGCCGTACCGATGGGATCTCCTCCCATGATCGTCCAGCGATGCGGCTCACACACCCTTGCTGCTGGCTCGGAACGCCACTTCTACCAATTCGTCCCCGGGATCCCCGAGCGACCTCCGCGCGCCTGACGTCCTTGCGAACGACGCCTTATGATCGCGGCCGCGTGCCGCGACCAACCCTTGACGCTCGCCCGCGCGGCGAAAGCATCGCGGCGCGGCTCCGCAGGAGACGCTCATGTCGATATCCCCCATCGCCCGTCCCGGTGCGTGCCTTGCCTGGGCCGCTGCCTTGGCGCTCATCTCCGCTGCCCTGACCGGTTGCGACAGGCCGACGACCCAGGACGGTAAAACCTCTGACGGCACCGCCCAGCCTCCCGCTCGGGAGACGGCGCTGGAGCACGCCGCCCAGCACCTCGATCCCACCTATGTCTGCCCCATGCATCCTCAGATCGTGCGGGACCAACCGGGAACCTGCCCCATCTGCGGCATGAATCTGGTCGAAAAGCGGATGACCCCGAAGCCCGCGTCTCCAACGCTCGACTCCCACCCCGAGGTCGCGCTCAGCGGCACCATCGTTCAAAACCTGGGCGTGCGCACCGCCAAGGTGGAGCGTGGCGCCCTGCGCCGGGAGGTGCGCGCCGTCGGCCGGGTCACCTACGACGAGACCCGTCTCGCGCATATTCATCCGCGCGCGGCGGGCTGGATCGAGGGATTGAGCCTGCGCGCCGAGGGCGAGCCCGTCAAGGAAGGCCAGACGCTCGCGGACTTCTACGCCCCGGACATCCTCTCCGCGCAAGTGGACTTTCTGATCGCCCTGGAACGACGCGGCGACGGAGTCCCCAAGGTCGACCCGGACAAGGCGCGCAACCTCTTGCGCCTCTTAGGTGTGCCCGAAACCGTGATCCGCGACATCGAGAAGACCCGTCAGACCCGCAATACCATCCCGGTGGTGGCCCCGACGGATGGGATTGTCACTAATATGATGGCCCGCGAGGGCATGTACGTGACGCCGGAGAGCGAGATGTTCACCATCGCCGCCCTGGCGGACGTCTGGGTCATGGTCGACGTCTTCGAGCATCAGATCGCCTGGGTCAAGCCCGGCATGACGGCCGCGATGCGGGTGCCGGCCTATCCGGGGCGAACCTGGACGGGCGTGGTGGATTATCTCTACCCGGACCTGGATCCCCAGACCCGCAGCCTGCGGGTGCGCTTGGTCTTCCCGAATCCGAAATTCGATCTTAAGCCCAATATGTTCGCGGATGTCGTCATTGCGGGCGGCCCAATGAACGACGTGCTCAAGATCCCACGCGACGCCCTGATCGTGACCGGTCGGCGCGAGAGCGTGGTCAAGGCGCTCGGCGAAGGGCGCTTCCAGCCGGTCGACGTCGTGACCGGGATGCAGGCCGAGGGGCACATCGAGGTTCTCTCGGGTCTGGCGCTCGGCGACGCGGTCGTCGTCTCCGGCCAGTTCCTGATCGACTCCGAGTCGAGCCTCCAGGCCAGCTTCCGGCGGATGCGGTGAGCCCATGGACAAGGTCATCGAATGGTCGATCCGCAACCGCTTCCTGGTTCTGCTCGCGACTCTGATTCTCACCGGCTGGGGGATCCTCGCGGTCCGCCAAACCCCGCTGGACGCCCTCCCGGACCTCTCCGACGTGCAGGTCATCATCCGCACCAGCTTCCCCGGCCAATCGCCGCGGGTGGTCGAGGACCAGGTCACCTACCCCATCACCACCACCATGCTGGCGGTGCCGGGGGCGCAGACGGTGCGCGGCTATTCCTTCTTCGGCGACTCCTACGTCTATGTCATCTTCAAGGATGGCACGGACCTCTACTGGGCGCGCTCGCGGGTGCTGGAATATCTGAACCAGGCGGCCTCGCGCCTGCCCGCGGGCGTGAGCCCGCGGCTGGGGCCGGATGCCACCGGGGTCGGCTGGGTCTTCAGCTACGCCCTGGTGGACCGCAGCGGCCGGCACGACCTGGCCCAGTTGCGCAGCCTCCAGGACTGGTTCCTCAAATTCGAACTGCAGACCGTCTCCGGCGTGGCCGAGGTCGCCTCCGTGGGCGGCATGGTGCGTCAGTACCAGGTCGTTGCCGACCCGGAGAAACTGCGCGCCTACGGCATCCCATTATCCAAGCTGTCGAACGCCATCCGCAACGCCAACCAGGAGGTCGGCGGCTCGGTCGTGGAGCTGGCGGAGGCCGAGTACATGATCCGTACTCGCGGCTATCTTCAATCGGTCGCCGATATCGAGACGATTCCGGTCGAGGTGACCTCCGAGGGAACGCCGCTGCTGCTGCGCGACCTGGCGCGGATCCAGATCGGCCCCGAAATGCGCCGCGCGGTCGCGGACCTCGACGGCGAGGGCGAGGTCGCGGGCGGGATCGTCGTCATGCGCTACGGAGAAAACGCGCTGAGCACCAGCGCGGCGGTCAAGGACAAGCTGGACCAGCTCGCCCAGGGACTGCCCGAGGGCGTCGAGATCGTCACGACTTACGACCGCTCGGCACTCATCCTGCGGGCGGTAGACAACCTTAAGGACAAGCTGCTGGAGGAATTTGTCGTCGTCGCCCTGGTGTGTCTGGTCTTCCTGTTCCACCTGCGCTCGGCCTTCGTCGCCATCGTCAGCCTGCCGCTCGGGATTCTGACCGCCTTCATCGTGATGCAGCACCAGGGGATCAACGCCAACATCATGTCGCTGGGCGGGATCGCGATCGCCATCGGAGCCATGGTCGACGCGGCCATCGTCATGATCGAAAACGCCCACAAACATCTGGAGCGCTATCGCCGCACTCATGGCGAGGCCCCAAGCGGCGAGGTGCATTGGCGCGTCATCGCTCAGGCCGCGGTCGAGGTGGGACCGGCGCTTTTCTTTTCGCTGCTCATCATCACCCTGAGCTTTCTTCCCGTCTTCGCATTGGAGGCACAGGAGGGGCGGCTGTTCGCGCCGCTTGCCTTCACCAAGACCTATGCCATGGCCGCGGCGGCGGGGCTGTCGGTCACCCTGGTGCCGGTGCTCATGGGCTATTTCATCCGTGGGCGCATCCCGAGCGAGGACAAGAACCCCCTGAGCCGCGCGCTGATCTGGGTCTACCGCCCGTTGCTGCGGGGCGTGCTGGCGGCGCCGCGGACGACCATCCTGGCGTCGCTGGCCATCGTGCTCAGTCTGCTGCTGCCGCTCTACGGTGTCGGCGGCCTGCTCGCGCCGTTGAAGTGGCCCTTCCAGGCGGCCAGCCTGGTGCGCGAAGACGCAGGCACGGCGAGAGTTCTGGACCGCATCGATGACTGGCAGGACGAGCTGACGGACACCTGGCGCAACCTGACGGGAGGCGTGCCTTGGCTCCACCGGCTGGGCACCGGGCTCGGCTCGGAATTCATGCCCGAGCTCGACGAGGGCGATCTTATGTACATGCCGACGACCTTGCCGGGACTCTCCATCGGCAAGGCGCAGGAGTTGCTGCAGCAGACCGACCGCTTGATCGCCTCGCTGCCCGAGGTCGCGCGGGTCTTCGGCAAGATCGGCCGAGCCGACACGGCCACCGATCCGGCGCCCCTGACCATGATCGAGACGGTCATCCAGCTCAAGCCGCGCGATGAATGGCGGCCCGGCCTGACGCTCGCGGGGCTGATCGAGGAATTGGACGCCACCCTGGATCTCCCCGGCGTGACCAATGCCTGGGTGATGCCCATCAAAACCCGCATCGACATGCTCGCCACCGGCATCAAGACCCCGGTCGGAATCAAGGTGGCGGGGCCAAGCCTGGAGGAAATCGAGCGCATCGGTCAGGCCATCGAACGCGTGGTGCGGGAGGTGCCGGGCACCGTCTCGGTGTTCTCCGAGCGGGTCGCCGGCGGGCGCTATATCGAGATCCGCCCGGATCGGGTGGCGGCGGCGCGGGTCGGGCTCAATATTTCGGACATCAACGCCCTGGTCGCCGCCGCCGTGGGCGGTATCAATATCACCCAGACCGTCGAGGGACTGGAGCGCTACCCGGTCAATCTGCGCTTCCCGCGCGAGGAGCGCGACGACGTGCAGAAGCTGCGCGCGCTGCCGATCGTGACGCCAACCGGCGCCCAAATCCCGCTGGACCAGATCGCCGCGGTCGAGATCGTCGACGGCCCGCCCATGCTCAAAAGCGAGAATGCCCGGCTCAACGGCTGGACCTTCGTCGACATCCGCGGAGTCGATGTGGGGAGCTACGTCGCCACCGCCCAGGCCCGGGTGCGCGAGCAGGTCCAGCTCCCGCCGGGCTATTCCATCACCTGGTCGGGTCAGTACGAGTACATGCTGCGTGTCAAGGAGCGATTGATCCAGGTCGTCCCTTTCACCCTGCTCATCATCTTCGTGCTGCTCTATCTGATCTTCCGCCGGCTCGGCGAGGTGTGGCTGGTGATGCTCTCACTGCCCTTCTCCCTGGTCGGCGGCTTCTGGCTGATCGCGTTCCTGGGCTATCACCTGTCGGTCGCGGTGGCGGTCGGCTTCATCGCGCTGGCGGGGGTCGCGGCCGAATTCGGCGTGGTGATGCTGGTCTATCTCGACAACGCGCTCAAGGAGCGGCGCGAACGGGGCGCGCTGCGCGATCCGGGCGATCTCAAGGCTGCCATCATGGAAGGCGCAGTGCTGCGGGTACGGCCCAAAGCAATGACGGTCGCGGTCATCATCGCCGGCCTGCTGCCGATCATGTTCGGACAGGGGACGGGCTCGGAGGTGATGCGCCGCATCGCCGCGCCCATGATCGGCGGGATGCTGACCGCGCCCCTGCTCAGCCTCTTCGTCATCCCGGCCATCTATCTGGTGTGGCGGCGGCGGGAGCTGGCGCCGCGGACGACGCCCGGCGCGGAACCGAGTGTGGAGCTGGCCGGCAACACCGGCCAGCCTGAGCCGGGCGCCTAAAACGGATGCGAACCGACTCCGCCACAAATCGTAATACAAGCTGGGCTTGCGCTGCATTCAATCCGCTGATAGCATTCCGCTTCTTTCTGTACCGAATCACTCTCGCCGACTTGTAGGGATTCCCGCCATGTCCAAGGTATGCCAGGTTACCGGTAAACGTCCCCTCACCGGCAACAACGTCTCGCACGCGAACAACAAGACCAAACGCCGCTTTCTGCCGAATCTCCACGACCACCGCTTCTGGGTCGCCGCCGAGAAACGCTTCGTGAAGCTGCGCGTCTCCGCCAACGGGATGCGTATCATCGACAAGAAAGGGATCGACACCGTGCTCGGCGAAATCCGCGCCCGCGGCGAACGGGTCTAACCGGAGGATTTATCCATGGCCAAGGCAGCACGCGACAAGATCCGCCTCAACTCCAGCGCCGGTACCGGTCATTTCTATACGACCACCAAGAATAAGCGCAATCAGCCGGGCAAGATGGAGATCAAAAAATTCGATCCCGTCATCCGCCAGCATGTGATGTATAAGGAAGGCAAGATCAAATAGCTTGATCCTTCCGCTGATCGTGGCTGGACTGAAGGCTTGCCGCGACAAGAAAACCCGCTAAAGGCGGGTTTTCTGTTTTTGATCCTGAATGGCGGTTTGCGTGCGGCCCGTCCATGCTCGGGCAAACCCTATACCGCGGGCGTTCCCTGCAACGCAAAGCCCCGCAGATTGCGGGAAAAGCGTTCCAGCGCCTCGATACCGCTGGCCTCGGCCTGCTGACACCAGTCCTGCAAGGCGGTCAGCAGTGCCTCCTGAGATGACGCCTGACGATCCCAGACCTCTTGGAGACGCTCTCGGAACTGATAGACGATGGCCAGTGTCCGATGCCGCGCCAGCAGTTGTTCCAGACGCTCCCTGGCACCAGCGTCGAGCCACTTCCCCTCCTTGACCAGCAAACGCTGGGCGCTTCGAACCAGATGTCGGCAATGCTCCGCGTCACGGCACAAGGCGTCCCGCGAAACCGGTCGCATGACCTCTTTGCCATAGCGAGCAAACACATGCATCCGGCTCAGGATCACGGCGCGCAGGGTCTCCATATCCAGTTGCTGTTTCCCCGCGATGACCCGCGGCTGGGGCGCGATCCGGCGGATGTGGGCCAGACGCAGGGCGCTGAGGATCCGGATATACAGCCAGCCGATGTCGAATTCCCACCACTGCGAGGAAAGACGTGCCGAACTCGGATAGGCGTGATGGTTGTTGTGCAGTTCCTCGCCGCCGATCAGGATGCCCCAGGGGAGGAAATTGGTCGAGGCGTCTGGCGACTCGTAGCTGCGATAGCCGTAATAATGCCCAACGCCATTGACGACACCGGCGGCCCATACCGGAATCCACAGCATCTGCACCGCCCACACCACCAGACCATAAAGGCCGAACAACGCCAGATCGAGGATCAGCATCAGACCCAACCCCTGCCAGCGGAAGCGGCTGTAGACCTGGCGTTCCAGCCAGTCGTTGGGAGCGCCCTGGCCATAGCGCTCCACCGTTGACCGATCGGCGGCGGCCTCGGCGTAGAGTTCGGCCCCCTCGGTCAAGACCTTGCGCAGCCCCAGCACCCGCGGGCTATGCGGATCCTCGGCCGTTTCGCATTTGGCGTGATGACGGCGATGCACCGCCACCCATTCGCGGGTCACCATGCCGGTGGTCAGCCACAGCCAGAATCGAAAAAAATGCGCCACGATGGGATGCAGTTCGAGTGCGCGATGAGCCTGCGCCCGGTGCAGATAAATGGTCACGCCAGCGATGGTGATATGCGTCAGAACGAGGGTGAAAAGCACTGCCTGCCAGAGGCTGACATCGAGAATGCCGTAGAGAGTCATCGAAATTCCTATGGAGAAAAAAGGATGCTCGGGTAAATTTCCCCAGCCATCTATAGACCCATTCCGATCGGAATGGTTTGGACCGTTCGTCGCCTGATCGCGAATGGCCGGCCAAATTCAATCGAGCGGCATCAACAGGAGCTGGCCCACAACATTGCCATCGACCGGTCCGTTCCAGGGCCAGGGATGACTGTCTCCCGCCAGCCAGTCATCGAGCTGATCGGTCCGATAGGGCGAAAAGCGGTGTCCCGATTGGCCGAGCGGGAGAGTGCCGCGGGTCTGCGTCCAGTCCGCCGGGGTCGCGACCACGCGCATGGAGGGCGCGAACAGGGCCTGCTCGGGCTTCAGCGGCGTTGCCTTCATGACATTGACGGTATCCGTGCCGCCAGCCACCCCAATGGGACCGACGCTGAACCAGGGTCCGAGGACAGGCAGCTTGTCGAAGGCGTGCGGAAAGGTCAGGGTGCGGATCCGCTCCAGAGGCGCCTTGCCCGAGACCCCCGAGCGGGACTTCAGGTCCGCCGTTGCCGCCAGGATCGCCCGCGCCCAGATCTCGGCTGGGGTTTCGATCATGGGTGTCGTGGCATCGTCCCAGAAGCTGGACTGGCCGGAGCGCAGCGTCTCCTGCAGGGGGTTGTAGGCGACCATGGCCATCTCCATCAGTGCTGCCAGATCCTCGCCCAGTTCATCTCCGTAGAGCGCCTCGAACAGCGCCGGTTCCAGCAGGATGAACAAGGCCGCCGAAGGACTGTCGCCATCCATGACGCCGTTCCAGTCGAGCAGAGAGTCGCTGGCGATGTCCCAGGCGCGCGCGTCGACCGCCCGCAGCTCCATCTCGATCCGACGCAGCGACCGCTGCATCAGACGCGCCTGAAGACTCAGGCGATCGCGCTGAATGTCGGCCATGGACGCGGGCGTCAGCGGCGGCGATCCAGCGAGCAGTTCGGCGATTCGCTGGGCGCGGTAGGGCGCCATCCAGGCGCGACTGACCGCGACCGGATAATCCGCCGGAATGGTGCGATTGTTGGCGGTGATCAAGGCGCCGCCAGTGGGATCGGTCTGGGCGGGGTTAAGACGTTGCGGGACGAATCCCCGCCAGGCGTACTCCGGCAGCCAACCCGGCGAAGGGAATGCTCCGGAACCCTTGCCTCGCTTCGGCAGCAGACCCGTAACCTGCCAGGCAATCCCCCCGTCGCGATGGGCCAGCATCAGATTCAACGCGACCTGTCGGAATCCGGTCGAGGCCTCGCGCGCCTCGCTCAGGGTGCGGGACCGCGCGAGCCGGTGGATGGCCGCAAAGCTCAGATCCGGCAGATCGTTGTTCTGTCGCAGCGCCAGCAGATCGGCGGTGTCCAGGCCGGGCAGATCCATGGGACTGTCGGTCGCGTCGCCCAGAATTCCATTGACGATGACCCCGTGCGAGGTGCGACGAACCGCCAGCTCGACCGGTTCCGCGTCCTTGACGGGAATGCGCTCGATGCGGGATAGGATCGGCTCCGGGTCGCTTCCCGCGCGCTCCACCCGACCATCCGGCGTGGCGCGTTCGACAAAGAGATCCTGCGTGTCGGCGATCGCACTCGTGAAACCCCAGGCGAGGTGCTCGTTGTGGCCGATCAGAACCAAGGGCACGCCCGGCAGGGTCACGCCCGACAGATGCAGCTCGGGAGCGATCAACTCCAACTCATACCAGATCCCCGGCATGGACGGGGCCAGATGGGGATCGTTGGCGAGCATGGCCGCCCCGGTCGCGGTGCGCGATCCGTTCGCGACCCAGGCGTTGCTGGCGGCGCCGGGGATCGGCAGCCCGAAACGCGCCGGCAGCCGACAGGCCGAATCCAACGAAGGAGCCTCCGTCAGGCTCTTGCGCGACGGGCTCGGGGACAGATACCGGACCAGTTCAGGAGAGACATCGGGGGCGGGAATCCCCTCGTCGGTCGGGAACAATTCGCGCGCCCGCGCGGGACCGATCCGCGCCGCCAGACGCAGAAAGGTCAGCTCGGCGCGCAGGTTGAACGACTGGGTCCAGGCCATGTAGCCGCCAATGACCAAGCTGTCCTCCGGCTGCCAGGGTGCGGGCGCGAAACCGGCAATCCGATATTCCAGCGGCAACCGCGCGCGCGCCTCGTTCCGATAGGCATTCACCCCGGCCGCATAGGCCGCAAGCAAGTCGCGGTCGGACGCCTCCAGGCTTTCCAGCGTCCGCCGGGCCTCGTGGGCGAGTCCGACGGTCCGAAAAAAACGATCCGCCGGGAGCGCATCCGCGCCAAACACCTCGGCCAGACGACCGCTGGCCAGTCGGCGCAGCGTATCCATCTGCCACAGGCGCTCGGAGGCGACGACATAGCCCTGGGCGAACAGCAGATCCTGGAGATTATCCGCCGCGATGGTCGGCACCGCATGCGGCCCGAAACCGACGCGCACCGGGCTCGTCAAGCCGGTCAGGGTCAACGTGCCGCTGTAGACCGGCTCGGCCCGCCTGGCAAGCCAGTACAGACTCGCGGCGCCGGTCACGGCAAGGATCAACAAGATGGATAAGACCCGGATAAGGACGCGGCGCGGCATTAGCGTTTGAACTCTTGGTTGGTTGAACCGAGATAAGGATTCGTTCGGAACGTCCCTATCTTCTCACGATTGCCAGCTCTCCAAGGAGGTTCCCGCGATGCCGAATCAACCCGATACCGAGTCCGTCAAACACTATCTGATGGCGCTACAGAACCAAATCCGCGATGCCCTGCACGACACCGATGGCGGCGCGGGCTTCCGGGAGGATGCCTGGGAGCGTCCGGATGGCGGTGGCGGTCGCACTCGCGTGATGCGCGACGGCCTGGTCTTCGAGCAGTGCGGGATCAATTTCTCGCATGTCTTCGGGGAACGGCTCCCGCCGTCCGCCAGTGCCCGCCGGCCCGAGCTAGCCGGGCGGCGCTTCGAGGCCATGGGCGTCTCGCTGGTCGCGCACCCCTGGAATCCCTATGTCCCCACGTCGCATCTCAACGTGCGCTTTTTCATCGCCGAAAAAGCCGGGGCGGAGCCGGTTTGGTGGTTCGGCGGCGGCTTCGATCTCACGCCCTACTATGGCTTCGAGGAGGACGTGGTGCACTGGCACCGCAACGCGCGCGCGATTTGCGAGCCTTTTGGCGAGGATCTCTATCCGCGCCTGAAACGCGGCTGCGACGAGTATTTTTTCCTGAAGCACCGCAACGAGCCCCGCGGCGTCGGCGGACTCTTTTTCGATGACTTCGATCAGGGCGGGTTCGATCACAGCTTCGCCTTCCTGCACGCGATCGGCGATGGCTACCTGCCGGGCTATCTCCCCATCGTGCAGCGTCGTTGGGCCACCACCTATGGCGAGCGCGAACGCGCCTTTCAGAAATACCGCCGCGGACGCTATGTCGAGTTCAATCTGCTCTATGATCGTGGAACCTTCTTCGGACTCCAGTCGGGCGGGCGCACCGAATCCATTCTCGTCTCCATGCCGCCCGAGGTTAGTTGGCGCTATGACTTCCGGCCTGAACCAGATAGCCCCGAGGCGGAACTCTATGAGCGTTTTCTCGTCCCTCAAGACTGGCTAAACGATCAATCCAGATAAAAACGCCTTTCTGACAGGAACAATCGATGTCCGACCATCAAGAACGAAACCGAGAAGCCGCCCGGTCGTCGCGAGGAAACGCGATACTCTCCTGGCGTAAGCGTTCTGACCCACTGCTCTGCTGACTAGGCAGCAACCGCCGCTGGCAGGATCGGAGCCGGATGCCCTTGGCGGCGCTCGGTCATCACCTCGGCGATGTAGTTCCAGGGTGACAGCCCACGCT
>NZ_NHSQ01000070.1 GCF_016653465.1 Thiocystis minor | reverse complement strand
GGTTGGGCTGCGTCGGCGGCGCGGGTGCGCTTGGCGGCGAGACGGACGGAATCGTCATTCGGGGGCTGGTCGGCGGTGGCGCGGGCTCCGGCAACCTTTCCGGCGGGACAGAGCGGGGCGGTTCCCGCGCTTGATCCGGCGGCCGCTTGACGGGTTCCGCACCGGCTAGAGTCGACGCGCTCGGCGGTTCCGACGGTTGGGTTGCCGCGCTCTCCCGGAGGATCGGATGCGCGCGTTCGGCGGGAGGTGGCGCTGCCGGTTCGGCCGGGGCGACGATGGGTGAGGGCATCTCTGACGCAACAATCGGTTCGGCCAGCGTCGGCGCGGTCTCCGGGCGTGACTCGGGCAGTGGTTCAAGGCTGTCCGCGTACTCGCTCCGCATCGTCATTCGGGAAGACTCCTCGGACTCAAGCCTTGGCTCGACCGGAGTCCGCGCGGGCTCGCTGTCCGATTCGACCGACTCAGCCGGCGTGTCGGGTGCCTTGTCGGCTTGGCTCGTAACCGCAACCGCGGAGTTCGCTTCCGGGGTCTCCGCCGCGTCCGCCCACGGTTTGCTCCGAGGCGTGGGTTGAGGCAGCGTTTCCACGCTCGGGCGGATCACTCTTGGGGCAGGGACGGGCCGGGGCTCATGGGAAAAGAACACAACGCCGATCGCCAGCAGGCAAGTGAAGGCAGCGCCAGCCAATAAGCGCCCCCGAAAACCCTTGGCAATCTCCAATGACTGGATGAGCCAGGACCAGACTGCCGGCCCGATCCAGGTCGGTGCAGCGCTCTCTCGTTGCGCATGGGCGCCGGCGGTCGGATTGGCGGCGGCGGCGCTGCGGCTCGGCCATCCATTGGTGCCCTGTCGATGGGCATCGAAAGCGAGATTGATGCGCTCGGTGCGATGCGTCGCCCAGGCGACTCGTGTCGGATGTCGATCGGGATGGTAGACCTGGATCAAGCGCCGATAACGCTGCTTGGCCAGGGTCGGATCGGCATCTGGGGGAAGGCCCAGCGTGCGCGGCGAGGGCCGGTCGGAATCGGCAAAGAGCCACTGGTCGAGTAGCTCATAGGCGCGTGCGGCAGCCTGCCGCCGACTGAGACCGGCCTGGCGGATCGCGTTGCCCACCGCGGTTGCGCGGGGATTGTCCGGGTTGCTCAGCCACAGCAGGAGCGCATCGAGGTGTGATTCAAGCGTTGTCGTCAGCCGTCCAGCCGCTAAAGCGCGTGCGAGCTGGTGCGTCCAGTGCGAGGTTATCGAGGACAATGGCTAGGCGGCGCGTCGGGCGAAGCGAACGTTAAAGACAAGCGCGTCCTCTTGCAGGGTGCGTGGTGAAGGCAGTTGTTCGATCATCAAGGTTTGAGACTTACACTCAACCGATTCTTTGCTTGTCTCCTGAGTTCTGATTGGCTTTAAGCTATGCTTCATCAAGTACAGCCAGCGTCGCCGGAAGCTCATGTCTATGACCTTGCGTCAATATCTCCGCCATCCCTCCGACGTTCCCCTCGCCTATCATCTTGGGGAGGTGGTGACCGACCGCAGCCATTATCTTCGCAATATTGGCGCCGGCGGGCTGTGCTTCTCGTCGCGCATCGCCATTTCGCCAGGCGCCCATATTCATATCGAGATTCCGATTGCCGAACCCGTCTTCAAGGCCGACGGGGTCGTCGTCTGGTGCGAACCATCCGAGGAAAACTTCGAGGTCGGTGTCCGTTTCGATGGAGTGGATGCCGAATACGGACTCCGGATGGTCGAGCAAGTCTGTCAGATCGAACATTACCGTCATGAGATTTTCAAGTCGGAGGGTCGTATCCTGAGCAGCGAGGAGGCTGCACTGGAGTGGATCAAGAAATATGCCGCGCGCTTTCCGCAGTGATCGGCAACGCCGTCTCCGACGTCTCCGATTTTGATTTCAGCATCGCGACCGAGCGGCCGCGATCAGGTCACCACATCCGGCTCGCTGCGCCCCGTCCGCGACTCGATTTGCCCCAGTTCGCGGGCGATCAGGATCAGCGGCGCCATCGCCTCCTGAGTGTCGCGGTGATGACGGGTCGGGTCCGGCTCGTAGAATTCGAGATAGACCCGCAGGGTTGCGCCCTCGGTGCCGGTGCCGGAGAGCCGGAAGACGATGCGCGCGCCGCTCTCGAAACCGATCCGGATACCCTGCTTTTTGGAAACGCTGCCGTCGATGGGGTCGGTATAGGCGAAATCGTCAGCGTAGCTAACGATCTGATCGCCAAGCTGTCTGCCGGGCAGCTCGGGCAACAGAATCCGCAGATGGTCCATCAGCCCCTCGGCGCCGGCGAGATCCACGCCCTCGTAGTCGTGACGGGTGTAGTAATTGCGCCCGAAACGGCGCCAGTGATCGCTGACGATGTCGGCCACCGACTGCTGACGCATGGCGAGCAGATTGAGCCAGAAGAGCACCGCCCAGAGGCCGTCCTTTTCGCGGACATGATCCGAGCCGGTGCCGAAACTTTCCTCGCCGCAGAGCGTGATGCGCCCGGCGTCGAGCAGATTGCCGAAGAATTTCCAGCCGGTCGGGGTCTCGAAGCATTCCACGCCCATCTGCTCGGCGACGCGGTCGGCGGCCTGGCTGGTCGGCATGGAGCGGGCAATGCCACGAATGCCGGTCTTATAGCCCGGCGTGAGGTGCGCGTTGGCGGCCAGCACCGCGAGACTGTCGCTCGGGGTGACGAAAAAATTCTTGCCGAGGATCATGTTGCGGTCGCCGTCGCCATCGGAGGCGGCGCCGAAGTCGAGTCCGTCGGAGCCTTCGGTCAAGGCGACCAGTTCCTTGGCATGGGCCAGATTCGGATCCGGATGTCCGCCGCCGAAGTCTTCCCTGGCCACGGCGTTCATCACGGTGCCGGGCGCCGCGCCGAGCCGGTTTTCCAGGATGGCGACGGCATAGGGGCCAGTGACGGCGTGCATGGCGTCGAAGCGCATCCGAAACAGGCCGGAGTTGAACAACTGATGGATGGCGTTGAAATCGAACAGCGATTCCATCAGCGCGGCATAGTCGCTGACGGGGTCCATGACCACCACCTCCATCTCGCCCAGCGCAAAGGTTCCGTCCCGATCCAGATCGATCGCCGGGCAGTCGAGCGTCCGGTAACGCTCGATGGTCTGGGTGCGCTCGAAGATGGCGTTGGTGACGGCTTCGGAGGCCGGTCCGCCATTGGCGACGTTGAACTTGATGCCGAAGTCCTCGTCCGGACCGCCGGGATTGTGGCTCGCCGAGAGCACGATACCGCCCTGGGTCTTGTACTTGCGGATCACGCAGGAAACGGCGGGGGTCGAAAAGATGCCGCCGCGTCCGACCAGCGTCTTGCGCACGCCATTCGCCGCCGCCATGCGCAGGATGACCTGGATCGCCTCGCGGTTATAAAAACGTCCATCGCCGCCGACCGCCAGCACGCCGCCGTTCAGCGCGGGCTGGGTGTCGAAGATCGCCTGGACGAAATTCTCCAGGTAATGCGGCTGCTGGAAGACCTTGACCTTCTTGCGCAGGCCGGAGGTTCCGGGGCGTTGCCCGTCGAAAGGCGTGGTGGCGACGATCTGTGGTTCCATCTTCAAACCCTTGATGAGTGATCGGATTGCCTACACTGAGCGAGACAGCGCGGGCGTCGTGAAGCGGCAATGCGCGACGAACAAGTCAGACATTGTATCCCCCGGAGCCCATGCGACAATAAGCGGATTGGCCACGAAGACAACTTCGCGCCAAATCTTCGGGCGGTTTCCGCCAAACCATCGCAATCGAAACAGAAGGTAGCAACACAACATGATCGTCGAAGCGCATAAGGAAACATTGGAATTCAAGGCCGAGGTCAGCCAGGTGCTGGATCTCGTGATCCGATCCCTGTATTCGAACAAGGAAATCTTTCTGCGCGAGTTGGTCTCGAATGCCTCCGACGCCGCCGAGAAGCTTCGCTTCGAGGCGTTGAGCGATGACGGGCTCTACGAGGGCGATACCGAACTGCGCATCCGGGTCGAAATGGACAAGGACGCCGGTACCCTTACCATCTCGGACAATGGTATCGGACTGGGCCGCGTGGAGGTGATGGAGACCATCGGCAGTATCGCCAGCTCCGGCACCCGTCGCTTCATCGAGAGCATGTCCGGCGATCAGGCCAAGGACAGCAAGCTGATCGGCCAGTTCGGTGTCGGCTTCTATTCCGCCTATATCGTCGCCGACAAGGTGACGCTGATCTCGCGGCGGGCGGGCGTCGCCGCCGAGCATGGCGTGCGTTGGGAGTCAGACGGACGCGGCAGCTACACGCTCGAAACGGTGGAGAAGGCCACGCGGGGCACGGATGTCATCCTGCATCTGAAGGAAGAGGAAAAGGAGTTTCTGGATAGCTGGCGTCTGCGTTCGATCATCGGCAAGTTCTCCGATCACATCGCCCTGCCAGTGGAGATGCGCAAGGAATTCTATGGCGAGGAGGCCGAGAAGAAAAAGGACGAGCCGCCAGAATACGAACAGGTCAACCGCGGCACGGCGCTCTGGATGCGCAACAAGTCGGAGGTGACCGAAGAGGAATATCACGACTTCTACAAGCACGTTTCACATGACTTCGAGCCGCCGCTGGCCTATGCCCACAATCGGGTCGAGGGCACCAACGAGTATACGGCGCTGCTGTACCTGCCGAAAAAGGCGCCCTGGGATCTTTGGGACCGCGACCAGAAGCACGGCGTCAAGCTCTATGTGAAGCGCGTCTTCATCATGGACGAGGCCGACAAGCTGATGCCGCACTATCTGCGCTTCGTCAAGGGCGTGGTGGATTCGGATGATCTGCCGCTGAATGTCTCGCGCGAGATCCTCCAGCACAACCGCAAGATCGACACCATCCGTCAGGCCAATACCAAGCGCGTACTGGGTCTGCTGGAGACCATGGCGACCGAGGACGCGGAAAAATACGGCGCATTCTGGGACGAGTTCGGACGCGTCATCAAAGAAGGCCCGGCCGAGGATTTCGCCAACAAGGAGCGTCTGGCCGGACTGATGCGCTTCGCCAGCACCCACCGCGACGATGACGCCCAGCGCGAATCGCTCGACGCCTATATCGAGCGCATGAAGGACGGTCAGGACAAGATTTACTACATCACCGCCGACAGCGCGCCCGCCGCCCGCCACAGCCCGCATCTGGAAGTCTTCCGCAAGAAGGGCGTCGAGGTGCTGCTGCTGTCCGATCGGGTCGACGAATGGCTGGTCAGCCATCTGACCGAGTACAAGGAAAAGCATTTCCAGTCAGTGACCAAGGGCGACCTGGACCTCGGCGAACTGGCGGACAAGGAAGAGAAGGAAGCCAAGGAAAAGGCCGCCGCCGAGCATGGCACTTTGCTTGAGCGTCTCAAGACGGCGCTCGGCGAGCGGATCGAGGCGGTCCGTCCCAGCACCCGCCTGGTCGATTCGCCGGCCTGTCTGGTGGTCGGCGAGCATGATATGAGCGCCAACCTGGCGCGCGTCCTCAAGGCGGTCGGTCAGAACGCGCCCGAAAGCAAGCCGACGCTGGAGGTGAATCTTGATCACCCGCTGGTCAAGCGGTTGGAGTCTGAGAGCGACGAGGCCCGGTTTGCGGACCTTGGTCTGATCCTGTTCGATCAGGCGCAATTGGCCGAGGGCGGCCAGCTCGACGATCCGGCCGCGTTTGTCGGACGGCTGAACAGCTTGATGATGAAGATGATGATGGCGGGCGGCTGAGACACCTTGCCGTTCGGGCAATGTCCGGAACGTCCACCCGTTGGAGCGGGTTTCCAGCCCGCTCCGCGTCTCGGCGATCGAGACAGGTCGATCCGTGACGAGTAGTCGCGCCAGCAAACCCGTGGCACACTCCGACCACCGATCCTTTCTAACCAATGAGGAAACATATCGCATGCGCATCATTCTGCTCGGCGGCCCCGGTGCCGGCAAAGGCACACAGGCCGGGTTCATCAAGTCACACTTCAACATTCCGCAGATTTCGACCGGCGACATGCTCCGGGCGCACGTGAAGGAGGGCACCGAGCTTGGTAAGGCGGCCAAGAAGATCATGGACGAGGGCGGTCTGGTCTCCGACGACATCATCCTGGGCATGGTCAAGCAGCGCATCACCGACGACGATTGTGCGACCGGCTATCTGTTCGACGGCTTTCCGCGAACCTTGCCCCAGGCGGATGCGCTGAAGGAAGCGGGCGTCTTCGTCGACGCGGTGGTCGAAATCGATGTGCCGGACGAGGAAATCATTCGCCGGATGTCCGGGCGCCGGGTGCACCTTTCCTCCGGACGGACCTACCATGTCGTCTTCAATCCGCCACGCCAAGAGGGCCTGGACGATGAGACGGGCGAACCCTTGATTCAGCGCGAGGACGATCGGGAAGAAACCGTCAAGGCACGCCTGAAAGTCTACCATGATCAGACCGAACCGCTGATCGACTACTATTCCTCATGGGCCAGCCGGGGCGGCGAGGGCGCTCCGAAGTATATCAAGGTGCATGGAATCGGCACTGTCGAGGAGATTCGCGAAGGGATCCTCGGGCAACTCGATGCCGTTTAAACCGCGTTCGGCATGATCGGCGGCGTAGGTGCAACCTGTCCATGCGCCGCCTCTCCGTGGATGGAGTGTTTTCAGAGAATCACCTGAAACAGCGTTTCATTGACGGTTGCAGGCGGCCGCAGACTGGCGCCGGTCCGCCCGGCGCGCACCGCGCCGGGCGCGGTTGACGGCGGATCGGTCATGGAAAAACGCAGGGAGCACCCCATTCTGTTAAGATGTCCGCCATCTTTTTTTACGGGAAACGCCCATGGCCGTCGTTGAACTCGCAACATCCAACTTTGAACAGACCATCCAGGACAACGACTTTGTGATCGTTGATTTCTGGGCGCCCTGGTGCGGACCCTGTCGTTCGTTCGCGCCGGTTTACGAGAAGGTTTCGCAAGATTTCGACGAGGTGATCTTCGCCAAGGTCAATACGGAAGAGCATCAGGAGATTGCGGCGCACTTTCAGATCCGATCCATTCCGACCCTGATGATCTTTCGTGAGCAAGTCATTATCTTCTCCCAGGCTGGCGCCTTGCCGGAGGGATCGTTCCGCGATCTTCTCGCAAAGGCCGGAGAACTCGACATGGTCGACGTGAAACGCCAGATTGCCGAACAAGCCGCCAATCAAGCCTAGTCGCGCGGTTTCGCGATCGGATGTTCACTAGTGCAACTGTGCGAAAGTCCCAAGACCGTCTCAGGTCGTTGTCGTTGTCGTTGTCGTGATCGCGGTCTCGACATGGCGAATATTCGATGACGACAACGACAACGACAACGACAACGAGGAGGCCCCGGTCTCGGAACTTGAACAGCGAAGCACTCGATGCCGCGGTGAGTGACGTCGTCAGATCCGCTGCGGATCCGGCGACGTCGCAGCGAGTGCCTTGAATCCAGATATGCAGAATTCCTCTCACCTCTGGCCCGCGGCTTGCCTGCTCTCGGGGCGTCCGAATGTGGGCGCGCTGATGAGTTTGTGCGAGGAGAACCACGGCCGGTTGCTGCGTCTGGCTCCGAGGCTTCGAGATGCTACGGGGCGACTCACTTCGCGTCGTTCCGGTGGTGTCGATCTGCTCCTTGAGGTCGAGGAGCAGGCTCCTTACACGACGCAACTGCGCCTGACCCACGTTTTTCATCTCCCCGGCTCCACGGATCCACGCCCCGATCCCAACGCACGTCTGCGGGTCTACCACGATGCACGGCAGGTCGAGATCCTTGATTTGCGTCAATCGGTGTTGCCGCTGCGGGGCGGCTATCAGCATCCCGCGCTAGCGGACAAGTGGCAGGCAAACCTTTTTCTCGCAAAATGGCTGACGTTTTGCCTTCGCCAGGGACATTGCTTTCAGCATGGCGGGGTTGCTGTGCCACCTCTGGGATTTGTCGAGTCCACGCCTTTCTGCACCTGATAACCGTTCGGCATGCCATGCGTTGCGGGCGCCTACGAACTCCCCTGTGAAATCCACAAGCGCCGTCTTGAAATGGCGAAAATGTTGACTAATTTAGTCGATAAGACAAGGCGTTTGACACGCCAACCGACTCGACCAACATAGATACGCTACAGGCACCCGAATTATGAGACTCTCGACGAAAGGCCGATATGCGGTGACTGCCATGCTTGAGCTTGCGCTGCATTCAGGCAAAGGTCCGGTGACATTGGCGGACATCTCCGTAAGCCAGGGGATTTCTCTTTCGTACCTCGAACAATTGTTTGCGGCCTTGCGCGCGAAAAAACTCGTGCGCGGCGTCCGCGGGCCGGGCGGGGGATACTATCTCGGGAAAACGGCGGGGGAGATTACGGTTGCCAACATTATCTGCGCCGTGGACGAATGGGTCGAATTCACTCGCTGTGGAGGGCGGGAAAATTGTCACGATGGACAACGCTGCCTAACACATCATCTGTGGGATCAGCTGAGCGATGAGATCTTTCGTTTCCTGGACGCGATCACGCTCCAGGATCTGATTGATCGTGGTCAACGGCAAGTTCCAGTCCCCTCAAAGACCGGTCCGGATTCCGATCTGGAGCAGGATAGAAAGCGTCGGGCGGCTTAAATGCCCGTGATGGCTTGGCCAATCCAGTGACGAGCCGGGTTCCGCAAAAGGACATCGACCGCGGAAATGCATTCGTGAAAAGGTCAAGCTGAAAACATCTCCCCAGCGGTGTTATGCTTGCTCGCTTATCCGCATGTCGCGGTCATCCCCGCGACACCCCTTTTCTGGTCAAGGACCAACCTCGTCGATATTCGCTATGGCAGAACAGCCGGACGGTTTGATCACGATACAAGACTTCGTGCGCTGGGGCGCGAGCCGATTTAACGCGGCAGGTCTTTTTTTTGGGCACGGCACCGACAATGCCATCGATGAAGCCGCGCAATTGGTGCTGAGCGGTCTGCATCTGGAACCTGGACTGCCCACGGGCTTTTACGATTGCCGCTTGACCCCAGTCGAACGGGTGCTGGTGTGCGATCTGATCGAGCGACGTGTCGTCGAGCGGGTTCCCGCCGCCTACCTGACTGGGCGCGCCTGGTTCGCCGGGCTGGAATTCTCGGTGAATCCGCATGTGCTGGTGCCCCGCTCACCGATCGCTGAGCTGGTCGAGGCCGGTTTCGATCCCTGGATCGATAGCGAACGGGTTGGCCGCGTCCTGGATCTCTGTACCGGCAGTGGCTGTATCGGAATCGCGGCGGCGACCTATCTCCCGGATGCGGATGTGGATTTGGTGGATATTTCGCCGGAGGCATTAGCGGTTGCTCGCCGCAATGTCGAGCGTTCTGGCATCGGGGAGCGGATTCGGGTGTTGGAATCCGATCTGTTCGCTGCACTGGCGGGTAGTCAGTACGATGTCATCGTCTCCAATCCCCCTTATGTCTCGCGACTCGAATTTGCGGGACTCCCTGCCGAATATCACAATGAGCCGGAATTGGGGCTGCTGGGCGGCGAGGATGGGCTCGACCTTGTGATCCGCATCCTCAGCGACGCCGCCCGGTATCTGACCGAGGGCGGTATCCTGATCGTCGAGGTAGGCAATTCGGCTCCGGCACTTGAACGTCGCCTGCCGGACGTCCCTTTCACCTGGCTCGAATTCGAGCGTGGCGGGGAGGGCGTGTTTCTGCTGCCGCGCGAACAGCTTGTCGAGTACCAGTCGCAATTCGAGGAGGCATTCATTACATGAGCCTGAGACGCGCGCGGAGCGTCGACGAGTATGTCGAGTGGGTGCGTCAGGCCGTCTTCGAGGTGGACGATCTGCGCGACTGTCTGGAATACGAAAACGAGGATCTAGCGACCTTTCCCGCCTTTCTCGACCCGCTCGAAGCCGGCATCAAGGCCATTTACGCTGCCATGAAGGACGGAAGTTACGCCTTTGGACGCGAGGATCTGCCGTTCATGGATCTGGCCGGCAAGTACGCGGAAGAGATTCCATTCCATACCCTGCTCAAACAGATCAACGAGACCCATCGTCGCGGGATCGAGGTGGGCGGGGATGATGCCTGAACAGGCTTTACGATCAATGTCGTTCGGGGGCCAGACGCGCGCCCCGCGGCTGGAGGATTGAACGGTGGAGCAAGGTGTTTCCTTTGATCTTGAGTTGATTCGTCGCTACGACCAGAGCGGTCCGCGTTATACCTCGTACCCGACTGCGGTGGAGTTTGCCGAGTCTTTTGGCGAGGCGGCCTACCAGGCGGCCTGCGCGCGCAGTAACGAGAGCGGACGCCCGCTCTCGCTCTATTTCCACATCCCTTTTTGCGACACGGTCTGCTTCTATTGCGCCTGCAACAAGATCGCGACCAAGGACCGCTCGCTGGCACCGCCCTATCTGGAGCGTGTCTATCGTGAGCTGGAGATGCAGTCCGCGCTGTTCGATCGCGCGCGTCAGGTGGAGCAGTTGCACTGGGGCGGCGGCACGCCGACCTTCCTCAGCCACGATCAGATGACCGAGCTGATGGACGTGACGCGCCGTCACTTCACGTTGGCCGGCGATGACGTGGGCGAATATTCCATCGAGATCGATCCGCGCGAGGCCGATGCCGCCACGGTGAAACTGTTGCGTCGCATCGGTTTCAATCGCATGAGTCTGGGCGTGCAGGACTTCGATCCCCGAGTGCAGGCGGCGGTTAATCGGATCCAAACCGAAGCCGAGACGATGACGGTGCTGGAGGCGGCGATCGCCGAAGGCTTCCGGTCGACCAGCATCGATCTGATCTATGGCCTGCCGTTCCAGACCGTCGAGAGCTTCTCGAAGACCCTGGAGCGCATCATCGCGGTCAATCCGCAGCGTCTGTCGATCTTCAACTACGCCCATCTGCCGGAGCGTTTCAAACCGCAGCGCCGCATCAAGGACGACGATCTGCCCGCGCCCGAGGTCAAGCTGGACATTCTCCAGTCCACCATCGCGCGGCTGACCGAAGCGGGCTATGTCTATATCGGCATGGATCATTTCGCGCGCCCCGACGACGAACTGGCGCTGGCACAGCAGGCGGGGACGCTCTATCGCAACTTCCAGGGCTATTCGACCCATGCCGATTGCGACCTGATCGGGATCGGGGTGACCTCGATCGGCAAGGTCGACAACACCTACGGGCAGAACCGCCGCGAACTTGAAGAGTATTACGCCGACATCGACGCCGGGCATCTGTCCGTGTTCCGCGGGATCGAACTGAACCGCGACGATCTGATCCGGCGCGACATGATCACCAAGCTGATCTGTCACTTCCAATTGGACATCCGTGCCGCCGAGGCCGCGTGGGAGATCCGGTTCGCTGACTATTTCGCCGATGCGCTGGCGAAACTCCAGGGCATGGTCGAGGATGGCCTGGTTGAGATCAGTGCCGAGCAGATCCGCATCCTGCCGCGCGGGCGCCTGCTGGTGCGCAACATCTGCATGGCCTTCGATGCCTATCTGGCGACCAAGACGGGGCCGATCGGTTTCTCCAGAGTGATCTGATGGCGCTTGGAGCCTTGATCGCCCGCGGGCTATACTGGACGGCTTTAACGGTGCGGGCGAGTTGTCCGTGTCAGAATTCAGCAAGGTACGGACCGGAGCTTCGGCCGGTGTCCACGGGAGAGAATGAATGCAAGTTTCGGTGGAAGCGGGCGAGGGGCTCGAACGACGGATGAAGATCGACCTGCCTTTCGAGCAGGTCGAGGTTGAAGTCGACAAGCGTTTGCAGAAGCTGGCGCGGACGGTTCGGCTGCCTGGCTTCCGTCCGGGCAAGGTGCCGATGAAGGTGCTGCGGCAGCGCTTTGCGGGTCAGGTGCATCAGGAAGTCTTCGGCGAGATGGTGCAGTCCAGTTACGAGGATGCGCTGACTCAGGCGTCCCTGCGTCCCGCCGGGATGCCGCGGATCGAGCCGGAGATCGATCTGGACGAAAAACGCTTGAGCTATACGGCGGTCTTCGAGGTGATGCCCGAGTTCGAACTCGCGTCCCTGGCGGGCAAGAGCCTGAAGCGCCCTGTGTGCGAACTGACGGACGCCGATCTGGACGCGATGCTCGAACGGCTGCGCATTCAGCGCAAGACCTGGACGCCGGTCGAGCGCCCCTGTCAGAGCGGCGATCAGGTCACCCTGTCCTTTACCGGCACCGTGGACGGCGAAGCCTTCGAGGGCGGATCCACGACCGGCTTGACCATCGAGCTTGGCGCCAGTCGGATGATTCCAGGCTTCGAGGAGGCGCTGATCGGCGCAAGCGTCGGCGAGCAGCGCACGCTTGACCTGACCTTCCCCGAGGACTATCAGGCCGCCCACTTGGCCGGCAAGCCGGTCCGCTTCGAGGTCACCCTGGATGCCGTGACCGAACCCACCTTGCCGGCTGTCGACGCCGAGTTCGCGAAGGCGTTCGGTGTCGAGGACGGCGATCTGGACCGCTTTTTGGCCGACGTGCGCGCCAATATGGAACGTGAATTGAAAGAGCGGCTCAATGCCCGCATCAAGGAACGGGTCATGGATCTGCTGGTCGAGGCCAATCCGCTCGATCTGCCCAGCGCGCTGGTCGAGAACGAGATGAACGCCATGGCCGGGAAGATGGCCCAGTCGCTCGGAGGCGCGAAGCTGAATCTGCCGCCTTCGCTGTTCGAAGCGGGTGCGCGCCGGCGTGTGGCGCTGGGGTTGATTCTCGGCAAGATCGTCAATGAACACAGTCTCAAGGTCGATGCTGGGCGGGTCCGAGGCGTTATCGAGCAGATGGCATCCACCTACGATCAGCCGCAGGCGGTGGTCGACTACTATTACAGCGATCGCGAACGTCTCGGTGCGGTCGAGGTGGTCGTCCTTGAGGATCAAATCGTCGAGCTGACGATGGAACAGCTCACGGTCGAAGACGAGACCGTCGATTTCGCGGAATTGACGAACCCGACGCAGGAACTCTGATCGTCACGCCTCGCGTGCGGGTTGAGCGAGCGTCACCGAGCGTTTCGTTGTGCCCGCAATCATTTAGTTACAGGTGAAGACCACTATCATGACCAATCCTCAGAGCCGTACCGACTGGCAGCCCCAAGGGCTCGGGCTGGTACCGATCGTCGTCGAGCAGACCGCGCGCGGCGAGCGTTCGTTCGACATCTATTCCCGACTCTTGAAAGAGCGCGTTATCTTTCTGGTCGGTCAGGTGGAGGACCACATGTCGAATCTGGTGGTCGCGCAGCTCCTGTTCCTGGAGTCCGAGAATCCGGATAAGGATATCCACCTCTATATCAATTCCCCCGGCGGCTCGGTGACGGCCGGTCTCGCCATCTATGACACCATGCGCTTCGTCCGCCCCGATGTCAGCACTATGTGTATCGGGCAGGCCGCGAGCATGGGCGCGCTCCTGCTCGCTGGCGGGGCGAAGGGCAAGCGCTATTGTCTGCCGCACTCGCGCATGATGATCCATCAGCCCCTGGGCGGTTTCCAGGGACAGGCAACCGATATCGATATCCATGCCCGCGAAATCCTCTATATCCGGGATAGACTTAACGAGATCCTGGCCGAGCATACGGGACAGCCGATCGAAAAAATTGCCGAGGACACCGAGCGCGACCGATTCATGAGCGGAGAAGTGGCCCAGGAATACGGATTGATCGATAAGGTCATCAACGAGCGTGGACCAGCGCCGGTCAAAGCCTGACTCGAGCTTTTTTGACGACAGCATGCTTGGCGCCCCCTCCGGGCGCGCCGAGTGCGCGACTTTGTGACGCGCAACAAAGCGTTCATCAACGAACTTGCCATATAAGTCCAAATGGTTATGATTGAAAAGGCATCGATCGGGACTGCTGGTATTGCGTCCTCAAACGACCCACTGGAGACCCATCCTCGATGAGTGGAAACAATCACGGCAAGAGCGACGAAGGCAAACTGCTTTACTGTTCGTTCTGCGGCAAGAGCCAGCATGAAGTCCGCAAACTCATCGCCGGACCTTCCGTGTTCATCTGCGACGAATGCGTTGAACTCTGTAACGACATCATCCGCGAGGAGATGCAGGAAAACGTTGGCGAAACCACCAGCCACCTTCCTAAGCCGCGCGAGATCAAGGCGCGTCTGGACGAGTTCGTGATCGGGCAGGAGAAGGCCAAAAAGGTTCTCTCCGTCGCGGTCTATAACCACTACAAGCGTCTTGAGGTGGCCGAGGCCAAGGAAGACATCGAGATTGCCAAGAGCAATATCATGCTGATCGGGCCGACCGGCTCGGGCAAGACCCTGCTCGCCGAGACCCTGGCCCGCCTGCTCAATGTGCCCTTCACCATCGCCGATGCGACCACCCTGACCGAGGCGGGCTATGTCGGCGAGGATGTCGAGAACATCATCCAGAAGCTGCTGCAAAAGTGCGACTACGATGTCGAGAAGGCGCAGACCGGGATCGTCTATATCGACGAGATCGACAAGATTTCGCGTAAGTCGGATAACCCCTCGATTACCCGTGACGTGTCGGGCGAGGGTGTCCAGCAGGCGCTGCTAAAATTGATCGAGGGTACCGTCGCCTCGGTGCCGCCGCAGGGCGGACGCAAGCACCCGCAGCAGGAATTTCTCCAGGTCGATACCTCCAATATCCTCTTCATCGTGGGCGGCGCCTTCGCCGGGCTCGACAAGGTCATCCAGAACCGTTCGCGCAAGACGGGCATCGGCTTCTCGGCCGAGGTCCACAGCAAGGACGACAGCCGTCAGATCGGCGAACTCCTGAGCGCCGTGGAGCCCGAGGATCTCATTCGCTACGGGCTGATTCCGGAATTCGTCGGCCGTCTGCCCGTCATGGCGACGCTCGAAGAGCTTGACGAACCGGCGCTGATGCGGATTCTGACCGAGCCAAAGCATGCCTTGGTCAAACAATACGCGCGATTGTTCGAGATGGAAGGCGTCGTCATGGAACTCCGCGACGACGCGTTGGGCGGGATCGCGCGCAAGGCCATGGAGCGCAAGACCGGCGCCCGCGGTTTGCGGACCATCATGGAGCAGGTGTTGCTTGACATAATGTATGACCTTCCCTCCATGGATCATGTGATCAAGGTGGTGATCGACGCCTCCGTGATCGCCGGCGATAACAAGCCTTTCCTCATCTATGAAGGCGTCGAGAAGCAGGTCGCCGTGGCGGATTGAGTTCCGAGACCGAGGCATCCTCGTTGTCGTTGTCGTTGTCGTTGTCGTTGTCGTTGTCGTTGTCGTAATCGAGTATTCGCCATGTCGAGACCACGACAACGACAACGACCGAAGACGGTCTTGGGACTTTCGCACAGTTGCACTAGCGCATCAGTTTGCGTGACTTAAGGTCGGGCACGAGAGGTCGTTGAACTCACTGCCTATCGCCCCGACCCTTTCCTTATTCCCATCACACCGACATCCGCGGTGGCGATTCGCCGGTCGCAGACCCAGACAACTCGCATCGCCAACCCCGTGGACTGTCGCTTGAACGAGTACAGGTATCCATGGCGCTACAGAATACTGCTTCCTCGATCGTCTCTTCCCAGGAAGTCCCGGTGCTTCCATTGCGGGATGTCGTTGTCTATCCCCATATGGTGATTCCGCTCTTCGTGGGGCGCGACAAATCCATTCGAGCGCTCGACGGGGCCATGACGACCGACAAGCAGATCCTCCTGATCGCGCAGAAAAGCGCCGATGTGGACGATCCCGGCGTCAAGGATCTGTACGAAATCGGAACCTTGGCGAATATCCTGCAACTTCTCAAGCTGCCCGATGGAACCGTCAAGGTGCTGGTGGAAGGCAATCAGCGTGCGCTCATCAGCCGGTTTGTCACCACGGAAGACTCCTTTTCCGCGATTATCAAGCCCATGGACGAGACCCTGGAGGCGGACGATCGCGAGCAGGAAGTGCTGATGCGCTCGGCGATGACCCTGTTCGATCAGTATGTCAAGCTCAACAAGAAGGTGCCGCCCGAGGTGCTCACCTCGCTGGCCAGCATCGAGGACGCCGGCCGGCTCGCCGATACCATGGCCGCGCACATGGCGCTCAAGCTCGACGAGAAGCAGCGCGTTCTGGAGATGGTCGACGTGCAGGGCCGGCTCGAACATCTGATGGGCCTGATGGAGTCCGAGAATGACATCCTGCAGATGGAAAAGCGCATCCGTGGACGCGTCAAGCGTCAAATGGAGAAGAATCAGCGTGAATACTATCTGAACGAACAGATGAAGGCGATTCAGAAGGAACTTGGCGAACTGGAGGACGCGCCCAATGAGATCGAGGATCTCGCCAAGCGGATTCAGGCCGCCGGCATGCCGCGGGAAGCCAAGAACAAGGCGCAGGCCGAGCTGAACAAACTCAAGCTGATGTCGCCGATGTCAGCCGAGGCGACCGTGGTACGCAATTATATCGATACCCTGGTTGGCGTCCCCTGGAAAAAACGCACCCGGATTCACAATGACATCCAAGTCGCCGAGGCGGTTCTGGATAAGGACCACTACGGGTTGGAGCGGGTCAAGGAACGCATCCTGGAATATCTGGCGGTGCAGCAGCGCGTGCGCAAGCTGAAAGGGCCAATCCTCTGTCTGGTCGGACCGCCGGGCGTTGGCAAGACCTCGCTGGGTCAGTCCATCGCGCGCGCGACCAATCGCAAATTCGTGCGCATGTCGCTCGGCGGTGTGCGCGACGAGGCCGAGATTCGTGGTCATCGACGGACCTATATCGGCGCTCTGCCGGGCAAAATCATTCAGAATCTGTCCAAGGCGGGTTCCCGCAACGCCTTTTTCCTGCTCGACGAGATCGATAAGATGGCGATGGATTTCCGGGGCGACCCGGCATCCGCGCTGCTCGAAGTGCTGGATCCGGAACAGAATCACACCTTCGTCGACCACTATCTGGAGGTGGATTTCGATCTTTCCGAGGTGATGTTCGTGGGCACGGCCAATACCCTGAATATCCCGCCCGCGCTTCTTGATCGCATGGAAGTGATTCGACTCTCGGGCTACACGGAAGACGAGAAGGTTGCGATCGCCGAACGCTACCTGGTCCCCAAGCAGACGCAGAACAATGGCCTCAAGCCGGGCGAACTGGTGATTCGCGAAAGCGCCCTGCGCGACATCGTCCGTCATTACACGCGCGAGGCGGGGGTACGGAATCTGGAGCGCGAGATTTCCAAAATCTGCCGCAAGGTCGTGAAGGAAGTTCTGCTCAAAAAGCGGGATACGCCAACGACGGTGAGTTCCAAAACGCTCGAAAAATATCTCGGGGTCCAGCGTTTTCGCTATGGTCGTGCCGACGAGCACGATCAGGTCGGGCAGGTCACCGGACTGGCCTGGACCGAGGTGGGTGGCGAGTTGCTGCGGATCGAATCCGCGCTTGTTCCTGGCAAGGGCAAGTTCAGCTACACCGGCCAACTGGGCGATGTGATGCAGGAGTCCATCCAGGCCGCCATGACCGTGGTACGCTCGCGCGCCGACGCGCTCGGCGTGCCACCTGACTTCCACACGAACTTCGATGTGCATATCCATGTGCCCGAGGGCGCGACCCCCAAGGACGGTCCGAGCGCGGGCGTGGCCATGTGCACCGCGCTGGTTTCCGCCCTGACCAAGATCCCGGTCCGTTCGAGTGTCGCCATGACCGGCGAAATTACCCTGCGTGGAGAAGTCTTGCCGATCGGCGGTTTGAAGGAAAAATTGCTCGCCGCGCACCGCGGTGGCATCGAGACGGTGATCATCCCGCTGGAAAACGAGCGCGATCTGACTGAAATTCCGAAAAATATCAAGCAACATCTAAAAATCCATCCGGTGCGCTGGATCGATGAAGTGCTGGAACTTGCGCTCACGCAGCATCCTGAGGCGGCGGCCTTAAAGATCGACGGCGAGGATCCGGTGACCGTCGATGCCGATAGCCTGGAAACGACCGTCGACCCGGCGCGGGATCAAACGGCGCGCTTGCATCATTAAACCGCGATCGGCGGCCGTGCCGCGCTGGTTCCGCGGCGCGGCCTTTCGCAGGAGCGATCTGGCATCGATGATTGCGCGGTTTGAATCGAGCACAGGTGAAAAGTCTGTTGCCCTCGCGCCGTCTCCGCCTTAGCATGCAGCATCATTTTAGGATGCCTTGCCGGCCAGCGTTTAGGGCCAAGCCAGGTTGTCCCGCCGCCGAACGTTCGAACACTTTGTCAGTTAATAGGGGAAACCAATAAATGAATAAATCGGAACTCATCGAAAAGATGGCGGATGCCGCGGATATCTCCAAGGCCGCCGCGGCGCGTGCCCTAGACGCAATGACCGATGAGATCGCCATCGCCTTGAAGGAGGGTGGCACTGTTTCGCTGATCGGCTTTGGAACCTTTTCGATCAAGGAACGGGCAGCGCGCACCGGGCGCAACCCTCAAACCGGCGACCCCATTGAAATCAAGGCATCCAAGACGCCTTCATTTAAAGCTGGCAAAGCACTGAAGGACGCCGTACAATAGTCGCTCGCTTGAAGGGTGCTTAGCTCAGCTGGGAGAGCATCGCCCTTACAAGGCGAGGGTCGCAGGTTCGATCCCTGCAGCACCCACCAAGATTTCTGATACATCAGATTTCAGAGTCAAAATTTTGGAGCGGTAGTTCAGTTGGTTAGAATACCGGCCTGTCACGCCGGGGGTCGCGGGTTCGAGCCCCGTCCGCTCCGCCATCTCGGATAGAACGGGGGTGCCCATTGGGTGCCCCTTTCTTTTATATAAGCCCCACTCGCTATTTCTAGCTATCGCCATGCTTCAAACCATCCGGGATCGTGCTCAAGGTTGGATTGCCTGGGTCATCGTCGTGCTGATCAGCGTTCCATTCGCTCTCTGGGGGATTCAGTCCTATCTGGGGGTCGGCGGAGAGCCGATCGCGGCAAAGATCAACGGTGTGGAGATCCCCGCCCGTGATTTGGATCGGCGCGTTCAAGAGGCCAGAATCGAGCTTCGGGAGCGGCTTGGCGCTGCTTATGACCTCGCCGAGTTCACTGACAAGCAACTCCGTGCTGAGGTACTCGACGAGATGGTTCGGGAGGTGCTATTGCTGGATGCGACACGGCGCCTGGGTCTACGTGTGTCGGATCGTGAAATTCAGCTCCAGGTACTCTCTGAGTCGGCCTTCCAGAAGGATGGCCGATTCGATCAGGACTCCTATGAGCGAATTCTTGAGCTTCAGGGGATGACGCCCGCACTGTTCGAAGCGCGTCTACGCCAGCAGATGACCGGCACCCAGTTGGTCCGCGCCGTGTCCGGCAGCGAATTCGTCACTCGATCCGAACTCTCGCAGTACCAGCGCCTCGCGCAACAGAAGCGCGAATTGACCTATGCGCGCTTCCCCGTCGCCGATTTTTCGTCCACGGAGCCGATTGACGAGACCGCGATCACGGCCTACTACGAATCGAATGCGGCACGCTTTCAGACTCCCGAGCAAGTCAAACTCGACTATCTGATCCTTGACGCGAGCACGCTGTCAGGCACAGCCGAGATTGGCGAAGAGGAACTGCGCCGTCATTACGATGACGATCAGGCGCGTTTCAGTCAGCCAGAGCGCCGCAAGGTCGGCCATCTGCTGCTCAGTGTCCCGAGCGATGCGGATGAGGCCGTGGCCAACCAGGTGTTGTCCGAGATCAAGGCGGTTCGTGATCGTATCCTCGCTGGCGAATCCATGGATGAATTAGCGAAACAATTGTCCAACGATCCCGGCAGTGCCGCCAAGGGCGGTTCGCTCGGCATGATCGAGAAGGGCGTCATGGTCCCGGCCTTTGAGCAAGTCGCGTTTACGCTCCCGGTGGGAGAACTGAGCGAGCCGGTGCGGACCCAATTCGGTTATCACCTGATCCGGGTGGACGAAATCGTGCCCTCGGTGGTTAAACCGTTCGAGGAAGTTCGCGACCAATTACGCGCGGAACTCGCCAAGCAAAGCGCCGATACCCTGTTCTACGAGTTGGGCGAACGATTGGCGAATCTCGTCTACGAATCGCCGGACAGTCTGGAATCGGCCGCCGAGGAACTGGGGCTCGACATTCAGCAGAGCGACTGGATCGGTCGCGAGGGCGGCGAGGGAATTCTTGGCCAGCCCAAGGTGCTTGCCGCCGCATTCAGCAATGAGGTGCTTGTCGAGGGTAACAATAGCGACCTGATCGAGCCGGAGCGCGATTCGCTCCAGGCAATCGTGTTGCGGGTTGTCGAGCATCGCCTCGCGGCGACCAAACCGCTGGACGAGGTGCGCGAGGAGATCATCGCCGAGATCGGCAGGGAAAAAGCCCGGCTAGCCGCCCAAACGGCCGCCGAATCCGCCGTCTCGAAGTTGCGCGATGGGGCGGACTGGGCGGCGACTCTCGGGACTCTCAAGCTGGAGGAACCAGGGCTTGTGGATCGGCAGGCGACCAGCGTGCCCGCGCCGATCCTCGACACCGCCTTTACATTGCCGGCGCCGAGCGAGGGATCCATCAGTGTTGGGACGGCTGCGCTCGATCATGGCGACGCGGCGGTCGTACGACTGATCCGCGTACAGGATGGCGAGATCAAATCGGAGGAGGCCGGTCAGACGGCGCCGGAGGCATCCATGCTGTCTCAATTGATGGCGCGGCAACTCTATGCGGACATGCTGAGAGACATGGAGAGTCGTGCGAATATCGAACGAAAGGCTGTCAGTTCTGTGGAAGATCTCTGATCCCGTTGCGGATAGGCCATCTTGGCCTGTCCCGTCAGGCAGGAAGCCTGCATCGCCGACGGAGTGGCGCGCTATACCCCTCCTAATGCGGTTGAATTTCGGCTCCGTATCCGTCAACATGGGTTCGGAGTCCTTGAAGTTCATACCCTGAATGCCCCGCGCGAATCGCGCCGGTCGACAAGATCAAGGTTAGAATTTCGCGCCCCTTTTTTTCAGGCGGTGGCGAGCGTCGACACTCAGGGAGTCCCAATTCAACCGCCCCGACTTTTTCCTGCCGACTCTCGATGTCGGCTGTCCTGAGTCAGGCTGGACTTCGACGCGAACCACCTTCCGGGCGATGTCGTCATCGCAGCCCTGCGTTCTCCGATCGCCGGGCTTGGCCGTGACCGCGTCCCCAACGCTTCCAGACGAATGTGACAAGGCAGAGCATGAGCTACCATTCCATCGTAATGGTTAAACAGGTTCCCGACACGGCCAATATCTCCGGTCAGGTCATGAAGCCGGACGGGACCGTCAACCGCAGTAAACTCCCCACCATTTTCAATCCCGAGGACAAAGTCGCCCTCGAATTGGCACTACAGCTGCGGGACCGTTACGGCGGCACCGTGCGCGTGATGACCATGGGGCCCTTGAAAGCCTCGGACCTGCTGCGCGACTGTCTCTACATGGGCGCGGATGAGGCCATCCTGATCAGCGACCGCAAATTCGCCGGCGCCGACACCCTCGCGACCTCCTATGTGCTGTCCGAGGCGCTGCGTCAACTGGCACCCTACGATATCGTCTTCGCCGGCCGGCAGGCGATCGATGGCGACACCGCCCAAGTCGGTCCTCAGACCGCTGAAAAATTGGGACTGCCCCAGATCACCTATGCCGAAGCGATCCTCCAGGCGGATGGCGGGAAGATCACCGTCAAGCGCAAGGTGGACCGCGGCTTCGAGATTCTGGAAGGCACGCTGCCCCTGTTGATCACCGTGATCAAGGACGCCGCCACGCCCCGGCCCTTCATGGCCAAGCGGGTCATGGCCTACAAGAACGCCCATACCCTGCTCGAACTCGAAAAGATGATCGAAGGCAATTCGTTGCTCTATCTCGATCAGCTCAAGGATGAGTATGTCTCCAAGGGTCTGTTTATCCCCACCCTGACCGCCGACGAACTCGATGTCGATTCCGAGCGTTGCGGTCTCGGCGGGTCGCCGACCAAGGTCCACAAGATCGAGTCGGTGATCCTGGGCGGCGGCGCGCATGAAATCATTCCCCCCACCAAGGACGGCATGCACGCGCTGATCGATAAACTGATGGAAGATCACATCTTCGGATAAGCCCCTATGAGCGAAAATCAACAACAGGTCTGGGTGTTCATCGAGCAACGCGAGGGCAAGCCCGCCGATGTGAGCTTCGAGCTGCTCTCCAAGGGCCGCAAGCTGGCGGAAAGCCTGCACGGCGAGTTGAAGGCGGTGCTGATCGGTCATGACCTGCAGGCCCTGGCCGCGGAGACCTTTCGGTATGGTGCCACCGAAGTTCTGCTGGCGGATCACCCCGAACTGAAACACTACAACACGCTGCCCTACAGCCGCATCGTGAGCGAGCTGGTCGACCAGCATCAACCGCGCATCGTGCTGTTCGGCGGCACCTTCATCGGTCGGGACTTGGCGCCAAGGGTTGCCTCCCATACCCGCAGCGGATTGACCGCGGACTGCACGGATCTGCAGATCTCCGACGTGACCTATCTGCGGAAGGATTACTCCCAACTGCTCCTGCAAATTCGCCCAGCCTTCGGCGGCAACATCATCGCCACCATCATCTGCCCGGATGCCCCGGTTCAAATGGCGACGGTGCGCGAGGGGGTGATGGAAAAGATCCCGCTGGCGCAGCCGGTCGCCGGACGCATCACGCCCGTCCCTTATACGCCCGACGATGCCGACCAGCTCGTGCGTATCATCGAACAGCATCACGAAGAGAGCAAAGTCAATCTCAAGGCCGCCCCGATCATCGTCTCCGGCGGCTACGGCATGGGCAACTTTCAGAACTTCCAGATTCTCTACGATCTGGCCCATGTCATCGGGGGCGAGGTCGCCGGCACGCGCGCGGCGGTGGACGCCGGTTTCATTGATCACGTCCGGCAGGTTGGACAGACCGGGGTTACCGTGCGGCCCAAGCTCTATATCGCCTGCGGCATTTCCGGCGCGATCCAGCACCGGGCCGGCATGAGCGACTCCAACAAGATCATCGCCATCAACGACGATCCCGACGCGCCGATTTTCGGTGTCTGCCATTACGGCATCGTCGGCGATGTGATGGACGTGATTCCGAAGCTCATCGATGCCTACAAGCACAAATTAAAGTAGTCGAGCCATGGCCAACTATTTCACCGACAACACCGATCTACTCTTTCATTTCGACCGCCTGAAGCTTCAGGAGGTGGTCGACATCGCCGAGCACGGCTACACCGAGACCGCTGACTTCAACTTCGCGCCGGTCGACTACCAGGATGCCCTGGATAATTATCGCAAGGTGCTGGAGATCGTCGGCGACATCACGGCGAATAACGTGGCCCCTCAGGCCGCCGCCGTGGACGAGGAGGGGAGCCATTTCGCCGACGGCAAGGTCGCCTATGCCAAGGGCATCCAGGAGGCGCTAGGTCTGCTGACCCAGGCGGAATTGATGGGCTTCACGCTGCCCCGGCGTTATGGCGGTCTGAACATCCCCACCACCCTCTACACCATGGCGATCGAGATGGTCTCCCGTGCCGAGGCATCGCTGATGAACCTGTTCGGTTTGCAGGACATCGCCGAGACCATCAACAAATACGGCACCGAGGAGCAGCGTCAGGAGTTCCTGCCGCAGTTCGCCAGCGGCGCGGCCACGGGCGCGATGGCGCTGACCGAGCCGGACGCGGGTTCCGACCTGCAGGCCGTCAACATGCTGGCCTATCTGGACGATGACGGGCAATGGCGGCTCAAAGGCGTCAAGCGCTTCATCACCAACGGCAACGCCGAGATTCTGCTGGTCCTGGCCCGTTCCGAGCCCGGCACCAAGGATGGCCGCGGCCTGAGTCTGTTCGCCTGTTACGGCAAGGATAACGTCGTCGTGCGGCGCATCGAGAACAAGCTCGGGATCCATGGCTCGCCGACCTGCGAGTTGCAGTTCAACGATACCCCGGCGCAGCTCATCGGCAAGCGTAAGTTCGGCCTCATCAAGTACGTCATGGACATGATGAACGGTGCGCGTCTCGGCGTCGCCGCTCAGGGTCTGGGCATCTCCCAGGCGGCTTATGACGAGGCACTGCGTTACGCCAAGGCACGCGAGCAGTTCGGCAAGAGCATCTATGCGATCCCCGTGATCACCAATCTGCTCATGGACATGCGCGTGACCCTGGAGAGCGATCGCTCGCTGCTCTACGCCGCCTGCCACTGGGTCGACCTGCGCAACAAACTCGAAGAAAAGGTCGAGGAACTCAAGGCCGAGGGCAAAGATTCCAGCGCGCAGAGCGCCAAGCTCAAGGAAGCGACCCGAGTCGCCGCGCTGCTCACCCCGATGGCTAAGTACGTGTTGAGCGAGAACGCCAACCGGGTTACCTATGACGCCCTGCAGATCCATGGCGGCACGGGCTACATGAAGGAATTCAATGTCGAGCGACTGACCCGCGACGCGCGCATCACCAACATCTACGAGGGCACCTCGCAACTCCAGATCGTCGCCGCCACCGGCGGGGTGATCAACGACATCTTCGCCGAGGAGTTCACCGCCCGCGAGCAAAAGGAGACGTCCGGCAGTCTGGCGCGTCTGGCCGATGAACTGAAGGAAATGCGGGTGCTGTTCCTGGACGCGCTGAAGTATGTCACCGACAAGACCGACAAGCATTTCCAGAGCATCGCCGCCAAGGAATTGGTGGAGATCTATTCCTATCTGTACACCGGCTGGCTGCTGATGGACGAGGCTGAAGAGGATAGCCGCAAGGTCTTCATCGCCCGCCGCTATATCATCGGCGCGTCAGCCAAGGCACGCCGGAATTGGGACGTGATCAAGAAAGATCAGTTCGCCGACCTGCTCCACGCCGACGAAATTCTGATCTGACTCAGGATGGCCGGGAGGCGCGGCGCCGGTTGGTGTCTGGCGTCTCCCGGTGGTTTGTTTGTCTGCGCAAACATCTCACCGCTTCATCGGAATCACGGTCGGCCATGAGCCGTCGGTGCCGAAGAGACTGGGTACGACCGGAACAAGCGGGGAACGAAAAGGAGGCGGATCTGCTCCCTATTGAAGATCCCTGGGATCCGCGGATAGCCGAGCCAGGAAAGGTCAAACTCCTACGGTCACCCCTTGGCAAAGCCGGGGAATTTCTCATCTTAATTAAGGAGAGAAACAACAGGCGATTCCAGCGCAGATAGGGTCACTGCGCTACTTGGACATCGCACGCGCGAGACCGGGCAGATGTTCACTCCCGAAGCATTTGAGCAGTTCTGGCGCCTGACCCAGGGTCAAACCTGGCTGGTCAACGCCCTTGCGTAAGATGCCTGTTTTGAGGTTCCGCGATGGCCGTCGCGTCCGTTCGATCCGGCAATGATCGACGATGTCAAGTAGAATTTGATCCTGCAGCCGAGTCACCCATCTCGACCAACTCGCCGACAATCAACACGAGCATAGACCGCTTTTTAGAAAGACTTGGCTCAAATTTGTCTCAGGATCGAGACTTGGCGGGAGAGAAAAGGAAAGGGTATTTTTCTAAGTCACTGTTTTAATTGGCGGAGAGGGAGGGATTCGAACCCCCGGACCCTTGCGAGTCAACGGTTTTCAAGACCGCCGCTTTCGACCGCTCAGCCACCTCTCCGGACATTGCGAAAACTCAAGGGAAACCCTTGGCTCCATCCAAATCGCCCACATTTTCAAGCGCAGTATCATACCGCACGCCGAGACTTTGCCCAACATCAATGATGTCTTGCGCCGGCTAAATCATCAGGTATGCTTTTGGAACCGTACCCGTATCGCCGGGTCTTATACTCGGTCACCGCCCAATCGTTATCCGCTCAAACCAAACGAGGAATGAACCACATGGCTAATCCAGGCATTTCAGTCGTCCGTGACGCCCAAGGGGTGATCTCGGCCAATAAAGTCCTCAAAAACACCTATCTGCTGCTGTCCGCGACGCTGGGATTCAGCGCGCTGACCGCCATGTTGTCCATCGCGCTGGCGATGCCGGCGTGGACCTATCTGGCGTCCGTGATCGTTGCGATGGTGCTCGGGATTTTCGTCCTCCCCAGAACCGCGAATTCCGCTTCGGGCATCGGGGTGATTTTCCTGGTCACCGGTCTGCTTGGCTTTGGGCTCGGCGCCATTCTGACCCAGTATCTGGCCCTGCCGAACGGACCGCAAACCGTCGGCCTCGCCTTTGGCGGAACCGCGGCGATCTTCCTGGGTCTGTCCGGTTATGCCCTGACCAGCAAGCGTGATTTCAGCTTCATGGGCGGCTTCATCTTCGCCGGCATGATGGTGGTGATGATCGCGATCATCGCCAACCTCTTCCTGCAGATACCCGCGCTGTCGCTGGCCATCTCCTCTGCCATTATTCTACTGATGAGCGGCTTCATCCTGTTCGACACAGGTCGGATCGCGCGGGGCGAGGAAACCAACTACATCATGGCCACCTATGGCATCTACCTGAGCATCTTCAACATCTTCATCAGTCTGTTGCAGATTCTCGGCATCATGGGCGGCGACGACTGAACGATGACGGACGCATGACCTCAAAACCCCGGCCCCGCGCCGGGGTTTTTGCTTCAAACATCCGATCGTGACTGGAGGACAGCATGGAATTGTTCCTGAAGATCGCGGCCGCCGCCCTGCTGGTTTTGATGCTTTTCTACCTCTGGCCCGTCTACAAGCAGTGGCAGGAGAGTGGTCCCAAGGCCCAGAAAGGCGACTGGCAGGCGGCTATCCTGCCGCTCGGCGCCGTGGTTCTGTTTGTCATCGTGTTGATCATGGCCGTGCGGTGAGATTGGCCAAGCGTTCAATCAGCGTCCGCGCGCAAAGAGCCGATCCAACTCGGCGTGACTGACCTGGATCCAGGTCGGACGGCCGTGGTTGCACTGATCGATCCGCTCGGACGTTTCCATCTCGCGCAGCAGTGCATTCATTTCATCCAGCGTCAGGCGGCGATTGGCCCGCACGGCGCCATGACAGGCCATGGTCGCCAGCACGCTGTCGATCGCCTCGTCGATACGCCCGCTGCGGCCGTGCTCGGCCAGATCCGCTAGCAGATCCCGTACCAGACGTTCGATGTCGGCTTGCCGCAACAGGGCCGGAACCTCTCGCACAACCAGGCTGTCCACGCCGAGGCGATCGATCGCCAGACCGAGACGGTCGAGTACCGGTGACTGGCTCTCCAGCAATTCGGCCTCGTGAGGACTGACCTGCACGGTCAAGGGCAGGAGCAGGGGCTGGCGGATCAGGCGCCCATCCTTCCAGGCGGTCTTGAGCCGCTCGTAACCAATGCGTTCATGAGCGGCGTGAATATCCACGATGATGAGTCCATCGGTTGACTGCGCGAGCAGATAGACGCCGTTGAGCTGCGCCAGCGCATAGCCGAGCGGCGGGATGTCGGGGTCGCCATTTTGGACAGGCGTTTCGGTGTTGGGGAAGCCAGCGTCGGACAGCGGTCGCTGAAAGGCTTGATCGGCCCGATAGCGCCCGCGCGCATCGCCAATGCCAAGCGACAGCGTCGACGGGCGCGATGGCCGGGAGGCCGCGGCATCTCGCTCGCGCTCCACTGCCGGCGGCGGCGACTCACGGGAGATTCCGGCGGAGACAGGCGACGCGCCCAGGGTTCCCTGTGACAGACGTCGTTGCAGCGACCGGAAAAGGAAGTCATGCACCTGCCGGCCCTCACGAAAACGCACCTCGTGCTTGGCCGGATGGACGTTGACATCGACCATTCGCAACGGGATCTCCAGAAAGAGCACATAGGCCGGATGGCGGCCATGATGCAGCACGTCGCTGAATGCCTGGCGCACGGCATGGGTCACCAGTTTGTCGCGGACCATGCGCCCGTTGACATAGAAAAACTGCTGATCGGCCTGACTGCGCGAAAAGGCTGGACGCATGACCCATCCATGCAGCCGCAGATCCACCGCCGACTCGTCGAGCGCCAGCGACTGGGCGGAAAAGCCGTTGCCCAGGAGTCGGTCCAGGCGATTCAGGACGCCTGCGTCGTTCCCGTTGGCCGCGGCGAGGTCGAGCGCCGGCCGGCCGTTATGGCGTAACTGGAATCCGATGTCGGGTCGCGCCAGAGCAATGCGGCGGACGACCTGTTCCAGATGACCGAACTCGGTCTTGTCGCTGCGCAGAAATTTGCGGCGCGCGGGCGTATTGAAAAAAAGATCGCGGAGATCGACGCTCGTCCCCACCGGATGGGCGGCGGGACGTGGCTCCTCGACCTGCCCGTCGGCGCCGACCGTAACCTCCCAGGCGCGGCCATCGTCATCTGCCGCGACCTCGGAAAGCGCGGTCCGGGAGGTCAGGGTCAGACGACTCACGGAGGCGATGCTGGGCAACGCCTCGCCCCGAAAACCGAGCGTGGCGACCGCTTCCAGATCCGCCAGATCCGCGACCTTGCTGGTGGCGTGACGCGCGAGCGCCAGGGCGAGCTGATCGCGCGGAATGCCGCGACCATCGTCGCGTACCCGCAGACGCTTGACCCCGCTCTGCTCCACCTCGATCTCGATGCGTCCGCAGCCCGCGTCCAGGCTGTTCTCGATCAACTCCTTGACCACGGAGGCAGGACGCTCGACCACTTCGCCGGCAGCGATCTGGTTGACGAGATGACTGGGAAGGAGACGAATCGGACTGGGCATGAAACCGATGAAAACAGACCCAACGGTGTGCGGCATGCTCGCTCAGGAATCCGCGGGAATCGCGAGAACCTGCCCGGCGCGAATGATGTCGCCTTCCTCAAGTCCATTTTCCGCCTTCAGCGAGGGCAGGCTGACCCGATGGCGCTTGGCGATCCCGGACAGGGTATCTCCCGAGTTGACGACATACTCGCGGGTCGCGCTGGGGCGACTGCTCGCCGATGCCTGGATCACCAGCGCCTTTGCGCTGGCTGAAGTCGCAGGACCAGCCGTTGAGGGAGCGACTGCTGCCGCGGCCTGGACTCCCCGTGGCGGGAATTTTTTGAGGTACGCCTTAACGCCTGCGAAAATGGCTTGGGCGAGCCGCTGCTGATGGGCATTGCTCTTTAATCGCTTTTCCTCGTTCGCGTTTGAAATAAACGCCGTTTCGACCAGCAACGACGGGATATCCGGTGATTTCAGCACCACGAAACCGGCCCGCTGGACGTCTTTCCTGTGCATATCACCGACCGCACCCAGATAGGAAAGCACCGCGCTGGCCACCTCGGTGCTGTGCTCGATGGTGGCATTTTGAGTCATGTCCAGGAGCACGGTCGCGAGTAGATCGTCGCTGGCCGAGATGTCGACACCGCCGACCAGATCGGCGCTGTTCTCCCGATCGGCCAGCCACATGGCCGCCTCGCTGCTCGCGCCGACATTGGACAGGGTATAGACGGAAGAACCATGCGCATCGGTATTGTTAAAGGCATCGGCATGAATCGAGATGAAAATGTCCGCCGTGTGCTCACGCGCCTTCAGGATGCGTTGACGAAGGCCGATAAATTCGTCGCCATCGCGGATCATCAGTGCGCGCATCCCCGGCTCTTTCTCGACCAGGCTGGCGAGCTTACGGGCAATCGCCAGGGTGACATCCTTCTCGCGGGTTCCCGAGGGTCCGATCGCGCCCGGATCCGCTCCGCCATGTCCCGCATCAATGGCGATGACAGCGGTCCGTAACACCCCCTTCTTTGGCGGTGTCGGAGAGTTTTCCAGGTCCGTCGCCGTGGGATCCGGCCGGTGCTCGCTGGATAAAGGGGCGTTTGCCTTGCGGATCAGGTCGACGATCAGTTGATGCCCGCGGCCATCCGCGGAGGGCACCGAAAAGCTTTTGATCCGAACCCCGTGCCTGAGATCGAGAACGATGCGTAGATCCCCCTGATTGCGTATTCCGCTGCGCAATCCGATCAGAGTTGGATTTTTCGTCGTGGCTTGAGGTAACTGACCGATCATTCGGGCGTTCGCAATATCGACCACCACGCGATCCGGGCCGTCCAGGGTAAAGACCTGATGCGAAACCGAAGCCGAAGTATCGAGAATCAGACGCGTCTTTTCGGCGTCGGTCGAGACGCCAGCATATTCCACCGATACCTGTGATCCCGCGACAGGCAAAGAGAGCAGTAGCAGAAGAAGTAAGATGAGCCTGTTCAAGGTGCCGTCTTTCCTAAACTCGTTTTCAGGGTTTATCGCCAATTTGCAACCGCTGTCACGCGCCGGCATTCTCCGCTTCGAGCAACGCTGCGATGATTGAGCGACCTTCCGTTGTCCCGCCCGACAGCGTCAGACGGCGTCCCTCGGCAAGATACTCGATCATGATCCGCAGATCGGCCGCCGGCAACATCCCGGCACCGCGATCCGGCCATTCGATCACCCAGCGCGCGTCCTCGCCCATGAGATCCCGCAGTCCGAGGTATTCCAACTCCTCCGGATCCGCCAGACGATAGAGATCCAGATGATAGAGCGGTCCGCTCGGCACCTGATACGGCTCGATCAGGGTATAGGTCGGACTCCGCACAGTGCCGCGATGGCCGAGCCCACGCAAGATGCCTCGTGTCAGAGTGGTCTTGCCGGTGCCAAGATCACCTTCAAGATAGATCACGCAGGCCGGTGGCAGCAAGGCGGCGAGATGCTCGCCAAACGCAAGCTGGGCCTCCGGATCTTTTAAGCGAATCTGCATTCGTCCTCTCCCACACCATTGGCGACCGCCCGCAAGGCGGACACGATGTCGCCGGCGATCAGTCCGCGCTCGCCCTGCCGCGCCGCGCGATCTCCCGCGGCCGCGTGCAGACAGACACCAGCGCAAGCAGCGTCTTCCGCGTCCAGCCCCTGGCCGCGCAAGGCCGCGATCACGCCGGTCAAGACATCGCCCGAACCTGCTGTCGCCATCCCGGGATTGCCGTCGCTACAGACCGCCGGCGGTCGCTGCGAATCGCCCTGAATCAGGGTACCGGCCCCCTTGAGCACCGCCACGCCGCCGAAGCGCCGCTGAAGTTCGCGGGCGGCGCGCGGACGATCCTGTTCCACCTCCGACACGCGGACCCCAAGCAGCCGGGCGGCCTCGCCGGGGTGCGGCGTCAACACCCAATCCGATCCCATCGAAGGCGTCTCAGCAAGCAGATTGAGCGCGTCGGCATCGACCACCAGCGGCTTCGCGCTGTCTTGCGCACATTGCCAAAGCCGTCTGCTCCAAGCCGTGCGACCCAATCCAGGTCCGATCGCGACCGCATCCGCCCGCGCGATCAAGGGTTCCAGCGTTTCCGGCCCGGTCACGGTGCTCACCATCAGCTCCGGACGGTTCAGGTTGAGCCAGGCCGCATGAGCGGGATGCGTAGCAACCGTGACCCGTCCTGCGCCAGCGCGCAGCGCGGCCTCTCCCGCCAGACGGGCGGCGCCGGACATTCCGGGGGCGCCGCCAATGACCAGCACATGCCCGCAGTCGCCCTTGTGCGCCGTGCGCGGACGAGGTCCGAGCGAGCACGCTTGCTGGTCCCAGTCGATGCGACGCAGCGAGAGAATCTCGCGCGCATAGACCGCGGCCGGGATGTCCAGCGCGCTGAAATGCACGTCGCCGCGACAGTCCGGCCCGTCACCGAGGAACAGTCCCTGCTTGAGACCGATGAAGCTGACCGTCGCCGAGGCGCGCACCGCCACGCCCAGTGCAAGGCCGGTATCGGCCTGCAGCCCCGAGGGGAGATCGAGTGCGAGCACGGGCGCCCGTTGGTCGTTGATGGCCTGGATCGCCTCCGCCCAGAGGCCCTCGACCGGGCGCTCCAAGCCCGTCCCAAGCAAGGCATCGACGATCAGATCGGCATCGCGCGGCAATCCCCGATACGCTTCCGGAACGCCACCTGCGGCACGATACGCCGCACAACTCTCGGCGGCCTCCCCGCGCAGACGCGCCGTCTCGCCCAGTTGCAGCACACGCACCGACAGACCATCGGCGAGTGCCAGGCGGGCGACGACAAAACCGTCGCCGCCATTGTTGCCGATACCCGCCAGGATGGTCAGCCGCCGCGCTGCCGGCCAGCGGGCGCGGAGAATCCGATAGGCGACGGCCCCGGCGCGGTTCATCAATTCGATGCCGGGGATCCCATACTCCTCGATCGCGAGACGATCCAGGTGACGTACCTGCTCGGCGCGATAGAGCGCATGAGGAAGGCGATTCCTGTCTGGCATCAAGCGTATCATCCGGTCAAGCACTCCAATTGTCGGTCTCGCATGTCAATAAGGTCGCCTGAATCAGGCCGCGCTCAAGCGCCGGATCAAACGTGAAATCGTCCAGCATCAACGTCCCTTTTTATCCCCGCCACCTTGCCGATTCAGACGATTCGGTTCGGACACTGGCGAATCGCATCAAGATCTGGGGTCGGCAATTGGGATTCCAGCAGGTCGGCATGACCGACACCCATCTTGAACAAGCCGAGTCGCATCTGCTCGCCTGGCTCGACGCCGGATATCAGGGCGACATGGAGTATATGAGACGACACGGCGTCCGGCGCTCGCGCCCAGCGGAGTTGATTCCAGGAACCTTGAGCGTCATTTCGGCGCGGATGGATTATCTTGCCGAGCCGCCCGGAGCGATGCGACATTCGCTGGACGATCCGGGGAGCGCCTTCATTTCCCGCTATGCGCTGGGACGAGATTATCACAAGGTTCTGAGACAACGGTTGCAACGCCTCGCGGAGCGGATCCAGACGGACATCGGCCCCTTCGGTTATCGGGTATTCGTCGATTCGGCGCCCGTGCTGGAAAAGCCATTGGCCGCAAAGGCCGGGCTGGGCTGGATCGGGAAACACACCAACCTGATCCATCCGCGCGCCGGATCCTGGTTTTTTATCGGCGAGATCTACACCGACCTGCCGCTCCCCAGCGATGCGCCGATCCAGAATCATTGCGGCCGTTGTCATGCCTGTCTGGACATCTGCCCGACGCGGGCCATCGTGGCACCGTATCAATTAGACGCACGACGCTGCATCTCTTACCTGACCATTGAACATCGAGGCAGTATCCCGGAGGCACTGCGCCCGCTGATCGGAAACCGGATTTATGGCTGCGACGACTGCCAACTCGTCTGTCCCTGGAATCGCTTTGCAACGCTCACGGCCGAGACGGATTTTTGTCCCCGTCACGGCCTGGAGACCGCGACCCTGATCGAACTCTTCGCCTGGGACGAGACGACCTTCCTGCAACGCACCGAGGGCTCCGCGATTCGTCGGATCGGCCATGCCCAATGGCTTCGCAACCTGGCCGTTGCCCTCGGTAATGCGCCGAACGCTCCCGAGGCGAAAAACGCGCTCCGCTTACAGGTCAATCATCCGAATCCGCTCGTGCAGGAGCATGTTCAATGGGGACTTAGCCAGCGCAATGAATGATTCCAGGCAATGGCCGATCGACCGTCGCCGCGATCAATGCGGTTGGATCGCATCCATGTCGGGGAAGATGGGATGCAACCAGCGTGTTTCGGCGACACGTTTTTTGATGTAAGCAAGTTGCCCGGCGTTGAGATCCGTTTTCCACTTCGGCGCTTTCTCATCGACCTGTCTGAAAACGTTCTTGGTTTCGCTGCCAATCACATGGATTTTAGCCATGTCCATCCATTGTTCGACGGAGCCTTCTCGTTCCGGCAATCCCATGAATCGATAGATTTCCTGAAGCAGTTGTTCCGGCTTTTTCGTCAGTTCCTCAAAGGTAACCAGCAGATAGTTTTCCGGGCCCAGAATCTCTCGATAGTCGTGGGCGCTCGCGTTGTATCGGAACCAACCGTTGACAATGCCATGATCGCGACGTTTTTTTCGCTTTAGGAACGAATGAAGATAAGCATTGGGGTTTTTAATCAGATGAACGACCTTGGTCTCCGGAAAAATCGTGCGCAATAATTCCAGTCTTAAGAGGGTTTTGCAACCGTCGAAGTAATGGCTGTAATCACCGGTTTTCGCTAACGCGGCCATGAAACTTTTATTTTCATGATAATAATCGGAGAGTAGCCGCAATCTCGCCGAATCGGGTAACGCCCGGAAGACAGGAACCCAAGCCGCCTTTCTGGAGAGAATAACCGCGCTCCTATTGGTGCGCAGAACATCGAAAATAGGCGTTGGATTGGATGTTATCCAGTTAAAGTCAGCCCCTGAAGTCCGCATCTTGTTTTCAATTTCAATCCGCACCGGACAGGTGCGCGAGGGACGCGCGCCGCAGGTGCAGCGCGTATCGTCAGGATGGAGGAATTGATAATTATAGGTGTCGCCAAACCCGATCACATTCGGATGTGAACAGACCAGCATGCTTAACAGCGTTGAGCCAGAATACGACGATGACAAAAGCGCGACGTTTTTCATAATCGAAAAAATCCTATAGGCGCAAACGTTGACTCAATCACCCTTTTCCGCACGCTGGTCGTGCTCGGTATCCGGGCGGCGAGGCTGATCGAGTTCATCCTCGTCCATCAGGATCCGCTGCCCGTCGCCATCGAGATCATCAAATTGCCCGCTCCGGGCGGCCCAGAACAGGACAGCGACGGCGGCGATCCCCAGAATCAACATGCCAGGTATCAAACCATAGATCACGTCCATTGCTTCAACCCATCTCTGAGGTAAACAAAAAATCCGTCCAAACCGATTCCAAAAAACCGCTTGAGCGATCGGGAGATCGTTCAAGCGGTTTTTTGGAATGCGCGAATCCGCGCCGAATTTCCGATCACCGCCAGCGAACTGACCGGCATCGAGACGGCCGCGATGAGCGGCGTGATGACCCCAGCCATGGCGAGCGGCACCATGATGAGATTGTAGAGGATGGAGATGCCGATGTTCTGGCGGATGGTCCGGAGCGTGCGTCGGGAGAGTTCCGCCGCCTCGGCCACCCGCTCCAGGTCGCTGGACATCAGCACGATGTCGGCGCTCGCGATGGAGACATCGGTGCCGCTGCCCATGGCGATGCCGACATCGGCGCGCACTAGCGCCGGGGCGTCGTTGACGCCATCGCCGACCATCGCCACCCGCTGGCCCTGGTGCTGGAGATCAGCGATTACGCAGTCCTTGTCCTCGGGCAGCACCTCGGCGATCAGGTCGACCTCGCCAAGCTGCGCGGCGATGCGCTCGGCGACCACGCGGCGATCGCCGGTCAGCAGGGTCACGCGGATGCCCTGCTCGCGCAAGCGTCGGACGATGGACACGGCCCCCGGTCGGAGCCGGTCCTGAATGCGCAGTCGGAGCACCTCGTGGCCGTCCACGGCGCAATAGATCTGGCCCGCTTCGCCGTCCGTCGCTGCCGCGCGCTCCGTCGATGCCAGTTTGACGTTGTTGCGCAGCAGCCAGTCCTGGCTGCCGATCGTCACCCGAGTCCCCTCGACCCGCCCGCCGATCCCCAACCCTGGCGCAACCTCTACCTCATCGACCGCCACGCCAGCAAGACCGATGCCTGCGCGCGCGCAGAGATCCAGGATGGCGAGCGCCGCCGGATGCTCGGACAGACGCTCCAGCGCGCCGAGTTGGCGCAGCAACCGATGCTCGCGCTCGGTGAGGGTCGGAACGGTTTCCCCGCCCCAATCCAGTTCGCGCCAGGCCGCGACGGGCTGAGTCGTCGGAACGACCAGCGAGGCACCCACCACCACCGGTCGGCCTTCGGTCAGGGTGCCGGTCTTGTCAAACACGAAATGCCGGATCGAGGATAGCCGTTCGAGCACTGCGCCATTCTTGACGAGGATGCCGCGTTCGGCGCCGCGCCCGGAGGCCACGGCAATCGCCATCGGAGTCGCCATGCCGAAGGCGCAGGGACAGGTGATGATGAGCACCGCGGTCGCGGCCATGAGGGCGAATTCGAGATCCGTGCGCATCCAGAAAATGAAGGTCAGGGCCGCGAGTCCGAGCGTCGCCGCCACGAACCAGGGTACGATGCGATCGGCCAGACGCTGGATGGGCGCGCGGCTGGCCTGGGCCTCTTCGACCAGCCGGATGATGCGCCCGAGCGCGGTCTCTCGCAGCAGACCGGTGATGTGCACCGTCAGGACGCCCGCCCCGTTGATGGTTCCCGCCGACACCCGCTCGCCCGGGGTTTTGGCGACCGGGCGCGATTCGCCGGTCAGCATCGACTCGTCCACGCTGCCCTGGCCGGCGAGCACCTCGCCATCGACCGGGATACGCTCGCCGGGACGCACCAGCACAGTTTCGCCGATCTGGAGCGAACGCACCGGAACCACGGCCTCGTCGCCCTCCCGGAGACGAGTCGCGACCTTGGGCTGGAGATCGAGCAGACGCTGGGTCGCGGCGACCGCGCGCCGCCGCGAGATCGCCTCCAGATAGCGACCGACCAGGATAACGAAGAGAAAATTGACGACCGTGTCCCAGTAGACGGCGCCAATCCCTGAGCCCCCGAAGGAGTCCCCGAGGGTGACGGCGAGCGAATACAGATAGGTGACGGTCACGCCGATGGCGATTGGCAGATCCATGCTCAAATGACCGCTGCGCAGACCCGACCAGGCGCCTCGGTAAAAGGGTGCGCCCGAATAGAGGATGGTTGGCGTGGCCAGTAGAAAGCCGATCCAGTGGAAGAGTTCGCGGAATTCGCCCCGGTCTGCGCCGCTGTAGAGTGCAATGGAGATCCACAGCAGGTTCATCATCGCGAATCCGGCCCAGGCCAGGCGAAACAGCAGGCCCCGGTTCTCGCGGCTCAACGCGCCCTCGGCGGAGTCGGGATCGAAGGGGGCGGCCGCGTAGCCTATATCGGCCAGCCGCTGGAGGATGCGCGAGAGTTTTAGACGCTCGTTGTCCCAGCGCACGCGCAGCCGCCGCCCAGTGAGATTGACCCGCGCATCCTCCACGCCGGGCAGGGTTTCAAGCCCCTTCTCGATCAACCAGACACAGGCCGCGCAGTGGATGCCCTCGACCAGCAGATTGATCTCGCGGGCCTCCGAGGCGACATCGGTGAATTCTTCCTGAACAGCATCCAGGTCATAGAGTGCGAGATTCTTCGGCGGCTCCGGCGGCGGGCCGAACACGTCGCCCGCCGGGGTGCGCCGGTAAAAACCCTCGAGTCCAGCGGCATGGATCGCCTCGCACACCGCCCGGCAGCCCGTGCAGCAGAAGGCTCGCTCCTGTCCGGCGATGGGAGCCATCACGCGCGCGGATGGCGTGACCGGCAGACCGCAGTGGAAACAGCGGTCGCTGACGTCAGTCGGGGTAATAATCGTCGTCAATCATCTGCTCTTTGCGATAGGGGCATGCCGGTGGAAAGGTGTCCATTGGCAGACCCGTTTCCTTACTCGCCAGATCGCATGCGTCGGGATAGGCCGTCGCAATGGCGTCATTGAGCACGGACTTCAATCCGGGCGATTTGCGCAGACGCATGGCAAGCCGCTTCCGTTGTTCGACGATGGTCGCGCGCCAGCTTCGACCGTCGAATTCGCGCCAGCGGTCGGTGAGCGAGCGGTCTTGATATTGCCATTTCAGCAGATGCGCGAGCAGAATCAGCAAGCGGCTTTCCAATTCATCGCGCTCGCTTTTCCCCATGTCGCTGAGTTCTTCCAGCAAATACTCGATGTCCAGCTCCGCGAAACGCCCTGCGCGGAGCAGATCGCGGTTCCGGCGCGCCCATTCGGAATAATCCTGCTGGTAGAGCTGTGTCAGGTCAGTCATCTCAACTCGGATCGGTCAATTTCCGTTCACGGTGACCCGCTCGCCGATGCTGTACTCATCCGCGCCGGACTGCACGGCAATCAGGGTGTCCCAGACGCCGATCAGCGGGAAGGCGGCCTTGACGGCATAACGCCCGCGATCCTCGCGCGTCATCGGCAGGGAGAAATCGCGCGCGGCGTCCGAGGGACGATAGGCATGGAAAGTGACCGCGTCGGCCTCGACCGGCTGGCCAGATTTGTCGACCAGAACAACCCGCAGCATGTCCGCCTCGCCAACCCGCAGTGGCTTTGGGATATCGGCCCGCATGGTCCAGTTGGGATCGCGCGCCTGGCGCGAAACCAGGGTTTGTTCATATTCCTGACCGCGATCGTAATAGTCGGCATTCACCAGCCCCGGATTGGTAGAGACTGCGAAATAGACCATAACGAGATTCACGATAAGCACCGCGGCCACCAGCCCGAGCCAGCCGATGATCCAGGGATTGCGCAGGGCCGGAGTGTTCGTGGGCTTTGCTTGAGTCGTCATCTTCATTTCGGACAAATTCATGGGTATGGCTCGGCTTCTAGCGGCGTGGACCGACGAAAACGCTCTCACGTTCGGTCTCGATCGGAGCACCGGAAGAACGTGTCGCCTCGGCGTGAAAAATAATGGCTTGTTGCTCCGCGGCGAGCGATCGCCGGGGAATTCTGACGAAGACCACCGTTGGCGTTACACCGCCGGGCTCGGCCGTGACGGGTTTTTCGCCACCGACCAGCGTCATGTCATCGTGCCCCGAGACGCGGATCGTCACCGATAGTGTCTCCGGTACCTTGTTCAAAATCTTTAGCGTGTATTTGTTCTGAATCGAACCGTCGCTCAACAGGACGAACAGCGGGGCGCGTTCATGCAGCGCCTTGAGTTCGATGGGCGCCAGCGCCGTAAAACCGTAAACGATGCCCGAGAGAGCTAAAAACAGGATGGCGCCATAGACCCAGACACGGGGCCGCATCAGCAAGGGTTTGGTCGGACGCCCTTCGAGTTCGTCGAGCGAGGCGTAACGGATCAGGCCATGCGGTCGCCCGACCTTGTCCATCACCTGATCGCAGGCATCGAGACAAAGCGCGCAGGTGATACAGCCCTCCTGCTGGCCCTCACGGATATCGATCCCGGTCGGGCAGACCGCGACGCACTGATTGCAATCGACACAGTCGCCGGTGGTGCGATGGTCCTCGGTCTCGCCGCGCTTGACGCGACCGCGCGGCTCGCCGCGTTTCTCGTCGTAGGTCGGGACGATGGTGGTGCGGTCCAGCATCACTCCCTGAATACGCGCGTAGGGACAGAGCCAGAAACAGGTCTGTTCGCGCAGAAAACCGGCCAGGACATAGGTGCCCGCCGCGAACAGGGCGACTGTGACATAGGCCGTCGCGTTCGCTTCGCCCATGAAAAAGGTGCGCCAGAGTGTCGGGGCATCGGTGAACCAGGCGACGAAACTGAAACCGGTCAGGAATCCGATCGCGAGCCAGAGCGCGTGTTTGATGGCCTTGACCCGCATCTTATCCAGACTCATGGGTGCCTGATCGAGTTTGCGGCGCGCGGGCGGTGGCCCTTCCAACTTCTCCTCGATCCAGGTAAAGAGATCCGTCCAGACCGTCTGGAAGCAGAAAAACCCGCACCAGACACGTCCCACCAAGGCGGTCATGACGGCCAGCAGGATCGCAAAGAACAGCAGCAGGAGCGAGAGCATCCAAAAATCCTGCGGCAGCACGGTCGCGGAGAAGAGGTGGTATTGCCGATTCGGGATATCGAACAAGACCGCCTGACGGCCTTCCCAGCGCAGATAGGGCCCCAGCAGATAGATCAGCCAGACCGAGGCCGTTAGCCATTTTATGGTGCGCCAGCGCCCGGCGATCCGCTTGGCATGAATGGTCTGACCGCCGGTATTGATGTGCCAGCGATCGGCTTCTTCATAGAGTGAGTCGACAGCGGTAGGCAATACATCGGAATGACTCATCGACTTGACCATCTTCACGGCTGAACCGTGTCCAAAGTGACAGGCGTTGTTTTCAGCGGCCCCAGTCTCGCGGTCATCGGCGACAAGCGGCGAGGCGCGGTTCAGGTCCGATGGTTCCGCCTACAGGTTACCTTGACAAAGACGCTTTGACTATGTCTTTTCAAGAATATAACCATCTGATTTGCATTCGATTTAAAGCATAAAAAAGGGGGATCGCAGGATCCCCCATCAGGCTTGAACGCCGCGTTCTCAGAGGCGGATCTCAGGATTTATGGTTATTTTCCTCCGCATCGCGGCACTTCAATGTCGTCATGACCACTCGTCCAGTGCAGAGACAGGCGAGTCGACTATTGACCGCCGCCCAGCTCGTGGACATACACCACCAGCTTTTTGATGTCCTGTTCGCTCAACTTGCCCTGCCCGCCAAAGGCCGGCATCACCGCGTCGCGCGTTTCCGCAAGTCCAGTCTGATTGACGCCGTTGAGAATCGTATGTTTGGCGCTGTCGTAACCGCCCGGCTCGAAACGCCAGATACCGTCGGTCAGATTCGCGGCGCCAACGGTCACGATATCGCCATTGGGAAGCTCGGCCAGCACGCCGTTGGCCTGCTGGCCATGGCAGGCGGTACAGCCCTTCGCCTTGAATAGTGCCCAACCTTCCTCGCTGCCGCTCTCCCCGGCGGTCTCGCTCATTTGCACCACCCAATTGGCTAGCGTGTCCACCTCTGATTCGGTGAGGATGGTGCGATGGGCCGTCATCACGCCCTTGCGCCCGCCCTTGATGGTCTCGGCAATCTTGGCGGTCTTGCCGCCATAGAGCCAGTCGTCGTCGGCCAGCACCGGATAACCGGGATTCCCCTGGCCGCCGCTGCCATGGCAGGCGGAACAGTTGTCGCCGAAGAGCACCTTCGCGGAGGCCAGGGCATATTGCGTCAGTCCCGGATCGGCAATGATCTGATCGGCGGTCATGCCGCCGATCCGGTCCTCGAACTGGGCGCGCATGGCCGCCACCTGCTCCAGACCTTTTTCGTATTCTTTGATCTGACTCCAGCCCATGATGCCGGGCGTCGGTTCCTGACCGACCGGCCAGCTTGGATAAAGGATCGTGTAACCGACCACGAAGAGGATCGAGGCCCAGAATCCCATCATCCACCAGTGCGGCGGCGGATTCTCCAACTCGCGCAGATTGTCGTCCCAGATGTGTCCGGTGTTGTTTTCGCCGGGAAAGGGGTTATTTTCCGCCATCGCTGTCTCCGCTGTTGTCATCGTCCTCGTCGAACGGGATGTGCTTGCGCGCTTCGAGACGCTCCCGGTTCTTGGGACGAAAGACTTGGAAATAGGCCACGATCATCAGCAGGAAGATGACGACGGTGAGGATCGTTCCGATCCAGTCGTTGAGCGTCATCGCCTGCCAGTCGGTGTCGAAATACTCGAGCAGACTATTCACGGTAGACCTTGGAATCATCGAGCGCGACCATGGTGCCAAGCGACTGAAGATAGCTCACCAGCGCGTCCATCTCGGTCTTGCCCTCGACCAGCGCGGGCGCGGCGGCGATGTCGGCATCCGAGTAAGGGACACCGACCCTGCGCAGACCGCGCATGTGGCGCTGCATCCGCTTCCCTTTCAGATAGGTCTCGTCGAGCCAGGGATAGCCCGGCATGACGGATTCCGGAACCAGCGAGCGCGGCGCGCGCAGGTGCTGACGCTGCCACTCATCCGAATACTTGCCGCCGACCCGCGCCAAGTCCGGACCGGTCCGTTTCGAGCCCCACTGGAAGGGGTGATCGAACATGGATTCAGAGGCCAGCGAGTAATGGCCGTAGCGTTCCTTCTCGTCGCGGAAGGGTCGGATCATCTGCGAATGACAGAGATAACAGCCCTCGCGCTGAAAGATATCCCGCCCGGCCAGTTCGACGGCGGTGAACGGCCGCACACCGTCGCCCGCTTTCCAGTTCCATTGCGTCTTGCCGGCGTCGTCGACCGCGGCGATCGCCTCCTTCCCGGCACCATCCCAAACGATCTCGGGAAATTTGGTGTGCTCAAAGGTGTCCTTCATGAAAAAGAGCGGCACGATCTCCACGATGCCGCCCACCGACAGGACCAGTCCCGTGGCGATGACCAGCCCCCAGATGTTGACTTCCAACCATTCCTGAAGGCTCTTGACCTTCGTCTTCGGATAATTCGCCATCTCGTGACTCCCCGGAATCAGACCGCGACCGCGAGTGCGCGCGCCTTGGTCAGGCTGCCCTCGACGGCGGATTTACGAACGGTCATGAGCACATTGAAGAGCATGACCACGGCACCGAGCAGGAAGATGCCCCCGCCGATCGCGCGCATGGCGTAATAGGGGTGCATGGCGTCGACCGACTCGACGAAGGTATAGGCGAGAGTGCCGTACTCGTCGTAGGCGCGCCACATCAGACCCTGCATGATCCCCGAGACCCACATGGCGACGATGTAGATGACGGTGCCGATGGTCGCGGTCCAGAAGTGGAAGTTGATCAGCCGCTCGGAGTACATCTCGGTGTGATAGAGCCGCGTCATCAGATGGTAGATGGCCCCGATGGAGACGCCCGCGACCCAACCCAGCGCGCCGGAGTGCACATGGCCGATCGTCCAGTCGGTGTAATGCGAGAGCGCGTTGACGGTCTTCAGCGCCATCACCGGCCCCTCGAAGGTGGACATGGCATAGAAGGCCAGCGCGATGATCAGGAAGCGCAGCACATAGTCGGTGCGCAGCCGGTCCCAGGCGCCCGAGAGCGTCATCATGCCGTTTACGGCACCGCCCCAGGAGGGGATGATCATGGCGATCGACACGGCGGCGCCGAGCGAACCGGTCCAGTCGGGCAGCGCGGTGTATTGCAGATGGTGCGCGCCGAGCCAGACATAGCCGAACATCAGCGCCCAGAAATGGATGACCGAGAGTCGGTAGGAATAGATCGGACGCCCGGCCTGCTTGGGCACGAAGTAATACATGATCCCGAGGAACCCGGCGGTCAGATAGAAGCCGACTGCGTTATGCCCCCACCACCACTGGATCATGGCATCCTGCACCCCGGAGAAGATGGAGTAGGACTTAAACAGACCGACCGGAATTGCGAGGCTGTTCACGACATGCAGATAGACGATCATGATCATCATGCCGAGGAAAAACCAGTTCGACACATAGATGTGCGAGGACTTCCGGGTCGCGATGGTCATGATGAAGTTGATCGTGAAGGACAGCCAGACGACCGCGATCAGGATATCGATCGGCCATTCCAGCTCGGCGTATTCTTTCGACTGGGTGAAGCCGAAGGGCAGCGTCAGCGCCGCCAGCACGATGACCGCATTCCAGCCCCAGAAGGTGAAGCGGGCCATTTTGTCGCTCCACAGCCGCACGCCGCAGGTGCGCTGCACGCTATAAAAGGCGGTCGCCATGAGGGTACAGCCGCCGAAGGCGAAGATGACCGTATTGGTATGCACCGGACGCAAGCGTCCGAAGGAGATATAGGGGCTATCGAAGTTCAGGAACGGCCAGGCCAGTTCCGACGCGATATAGACCCCGACGGACGCGCCCACCACCAGGTAGACAACGGCCATGATCGTGAACCAGCGGACAACGTCGAAATTGTACTTTTGTTCCAGACTGGCTTGCATAGACCCTCCCAGGGAACATCAGGGAAAACAGTATTTCATTTAAGGTAATAAGGCATCCAGCCGTTGGATTGCCTCATTCCCTGGGCGTTGCGGTCTGCATCACACTGGATCGCTTGTCTAAAGTCAATACGCAGTACGGCAAATGCCCCCATAAAACAAGCGCTATACGATGAACTGTTCGCCGGGTCGGCGATCCTGAATAAAGACGCCGCACCGGAAATAGATTCATCCTTGGCGCGAGAGGAAACGCTGCTGGTTATTTAAAGAAGGAGTCGACCGAAAACCCTTCTTTTTCGAGGATGTCTCGTAGACGCTTCAGTGCATCCATCTGGATCTGACGAACGCGCTCGCGAGTGACGCCCAATTCTTGGGCGACACTCTCCAGCGTCGAATATTCATAACCGTGCAAGCCAAAGCGCCTTTCCACGACTTCGCGCTGCTTGTCGTTGAGTTTACTCAGCCAGTGTTCGAGATTGGCCTGGATATCAGTATCCTGGATGCTGTCGGATGGATCGCTGGCCGCCTCGTCCTCCAGCATATCCAGCAATGGCTTGTCGGCATCCTTGCTGAAAGGCGTATCGACCGAGGAGATGCGCTCGTTGAGTCCCAGCATGCGTTTCACTTCACCGATAGGCTTGTCGAGCAGGTTGGCGATCTCCTCGGTGGTTGGCTCATGATCGAGCCGCTGCCCAAGGCTGCGTGCCGCCTTGAGATAGATGTTGATCTCCTTGACGACATGAATCGGCAGACGAACTGTGCGAGTCTGATTCATGATCGCCCGCTCGATGGTCTGGCGAATCCACCAGGTCGCATAGGTGGAAAAGCGAAACCCACGTTCCGGGTCGAATTTTTCCACGGCACGGATGAGACCCAGATTGCCTTCCTCGATCAGATCGAGCAACGGCAGGCCACGGTTTAGATAGCGACGGGCGATCTTTACGACGAGCCGCAGATTGCTGACAATCATGCGCGAGCGCGCGGCATTGTCGCCTCCCTGAGCCAAGCGCGAAAAATAGACCTCCTCCTCCGCGCTCAGGAGTTTGGATTCGCCGATTTCATTGAGGTAGAGACGGGTGGCATCGAAGTCGCCATCCCCCGAACTGAAGCGATCGCTGGCCGGCGCAATGACATCGACGCCAGGAGAATCGATCTCGTCGGGCTCGATCGCCTCCTCGACCTCGATCGAGTCGGAATCCTCATTGAGCAGCAACAGCGATACGCTGTCGACTTCGAGCGGATTCTCGTTTGCCTCCAGGTCTTCGACGATTGGCATCCACATCTCCCTCCGTTCATTTGGGACGGGCTTAGTTTCGCGGGGGCAGGTAAGCGATCGGGTCGACGGCCGTACCGTCAAGGCGGACCTCGAAGTGCAGTAGATGGGTTCCTTCGGCCCCCTGACCAACCTCCGCCACCGCCTGACCGCGTGTCACGCGATCCCCCTCCTTGACGAACAGCGAGCGGTTGAAGCCGTATGCACTTAAATATCGGTCATTGTGTTTGATGATAATAAGGTTGCCATAACCCTTGAGTCCACCGCCGCTGTAAACCACCCAACCGTCCGCGCTGGCTCTGACCTGTGCGCCGGAGCGACCACCGATGCGGATGCCCTGGCGAGTCCGGTCACTGGCTTGGAACCCCTGCATCAGCGGGCCGTCCAAGGGCCATTCCCAAGTGATTCCTGATGTCTCGGGTCGGCGGCGGGGGGCATCTTCGCGCGTTTCCTTTGGGATGGCGGCCACGGCGTTCGCGCTACTCTTGCTGCGCGATTCTGGCGTGACATCAGGTTTTCTGGGTGGCGTAACCGCTTTCTTTGCAATCCGCCTGGAACTAGCGGCATTCGGCGGCACAACGCGCAGCAAGGTATCCGCATAGATGAGATAGGGCGGCTTAAGTCCATTCCATTTCACTAATTTGCGCGTACCGATTCCGAGTCGCTGCGCGACGACGCTCAGACTGTCGCCCTTGCGCACACGGTAAAAACCGTCGGGCGCCGGTCCCTGCCAATTCCAGCCATACACTGGCGCGGGGGTCGTGGAACTGCAACCGTCAAGGATGAGCGGCAACCAGAACGCCATCGAAAGGGCAAGCAAAACCAGCCTTTGTTCGACACCCATGAACCCATTTATCCTTCTAAACCAAGTCTGATCCGGTGGTCATGCGTTGATGTCAACCCGGCCGATGCGTCAAAACCGCGCAGGCTCTCATGCGCGCGGTTGCATTGCGATCAAGAAATCCCCGTTAGCATGGGCACGAAGCTCGCCGCTTCGAGCATCTCCTGCTCGAATCCATCCCCGACCCGGGTCACTCGCACGAGCATCTGCCGAGCAGCATCTCCGATCGGCAGCACCATGACCCCATCAGGCGCCAATTGCTCGGCTAACATCCGGGGCACCCCGCGTGGCGCGGCGGTGACCAGAATACCATCGTAAGGTGCGTATTCCAGCCAACCCCTTGCACCGTCGGCATGCAGAAAACGAACGTTTCTCTGCTGGAGGACACCCAGGCGTCGTTGTGCGCGTTCGAGCAGTTCCCGGACGCGTTCCACGCTGTAGACGCGACGGACCAGCGACGCGAGAACGGCAGTCTGAAAACCCGAGCCGGTGCCAACTTCAAGAACCGTATCCGGCCTGGCGCGTTCCAGGAGCGATTGTGTCATGAACGCCACGGTATAAGGCTGAGAGATCGTCTGGCCATGACCGATCGGCAGCGCCGAATCCTCGTAGGCACGGCTTGCCAGCGCCTCATCCACGAACAAATGGCGCGGGAGATCCCGCAGTGCCGCCAGCACCTCTGGCGAACGAATGCCTGCCTCGCGCAGACGAAGAATCAATCGCTGACGGGTACGCAGGGAGGTCATGCCGATCCCTGGATCCATCTTGCCCACCATCACCCGCGCGCCGCCAACCAGTGGCCAAGCGTCTCTAGCGCGGCGTGCCGGGTCAGATCGACCTGTAACGGGGTAATCGACACGAACCCATTGCGCACGGCATCGAAATCCGTACCCGGCCCGGCATCCTGCTCCGGCCCCGCGGGGCCAACCCAGTAAATCGTCCGACCGCGGGGATCCCGCGCCATCACCACGGGTTCCGCCTTGTGTCGATGCCCCAACCGGGTTGCCACGAATCCCTTGAGATCCTCATAAGGCCGATCCGGCACATTCACGTTCAGGATGATGCTCGATTCCAGCGGATTCACACAGAGCCGGGACACCAACTGCACGGCCACTCTGGAGGCCGTCTCAAGGTACCGGGGCTCATGAGAGGCAATGGACACAGCCATTGACGGCAGTCCAAGAAAGCGCCCCTCGGTCGCCGCCGCGACCGTTCCGGAATAGAGCACGTCATCGCCCAGATTTGGTCCATGATTGATCCCTGCAACCACGAGATCGGGATCGGTTTCGGACAAACCCGTCAGTGCAAGATGGACGCAGTCGGTCGGGGTTCCATCCACCCGGATATAACCATTCGCCATCCGCGTTGCCCGTAGCGGAATATCCAGGGTCAGCGAGTTGCTGGCGCCACTGCGGTCGCGCTCCGGCGCCACCACCACGACATCACCGAGTTGTCCGAGCGCGTCGGCAAGCGCAATCAAGCCCGGCGATTGATATCCATCGTCGTTACTGACAAGGATCTTCATAGAGACGCGACCTGATCGATACGCTGGGGCAATGTCGCGATCATACCCAATTGAAGGTCGGCGAGCATCCCGCCCGCGTCGGCAGCCACACGCTTTTGAACCCCGCAAACCGTCAGCCAGAACGTCAGCCGAGCAAAAGGGTTGAAATCTTGGCCGAGCGCAGCATGTCGGGGGGCTTGCCGCAAAACAATAGGGTGTGAATGCCCTCGTCGTCATGCGCCTCACGCCGACGAGCCTGGTGGATGGGCGCACACGCAGGCCCGGGTCAGATCTACGTCCGATCGTGATTTGAGATAAGCTCGATCTGGAATCGTCGAACGCGCGGTGATCGCCGAGTTGCATTCAGCCTCTTCGCTCCGGCTCGGGCGACGGTCGCGCTGAGTTCAACTTTTTGATTCAAGAGGGGATCTCGAACAAAAATGGGTATATGGGGAAACCTGGGGCGTTGAGGGACGGAGCCTGCATTGCAGTTTCCGTCGGTTCTCGCACGCGATGCACCGCCGCGACCATCCTGTTGACCGCGGCGGATTAGAACGCGACCATCCAACCTCACAACAGGTCAGGACGCTATTCTTCCCATTGGGAGAAGATCCCAAGCATCGACACGCTTCCCGAGCGGCGCCTCATCCGCGCCACCCTATAAGTTCACTTCATATGGAGCACGTCAAGAATGGCTGACTTTCCACCTCTCAAGCGTGACCTGGCGGCGCTGACGATTGCCGCGGTTCTGATTGCGCCGATCACTGCGGCAACCGACTTCCCTGGCAGCGACTCTCTCACCGGCAACTGGGGCGGCGTGCGAGATCGCTGGAAGGAACAAGGCGTGACCATCAATCTGGGCTATACCGCCGAACCCATGGCCAATGTCTCCGGCGGCGAGGTGAAAGGCGGAACCTACGCCGACAACATCGGCCTGGATCTCGGTTTCGACCTGGAACGTCTCCTGGGCATTGGCGGGACCGACCTGCTGATCAAGGTCTCCAAGCGTGACGGTCTGAGTGTTTCCGAGCGCTTCGTTGCCCCCTCCGAGGGCGGGAACCTCTTTACCGTCCAGGAGCTGTATGGCGGCCAGAACGTCAAGCTCGCCAATGTCCAGTTCAATACCCGCCTGCTCGATGACCGGCTCAACCTCGCCTATGGTCGTCTGATCGCGAACGACGACTTCCTGCGCTCGCCGCTCTACTGCCAGTTCATCAACAACTCTTTCTGCGGCAGCCCCAAGCCGGTGTTCCTGCAAAATCCCTTCACCTTCACCGCCTATCCGCTGGCGACTTGGGGCGCGCGGGCGCGCTATGACACCCCCGCGAGACACTGGACCATTCAGGCGGCCATCTACGACGGCGACCCCGAGGGCAAGGAGGGCGATCCGGCGAGCCTCGGCCACAACGATCACGGCACCAGTTGGGGCTTCGGCGACAACGGCGTGACCCTGGCGGGCGAGATTCACTATCACGTCAACCGCGATTCCAAGGACACCTTGCCGGGGGTCTATAAGATTGGCGGCTACTACATGACCGGCGAGTTCCAGAATGTCGGGCGACTCGACAACGCCACCGAAACGGGCAACGCCATGGGTTGGGTGCTGGCGGATCAGATGCTCTACCGCGAGAGCGCCGGTGCCGATCGCGGACTTTCAGGTTTCGGGGCGGTCGTCTTCAGCCTGACCGATGACGTCAATCCCATGACCTGGTACTTCAACACCGGTCTGATCTATGAGGGGCTCTTCCGCGCCCGTCCCAGGGACACCACAGGGCTGGCGATCACTAGCGGCTGGTTCGGCGACCGCGTCAATGTGGCGCGTAACGCCCAGGATCTGGCCGAAAAGGATTACGAGGCGGTGATCGAACTGAACCACAAGTTCGTCCTGGGCCACGGCATTGCCATTCAGCCGGATCTTCAGTATGTCATCCGCCCGGCGGCGACCGGCGACATCGACAATGCACTGGTCATTGGCGCCAAAGTGAGCGTGCAATTCTGATCGTCCATCTACAGGAGAAACGCAGTGCTGACACTTGAGCTTCGCGCGCCCCTGGACGGGATCATCCTTCCACTCGAACAGGTTCCGGACCCGGTCTTTTCGCAAAAAATGGTCGGCGATGGACTCTCGATCGACCCCCTGAGTCAGGTGCTCACGGCACCCTGTCCGGGGACGATCAGCCAGCTCCACCACGCCGGTCACGCCGTGACCCTGACCACCGGCGAAGGGGTCGAGATCCTGATGCATATCGGTCTGGACACCGTGACGCTGAAGGGCGAGGGCTTCACCCCCAAGGTGACGCTGGGACAGCAGGTCGCCACGGGCGATGCACTGATCGCCTTCGATGCCGATTTCCTGGCCACCCGCGCCAAGAGTCTCGTGACCCTGATGATCGTGACCAATGGCGAGTCGATCGCCGGGATGGTCCAGGCCAGCGGACGGGTGCGGGCCGGTCAGGATACCTGCCTGACGCTGACCCTGGCGGACGGCGCTGGCGCTGCCGCCGAGATCGCGGGCAAGCGCGTGACCTCCGACGCGATCCTGATCCCCAACCCGACCGGCCTGCATGCCCGCCCGGCCGCCGTGCTCGCCAACCTGTCCAAAGGGTTCGCGTCCAAAATCCTGCTCCAGCGCGGCGACGATCAGGCCAACGCCAAGAGCGTCACCTCCATCATGGGGCTCGAAATCGCCCTGGGGGACAAGGTGGTGCTGATCGCGGAGGGTCCGGACTCCCAGGCGGCCATCGATGCACTCGCGCCGGAGCTGGCCGCCGGACTCGGTGACGAGGGCAGTCGACCCGCCCCGGCCCCGGCCACCACCGAGCCGGATCCAGCCAAGGCCCCCGCGCCCAGACCGCTGTCGGACGATCCGAATCTACTGCTGGGCGTGGCCGCGTCACCCGGTCTTGGCGTTGGCAAGGTCTACCAACTGCGCCGCGAGGAGATCCAGGTTCCCGAGACCGGCGACACCGACCCGCGCAAGGAGCGACGCCGGCTCGAAGACGCGCTCGACCGGGGCAAGAACGAGCTGGAGGCGTTGCAGACCGAACTGAAGGCGCAGTCGGACGCCAAGAAGGCGGCCATCTTCGCCGCGCATCAGGAACTGCTGGGCGACCCGGATCTGATCGACATCGCCGAGAGCGCCATCGCCAAGGGCAAGGGCGCGGCCTTCGCCTGGCAGCGTGCCTATACGACCCACGCCGAGCGTCTGTCCAGGCTCAAGAACGAGGTCATGGCCGGTCGCGCCGCCGATCTGCGCGATGTGGGCCGGCGTGTCCTTGGCATCCTCACCGGCCAGCCGGTCGAAGAGCCCAAGATCCCCGTCGGCTCCATCCTGATCGCCGAGGAACTGACCCCATCGGACACCGCCCAACTCAACCCGGCGGAGGTGCTGGGCTTCGCGACCGTCAGTGGCGGGGCGACCTCGCATGTCGCCATCCTGGCCAGGGCGCTCGATATCCCCGCCGTGGCCGGGATCGAGCCGCGCGCGCTGGATCTCCCCAATGGATCGGATGTGATCCTGGACGGCGGACGGGGCCAGTTGCGCATCAACCCCGAGCCGGCGGAGATCGACCGCATCGTCGAGACCAAGACGCGCCTAGCCGCGAAAAAGGCCGCCGATCTCGCCGCCGCCTTCGAGCCGGCGACCACCAGTGACGGTCACAACGTCGAGGTCGTGGCCAACATCGGCGGGATCGAGGACGCGCGCAAGGGCATGACCCTGGGCGCCGAAGGGGTCGGACTCCTGCGCTCCGAGTTTCTCTATCTCGACCGTTCCACCGCCCCGACGGAGGACGAGCAGACCCAGATCTACAGCGACATTTCGGCGGCCCTGAACGGCCAGCCGCTGATCATCCGCACCCTGGACGTGGGCGGCGACAAACCGCTGGCCTATCTCCCCATGCCGCGCGAGGAGAACCCCATGCTCGGCATTCGCGGAGTGCGGATCGGACTCGACCGCCCGGAGATCCTGCGCACCCAGGTTCGCGCCATCCTGCGGGCCGGGAAGACCGGCAAGATCCGCATGATGTTCCCCATGATCGCGACCCTGGACGAGATCCGCTCAGTCAAGGGGCTGGTGGAGGAAGAGCGCGCCAAGCTCCCGGACGCCGGCGACGTCGAGCTGGGCATCATGGTCGAGGTGCCGTCAGCCGCCGTGCTGGCGCGGCAGTTTGCCCGCGAGGTGAGTTTCTTCTCCATCGGAACCAATGACCTGACCCAGTACGGACTCGCCATGGATCGCGGCCACCCCAAGCTCGGCGCCAAGGCCGATGCCATGAACCCGGCGATCCTACGGCTGATCGCGCTCACGGTCGAGGGCGCGGACGCTGAGGGCAAATGGGTGGGCGTCTGCGGCGGCATGGCGAGCGATCCGCAAGCCGTACCGATCCTGATTGGACTCGGGGTGAAAGAACTCTCGGTCAGCGTCCCGGCGATCCCGGCCATCAAGGCCGCGGTACGCGCGCGCTCCTTCGCCGAGTGCCAGACCCTCGCCCAACAGGCACTGACCCAGGGGACCGCCGCCGAGGTGCGCGCCCTGGTTCAGAGCGATGACTGAGCCGACTACGGGAGACGCAACCATGAGCATTTCATCCGTTTGGGGCAATACCTTCGGCGGTCTGCAAAAGATCGGCAAGGCACTGATGCTGCCGGTGTCCGTGCTGCCGGTCGCCGGCATCCTGCTCGGCGTCGGGGCCTCCATCGCCCGCGAGGCCGATACCGCCTGGCTCGCCGAGATCGGGCGGGTCATGTCCGCCTCCGGCGACGCCATCTTCATGATCCTGCCGCTGATCTTCGCCATCGGCGTGGTCCTTGGCTTTACCAAGAACGACGGCGTGGCGGCGCTCGCGGCGACCGTCGGCTATTTCGTCATGCTGGCGGCCCTGGGCGTTATCGGCCTTCAATTCATCGGTCTGACGGCCCCTGTCGAACCGCTGCGGATCAGCGGCGAGGCGGGCAAGGCGATCTATGTCGAGTACGACAGCGAGCGGGCGCGCTTCCAGTGTCTCGACAAGGATGGGCGAACGCTGGAGAAACTCAGGGCCGATGAGGTCAAGGACGAGACGCTGGTCTGCGACGGCGCGAGCGTGCCCTTCGCACTCCAGTCTGGCGTGGGCGAGGGTGAGCAAGGCGCCATCGCGCTCTATGATGCGGGTCGGGGCGAGATGGTCGCCTTTCCGCCCGCCAAAAGCCGCGCCGAGATCAAGAAGATCTTCGGCATCGAGTCCATCGATACCGGCGTCTTCGGCGGCATCCTGATCGGGCTGATCGCGGCCTATCTGTTCAACCGCTACTACCGCATCTCGCTGCCGCCCTACCTCGGATTCTTCGCCGGCAAACGCTTCGTGCCGATCGTCGTCTCCTTCGCGGCCATCGGGCTGGCGGCGGTGCTCGCCGTCATCTGGCCGCCGATCGGCGCGGCCATTCGCGACTTCGGCGACTGGGCGGCCTACGGCAATCCAGCGGCGGCGGTGACCATCTACGGCGTGGTGGAACGCATGCTGCTGCCCTTCGGTCTGCATCACATCTGGAACGTCCCCTTCTTTTTCGAGGTAGGAACCTATGTTGATCCGGAGACCGGCAAGACCGTCCATGGCGTCATCAGCCGCTTCTTCGCCGGCGACTACGAGGCGGCCATCCTCGGCGGCGGTTTCGTCTTCAAGATGTTCGGCCTGCCCGCCGCCGCCTTCGCCATCTACCGGAGCGCCAAGCCCGAGAACAAGGCGCGAGTCGCCGGCATCATGGGTTCCGCCGCGCTGACCGCCTTCCTGACCGGCATCACCGAGCCGCTGGAGTTCGCCTTCCTGTTCGTCGCGCCACTGCTGTACGCGGTCCATGCCGTCCTGGTGGGGGTGGCCTATCTCGTCACTTATCTGCTCGACGCCCGTCTGGGATACAGCTTCAGCCACGGCTTCATCGACTACGCGCTCTACTACGTCAACGACATCCGCCCCTGGGTGGTGCTGATCCTGGGGCCGATTTTTGCCGCCGTCTACTATGTTACCTTCCGCGTGCTGATCCTGAAGTTCGATCTCAAGACACCGGGACGCGAGGCGGAGACCCCGGAGATGGCCGACATCAAGTCCGTCATCGCGGACGACTTCACCAAGGAACTGGTGCTTGGCTTCGGCGGCAAGAGCAACATCCTGGGACTCGACGCCTGCATCACGCGACTGCGGGTGGAGGTCGCCGACATGAGCAAGGCCAATCCGGGCAAGCTCAAGGCGCTGGGCGCCGCCGGCGTGGTCACGGTCGGGAACAACCTTCAGGCCATCTTCGGACCCAAATCGGACAATCTGAAAACCGACATGGAGGAGTATCTGAGCACCGCCGGACCCGAGGCAGAACTGCCGGAGGGCGCCGCCGCGCCACAGGTGCGTTACAAGAGCGATGATCTCAAGCCGCGTCATCGCGATCCCATGGCGCCGCAAAATGCCCGCGCCATTCTGGCCGGCTTGGGCGGGCGCGAGAACGTCCAGGTCGCCGAAGCCTGCGCCGAGACCCGCGTGCGGGTCAGGGTCGGCGACGGCGCGAAGCTCGACGAGCCGGCCCTGGCGGCGGCGGGTGTCCAGGGCATCCTGCGGCTGCCGGACAATGTCCTGCATCTGCTGGTCGGCCTGAATGCCGATCAGTATGCCGCCGAGATGAAGGCGGCGATGGCAGGGTGATTCGGGAACCCGGCGCCCGGCGGCGACAGCGTCGGCGGGCGCCGTGCGAGTGCGATATGAGTGCGTGTCGTGGCAGGGGCTAATGACTGCGATTCATGCGGCTGGAAATTGCCTATTCGGTCAACTTCTCCACAACCTGCCGCACCTCAAGGATGCGCCGCGCGGGTTCGGCCATGTCCCGAAAAAATTTGAGCTTATCGCCGCCGTCGAGCTTGAATTCCTTGGGCTTGGTCTGAATCAAACCGTTGTTCCAGGGGCTGATGAAAACCTTGTCGATGACGTATGGTAAACGTTGTCTGGGATTCGCATGGCCGAGTATTAAAGACGTTCAGCTGCAAGCCACAAACCACTACAGCAATCCTGAGTCGGTCCAGGCACCATCAACGGAAGGAAAATCTTGAACGACCTGCTCCAACTTACCACGGCTACGCTGGTCCGTTTTCTTGCTGCGCATCTTCCTGCCTTGTCCCCGGACTGGTGGAAAACGCATGTCGAAAACCTCCTCACCTTCCAGCAACAGCGCATGGTCCAGGAGCGCGGCTTGACGACATTGGACAAGCTCGACCTCGCCGCGCTCCTGCGGCTACTCGATCAGAACTGGTACGACTTGTCGCGGGAACTCAGCCTGCCTCGGGAAGGCCGCACCTGGGTCAAAGAAGCGCAGACTGTCCGCAATAAGTGGTCGCATCTCTCGACGCAGGCGATGCCTGATGCCGAGATCTATCGTGATGCCGATACATTGAGCCGCCTGCTACAAATGCTGGGGGCCGACGCGGAGGTCTTGGCACCGATCGAAGCCGCCAAGGCGGCGGCTGTCGCGGCGATGGCCGGATCGAGCAGACCGGAACCGCCCGAGCCGAGTCCAGCAATCAACACGCCAGCGAGACCGGCATCCTTGTTCAAGGTCGGCGATCTGGTCGCGCTGCGCTCAAACCCTAGCGTGCTGATGCCCATCATCGAGGTCGTCCCAGGCGGTGCCGAGTGCCGCTACCGGGTCTTTCAGGACAACAAGAAAGTCACCTATTACGAAGGTCAGATCCAACTTCCCGCCGAGGAGGCGGAGAGCGCACGGACATGCCTGAACGTCGAGGGGTTGCATGCCTACCTGACCAGTCTGCAACTGCTCTCGCCCTCGACGGCCAATCTGTTTTCGTTGCGCTCGGGGCGGGTGCAATTCGTTCCCTACCAATACCGCCCGGTGCTGAAGCTCATCCGGGCCGATCGTCCCCGCATGCTGATCGCCGACGAGGTCGGGGTGGGCAAGACCATCGAGGCAGGGCTGATCATCAAGGAACTGCGGGCGCGCATGGACATTCGATCCGTGCTCATCATCTGCCCCAAGGCGCTCGTCTCCGAACGCAAATGGTATGTCGAGATGCGGCGCTTCGATGAGCAGTTCACGGCGCTGGATGGTTCACTGTTGCGGCATTGCTTGCAGGAAACGCATCTCGACGGCGAATGGCCCGAACAGTACGCCAAGGCCATTCTGCCGTTCTCCCTCTTCAACGAGGATCTAGTCTTCGGCGACAGCGGCAAAGGCAAGCAGAAGAAACGGGGATTGCTGGCGCTGGATCCGCCGCCCAAGTTCGATCTGGTGATCGTCGATGAGGCGCACCATATCCGCAACCCGGCGACCTATCTCCATCAGGGTGTGCGCTATTTCTGCGACAACGCTCAAGCTGCGGTGTTTCTCACCGCCACGCCGGTGCAGTTGGGCAGCGAGGATCTTTTTACCCTGCTCAATGTCTTGCGGCCGGATCTGGTCATCGACCACGCCAGCTTCGCGCAGATGGCCGCGCCGAATCGACCCATCAATCAGGCCATCAAGCATTGCCGGTCAGCCGAGGACGGTTGGCAGGCCGAGGCGCGGACCTGCCTAGATGAGGTTGCGCAGACCGAATGGGGCCGGTTGTTCCTGCGTGAATCGCCGGCATTCCAGGCCATCTATGACCGGCTGACGGATGAGCCCATCGACATTGCCGCGCGGGTGGGTCTGACGCGCGCCCTGGAAGAACTCTACACCTTCAGTCCGCTGATCAACCGCACCCGTCGCCGCGACATCGGCGAGTTCACCACTCGCAAGCCGGAGACACTGACCCTCGCCTTCACGCCCGCGCAGCAGCGTCTGCATGACGATCTGCTGGATCTCGTGGCGCGCATCCTGACGTTCTGCCACGGCCAGCAGAATGTGAAATTCATGATGACGACCATCCGCCGTCAGGCGGCAAGCTGCATCTATGGTCTTGCACCTCTGTTGCGGAACATCCTCGGCGGCAAGCTGGATCAGCTCGAAGCGATGGAATCTGGCGATAGCGACATCGAGGTCGATTTCAGCTTTGTCGATCAGGTACGGGCGGACATTGAAGCCTTGCTGGAGCAGGCAGCGGATCTCGATCCGCAGGATCCGAAGGTTGACGCCTTCGTCAAGGTTCTGCGCGACAAAGGCCAGATGTCCAACAACAAGGCCCTGGTCTTCAGCACCTACCGTCATACGCTGGCATATCTGGCCGATCACACGCAGCGCGCCGGGATGCGTTATGGATTGATCCATGGCGATGTGCCCGATGAGGAACGGGCTGATCTGCGCCGCCGTTTCGCACTCCCGAAGGATCTCCCCGAGGCGTTGGACGTGCTGCTGTCGTCCGAGGTGGGTTGCGAGGGACTCGACTTCCAGTTCTGCGATCTGCTCGTCAACTACGACCTGCCATGGAACCCTATGCGGATCGAGCAACGCATCGGCCGTATCGACCGCTACGGCCAAAAAAGCGAGATGGTGGCGATCGTCAACCTCATCACGCCGGGGACCGTCGATGCCGACATCTACGAACGCTGTTTGTGGCGCATTGGTGTCTTCCAGCATGCCGTCGGTGGTAGCGAGGAGATTCTCGGCGAGATCACCAAGGAACTGCATGACATCGCGGATAACTTCACGCTGACCCCGGCGCAACGTGCGCAACGCTTGCAGCAGCTCGCGGACAACGGGATTCGGGAGATTCAGGAGGAGGAGCGGCTGGAGTCGACGCAAAGCGAATTATTTGGACTCGACGTGCCGAACCAGACCTGGCGCCAGGAGATCGAGGCGGCGGAAACCTTCTGGCTGTCCCCGGCGGCACTGCAACGCTGCGTGACGACCTATTTGGCAAATCGCCTGGAGCCTGACACCGAGTACCTGAAGGGTGAGAAACCGCTGAAGACACTGCGCCTGAATCAGGAAGCCCGCGCCCGGCTGCTCAACGACTTCAAAGGTTTGCCGCGCGCCAATGATCCGGTGGCCCGCGAGTGGGAAAAATGGCTCAAGGGCGGGCAACTCACGCTCTCTGTCACCTTCGATCAGAAGACGGCCGCGGACCATCCAAACACCGTCCATCTGAATGTCTTGCACCCCCTGGTGCGGCAGGCCGCGCGGCAACTGGAACAACCCGAGGCGGTCCAGGCGTCTCTCGCCGTGTACAGCGAGGCAGTTGCCGCCGGTGACTATCCCTTTGCGCTCTACCGCTGGCAGAAGTGGGGCGTGAAGGTGGATGAGACACTGATCGCCGTGTCAACGGAGGCGGTCATCGAGGATGCGCTCATGAGGTTGTTACCGATAGCGACGGATACGCCAGAGGGTGCAGTCCCAAATGTGGCGCAGTTTGACGCACTGGATACTCGGCATCACAGTCAGTGGAGTTTGGCTCAAGCGAACCATATCGCTGGAAACCGCGAGCTGGTCGAACATCGGATTCAGAGTCTCACCGTCAGTCACCGCGCACGCTGCACGCTCCTTGAGGACCAACTCGCGGCGGCGACCAATGACAAGATCCGGCTGATGCGGCAAGGCGAGCTGACCCGAGCGCGGGAGGATTTCGAGCGGCGTCTGGCTGATTTGCGTCGGGCGGCTGAGAGTGGGGATATTCATGCGACGCCGGTGGTTTTGGGCGTGTTGACCATCACGAATTAGGAAGGGCCATGAGCATCATTGAAGATATTCGACTCGATCGGGAAGATCTGGCCCGAGTGCTGAAAAAACATACGGGAATCCGCAAGATCGTCGAGGATCTGTATCCAGACAGAGCTCATTTCATTTACGAGCTGTTACAGAATGCCGAGGATACCGGTGCGACCGAAGCGAAGTTCATCCTGACCAGAACGAGTCTCACCTTTGAACACAATGGGCGTCCGTTTGAGCCCCAGGATATCTATGCCATCACGGATATAGGCGAAGGGACAAAGGTTAAGGACGAGGACAAAATCGGACGCTTTGGGATCGGGTTCAAAGCGGTTTTTGCTTACACGGAAACGCCGCGTATCTGGTCTCCGACCTTTGCCTTTGAAATTTCGGAGCTTGTCTTGCCTTCTGAGTTGCCGTTGGATTCGGAGCTAGACGGCGTTACCCGTTTCGTTTTTCCATTCAATAATCCAAAGAAGCCGGCAAGCAATGCTTATGCCGAGATTGAGGAAGGATTGAATGAATTGTCTGAAACCACGCTGCTTTTTCTATCTCGTATCAGTTCTATCGCTTGGGAATCACCTGGCGGTTTCAAGGGAGAAGTGGTGCGAATTACGCACTCCAAGCATCATATTGAAATACAAAAGCGCATCGTAGGAGAAACCACAGCGAGTTCACATTATTTACGCTTTATGCGTGCAGTCAAAGGATTTAAAAAACAGCGTGTTGCTGTTGCGTTCGAGTTGGAGAAGCTGCCGATGATCGGCGACAAAAAAGCTCGCAAGAACCTCGCGGATCAATTCAGGATCGTGCCAGCCAGTCTGGGTCATGTTGCCGTTTTCTTTCCCGCTCAAAAAGAGACATCTGGACTACGATTTCACTTGCACGGTCCATTCGTACCGGAACTCAGTCGTGCGAGCATCAAGGAAACGCCTGCGAATGCTCCACTTTTTAACAACCTGGCGAGATTGGTAGCAGATTCACTTCACGTCATCCGAGACCTCAACTTATTGACTGGCGATTTCCTCGGGGTACTGCCAAATCTTCAAGACCGCATTCCCCAAAGATATAACACCATACGCACAGCGATTAGGGATGAGATGATAACCAAGCCATTAACCCCGACCTTTGCCAAATCTCATGCGCCTGCCAGTCATCTGTTACAGGCGAAAGCATCACTTAAAAGCTTGCTATCCATGGATGACATTTTATTTCTGGTAGACTTCGGTGACCACCGATGGGAGTGGGCGGTTGGCATAACACAAAAGAATAGCGATGCAGATCGCTTTCTTTCTGGTTTGGAGATCCGTGAATGGGATATCGATAGCTTCCTGAAAGTGCTTGAGAGGCGTGTGACGGATAATGATTGGTCTAATCCAGAAACCGAGTTTTTGGACTGGATGGCTACGAAGTCGGACGAGTGGCATCAAAACCTCTATGCGCTCATTTACCATGAGTTGGATTCTCAGTACAGCCTTGGACGATTGAAAGAACTCCGAATCATTAAGCTAAGCAACGGTGATTACAGTGTCGGTAATCAGTGCTTTTTTCCAGATGCCGAGGAAGTGCATGATGAATTGCTTCCCAGGGTTGCCGTGGAGATTTATACATCTGGAAATAATAAAACTGAACAGGAGACTGCAAAAAAACTCTTGGAAAAAATAGGCGTTCGAGAGGTTGGAGAGCCTGAACAGGTTGAGGCGTTGCTCCAGCAACGTTATGTTATCGATGATGAATTTGATCCAAGGATTAGTGATATCAAACGTTTCATGGCACTGGTGGAGAATCGGCCAGAATGTTCAATCCTTTTCAAGGACTACTGGATTTTCAAAAATGAAGATGGCAACTGGTGTCGCCCAGGCCATATGTATCTTGATGTTCCATATTCGGATTCAGGGTTAGGCGCCTATTATCTGGCTATTAAAAAAATTGAGCGTCGATTCGCTTTGTCTGGAGATTATAAAGAGCAAAAAATATCGATTCGTAGGCTTGTTGCTTTTTCAAGGAAATTGGGGGTGGTTGACGATTTGTATATACACGAGGTTTCCTGCAATGAAAACCCTGACGTGAAAAACCTTGTTTGGAAAGCACCAGGAAATATAACATCCTATAAAATTGATAGAGACTTCACGATCCCTGGATTAGGTGGCATTTTGAAAAACCAGTGTGAATGTCTCTCGCGACTTGTTTGGAAAGCTTGTGCAAATCCTAAAAACCAGGATTGGACTAAAGCGATATATCGAAATAACTCAAGTTACCCGCTACGCGAAGCACCTTCTCAGCTCGCCGTTTTGCTGACTAAAAGCAAGTGGATACCACAAAAAGAGGGGGGCTTTGTCCGTCCCAGAGATGCAGACCGTGACCTTCTCCCTGACGGGTTTGCCTTTGATTCTGGCTGGTCCTGGCTTGAAGCAATTCATTTCGGTGAAGAGATTTCAAAAGTATCCGCGGATAGCCGTAGAAGACGTGAGATAGCGAAGCAGTTAGGCTTCGATGACGATGAATCACTGAAAGATGCCAAGTGGTTCGCGGAACTCGATTCAGGCGAGCGATCAAGATTAAAACAGGAATATAAAAACAGGCGCCAAATCGAGTTGCCTGAACGCACACCTGATAATTCTGAGCGACGTGTAACGCGCGTTCAAGAGCAAGCATCCGAGGCGCCGGAGCGCCTGACTGAACAACGAACCAGATCCGTCTCCATTGCAAGAGAAGCGGTCAAGAAAGAAACAGATCCCTATCTGCGAGCCCAGTATACGAACAGCGACGGCGAAATGATTTGCCAGGTGTGCAAAACGGCTCTTCCTTTCAAGCTTTCCGATGGCAGCCATTACTTCGAGGCCGTTGAGTTTCTACCAGGGCTCAAGAAGCGTCACTATCAGAATTATCTTTCCCTCTGCCCAAACCATGCGGCGATGTACAAATACGCAAATGGCACTACGGAAAAGATGCGGGACTTCTTCCTTGCAATCGAAGCCAACGAGATGGATGTCATGCTTGCGGAAGAGGACGCGACCATCTATTTCACGCGAACTCATATCATCGATCTCAATGCGCTGATCAAGATGGATGATTCGGACAGTGAGGATGATTGACGACAAGGGCGATCCACTGGCCAAGAGCCCCCTGGCGTCGGCGATAAGCGCCCTGATCGAGTACGTTGAGGTTCGCCGTCTCCACCCAAGGTGTCATGCTCCGCGCGGTTTGGCACACGCCGCGCGCTAACCAGCCTGGTAAACCAGCGTTTGTGGCGTTTACATGGACATCAGGTGCGCGATGTTGTCGTGTCGGCTCTCGATCCGTCGAAGTCACCCCATGTCAGGATGTGAATACGGTCTCTCGCGGCGGCGGCCAAGCGCTTATCGTTGGTCCAGAGTTCGGTGGCTTCACCGAGTAGCGCAGCGGCAAGATGCAGGGCGTCAGGGGTCTTGATCGCATCATCAACACGCAAGTCCGTGGCCAGCGAAAACACTTCCGCGTCCATTGGCACCATGGCGCAACCCAGAAAAAATCGCCGATTAGGTTTCCAGATGCGTTGCCTGGTTGTTCCGTAAGAAATTGCATCCAGGTTGGGTCAAGAAGCGAGACAAGAATGCCGTGACCGTGTCGGACATCGGACGATTCACAATCGACCACAATGACAGCGGGGCGGTTACGGATCTTCGGGGATCGCGCGACTACGAGCGGGGGATGTTGGCAGAAACCAAACTCTCGGCCAATCAGATCCGCGACAACATCCGACGGTTGCTCGGTTCTTTTGGATTTGAAACCGGTGCTTTCGTCGTCAACCTGCGGGAAGATCGCGATGCCGCCTAGAGAGTATCCGCTGACATGATCGAATCCATCGAGATCAAGAACTTCGGCCCACTGGCTGATTTCGCCTGGAGCGGCCTAGCCCCGATCAATCTCGTGATCGGCCGACACGGGACCGGCAAGACCTTTCTGTTGAAGGCGCTCTATTGCGCAATCCGGACCCTGGAGGAGCGGCGTGGCGACGAGCCCCGCAGCTATAAAGAGATTCTGGGCGACAAGCTCTACTGGACCTTCCAGCCGGATCGGATTGGCGATCTGGTGCGTCGCGGAAGCGGCTCCGAGTCTTCGGTCTCCTTGATGCTGCGCGGTGAGCAGTGCGTGAATGCTCCGCCTGAGCAAGTTCAGTTCGCGTTCGACCATACCGCTGATCGCGCCGATGTCCGTTTTCACAGTACGGCGGGGGCACGAGACGCTCGGTCGATCTTTCTGCCCGCCAAAGAAGTCTTGTCGCTCCAGGGCGTGATACTGCGCTCCCGCGAGAGCGACCGGCTGTTCGGTTTCGACGATACCTATGTCGATCTCGCGAAGGCGCTGTCTTGGCAACGCGACATGGCCGGCTTGGCGGAGCCTGCGGAAAGCGCGATGACCGATCTCGAAAGCAAAGTCGGTGGTCGCATGCAGTCTGAATTCAAGCAACTCCCTGATGGAGCACCGATTCCGCGTCAAACCTGGCGACTCAAGAGAAATGGTGAAGACTACCCAGTCGGCATGGCTGCGGAGGGGGCACGCAAGATCTCCGCTCTCTATGCGCTCTTCCTCAATCGACAACTGGGCTACAACTCGATCATCTTCATCGACGAGCCGGAAAGCGGTCTGCATCCCGAAGCGATCTCGGCATTCGTCGACCTGATCGTCGCACTGATCGAGGTCTTCCAGGGCAAGCTTCAGTTCTTCATCGCGAGCCATTCCTACTTCGTGGTCAAGAAGCTCTATCTGATCGCTCAGCAGAAGGGGCTATCCATTCCGATGGCGATGGCCGATGGAGAGCAATGGGAGACCACGGACCTTCGAGACGGCATGCCAGCGAATCCCATCATCGACGAGTCGATCCGACTCTACGAGCAGGAAGTGGAGCTGGCGCTCAAGTGACGGAGATCCTGCTCGAAGAATCCGGCATGTGTTTTGGCCCCTTCGATGTGGACGACTGCTTCGCGATCGAGCAGAGCCCGCTCTACCAGCGGATGCGACAGGGCGTGAAGATCGCTGAAATGGCCGTGCTCAGGCAGGCGCAAGGCGGGCTGACGGTCTGGATCATCGAGGCGAAGTCGAGTTCGCCGAGGCCAGCCGGTACCGATGATGCCGGACGTTTAGATCGCTTTATCAACGAGGTGAGCGAGAAGCTGGACAACGCGCTCAAGATCACGCTCGCGAGCTGCTTGGGACGCCACGGTGCGACTCGGGATCTCTTGCCCAGAAATTTCATCACGCTCGACCTGGCGAAGGTTAGCTTCCGATTGATACTGGTGGTCAAAGGACACCAGCCAGACTGGTGCGCGCCATTGCAGGATGCCTTGCATAAGGCACTCTTACCCCTCGTCAGGACGATGGGACTCTCCCCCACTGCGGTCGCTGTCATCAACGACGAGCACGCGAGGAAATGGGGCCTGATCAGCGCTCCCGGCAACGCCGACGAGACGGCAACAGTCGGATAGAGAGTGAGGAAGGTCGGGCTCCTGCGCTCGGAGTTCCTCTATCTCGACCGCTCTACCGCGCCGACGGATGATGAGCAGACCCAGATCTATAGCGACATTTCGGCAGCCCTGAACGGCCAACCGCTGAACCAAACCTTTCCCGATGAGGATTCCGTGATGACGTTGAAGAAGAAAAACCGGGAGCGCACCACGAAATATGACGAACCATTCTGATGTTGCCTGTGCAGACAGCCAGAGATCGCTCGTATGAAACTGACTCGGTTGTCGCTGACGAATTATCGTTGTTTCGACACACTCACCATTGCGCTGGATGAGTCTCTGACAGTCCTGGTCGCGCCGAACGGTCAAGGGAAAAGCGCGATTCTCGACGCGATCCGCATTGCCTTGTGGCCTTACGTCAGCGCCTTCGATGTGGTGAGCGGGACGCAGTCTGGGACCGGGATCGAGATCGACGATGTAACGATGCGTCCAGTCGGTGCGACGACTCCCGTGGATATGGAACCTCGGCTGCCATCGGTGATCTCCGCCACGGCCGTGATCGACGGACGGGAAGTCGTTTGGTCGCGGTCGCGCGACAAGGTCAGTCGCGGGTCGAAGACGACAGTCAGAGACGCCAAACCCCTGGCTGAAATCGGGTCGGCTTATCAGGCCCGGATCAGGCACCAGGATGAGCAGGACAGCGAGGACGACCACTCCGATTTGAAGCTGCCAGTCATTGCATACTACGGGACCGGCCGGCTTTGGAAGTCGCGCAAACTTACGCTCCAGCGCAAGCAGAAAAACGCCCTGTTCTCGCGCACCTATGCCTATCATGGCTGCCTGGAATCCGCGTCGGACTACAGCTCTTTCCTGGACTGGTTCTTTTTCAATTTCGCCGCCGATTTCGAACATAAGACCAAGACGCTCGAACGCCAGGGTTTTCATGGCGTATTCGATTCAACGAATCATGGGGAAATCCTGAAAGCGGTTTCCGCATCGGTTGACCGGATGATGAGCGGCTCGGGTTGGACGGGGCTGCGATATAGCCCAAGCAACCAAACCCTGGTCATGTCCCATCCGGAATTTGGCGAATTGAAAGTGGATCAGCTTAGCGACGGTCAGCGCAACATGATCGCCATGGCCGGCGATATCGCTTATCGCTGCGTCAAATTAAATCCCGCTCTGGGCACCCGCGCACCGCTGGAAACCGACGGAATCGTGTTGATCGACGAGATCGACATGCATCTTCATCCGCAATGGCAACAGCTTGTCATCGCCAGTTTGCGGGAGGCATTTCCGAAGATCCAATTCATTGTGACGACGCACAGTCCGCAAGTGCTGACATCCATCCACAAGGAACAGATTCGCACCCTGGGACGAACGGCCGAGGGGAAGTATGTCGCCAGCGAGCCGCTCGCCGCCTCTTACGGCGAGATCAGCAGCGACGTGCTGGAAAGCATCATGCTGGTCGACCCTCAGCCCCCGATCAAGGAAAGGCCAGACTTAAGGCGCTTGGTCGAGTTGGTGGACCAGGGTCGGTACGCAACCGATGAAGCACAGCAATTGCTGCGGGGTTTGCAGGATCGACTGCGTGGAAGCCATCCGCAACTGCAACGAATCGAGCGCAGCATCAGGCGCCAGGAGGCCCTCAAGCGATGAGGGCCATCCGTAAGACTGGAAATGGAACCTACGCCCTGCAACAGGCGCACGAAAGCCCGCCGGCAACGGGACAGGATGCGGAAACACGCTGGAGGAGCTTTCGACGGCATAAGCCCGCTCTCATGGAACAACTCCTGCGCGAGCAATACGGGCTGTGCGCCTATTCGGAGATCCAAGCCGAGCCGGAGGGATTCGGCTATCACATCGAGCACCTCAGGCCAAAGAGCCAGTTCCCCGCGGAGACCTTTCTCTACGGTAATCTTGTGGCCAGCGCCTTGGCCGATAGCGACCTCAAGGCACTCCCTGCCGCCGAGGTCTTTGGTGGACATGCCAAGCGCAGCACATACGACAGCACGTTGTTCGTGTCGTGTCTTGATCCCAACTGCCCGCGCTTGTTCGCCTATCTCTCCGACGGGCGCGTGGAGCCTGCTCTCGGACTCGATTCGGCGGATCGCGACCGGGCGCTTTATACCAGGGATCTGCTGAACCTGAACTGCCCGTTCCTCGTCAACCGTCGCCGGCGGTGGTGGGACGAACTCGACAAGTTGCTGCAACAGCACATCGACGAAGATCAAAGTGTCTATCACCTTGCAGCGGTCGACTTGCTGCCGACAAATAGGCGCCTGAGTCCATTCTTCACCGCGACCCGGCAGTTTTTCGGCCGCGTCGCCGACCAAGTTCTTCGAGATGAAGCCCCGGAACTGCTTTAATGTTGGGCAAGCGAGGAAGTGGGGCCTCCGTGCTGATCCTGCGGTTCGATCTCAAGACGCCGGGACGCGAGGCGGAGACTCCGGAGATGGCCGACATCAAGTCCGTCATCGCGGACGACTTCACCAGGGAACTGATGCTTGGCTTCGGCGGCAAGCGCAATATCCTGGGACTCGACGCCTGTATCACGCGACTGCGGGTCGAGGTCGCCGACATGGGCAAGGCCAATCCGGGCAAGCTCAAGGCGTTAGGAGCCGCCGGCGTGGTCACGGTCGGGAACAACCTTCAGGCCATCTTCGGACCCAAATCGGACAATCTGAAGACCGACATGGAGGAATATCTGAGCACCGCCGGACCCGAAGCCGAGTTGCCGGAGGGCGCCGCCGCGCCCCAGGTGCGCTACAAGAGCGATGATCTGAAGCCGCGTCATCGCGATCCGCTGGCGCCGCAGAACGCCCGCGCCATCCTGGCCGGCCTGGGCGGAACCGACAACGTCCAGTTGGCCGAGTCCTGCGCCGAGACTCGGATGCGGGTCACGGTCAGCGACGGCGCGAAGCTCGATGAGCCGGCGCTGGAGGCGGCGGGTGTCCAGGGCATCCTGCGGCTGCCGGACAACGTCCTGCATCTGCTGGTCGGACTCAATGCTGATCAGTACGCGGCGGAGATGAAGGCGGCGATGGCGGGATAAGCCAGTGAAGGGGGCTCCCGCCGGCAACCTGGTCGGCGGGCGCCAGATTTGAACACCGCGCTATTGAGCAGACCCCGGCGATAATGTGCCGAGCATTTTTCCATCCGCTCCCGCGCGCTTGCCGTAGTAGTCGAATTTGCTTCCATGGAACTGCTCGGCGGTCCCGGCGACATCGCCGGTGAATCTGGGATCCTGCGGGCGCTCATGAGCGTTCATGAAGGCGGCCACGTCCCATGCCTCCTGGTCGGTCAGTTCGAGGAAATTGCCAAGCGGCATATTCGTCTTGATGAACGCGGCCGCCGTGTCGATCATGTGCATCCCGGCGCCCCAGTTATAACTGCGCGCGCCCCACAGTGGCGGAAAGACCATCGCGTCTCCGGCATCGCCACCCTCGCCATCGGTGCCGTGGCAAATCGCGCAGTTGTCCGCGTAAACCTCCGCGCCGCGCGTCGGATCGAAGCCCTGTTCGGTTTCGGCCAGGGTCGGATAGCCGCGGCCCGGCATCGTCTTGTCGCCGGTAGGCGCACCAGTGGCGAGCCAATACAGGTAGCTCGCCAACGCATGGATGGTACGGCTCTCGGCGGCCGGCGGATGACCGGCTTCCGATGCCTGGGCGTTCATCGAGTATTTGAAACAACCCTGGATGCGCTCGACAATGGTGCTGACCTGCCGATCCTTATCGCGATAGGCCGGATAGGCGACCCAGGCGGCCCACATCGGCGAGGCGTCGGCGAGCCGGCCGGCGTCCAGGTGGCAACCCTCGCACACCTGATCATTGCCGACATACTTGCCGGAGATGGCATGACGGTCGGTTTGCCTAAAGATGGCTTCGCCGAGTGCGACCACCGCGCCAAACTCACCGTCAGGCTTGTCGCCGCGTGCCGGGGGCTCGAAATGTCCGGCGGTCCCTGGTGCGCGACCAGCGGGTACCTTGCCTTGATGCACAAGCGGTTCCGTGTGCGCCATCGGGGCTGGCACGATACTCGACTTCAGCGGATGCCTGTCGTCCGCGTCAGGCGGAACCGCGCCGTGCTGGCGCTCGACGGTGACGTCCAACGCCTTGACGACCGGCAAGGATGCGTAGAAGGCCGCGACGGCCTGCGTCTCCGCCACCGACAGTTTGGCATTGACCGCGCCCATCATGCCGAGCGGATCGCCGGTACGCTCTCCGGTGGTCCAGGCGGCCAACTGTCTGACCAAGTAGTTGTAAGGCTGGCCGGCCAACGCGGGAAAATGTTGACCAACTCCGATCCCCCCCGGGCCATGGCACTGACCGCAGGCCGGCAACCGGCGCCCGGACCAGTCGCCGTCAAGCGCCAGCCACTCGCCAGCCTTGAGATCCATCCCGTCGGGCACCTTGGCATTGGTGGCGGGCGGCAGTGCCGCGAAATACTCGCTCAGCGCCACGATCTCGGCGTCGGTGAGCCGTTCCGCCCAGGGCTGCATGACGGAGTGCGGACGGTGACCGTTCTTGAAATTCTCGATCTGCCGAGTCAGGTAGCGCGCATCCATCCCCGCGAGGCGCGACGCGCCGATCGCCTCGCTGCCGCCGCCATTGGCTTGGTGGCAGAGCGCGCAGGGTTCGATGCCCCGCTCCGAGTCGCCCAGGATCGCCAATCGCTTGGCCGTCTCCTCGGCAGGGACCGCCGTGGCGAAGCCGATCAGAAGGGTCAAAATTACGGGTTCCAGCCGGATTAACATGGCGTTGGGTTCCTGATTTAGGATGCGGCGCGGTCATTGCAGAGGAGACCGCGTTCCAGACCAGCGGGCGTTCAAATCGCGATTTGCTCGATCCGATGGCGGCCGGCATGCTTGGCGTCATAGAGCGCCCGGTCGGCGGCGTCGACGATCTCGCGCGTGGTCAGTCTGGCATCCGGATCCACGGAGACCACGCCCATGCTGACGGTCACCTGCGCGGCCACCGGCGAGGAGACATGAGGAATGGCCAACCCGTCGACGATCTGGTTCAGGCGTTGCGCGATGCTCAGCGCCTCGTCCGGGTCGGTATAGGGCAGCAGGATCATGAATTCCTCGCCGCCATGGCGCGCGATGAAGTCGCCCGAACGGTGCAGCGCGCCCGCCATGGCCGCCGCCAGACGGCGCAGACAATCGTCGCCCGCGCCATGACCGTAGGTGTCGTTGAATGCCTTGAAGTGATCCACGTCCAGATAGATGAGCGACAGCGGACGCTTGGAGCGGCGCGCCCGATTCCATTCCTCCTCCAGCACCAGATCGAAGCGGCGGCGGTTGTTGACCTCGGTCAGGGCGTCGATGAAGGCATAGGATTCGAGCAGGTCGTACTTGCTCTTGAGATCCAGGTGCAGCCGCACGCGCGCCTTGACCATCGGCGGATGGAAGGGCTTGGTGATGTAGTCCACGGCGCCGGCGGCGAAGCCGCGCGTGGCGTCCATGACCTCGGAGACGGCGGTCACGAAGACCACCGGAATGCCCTTGGTGGTCTCGTCGTTCTTGAGCGCGGCGCAGAGTTGGTAGCCATCCATCTCCGGCATCAGAATGTCGAGCAAAATGATGTCCGGCGGATGGTCGGCGCGGGCCAATTTCAACGCGCGTTCGGCATTGGTGGCCGCGCTGACCCGGAAATCGTCGCGGAACACCTCCAGCAACAGGTCGATGTTCTCCTTGGTGTCATCGACGATGAGAATTTTCGGTCGATCGTCACGTTCAGTCATCACGTTCCAATTCCCCTTGCATCTGCTTCACGCTCGCGATGGCGGCATCGATGTCGAAATCGTCGATACACGCGCGCACCGCGTCCACCCGCGCCGCGCCCAGACGCTGTGCCAGCGTGGGACCCAGGCGCTCAAGCTGCGCCTGCGCCCGCCCCAGATCGTCGTCCAGCAATGCCACCAGTTCGGCGAGCCCCTGGCGCAGCGCGCCGGGCTCCATGCCAGCATCGCCACCGCTGACGGGCACGGCAACCCCGCTCTCCAGCGGCAGAGTCTCCAGCCCTTCGGCCACCTCGTCCAAGGCGGCAGAGAAGTCGCGCCAGATGGCCGACGCGGGATCGAACGTGCCCTCGGCGATCATGCGTTCGGCCGCCTGACCTCGCTCGTACAGGGTTTTAGCGCCCAGGTTCCCCGCCACGCCCTTGACCGAATGGACCGTCCGCCGCGCATCCTCCAGGCGTCCGGCGGCAAGGTCGACCTCGGCCCGGCGCGTGGCATCGGCCCAGGATCGGTTGAACCCGCGTAGCATTTTCTGATAGAGCGCGGCGTTGCGATTCGCGCGCGCCAGACCGTCGGCGAGATCGATGCCGGGCAGCGACAGTCCGGCCAGCGGCTCCGCTGTCGCCTCCGGGGCGTCCGGTTCGGCTGAACCCTGGGCAGGGGCACCAGACGCCGGTTCGATCCAGCGGGCCAGAGCGGCAAACAAACGCGCCGGGTCCACGGGCTTGGCAACGTAATCGTTCATGCCCGCCGCCAGACAGCGCTCCAGATCGCCCTTGAGCGCGTGGGCGGTCATGGCGATGATGGGCACCGCCGCCTGCTCGGGTCGGGCACGGATGCGCCGGGTCGCCTCCAGACCGTCCATGACCGGCATCTGAAGATCCATCAGCACGGCCGCGTGATGGGCGGGGTCGAGCCGTTCGATCGCCTCCGCGCCATTCTCGGCGATGTCGACCTCCAGCCCGACCGACGCCAGCCATTCCATCGCGACCAGTCGATTGATCTCGATATCCTCGACCAGCAGCACCCGTTGTCCGGTGAAATCCGGCGGCGTGTCGAGGGTGTCGGCGGTCGGGCGCATCAGGTTGCCGGCAATGGCGGCATCCTGATGCCCGAACAGGCCCATGATGGTATCGAACAGGAAAGACTGATTGACCGGCTTATGCAGAAAGGCATCCAGCGCGGCGCGTTCCATGGGCTGCATCAGGTCTTCCCGTGCATAGCCAGAGATCATGCAGATCACCGGGGTCTTGTCGAGCTTAAGGTCGGCGCGGATCCGCCGGGTCGTCTCCAGCCCGTTCAGGCCGGGCATCTTCCAATCCATCAGCACCAGATCGAAGATCTGGTCCGGAGCGGACAGGCGCTCCAGCGCTTCCTCGCCCGAGGCCACGCCCGTCGCCGCCATCTGGAAGGATTGGATCTGACTGACCAGAATGTCGCGCGAGGTCGCGTTGTCTTCCACGACCAGCACCCGGAGACCGCGTAGATCGATGGGCGTGACTGGACGCTGCTCGTCCGTTTCGAGCTGACGACTCAGCGCGACGGTGGCCCTGAAGCAACTCCCCTTCCCGACTTGGCTCTCGACTCGGATGTCGCCGCCCATCAATTCGGCAAGTTGGCGGGCGATGGCCAGCCCCAACCCTGTTCCGCCATGGAGTCGCGTGATCGAACCGTCGGCCTGGGAGAACGACTGGAAAATAGCCGCCAGACGGTCCTCGGGAATGCCGGCCCCCGTATCCCGCACACTGAAACATAGCATGACCTGATCGGGGTTCAGGGCGGTCGGCGGCGGCTCGATCCGCGTGACGGTCACCGCTACCTCGCCCCGCTCGGTGAACTTGATCGCGTTGCCGGTCAGGTTCATCAGGATCTGGCCCAGGCGGGTGGGATCGCCAACCAGCGCGCGCGGCACCGACTCGGCGGCCGACACGATCAATTCGATGTCGCGCTCGTGGGCGCGATAGGCGAACATCTCAGTCAAATTCGCCAGCACTTCATCGAGCGAAAAGGCGGTGCGCTCCAGTTCCAGCCGCCCGGCCTCGATCTTGGAAAAATCCAGAATGTCGTTGATGACCGCCAGTAGCGACCGGGCAGAGACCTTGACTTTGGACAGATAGTCGCGCTGACGCTCGTCGAGTTGGGTGCGCAGCAGCAAATCGGTCAGGCCCATGACGGCATTCAAGGGGGTGCGGATCTCATGGCTCATATTGGCCAGGAAGCCGCTCTTGGCCTCGTTGGCGGCGCGGGCGCTCTCGCGTTCGCGCTCGGCCTGCTGGCGGCGGCGGCGCTCCGTGAGATCCAGCATCATGCCCTCCAGCAGGTCTGGACCGGCACCCTGCCGGACCCGTCGCAGCGAGATTTCGGCCCAGAAGGTAGAGCCGTTGGCGCGCCGGAATTCCGCCTCGAACGCATCGACCGACCCGTTCTCGCGCACCAGTGCGAGCATGGTCTGACGATCCGCCGGATTGACATAGACCTGCCAACCGAGATCCTGAACCCTGGCGCGGAGTTGCTCCAGATCTGCGTAGCCCAGCATATCCAGCATGGCGCGATTGGCGGTGACGAACTGTCCATCCGGGGTGTTCTGAAAGATCCCTTCGGCGGCATTGTCAAAGATAGCTCGGTACTTGGCCACGACTTCCTCAAGGCGTCGCCGCGCCGCGGCCAGTTCGGAGGCCATGCGGTCAAAGGACTGTCCCAGGATGCCGATCTCGTCGCCGCGCTGGATGTTGAGACGGACGTCCAAGTCACCCTCGGCAATCCGCAGCGCCCCCCGGTTCAGGGCGACGATGGGCCGGGCGATCATGCGTCCCATCCACCAACCCCCGAGAAGAATCAGGGGAAGCGTGCCGGCGAACACGGCCAAGGCGATTCCGAGTACGCGGCGTTCGTAAGACTTCAGGGTAGCCACGGAGATGTCGGCGCCCAATACCCCAACCCGGCTCCCATCCGCGGTGCGGATGGGGGCGTAACCGGACAGCCAGGTTCCCCACCGATCCGTATAGACCTCGCTTTCGACCAGCGTATCTTCCAGGGTCGCGATGTTGCGGCGCAGCAACTCGCTGGCATCGTCATAGAGGGTTCCCAAATCCACCATGTCGGCCGGATCGTCCTCGGCATCGACCACGAAACGGATAGCGCTGTCCGGGTCATGCCTCAGCGAGTAGACGTATTGGAGATCCGAAGCCCCATCGCGGATCGCTTGCAGGGCGCGCTTCATGCGCCGAAAGTCATCGGAATCCATTCCCGCCTCCGGGGTGACGCGGACATGCAGATCCGCATCCAGACTCGCGGCGGCGACACCGACGATATCGCCCAAGCGTTGGCGCAGATCCGACATCGCTTGATCGCGCACGGTCTGAAAGAGAACCAGTGAAGTCAGCGCGGAGACGAATAGCGCGATTGCAACAAACACGAGCATCAATCGCCACTGAAGACCAAAACGACGAGATCGTATGATGGAGCTTGACATTGGAAATCATCGGTCGATAGGGGGAGTGGCGAGGGACGGACTATACCGATTCCCGGCGATCCTGTCCGATGATCGGTGCATGACAAAGGTCGACAGCTTGATATCCCAAATCTGCCCGGAATGGAAATAGGGCGCGGCCGGCGCGATGTTGCGCAGCACGGAAAACGTCTTCGTCAGAGGCCGAATTGGTGACCCGCAAGCGTCCCTTAGGAACGCCTGCGAGGAGTTGAGAGCCGATCAGTCCCTATCGGGTTTCAACCAGCATCGCCACATCCCGATCGCGCATGCCGAGCAGATAGAGGATGCCATCGAGCCCGACCGTGGCGATGGAGTGCCTGGCCTGTCGAGTGACGACGGGTTTGGCATGGAAGGCGATGCCGAGTCCGGCGATGGAAAGCATCGGCAAGTCGTTCGCGCCATCGCCGACGGCGATGACCTGCTCCAGGCGAATTCCCTCGCGGGCGGCGATCTCGCGCAACAGGTCAGCCTTGCGCGCGCCATCGATAATCTCGCCCGAAACCTCGCCAGTCAACTTGCCGTCGCGAAATTCCAAACGATTGGCGAAGACATCGTCGATCCCGAAGCGGCGTTGCAGATGCTCGGCGAAATAGGTAAAGCCACCGGACAGAATGGCGATTTTATAACCCAGGCGCTTGAGGGTCGCGATCAGACGATCCGCGCCATCGGTGATCGGAAGCCGATCGGCGATCCCGGCCAGCACGGATTCGTCCAGCCCCTTGAGCAGGGCCATGCGACGGCGGAAGCTCTCCTGAAAGTCCAGTTCGCCGCGCATGGCTGCCTCGGTGATGGCCGCCACCTCGGAGCCAACGCCGGCCACGGCGGCCAGTTCGTCGATCACCTCGGTCTGGATCAGAGTCGAATCCATATCGAAACAGACGAGACGACGATTCCGTCGGAAGATGTCGTCTTCCTGAACCGACACGTCGACATCCATCACCTGGCCCAGTGCCAGAAGGGCACGATGCAGATCGGAGAGATCATCGACGGCGCCCCGCACCGAGAGTTCGACCGACGCCAGCGGATGCGGGTGCCGATCGCGTCGCGAGATGCGTCCGGTGAGTCTCACGATTCGGTCGACATTCAGGCCCCGTTCGGCGACGACCGCCGAAACTTGCGCAATGTGTTCGGCGTCGATTTCACGACCGAGCAGTGTGAGAATGTGCCGTGGCCGGCCCTGTTCATGCACCCATCCTTCATAGTCATCGGCATCGATAGGGGTAAAACGAATATCGAGCCCCATGCCATGGGCACGAAAGAGCAGATCCTTGAAGACCGGACAGGCGGCACCATCACGCGGAAGCTCAATGAGTAATCCCAGCGTGAGGGCATTGTGGATGGTCGACTGGCCGATATCGAGGATGGGAACAGAATAACGGGCGAGGATCTCGGTCAAAGCCGCGGTAATGCCCGGCCGATCCTCGCCCGTGACATTGATCAGGACGATTTCGCTCATCTCGTGTCTGCTTCTATCCGTGCAAATGTGCCGAAGCAATCTCAACGATGCTGTCGGTCGAATCGATGATCAGGTAAAAATGGCCTCTCTGGCGAACGCTATCGCTCTAAACCTCGAGTTGCAGGCGCATCTTTTTCATTGCGTTTTTCTCGATCTGTCGAATCCGTTCGGCGGAGACGCCGAACTGTTCGGCCAGTTCGTGAAGCGTCTGCTTCTTTTCCGACAACCAGCGTTCGTGAAGAATGATTTTGCTGCGCTCGTCAAGACCCTGAAGCGCGGCATAGAGTCGCTCACGCTGATTGCGATCGGTATCTTCAATCTCCAGCATTTTCGCCGGTTCCATGCGCGTATCGGGCAGGTAGGTCGACGGCGCGGTGGGGGAGTCATCGTCGTCGTCCTCTAATCCGTCGAACGACAGATCCTGATTGGACAGACGCGATTCCATTTGGAGAACGGTCTCCGGTTTGACGCCGAGATCCGCCGCTACGTCTTCGACTTCCTGTTTGGTAAACCATCCAAGACGTTTTTTGGAGCTGCGCAGATTGAAAAACAGCTTCCGCTGGGCCTTGGTGGTGGCGACCTTCACGATGCGCCAGTTACGCAATATGTACTCATGAATCTCGGCGCGAATCCAGTGCACGGCAAATGAAACCAGGCGAACGCCCATGTCCGGCTCGAAGCGACGCACAGCCTTGATCAGTCCCACAGTTCCTTCCTGAATGAGATCCGGCAGCGGGAGACCATAGCCAAGATAGCCGCGTGCAATGCGGATCACGAATCTCAAGTGGGAGGTCACCAGCCGGCGTGCAGCCGCCAGATCGCCATGGTCGCGCAACTGAATCGCCAGAGACTTTTCCTCTTCCGGGGTCAGGACCGGAATCTGATACGCGCTGCTGATATAGGACTCGATCGTGCCTGTCGGCATCAGTGAGAAATCTTTAGCCATGTTCCAATACCTGAGTTGTCTCTTTAAATTAAGCCTACCAATAAAGTCAGGTTTAAGCCAGCACTTCCGACGTGGTTTTCGAGATTGAATCGCGACAAAAGTTTCATCGACTCTAGGTTAAAACAGCGACTTTGCACAATACAGCCGCAGGACAGCGAGCATCGTATGTTCCGATGGTCATCATAGGTACCGGTTATGAATATAAATTTGTTTTTTTGTCTTTTACGGGGTATCGCCCGGCGTGCGCGCGAACTCGCCGAAGGCGTGTCGGCTTCGATCATCGATCCGGCAGGCTGCCCCTGGATAGACAAACCGAGGAAGGCCGAACGGCGCATTGCCTGCGCCACGGCTCCGCGAAACTGGCTCAGCAAACATTCGATACGATGAAGGAATGTGGATCAGGATAATGATGAAGCGTCGTTGACGCCTTAATGCGACTAAACTGTGCCGTCATCAATCAAAATCATTATCGTCGAAGACGATCCGCTCCCGGCCAGCATCATGCGGCGCTGTCTGGAAGCCGATGGTTACCAGGTCGCCGTCGCCATCTGTGGGGCCGACTTGCGTCTCCAGTATCGCTCGGAAGGCGCGGATCTGGTGCTGCTCGATCTCAATCTGGGCGCCGAGGACGGGATGGATCTCGCCCGCGAACTGGCCGCGACGACCGCGGTTGGGCTGATCATCGTCAGCGGACGCGCCGATCTGCGGGATCGCGTCGAGGGACTCGATGCGGGTGCCGACGACTATCTCATCAAGCCCGTGGCGCTCGCCGAGCTGCGCGCGCGCGTTCGGGCGGTGCTGCGCCGTCGCGGTCAGGCCGTGAAGTCCGATGGCCGTTTGCGGGCCGGATCGGCGACACTGGATTCACGGACACGCCGGCTCTGCCGCGAGGGCGGCGAAGACGTCGTTCTAACCGAAACCGAGACCCTCATCCTGGCCGAGTTGATCCGCCATACGGGGTGCTCGATCAGCCGCGCCAATCTCCGGCGGGGAGCCGATTGGAGCCCCGACGATCGTTCGGTCGATGTCCATATCGGGCGCATCCGGCGCAAGTTGCGGGAGGCGAACTATCAGGAGCTGATCATCCTGCCGATTCGGGGTCACGGTTACCGGCTGACCGTCGAGCCCCAACCCTCGATTTCGTGACGCGCCCCCGGGTTGCCCGCTCCCGGGAGGCGACGTGAAGGCGCGTATCCGGAACCGATTTCACGCTTTCAAGACCCTTTACAAACCTTTACTTGCCTTTGTCGCCATCAGACAGACTTAATACGCTCCGAGAAGGCTGCCCCCCGCCGGTCGGAGTCATTGAGTTCGCGATTCAAGCGGGTCTTGATGCGGATCGACCGCGCCGGTGCCCCGATTTCGTTTGATCTTTACACTTGCCAACGATTTTTTCGGAGATGGATCTGCATGAATATTCTGTATCTCGATGACGAGCCTCGCATGGAATCTACGTTGCGACGGTTGGTTCAGCGCCAGGGACATGGCTTCGAGTTCTGCGCATCGATCAAGGCGTGCAAGACCGCCGTGGCCGCCAATGCGCCGGACCTCTTGTTGCTCGATCTCGGATTGGGACAGGAGAGCGGTCTCGATGTGATCGACTGGCTGGCCGATGAACAGATCCCGCTGCCGGTCGTGTTCCTGTCGGGATACGGCGACGATCTGCTCGACACCGCGCAGCGGATCGCGAAGTCGCGCGGCGTTGAAATCCGCGGCCTGGTCTCCAAAGCGTTGCTGGCGAGCGATCTGATGCCATTGCTCGATCCGCCGCCAGTCGGTCCGCCGCACAGACTTCCGAGCGCCAGCCCAGGTGCGGCCGACGCCTCGCGCATCCGGCTGGATGCCGCCATGCTGGCCGAGCGCATCGATGCCGGCGGCGTGGAGCCGGCCTTTCAACCCATCGTCTCCTTACTGGATGGGCGTCCCTGCGGGGTTGAGGTGCTGGCGCGGCTGCGCCTGGCGGACGGTTCCCTGATGAACGCCGTCGACTTCATCCCGCTGGCCGAAGCAACCGGTCTGATGACGCCGATGACGAAGGCGCTCTTGCGTCGGGTGATCGCCCTCAAGGAGCGGCTGCGGCCGTTGGATCTCAACTTTCTCGCGGTGAACCTGTCGCGGGTCACCCTTGAACGGAATGAGGTCAACGACCTGCTGCAACCGCTCGTGACCGAACTGAAGGACTGCTGTCGCGTCATCGTGGAGGTGACTGAAACCGAGGTCTGTCACGACCGGCGCTTGTTACAGACCGCCGGCGCCCAGATTCAACTGCTGGGCGCGTCGCTGGCGATCGACGATTTTGGCACCGGTTACGCTTCCCTGCGCGACCTCGCGGAGTTTCCCGTCCATACCCTGAAAATCGATACCAGCTTCGTGTCGGAGATGTTCGACTCCATGAAGGCCATGACCGTCCTGCTGGCGATCATTGGGCTCGGTCAGCGTCTTGGCCTGAAGATGATCGCCGAGGGCGTCGAGACCGAGGCCCAGCGCGACTTGCTGTTCAGCGCCGGGCTGGAATTCGCCCAAGGTTATCTGTTCGGGCGGCCCGGCGAGTTGGCGGCGATCGAGCGGATGGTCGCGGCGTCGCGCTTGAGCGCTGATGCCACCGATCCCTTCGACGCGTGCGCTCTTGAGGCTTGAGCGCTTAGCAACTGTCCATTTTCTACGTCCCGATGTCGACCGGACAGTACCGCTCAAGTCGGGAAACAGTTGATGGATACGTTCCATGTTTCACGCGGAGAGTCGGAAGGTTTTCCGGGCGCGGCGGGCACATGGGGCGGCGGATAAACGTATGGAACGGGGTGAATACCCCGTCCCGCCTCAGGTTTGGAACAGGTTATCCGCGACGATCGTTGTCGTTGTCGTTGTCGTTGTCGTTATTCGATTCGACAACGACAACGACAACGACAACGACAACGAAAGCAAGAACGAAAGCAAGAACGAAAGCAAGAACGAAAGCAAGAACGAAAGCAAGAACGAAAGCAAGAACGACGACAGCGCGACGGGGTATTCACCCCGTCGCAACGTTTTCCGTGCCGGACACGGTTTAGGTTTTCTCACGGAGGATCTTGATGACCGCCCACCATCCTGGACCTGACGTCTCGGTCAGCGCCGCGCGGCGCGCACTCTTCACGGCACTGCTCGCGGCCGTCGCGGCCGTCGTGAATGCCTTTCCGCTCTCGTTCTTCTTCGGAGTCGATCTGCTGTTTGGCTCCGTGGCCGCGCTGCTGGCGCTGGTCTGGCTCGGGTTTATCCCCGCCCTGCTGGTCGCCGCCGCAGGCGGAGCCTACACCCTGTTGCTGTGGGGTCATCCCTATGCGCTGATCATCTTCGTCGCCGAGATCGCGATCATCGGCGGGCTGCGCACGCTGGCCCGGCGGCGCGGCCGGCCAGCGCCGCCGCTGGCCGTCGCCAGCGCGGCGTTCTGGCTGCTTGTCGGCGTGCCGCTGGTGCTGTGGTTCTATCGTCTCGGACTCGGCTTGAACGGGTCGCAAACCCTGCTGATCGCCTTAAAACAACCGCTCAACGGCATTTTCAACGCGGCCCTGGCGAGCTTGATTCTGCTGCTGGTCGCGCTGGTCCGCCAACCGCGAGGCGGGGTGCCGATCGCCGATTTTCACTTTGCCACCCTGCTGGCTGGCATCCTACTGCCGGGGCTCCTGGTCGCCTTCGCCGACAACCGGCTGTTTACCGCCGAGCTGGAGACGCGGTTCGGCCAGCGGCTTCATCTCTTCGCCCACCTGGTGGCACGCGAACTCGACGCGATGCCGCCCGCCGAGTTCGCCACCACTCCGACATCCCCCGAGCTGAATGCCTTACGTCGGCTGTTCGGCGCGGATCTGCTGGAGTATGAAGAGCCGCAAGTCCGCCTGGCGCCAGCCAGCGACGTCACGCCAACCGATGGCGTGACGCGTCTGCACCTGCCCGACCATCTGACGGGACAGGGTTCGCGCATGAAACGCTATCGCGAGGCGCATTACGAACTCGCCTTGCCCCATGCCGGCGGTGCCTTGATCGTCTCGGTCAGCGCGGCCTCGCTGATCGAGCGCTCCCAGCGAGCAGTGATGGAGGCGATGCAGACGCTGACGCTCCTGACGCTGATCGCCCTGCTCGTCGCCGGGATCGGCAGCCGTCATCTGTCGCGTCTGCTGGGGCGTCTGAACGCCAGCGCAGGCGCCCTGCCGGCGGCGCTCCGCGACCGCGCGTCCTGGACCGCGCCGCCGTCCAGCCTCTTCGTCGAAACGGAACAATTGGCGACCACGCTGACCGCGATCGCCGACTCGCTGGACGCCAGCTTCCGCGCGCTCGAACGCGAGCAAGTCAATTTCCACGCCTTTTTCGACAGCATGGACGATCTGATCTTCGTGATGACGTCCGAGGGCCGGATTCTCGATGTCAACCCGGCCGTCGAACGCACGCTCGGGTACCGCGCCGAGGAACTGGCGGGGTTGTCGATCATGGCGCTCCACCCGGCAGAGCAGCGTCAGGAGTGCGAGGGGCATCTGGCCGTGCTGCGAGCGGGCAATCGCGGCACCTGCTCCCTACCCTTGTTGACCCGGGAGGGCGCTCGGATTCCGGTCTCCACGCGAGCCTGGCACGGGCAATGGAATGGCCAGGACTGTCTGTTCGGCATCGGCAAGGATCTCACCGACGAAATGGCGGTGCGCGATGAGTTGCGCGCCGAGCGCGATCTGTTCTCCGTCGGGCCGGTGTTCACCATCGTTTGGGGTGCATCGGAAAGTTGGCCGGTGCGCCAGGTCTCCAGCAACGTGGCCGATATTCTCGGCTACACGCCCGCCGAGATGATGGACGCCGCTTTCCAGTACGCGGCGTTGATCCATCCGGACGATCTGGAGCAGGTTGTCGCGGAGATCGTGGGGCACATCGACGCGCAAGGCGATGTCTTCGAACAATCCTATCGGCTCAAGCTTCGCGCCGGCGAGTACCGCTGGTTCTACGATTTCACCAAGCTGGTGCGCGACGAGCAGGGGGAGATCGTCGAGATTCGCGGTTATCTGTTCGACCAGAACGAACGCAAAGACGCCGAGATCCAACTGAAACGGCGCGTGTCGCTGGATCATCTGCTGGTCGATCTGGCCGGCGAGTTGGTCAACCTGCCGCCATCTGGACTCGATGCCTTCATCGAGCGTTCATTGGGGCGCCTTGGCCGTCATCTCGACCGCGCCTTTTGCTGTCTCATCGACGAACGGACCGACACCCTGAGCAAGACCCATGAGTGGACGGCCGCCGGCGTCTCGCCCCGGCGCGCGCACGGCCAGCGCGCGCCGCTGGCGGGTTTCCCGATCATGCTCCAGCAACTGCGCGCCAATGAGCCAGTGAGCCTGCAGAACGTGTCCGAGTTGTCCGTGGACTGGGCCGACGAATGCGCCCGGCTGGCGTCTCCGGAAACGTGCTCGCTGTTGCTGATGCCCATGATCCACGCCAATCGATTGCTTGGATTCGTCGGTCTCGAAGCGGTGCGCCTGCCGCATCGCTGGAGCAGCAACAAGCGCGAGTTTCTGCGGCTGTATTCCAATCTGCTGGTCGGCGCGCTCCTGCGCGAGCGCAACGACAGGGCATTGTGCGAGAGTCTCGCGCATTATGATCGGCTCGCGGAACAGACCCGTTCCTTCGCCTGGGAGGTCGACGCGCAAGGGCTCTATACCTATGTCAGCCCGCTGGCCGAGCCGGTACTCGGATGGCGGCCGGGCGAACTGGTCGGAACACGTCATTTTTACGATCTGGCGCCCGCCGCCGAACGCGCGACGCTCAAACGTCAGGGGCTCGATGCCTTCGCTCGGCACGCGCTGTTGTCGGATTTCGTCAATGTCGCCGAGCATCGCGATGGTCGCCGGATCTGGCTGGTTACCCACGGCCAGCCGTTTTTCGACGCGGATGGCGCACTGTTGGGCTATCGCGGCTCCGATCAGGACATCACCGAACGCCAAGAGACGCTCGCCCGGCTCGCCGCCAGCGAGCAGCGTCTGCGCACCGTCTTCGACCATGCCCCGATTGGGATCGCCATTCCGGATCGGGAACGCCGCTTCGTCTATGTCAATTATGCCTATGCACGCCTGCTGGGCCGTGATCGTGCCGAGCTGATCGGTCAGCCGATCGATCCTATGATTCATGAGGACGATCGCGCCGAGACCGATCGGCTGTTTACCGAACTCATGTCGGGCCAACGCGACAGCTATCGCATGAATCGGCGCTATCGCCGTCCCAATGGCGAGATCGTCTGGGGCGATCTGCGGGTCATGCTAATGCCGGTGGCGGAGGGCGAGCCGCCGCTGCCGGTCGGCATGGTCGAGGACATCACCGAGCGGATGGCGGTCCAGGCGGACAACCAGCGGCTTCAGCGCGAACTGGAGAGCGCTCGGGAGCGCGAGACCATCGGCCATCTCGCCAGCGGAATCGCGCACGATTTCAATAACCTGCTCGGGGTCATCGACGCCAATCTCTACTATCTGAGCGATTCGCTGAGCGGGGAGGGCGCCGACCCGGAGATCGCCGAAATCCTGGGCGAGACCCAGAGCGCGCTCGGTCATGCCAAGATCATCACGGCGGGAATGCTCTCCTTGAGCCGGGCCGGCGGGATTCCCCGAGAACGGGTCGCGCTGAGTCAGGTCTTCGAAGAACTGACCGCGATCCTGAGGCAGTTGCTGCCGAGTATCCTCGATGTGCGGATTTGGACCGAGGATGGGCTGTTCGCGTCCAGCAATGGCGCCTTCCTGCAGGCGGCCCTGCTCAATTTGGTGCTCAACGCCCGCGACGCCATGCCCGATGGCGGCCAATTGTCGCTGGAAGCCTGCCGGGTGAACGCGGCGCCAGCCTTGCCTCAGCGTCTAGGCGAGGCGCTGAGCGGCGCGCATCTCGAAATCCGCGTCAGCGATACCGGCCACGGCATGCGCCCCGAGACCCTGGAACGCATCTTCGAGCCGCTGTTTTCGACCAAGGCCAAGCAGCGCGGTCACGGACTCGGGTTGTTCATGGTGCAGGAATTCGTCACCCGTACCGGCGCCGCGCTCGCGGTCGCTTCGCGCTTGGGCGAGGGGAGCGAATTCCGCTTGTGGTTGCCCATCGACGCCAGCGCGCCCGCCGCGCCTCTGGAGTTAAACCACAGGCCGCCCATGATCAGCGTCGGCGCCATGCCGCGGATCCTGCTGGTCGAGGATGATCCACGGGTACGCGAAGCGGTCGGTCGCCTGCTGACCGCGAACGGCATCCGTTTTGCCGCCGCCGAACATGGCGCCGCCGGTCTGGAGCGTTTGCGGCAAGAGCCGGACTTCGACCTGGTGCTGTCGGATATCGCCATGCCGGTGCTCGATGGGATCGACCTGTTCCGAACCCTCGCGCGCGAACGCCCTGACTTGCCGGTCATTTTGATGACTGGCCAGGATCTCAAGCCCCATCGTCTGGACACCGATGAACGACGGCCGCTGATCCTGCCAAAACCACTGGATCCCGACCGGCTCATGCGCGTGATCGGCGAGGTGTTTCGCGATCATTCCGCCGCCGCGCGGGATGCCGCCTGAGATCCGTTAAACCAATGAAATGCAGAGCATACCGTGTGCGGCGAAGTTGGAATTTAGAAGAATAAACGATGGCAAAAATCGTAAACTCATTGTTAATCGTCGACGACGATCCGCACCAGTTGCTGGCCACGCGCATCATCATGCAGCGCTTCGGTTTCGAGGTGATGACCGCCGCCGATGGCACCTCGGGGCTGGAGCGGGCGAAGCAAGACCGGCCGGATCTCATCATCTGCGATATGCAGATGCCACACATGAACGGCATGCAGTTACGCGCGCTCTTGGCCGACAATCCGCGGACCGCCGATATTCCCTTCATCTTCGTGACCGCCCGCACCTATGAGATCGACAAACTCGCCGGCCTGTCCAAGGGCGCGGACGATGACATTACCAAGCCGTATCATCCGCAGGATCTCAACGAGCGGGTGCGGGCGGTGTTGCGCCGCCATGAAGCCGGCCGCCGTCAGGGTTCGATCGAGGCGGCTGAAAAGACCGAACCAGCGGGCACGCGATGACTGACCCTTGCCGGAGCGAACCACCGATGATCGAGAATACCGAGTACCGGCATGAAAAGGAGAAACTCGAACAGGAGCAGCGCGAGTTGGTCGCCCATCTGCTGGGCGCGATTCCCGATCTGGTCTGGCTGAGAGCGGTCCCGACGGAGACGATCGACCACCCGCGGCCGGGCGCGGCGTCGGCACGCACTGACGGTTTGATCGCGACCCTGCTGGATGCCATTCCCGATCTGGTGTTTTTCAAGGATCTCCAGGGCGTCTATCTCGGCTGTAATGCGATGTTCGCCGAATTTGTCGGGCGTCCGCGCGCGGAGATCCTGGGGAAAACCGATGTCGACCTGTTCGAGCCTGACATCGCGGAGGCTTTTCGGGGTTTTGACCAACGCATGCTGGAAATGCTGGAACCCTCCCGCAACGAGGAGTGGGTCACCTTTCCCGATGGCCGCCGACAACTGCTGGATACCCTGAAAACCCCTTACTGGGCTGACGATGGCAAGTTGGCCGGGCTGCTCGGCATCAGCCGCGACATCACTGATCGCTGGCGCGCGGAAGAACAACTGCGCGAGAGCGAGGCGAACTTCCGCGCCTTTTTCGAGAGCATCGACGACCTGATCTTCGTGACCACGCCGATGGGCCGGATTCGCTATCTCAACCCGTCCGCCGAACGCACGCTGGGTTATCGCGTCGAGGATCTGACGGGACTCTCGCTGCTGGATCTCCATCCCGCGGAGCGACGCCAGGAGGCGCGGGACATCCTGGCCGCGCTGCTGGCCGGTCAGCGCGACACTTGCCCGCTGCCGTTGGTGACTCGGGATGGCCGGCTGATTCCGGTCGAGAGCCGAATCTGGCACGGTCAATGGGATGGCCTGGATTGCATCTTTGGCGTCAGCAAGGATTTGACCGCCGAAACGGCGGCGCGCGATGAACTGGACCGCTATTTCTCATCCAGTCTCGATTTGCTTTGCATCGCCCAGACCGATGGCCAGTTTCTGCGCCTGAACCCCGAATGGGAGCGGGTGCTGGGGTATCCCATCGCGGAGCTGGAAGGCAGGTTTTTCATTGATCTCGTCCATCCCGACGACCGCGAACGCACGCTGAAGGCGCTCTCGACGCTGGATGATCAGCAGGAGGTGTCGAGCTTCGAGAACCGTTATCGCTGCAAGGACGGTTCCTACCGCTGGATCGAATGGCGCTCCCGACCCTTTGGGACACGGATTTACGCGGTTGCCCGCGACGTCACCGAGCGCAAGCACGCGGCGGAGGCGCTGCGCGAAACCAACCGCCAGCTTCAGGACGCCAACGCCCGCGCCAACGCGCTGGCGCTTCAGGCGCAGACGGCGAGCGCCGCCAAAAGCGAATTCCTGGCCAACATGAGCCACGAGATCCGCACCCCGATGAACGGGGTGATCGGGATGACCGGGCTGCTGCTCGATACCGAGCTGAGCGAGGAGCAGCAACGCTACGCCGAGACCATCCGCGCCAGCGGCGAGGCGCTGCTGGGTCTGATCAACGACATCCTGGATTTCTCCAAGATCGAGGCGGGCAAGCTGGATCTGGACATCCTGGACTTCGATTTGTCCGGCCTGCTCGACGACTTCGCCGCCAGCCTGGTTCAGCGGGCCTACGAGAAGGGTCTGGAGTTTCTCTGCGCCATCGAACCGGGGGTGCCCACGCGGCTGCGTGGCGATCCTGGGCGGCTGCGGCAGATCCTCACCAATCTGGTGGGGAACGCCGTCAAATTCACCGCGGCCGGCGAGGTCGCGATCCGTGTCGCGCTGGAAACCGACACCGGGGACGCGGTCCTGCTGCGCTTCGAGGTGCGCGATACCGGGATCGGGATTCCGCCCGACAAGCTCGGGCTGCTCTTCAATAAATTCAGTCAGGTCGATGCCTCCACCACGCGCCAGTATGGCGGCACCGGGCTCGGCCTGGCCATCTCCAGACAATTGGCCGAACTCATGGGAGGGACGATCGGCGTCGCGAGCGAGGACGGCCACGGCTCGTCGTTCTGGTTTACCGTGCGCCTGGAGAAGCAGGCCGAGGGGAACGAGCCCTACACTGGCCCACTCGACGCTTTTGATGGCGTGCGTGCGCTGATCGTGGATGACAATGCGAGCAATCGTGACATCCTGAGCGCCCGATTGCGGTTCTGGGGGATGCGCCCGGACGCGGTTGCGGATGGCCAGTCGGCCCTGCGGATGCTGGAGCGGGGGCTCGCCGAGACGGATCCCTACCGCGTGGCGCTGATCGACCTGGAGATGCCTGGCATGAACGGCGACGCCTTGGGCCGTGCCATTCGCACCGATGCGCGGCTGTCCGAGCTGCGGATGGTGATTCTGCCCTCGCTGGCCCTGCGGGGCGATCCCCGCAGCTTTGCCGCCGACGGTTTCGCGGCCTATCTGCCCAAGCCGGTGCGGCAGCAGGAACTCTGGGAGCTGCTGTCGGTACTGCTGCACGTCGGTCCCGAGCGGAACGCTCCGCCGGGCATCCTGACCCGTCATGCCTTGCGGGAGTCGTTACAGAAGACCGACGCGCCGCGCTTCGCGGAGACGAAGGCGCGCATCCTGTTGGCCGAGGACAATCGCATCAACCAGCAATTGGCCCTGGGCATCCTCAAAAAATTTGGTCTACGGGCCGATGCCGTGGCCGATGGCGCGGAAGCCCTGGTCGCCCTGGCGAGCATTCCCTATGATCTGGTGCTGATGGACGTGCAGATGCCGGTGATGGATGGACTGGAGGCATCGCGCCGCATCCGCGATCCGGGCAGCGCCGTCCTCGATCATGCCGTTCCCATCATCGCCATGACCGCCAATGCCATGCAGGGCGACCGCGAGCAATGTCTGGCGGCGGGGATGAGCGATTATGTCGCCAAGCCGGTGCGACCGGGTGCGTTGGCCGAGGCGCTGGTAAAATGGCTCGGAAACGTGGAGGCCGGGACGTGAACCGCGTCCGGCAATCGCCCCCGAGCGTCTCGATCACCGATTCAGGCAGGAACAGGCATCATGTTGGAAACCGATAAAAAAGTATTGTTGATCGACGATGATCCGCATCAGTTGTTCGCCGCGAGCCTGATCGTCAAACGCTTCGGGTTTGAGGTGGTGACGGCCGGCGACGGCGCGTCGGGGCTTGAACTGGCGAGGACCGAGCGGCCGGATATCATCGTCTGCGATATTATGATGCCCGGTCAAAATGGCTTTATGTTGAAGGCCTTACTTGCCAAGGATCCGCTCACCGCCGAGATTCCCTTTATCTTTCTCACCGCTCGCACGCTTCAGGCCGACAAGCTCGCCGCGCTCGAACATGGCGTGGATGACTACCTGACCAAGCCTTTTCATCCCGAGGAACTGATCGGGCGAATTCGTGCGGTGCTGCGCCGCTATGACGCGGGTCGCCGCCAGGGGCGAACCGAAGCCCCATGAGCGACCGTACTGCCATGAAAAGCCAATTGCAAAATCGCGCAGTGCAGGGATGATGCGTCCCGCAGGGATCGCAACAGCGGAGGGAAGAGCGGGTGTCGCCAGCGAAAGGCTTTTCAGTGGTAGACGCCAGCCGGCGAAGTTACCCGATGGCCGGAAAACCGGATCACTCCATGCCGCCAGAGCGGAATATGACGTAGCACACGGAAAGGGGCAAGCAACAGCCGTTCTTGCCCCTCGCCCGGCTTGGGCTCCACCGCTACCGGCAATTTTGCAATGGGCTCATCAGACGAAGATTTCATGTCGTCATCGACCGGGAGCAGCACTGCGTCGTTGACGATCAGGACGTTGGTATATCCGCCGGAAGCCGCGCGCCGTCCTCGTCCAGCATCATTCGATGAAATTCCTTTCCAGTATTTCACCGCGTGTCGATGAACTCCCGCTCCTCGCCATCGAGCACCAGACAGCACAGCCGTCCGGTGGCAAAAGCCCCGGTATCGATGCCGATTCTGTTGTTTCTGACATCAGGCTCATCGCAGATCTGATGACCATGGACGACGAAATACGGGTGGGGTTTCGTGAATGTCAGAAAATCCTTCCGGATCCAAAGCAAGTCCTGTGCGGATTGATCCTGGATCGGGATGCCGGGTCGAATGCCGGCATGAACGAAAAGGTAATCCCCCAGCAGTCGATACGTCTCCAGTCGATCGAGAAAAGCGAGATGATGGTCCGGCATGCTGACAGTCAATTCATGCGCCATCTGTCGCAAGGCTTGTCGTGTGTCGGCGTGACCGGAAGCAACGCCATAGGAGCTTAGTGTTGCCAGGCCGCCATAATCGAGCCAGTTGGAATAGACTTCCGGTTCTCGCATGAACCCCAACAAGGAGTATTCGTGATTCCCTCGGAGATGAATGGAGGTGAAGCCCGGGAGTGGGCGCGTGCTCAGTTGTTCCAAGACCTCACGGCTGTTGGGTCCGCGATCAACGTAGTCGCCGAGATAGACGACAACCTTTTCCGGTTGGGGATAGCCCGCCGCATCCGCCAGAATCCTGTCCTGCAAGGTAAGCAGTAGGTCATGTCGTCCATGGATGTCGCCGATCGCGTAGACCCGTACACCTTCTGGCGTGCGCGGAAGTGTCGGAAGCGCTGCGCGGTGCGTGCGCTTTTCCTTGAAGATCGCTAGCATAAGGCGGTCGATTCTACCTTGTTATCCTTCGGTGTATGTGGCCATGCCCGAGCGTTGGTTCGATACTCGTCGAAACAGTCGATCCATTGTAGAGGAGGCCGTCACATCCGGCACCCATCGATGATGCTTTCGGATCATGACCACCACCACAAACCCCTCTTCTTTTAGGGCGAGATCTTCCTTCCCGTATGAAACCGCCTGGCAGTAGTGAGACATGAGACTCGAAAAGATCAGGCTGGCCGGATTCAAGTCATTCGTCGATCCCACGACGGTCTCGTTCCCAAGCAATCTGGTGGGCGTCGTGGGGCCGAACGGCTGCGGCAAGTCCAACGTGATCGATGCCGTGCGCTGGGTGATGGGCGAAAGCTCGGCCAAGATGCTGCGCGGCGAGTCGATGGCCGATGTCATCTTCAACGGCAGTACCGGGCGCAAGCCGGTGGGCGTGGCCAGCATCGAATTGGTGTTCGACAACAGCGATGGCGGCGTCGGCGGCGAGTACGCGGCCTTCAATCAGATCGCCGTCAAGCGCCAGGTCTCGCGCGACGGTCAGTCCGGCTATTTTCTGAACGGCTCGCGCTGCCGGCGGCGCGATATTCAGGATCTGTTTCTCGGCACCGGTCTGGGGCCGCGCTCCTACGCCATCATCGAGCAGGGGATGATCACGCGGATCATCGAGTCGCGCCCGGAGGATCTGCGGCTCTTTCTGGAGGAGGCGGCGGGGATTTCCAAGTACAAGGAGCGGCGGCGCGAGACCGAGACCCGTATCCGTCACACCCGCGAGAATCTGGACCGACTCGACGATCTGCGCGAGGAGGTGGGCAAGCAACTTCAGCATCTGGAACGTCAGGCCGCCACCGCCGAGAAATACACCCAGCTTCGGGCTGACGAGCGGCGTCTGGAGCTGGAGTTGAAGGCGCTGCGCTGGCGCGCGCTGGACGCGGAGATTGCGCGCCAGGAGCGTCTGCTGGCCGAGGCGGAAAACGCCACCGAGTCCGGGATCGCGCGACAGCGTCGCCTGGAGGCGGATATCGAGGCGCTGCGTGAGGATCAGAACGCCGCTTCGGACAGCTTCAACGAGGTTCAGGGGCGTTTCTATGCCGTGGGCGCGGAGATCGCGCGGGCCGAGCAGGCGATCCAGTTCGCTAACGAGGCGCGCGGTCGACGGGAGGCCGAATTGGTCCGGCTGGAACAGGAATTGTACGAGGCCGAACGTCATCTGGAGCGCGACCAGACGCGCCTGACCGAGATCGCGGGCGAGCTGGCGCGCGACGAGCCCGAATGGCAGGCGGCCGAACAGGCGCTGGGCGAGGCTGTTGGGGTCTTGATGACCGCCGAGGATCAACTCAAGGTTTGGGAGTCCGAGTGGGACGCGTTCAATCAGGCGGCGGCCCGCCCGGCCCAGCAGGCGCAGGTCGAGCGGGCGAGTATCAATGCGCTGGAGCAGCGCGTCGGGCGTGATCGGGAGCGTCTGCGCCGCATTGAGGAGGAGGCCGCGCGTCTGGAGGCGGGCGATGTCGCGACGCGGATCGAAGATCTGACCGAGCGGGAATTGGGGCTTGAGGAGCGGATCGGCGAGATCGAGTCGCATCAACAGGGGTGCGCCGAGGATCTGGAAAGTCGGGAGTCGGCGCTGCGTCAACTGGCCGACGAACTCGACCGGCTGCGCACGGGGCTTCAGGAGTCGCGGGGACGCCTGGCCTCGCTGAGCGCCTTGCAGGAGGCGGCGCTCGCCGACCGGGATGGCGAGCGCGCCGCGTGGCTCGCGCGTCAGGGGCTCGCGGAGGCGCCCCGTCTGGTCGATCATCTGGAGGTCGACGCCGGCTGGGAAACCGCGTTGGAGACCGTGCTTGGCGACGCGCTGCGGGCGGTGGGAACGACCGGACTGGATCGGCATGGCGCGGCGGACGAGCCGCTGCTGCCGGGGTTGGTGCTGTTGGATACCACGCCGGTCATGGAGGAAAGGGGCAAGGGGCAAGTGGCAAGGGACAAGGAGGAAGGGATAAGGGAGCCCGGCTTAGAGGAAGCCGCAGCCGCGCGGTCGGGCGATCCGGTCGATACGCTGGCGTCCAGGGTCCGCGCGCCCTGGTCGCTCGCCAGTCTGCTGGGGGGCGTGCGGGTTGCCGAGGGACTCGCGGACGCGCTCGATGCGCGCGAGACTCTGGGGCCGGGCGAGCGTCTGATCACCCGTGAGGGCGTACAGGTCGGTCGCAACTGGTTGGGCGCGCCGGCGACCGAGGACGGCGGCGGCGTGCTGGCGCGGGCGGATGCCGTCAAATCGCTGCGGAGCGAGATTGCCGACCTGCTGGCGGGGGAGTCGGCCCTGTTGGCGGACGCGGAGCAGTTGCGCGCGGCGCGGGCCGAGGCGGAGCAGTCGCGTCTTGCCATGGATCAGCAACGCACGGCGCTGGAACGTGAATTATCCAGTCTGCGGGCCGAACTCAGCAGCGCGCGCACCCGTCGCGAGCATCAGCAGGAACGTCTGCGGGCGCTGGCCGACGAACGGCTGGAACTCGATCGGCAGACCGCCGACGCCATCGCCGAGATGGAAGAGACGCGCGAGCGTCTTCACGAACACCTGACCGAGATGGATGCGCTGGCCGAGCGGCGCGACTCCATGGTGCAAGAGCGCGACCGTTTGCGCTCGGCGGTCGCCCAGGGGCGCGAGCGCGAGCGCGCCTGCCGCGATCGGAGCCAGGGGCTGCGGGTCAGCGTCGAATCCAACCGGGCCGCGCGGGCGGCGACCCAGCAGAGTCTGACACGCGCCGACGAGCAGCAGACCCAACTGCGCGAGCGGCGCGACGAGTTGCAGGATGCGCTGGAGGAAGATGTCGAACCGCTGCTCGAACAACGCGAACGGCTCGACGAACATCTGGCGTTGCGGGTCGAGGTCGAACAGGCGCTCGGCGATGCCCGCAACCGGCGCGAGTCGCTCGATGCCGAGGTGCGCGGGCTGGAGCAGGAACGTCTGCGGGTGGAGCAGGGGGTTCACGCGAATCAGCGCGGCCTGGATGCCCTGCGGCTCGAACGTCAGGAGCGACTGGTGCGGCGGCGGACCCTGGAGGAACAGCTTGCCGAGTCGGACGCCGTCCCGGCGGCGGTGCTGGAGTCCATGGACGACGCGGCGCGCGCCGCGAGCGCGGCCGAGGACGGCGAGGCGGTGTGGCAGGAGGAACTGTCCAAGGTCGGCGCGCGCATCCAGCGCCTGGGCGCCATCAATCTGGCCGCGATCGACGAATTCAAGGAGCAGTCGCAGCGCAAGGCGTATCTGGATGCTCAGCATGAAGATATTACGCGCTCGCTGGAGACGCTGGAGCAGGCGATTCGCAAGATCGACCGGGAGACGCGCCACCGTTTCAAGGAAACCTATGACCGGGTCGATCAGGGATTCAGGGAGATTTTCCCGCGTCTCTTTGGCGGCGGACAAGCCTATCTGACACTCACCGATGAGGATCTTTTAGAGACCGGGGTCAGTGTCATGGCGCGGCCGCCGGGCAAGCGCAATTCGACCATTCATCTGCTTTCCGGCGGCGAAAAGGCGCTGACCGCGGTCGCCCTGGTGTTCGCCATTTTCCAGCTCAATCCGGCGCCCTTCTGCATGCTCGACGAGGTGGACGCGCCGCTGGACGATGCTAACGTGGTGCGCTTTTGCGAGCTGGTCCGTGCCATGTCGGAGCAAGTTCAGTTCATCTTCATCAGCCATAACAAGGTGACGATGGAGATTGCCGACCATTTGCTGGGGGTCACCATGCACGAGCCGGGCGTCTCGCGGCTGGTCTCGGTGGACGTGGACGAGGCGGTCCGTCTGGCGGCGGTTTCCTGAATGGGCGTCATTTCGGCGACCAACGCCTGATTGCTGTCGGGTAGAGTGTTCCGTCGAAGGGCTTCAGATTCCAGCCGCCGTGCGCGAGGCTGGCGTTTCATGGTGCGGTCTCCGTGGAAAGATGGGGAGACGCACCGTTCTCGTGGGGAGTGCGCTCTCCCCTTGGGGTTGGATGGCGATGGGTAACGGGCGAGTTGAGGAGAAGCTGCTCGGCGATCCTGAACAGCTCAGTTTTCAGATCGGCGATGTCGTTGATGCAATGGTCTTCGATGCCGCCGCTTGCAAACCACCGGGAATCGCGGCGATGCGCTCGGCAATCGCGTTGAGCCAAGGACGATCCCCGCGTCGCTCCGCCACGCGCAGACGCAGGCGCCCAGAGGCCTTGTGGACGCGCCGAACCTTTGGGGTCATGTCACCGATCCGGACCTCGAGCCGGCCTCGACCACCTCTTCAGCCTGACTGGCCGCCGCGCGCAACCGCTCTTCCACGAGTTCGTCTTGTACTTCGGCGACCAGATCGTCCATCATTTCGCCCAGATCGACGGCGGCCTCGCGACTCTTCTCATAGGCCACGACTGGAGCGCCCCGCACGGCGAGGGGCTCCGGTCCTTGCTCCAGATCCTCGCCCTCTGCAACGAAGCCGGTGTCGAGGGCGAGGGTCAGCTTACCGGCTCGCCCACCGAGCAGGCGTTGTTCGATCTCGTGCGTCGCTGCGGCCTGGATCCGGACGAGGTTCGCCGCGCCCACCCGTTCCTGGAGATGCATCAGCGGGCCGAGGGGCGCCCATTGCTCAGCACGCTTCATCATGGGGCCGACGAGCAACGACTGGTCGCCGTCAAGGGCAGTCCGGGCGCGCTGCTCGAACGGTGCGATTGGCTGCTGGAACCGGGTCGCGCCCTCGCCAAGGCGGATCGGGACGCCATCCTCTCGCTCAACGAGCAACTCTCCGGGATCCAGGAAGCATAGGTCGTGGCGGCGCTCCGTCAAGCCCTCGCGTGGTGCCGTCTGGGCACGCCGACGATCTCGACGCACCACTGAAGGCCGAGGTCCAGGAACACCGGATCTCAAGGCGCCCATGGTCCGGATCGGTTTCCCCGGTGTCTGCATCGGAGATGCGCGAACGGACCAGCGACGGTGGTCGTGAAGAAATCCTCGACGCCCTTTCGCGAAGCGCTTGGGGGATCGCCGCGATCTCATGGGATGTCTCCGCCGTGGTTTCCTGCCCAAGCACCAATCGGTTACGCGCCGCGCAGATGCTGACCGAGATCGCTCAGGGAAAATGAGAATCCGCCGACGCGTGCCCCTCAGGCGCCTGGTGGTGCCCCGGCGGATCGGGCCGCAGCCAGGCGCGCCAGCACATGAGCGCGGTTTTCCACGGCCTCCGCCGGTGGAACCTCGAAGACTTTGAAGGCCGCTGGCAGGGCCATCGCCAGGGCGTTCAACGCCTGGTAATCGTCCCAGGCGCCGGTGAAGCCGTCGGCTCCGGTCAGTCCCTTGCGCTCGGCGGCGAGAAAGGAGAGGTGATCGTCGTTCAGTCCGGCATTGGCGTGCAGATGGCAGTGGATACGCCGCCCCTCCAGGTCCAACTCCGTGAGAAACCCGAGCCAGTCCTGCAGCCCCTCGGTCGACCAAATCTTCGCGTGGCCGAGATCGAAGCAGAAGTGGGTCGCCCCGAGCCCCACGGCAGCCGTCTCCTGGAAGAAGCGTCGGTAGAAGTCGAGGCCGTGGTAGGTATTCTCGATGTGCAGCGCGAGACCGATGCCCCGGCATCGCTCGGTGGCGAACGCGAGCCCGGTCATGAGCCGCTCCAGAACCTCGCCCTGGCGCTCCGGCCTGGGCGTCATGGGGTACGACGAGACATGGGTAATCACATAGCGTGCTCCAAGGCCCGCCGCCAGCTCGAGCTGAGCGCACAGCGCCTCGCCGTTCGCCTCCAGGCCATACAGGCTCAGACGCCGGTGGTCCAGATGGGCCATGATCGGCAGACTGGACCCAGGCAGGCACTCCCGCAGCAGCGAGAGGGCCTGCGCCTCGCCGAAATAGAGCCCCACCTCCAGGGGACAGTCCAGAGCCAGCGCCTGCCTCACCACCGGCTCGATCTCCCCGCGATCGCGCTCGACGATCTTGAATCCGAAGGTCTTCATGGTCACCCAAGTGCTGCCGCGGGATCGCCCCGCTGGGTGCGATTATGCCGGATCGACATGACCGTTTGGGGCGCCCCCAGCGGCGGATCCACCGGCACGCCGATGGCATGCCATCAGTGTTGACCGCATCCGCCGTCTGGCGGTGGGATAGTGCAGCAGGTTGCTCAGCGTGACGCGGTTGGGCCGCCGCCAGTGCAGCAGTCCGGTTTGCGGGCCACTGATCACTCGATCAGGCAGCGCGAGCGGATGATCGACTAGATCAGTGGAGGTCGGTGAGTCATGGTGTCGGTTGGCGGCGAGCATTATCGGGCGTTCGGATTGCTCTCGCCTGCCGGGCGAGTGTCGTCTCGGGCGCCTGCGCGAGCATCTCGCGGTCTGGAAGAAACAAGGCGGCCGCCGCCGCGGGCGCCGAGGGAAAATAGAGGTGCAGATAGCTCGCGCGCAGCGTGCCGTGGCGGTAGAAGGGCTCGCCCGCCCGCCCGTCGCTCTGGCGTTGACCGGATGCGACCGGCTCGACAGGGGTCTCCATGGTCGAGTGGTGAAAGCTATGCCCTCGCAGACAACCCGGCGGCAGGTCGAACGACTGCATGCCGAGACCGGCCAGACGCTGACGCATCTGGCCGTGGCCAGGGAGCAGGCCCGCCATCTCCGCCGTGTGTCCCGCTTTGTCGGTGAGCCGGTCGAGCAGATAGAGCATGCCGCCGCACTCGGCATAGAGCGGACGGCCCGCGGCGAGATGCCGGGCGAGCGCGTTCTTGATCTCGGCGTTGGCCGCCAGGGCGTGCAGATGGAGTTCGGGATAACCGCCGGGGAGATAGATGGCGTCGGCGCTGACATCGGGGTCGGCGAGCGGCGAGAAGAAGCTCAGCTCGGCGCCCAATGCCTCCAGAAGACGCAGGTTGTCTTCGTAAAGAAAGGAGAAGGCGGCGTCGCGCGCGATCGCGATGCGTCGTCCGGCGAGCGGCCTGGACAGGACCGGCCACTCGGCGGGCGGCGCGAACCGGACCGGCGCGGGCAGCTCTGCCAGGGCGGTGTCGCCGATCCGATCCGCGATCAGGTCGAGACGCGACTCCAGGTCGACGATCTCCGACGCCTGAACCAACCCCAGATGCCGGCTCGGCAGCTCGGCCTCGGCCAGTCGCGGCATAGCCCCCAGGTAGCGCAGCCCCGGCGGCAATCCGCCCCGGATCATCGCTTCGTGACGCGGACTCGCGACCCGATTCGCCAGGATGCCGGCGAAGCTCAGGGCCGGACGATAGGTTGCCAGGCCAAGCGCGAGCGCGCCGAAGGTCTGGCCCATGCCGCGCGCGTCGATCAGGGCCGCGACCGGAATCCCGAAGGTCTCGGCCAGATCCGCCCCGCTCGGCAGGCCGTCGAACAACCCCATCGCGCCCTCGACCAGGATCAGATCCGCCTCGCCGGCAGCCTCCCAGAGCTTGCGGCGGCAGTCGGATTCACCGACCATCCAGAGATCGAGCGGCCCGACCGTCGCCGCGCTGGCCCGGCTCAGGATCATGGGGTCGAGGAAGTCCGGTCCGGTTTTGAACACCCGCACCCGTCGCCCGAGGCGGTGGTGATGGCGCGCCAGACCGGCGACCAGGGTCGTCTTGCCCTGTCCCGACGCGGAGGCGGTCAGGAAGAGTGCCGGACACTGGCGCGGGGCGGGATCGGACAGGGGCGGTTGTAGCTCTGACATGGGCATGGGTCGACGAATGGCTGATCAAGAGATTGTTGAAAGACTGAAGATTGCCATCGGTCTGGGCTGTCGGCGCGGGATTTCGCTGACGGCTCTGGAGTCCGCGATCGCCGATGCCTTGCGGCCACTCGGCGAGGTCGAGGTGTGTTGCATCGCCAGTCATGCCGGCAAGGCCGAGGAGGTGGCGCTCCTGGCGCTGGCCCGCATACGCGGCTGGCCGCTGCGGCTCTTTCCGGCCGAGACCCTGGCCGCAGTCCAGGTTCCGAACCCCTCGTCCCGCACGGCGAACGCGGTCGGTACGCCCGGCGTCGCCGAGGCCGCCGCTCTGCTCGCAGCCGGCGGTCGGGAACTGCTGGTGGCTAAGCAAATCCATCGCGGTGCCGATGGCCTGGGCGTGACAGTGGCCATCGCGCGCATGAGCCCCAGAAGAAAGATCAAGTAGTGCCCTTCTTCCATCCTGTGAGCAGGATGCTGACCGTGGCCACATGGACTCCCGCCAGGAAATTGCGGGCCAGCTTGTCATCGCGGGTGGCAATCGCTCTGAATGGCTTGAGCGTCATACGCCTTGTCGGCCAGTCACGCCTCGGCGTCCAAGCCGGGCAGCAAGCGATCGGCGCCGACCAGGTCAGAGGCCTGCCAGCCGCTCAAGGCATGCCGGCACGGTCGCGATACAACACGGCTTCAACAAACAGCCGATCATCGCGTGCGGTCGCCCCAACGTAACCCGGACGCCCCGGCAGGAGGTTCTTGATCCGCTCCAGAGCGTCGATGGCCTGTCCGTGGAAGTTCAGCTCGGTGGTGTCCCGCGCGCACAGCACCACCGGCCGGGCCGCCAGGCGTGCGCGCGCGCACTGGCGATGCGGCTCTCCAGGATGTCCATCCACTCGAACGTCTCCTCTCACTCGGAAACGGGTGTGCATGTGTTGCTGATCGCTAACGATTGGCCGCATAAATGTATCGGAAAGCGACAGGAAAAAATGCTCCCCTTCCCGACCTCGCTGGCGATCCACAGACGCGCATCGTGCCGATTCAGAACATGCTTGACAATCGCAAGACCCAGCCCGGTTCCGCCGGAATCGCGCGAGCGGGCGCAATCGACGCGATAAAACCGCTCGGTGAGACGCGGCAGATGTTCCTGGGCAATCCCAGGTCCATCGTCCTCGACCGCAAATAGCGCCCCCTCGACGTCATGACGCCAGCAAATCGAAATCCGGCTGCCTGGCGGCGTATGCCTGACGGCGTTGAAGATGAGATTCGAGAAGGCGCTGCGCAACTCCGGCCGATGACCGATCAGGAATAAATCATCCTCGATCCGGGTCTCGAACTGGTGCTGGCCATTACTGAGTGCCTGCGCCTCCTGCAGGATCAGATGCAGTTCGTCCGGCACATCGACAACCGTCTGCGCTTCGGGGCTGTCGTGCATCTCCAGCCGCGAGAGGGTGAGCAGATCCTCAATGATCGAGCGCATGCGCTCGGTCTGATTGAACATCAGCGAGAGCGGCCGGCGATGGTTGTTGGGCGTGATCGGCGCCTCGATCAACGGCTCCAGGAAACCGGCGATGACGGTCAGGGGCGTGCGCAACTCATGCGAAGCATTGGCCACGAAATCGCGGCGGATCATGTTCAGATGGTAGATCTTGGTGATGTCGCGCCCAACCACCAAACGCTGCTTCTTACGCTCGCCGAAGGGCGTGATTCGCAGCGAGAGCATGATGGCGCGATTGTGCGCCGGCGCAATGTCCAGAGGGCGCATGTAGTCGCCCGCCTCGATAAACTGCTCAAGATCCGGGTTCGTCAGGAGTTCCGTGAAGCGACGCTCGTCATCCTCGGGCCAATGGATATTCATGAGCTTGGCCGCCGCCGGATTCGCCCAGTCGACGCGAAGTTGTTTATCGAGGATGACCAGCGCATCGGGCACGGCGTTGGCAGCCTCGCGAAAACGCCTTGAGAAACGAATTTGCCGCTTGCGGCTCTTGCGCCCACGCTGTTGATAACGGGCGATGCTGCGATAGAGATCGCCCCATAGCCCGCGCGGAAAGGGGGGAACCAGCCGATGATGACGGCGGATCAGAATCGCAAGCCGGGTCAGGTGGTAGAAATGGCGCAGAACATACGGAAGGAGGACAAGCGGCCAGACCCACGCAAGACTCGCACCGAACAGCCAAAGCCCGCCGCCAATGCCGACCGGCACCAGCAGGAGACCCAGCTCGAAGAGCAGGGTGCGGTGCGCGGACGCCCCCCGCTCGACCAACAAGGCGCTCAAACCGCTCAAGATTTATCCGAAAACCGGTAGCCGACGCCGCGCACCGTTTGCAGCAGACGATCATGGCCAGAGATCTCCAGCGCCTTGCGTAGGCGGCGAACATGCACATCCACAGTGCGCTCCTCCACGTAGACTTGATCGCCCCAGACCTGATCGAGCAACTGCGAGCGGCTGAAGGCACGATCGGCATGGGTCATGAAAAAATGCAGCAGGCGATATTCGGTTGGCGCAACCTCGACCGCGCGTCCGTCCACGCTGACCCGGTGACTGATATGATCGATGCACAGACCGCCGATCTCGATCTCGTCGGCCAGTTCGCCGGGCCGGGTCCGGCGTAGCACTGCCTTGACGCGGGCGACCATTTCGCGCGGCGAGAACGGCTTGGCGATATAGTCGTCGGCGCCCGTATCCAGCCCCTTGACACGATCCTCCTCCTCGCCGCGGGCGCTGATCATGATGATCGGCAGGCTCCGCGTTTTGGGGTTTTGTTTAAGCTGCTGAGCGAGTTCCAGACCGGAGCGTCCGGGCAGCATCCAGTCGAGCAGGATCAGATCCGGGCTTTCGTTGGAGAGCAGTTTACGGGCATCGTCCGCATGACCAGCCTCAATGACTCGGAACTGTGCGTTTTCCAGTGCGAAACGGATCACCTCGCGGATATCCGGTTCATCGTCGACGACAAGAATGGTTGCCATAGCCATGGGTCCTGAAGGGAGACTGAGCGCCGCGTTCGGGGCGCCGAGAGAGAACCGTCATCCGCGCCGTGGCAGCGTCAATCGAAGCCGCCCGTCACAAACCGATCCGGAGCTAGTTTATTGACGTCTGGTTACGGTCGGATGACCGTGTCGACCGCCGCCAGCATCGGACGCGATCCGCGGGCCGCCAAGGGATCGCCGACCGGCGCTTCAAACCTCGACCTGGAGGCGGTGGTCGGCGATGATGATCCCTGAAACCGCGTCCATGACGACCTTTATCGGTTCATGCGAGTTCGCGTCGTTGCACAAACTCCGCATCGCCGGCCAAACGCGGTTTACTATCGGGCCAAACATCATGAGGAACTGTCGATGAGCGAAGGCCAAGTCCTGAAACGCGAACCAATCTATCAAGGTCGAGTGATCGAGATTGCCCTTGAGACCGTGGAACTCCCCAACGGCGATCAGGTTGAACTGGAGATCGTACATCATCCGGGAGGGGCCGCCGCCGTGGCATTGGATGACCAGGACCGGGTCTGTCTGCTGCGTCAGTTCCGTCACGCCAGTCAGGGTTGGCTGTGGGAGCTTCCGGCGGGACGGATCGATCCGGGGGAATCGCCCTTTGACACGGTCAGCCGCGAACTCCTGGAGGAGGCGGGACTGCTGGCCGCGGACTGGACAAAGCTCGGTTTGATGCACAGTTCTCCTGGCATCTTCACCGAGGTGATTCATCTCTGGCTCGCGCGCGGGCTCACCACTCAACCGCCGGCCCACGAGCCTGGCGAGGTGATCGAGATCCATTGGCTGCCGCTGGGTCAGGCGCTGGACTGGTGTCACGATGGCACCATCACCGACAGCAAAACCCTGATCGGACTTTATCGCGCCGGCGCATTCATCAAGAACACGATCGACATGTTATCGGAAGAATCTGGCTGCTGATGGTTGCGTTGATTGCCTACCCATGGTGGTGTCGCCATCCGCCCAACCCGTCCGCCACCATCCGACCGGCGGCGATGGCGTTCATGGCCGCGTTGTAGAGGCAAGGCAACGCCTTGTCTCTACGCCATCACTACCAGCCGTACCGCATCCAGGCGCAGATCCGTCCGGGTCAGTGCCTGTCCAAGCCGGTCGCGCCGTGTGCGCAAACGCTCGATCTCGTCCGCGCGTACCGTTGGATTGACCCGCGCCAGGGCGGTCAGGCGTTCCAGTTCCGCGCCGAGCAAGACCTGCATGCGCGCCAGCGCATCCGTCTCCAGCGCCCCGAGCGCCTCGTGCGCCAACTCCTCGCCACGCTTGAGCAGGGTGGCGAGACGGGACGCCTGAGACTGGACCACCGACCGGGCGAGCTTGAGATTCTGGGTCAGACACTCGCCCTGCAAGGCATCGTGCGCGATCTCACCGGCCCGATCCCTGCCCTCCGCGTCCAGCAGCAAACGCACCACCGTCGGCGGCAGAAAACGCCCGACCTGCAAGTCGGGCGGCGCCGGACACTCGGCCACGTAGAGCATCTCCAGCAGGAGCGTCGGCGACTTGCCATGCCCGTCGCGCACCAGGGTCATGGCGGCGGCGCCCAGATCCGAGGCGGTCAGCAATTCCATGGTCGCGCGCGCCATGGGGTGTTCCCAGGTCAGGAATTCGCGATCCTCGTGGGCGAGGGCATCGGCGCGCGCGAAGGTCGCCGTGAGCCCCTCTTCCGGCAGACAGGGATAGGTTTCGTGCAGCATGTGAAGACCGGGACGCACCACCGCAGAACCGCCGGGGCCGGGCTCATGCTCGACTCCGAAGGCGTCCCAGAAGCGCCGCAGATACTCGGCGGCATCCCCGCTTGCGTCCACCGACTCGATGGCTTCCACCAGCGCGGCGGAGAGGGCGGGGCGATGCGAATGCAGTTCCAGCAGACGATCCCGCCCGGCGGATAGATCCGCGTTGATCCGGGCGGTGAGACGACGGGCCTCTTCGAGCAGCGCATCGGTCCCCGCCGGCTCCTCCAGCGCGGCCAGGAGCGACGCGCGCCGTTGGGCGAAGACGGCCGGCGCGGCCGGGCAGATGGTGTCGAAGGCACCCAATCCCTCGGCGTACCAGCGAAACAGCACCTCGCCGGGGCCGCCGGTCAGCACCGGGACATGGATACGGATGGTCTCGGTCTGACCGATGCGGTCGAGTCGACCGATGCGCTGTTCCAGTAGATCCGGTTCCAGGGGCAGATCGAACAGCACCAGATGATGCACGAACTGAAAATTCCGCCCCTCGCTGCCGATCTCGGAGCACAGCAGAATTTGGGTGCCATCCTCGGCGGCGGCGAAATAGGCCGCGGCCCGATCGCGCTCGACGATCTCCATGCCTTCGTGGAAGATCGCCGCGTGGATGCCGGCGCGTCGCAGCAGCGCCTCGCGCAGCTCCAGCACGGTCCGGGCGTGGGCGCAGATGAGCAGCATCTTGGCCGGACGCCGCGCGCGCAGGGTGGCGACCAGCCAGTCGATGCGCGGATCGAACTCGACCCAGTCGGCGCCGCGCGCGTGCTCGGGCGTGAGTCGCGTCACGGCATCCGCCGTCAGCGCGCGATAGGCGTCCGGCTCGGGCAGGGAATACGACAACAGCCGGCGTTCCGGAAAACCACGGATGGCGGCGCGGGTGTTGCGGAACAGCACCCGACCGGTGCCGTGCCGGTCCACCAACTGTTCGATGAGCGCCTCCCGGCTCAGTCCGTCGAGATCGCCTGGCAACGCGCGCAACAGCATCCGGTCGGCTTCGCTCAGGTCCGCGCCATCCAGCAGCCGCGCGGCCAGATCGGCGACCGGCGCATAGCGCGCTTCCTCGTCCAGGAACGCCGCATCATCGTGAAAGCGCGCCGGATCGAGCAGACGCAGACGCCCGAAATGACCGGCCCGCCCCAACTGCTCGGGGGTGGCGGTCAACAGCAGCACGCCGGGCGTGCGCGCGGCCAGGGAGGCGACCAGCGCGTATTCCGGGCTGGCGCCCGACTCGGACCAGGTCAGATGATGGGCCTCGTCGACCACCAGCAGATCCCACTGCCCGTCCAGCACGGCGCGCCCCGCGTCCGGCCGCGAGACCAGCAGATCCAGACTACAGAGCACCTGTTGCTCGGCCTGAAAGGGATTGGATTCGGCGATGGCCTCGAAACGCGCGCGGTCGAACAGCGCGAAACGCAGATTGAACCGCCGCCGCATCTCCACCAGCCACTGATGCAGCAGCGGCTCGGGCGTGACGATCAAAACCCGCCGCGCCCGTCCGGTGAGCAGCATCCGGTGCAGGATCAGCCCGGCTTCGATGGTCTTGCCGAGTCCCACCTCGTCAGCCAGCAGCACACGCGGCGCATCGCGCCCGGCCACCTCCGCCGCGAGCGCGAGCTGATGCGGAATCAGGGCGACCCGCGCGCCGAGCAGACCCAGGATCGGCGAATCGGCCTCCCGCATCCCCTGCAACCAAGTCCGGTAGCGCAGCGTGAACCATTGATCGCCGTCGAACCGGGCGGACAGCAGACGCTGCCGGGGCCGGTTGAGATGCAGACGATCATCCAGCTCGGACTCCGGGAGTACGCGGACGCTTCCGTCCGGCGTCTCGCAGCGATAGATGAGCAGACCGTCGCGCAACCGGGTCTCCAACACCCGGAGCGCCTGTCCGGCGCGATCGCGGATCCGCTCGCCGGGGGCCAGTTCGACCCGCGCCAGCGGGGCCTCGCGCATCGCGTACAGACGAGTTTCGCCCGTCGCCGGATAGGCCATCCGAACGTGGCGACCATCGACCGCCTCGACCAGGCCAAGGCCCAGTTCGCCTTGGGTTTCGCTCAGCCAGCGTTGGCCGGGGAGAAATTCACACACTGTCAACATGACAATGTGCAATATCGGATCGTGATTGGCTCAGGCATCGGGATCGATACGGGACAGGGGATTCATGAAGCAACCTCCAGGCATCGGGGATCCGCCGATACGCCACGTTAAAAACCGACCGTCGCTGACGAAGGCCTCATCGCAACGCCGCTCCGGCTGACAGCGTTTCGCTCCGGCACGACCGTGATTGAAAACAGTATACGATGCATCGATCCACCGAGCGCAACTCAACCCGCCGATTGCGAGAGCCAGTCCTGAATCGTCGCCCGAGCGAGCGTGAGATCGGCGAGATTGTGCATCTGCATCTTCTTCAAAAACGTCTGAAGACGCGCGAAACACGGCGTCTTCGGTCTGCGCAACGCTTGGGCTCGGTGGTAGGATGACGTTTTTGTGGCGATCCCCCTAAAGATCCAAGAGAACAGCATCCATGGCCTACGAAAAAATCCAGATTCCGGCAACCGGCGAGAAGATCCAGGTTAACGCCGACCTGTCGCTGAACGTCCCCAATCAGCCAATCATTCCCTATATCGAAGGCGACGGCATCGGCATCGACATCACGCCGGTCATGTGCTCGGTGGTCGATGCGGCAGTGGCGAAAGCCTATGGCGGCTCGCGCCAGATCCAATGGATGGAGATCTATGCCGGCGAGAAGTCAACTCGCACCTATGGCGAGGATGTCTGGCTGCCCGAGGAGACGCTCGCGGCGGTCAAGGATTTTGTCGTCTCAATCAAGGGGCCATTGACGACGCCGGTCGGCGGCGGCATTCGCTCGCTCAACGTCACCCTGCGTCAGCAACTGGATCTCTATGTTTGTCTGCGCCCAGTGCGCTATTTCACCGGTACGCCGAGCCCTTTGAAGGCGCCCGAGCATACCGATATGGTGATCTTCCGCGAGAATTCGGAAGACATCTACGCGGGTATCGAGTGGCAGGAAGGGACGCCCGAGGCGCGGAAGGTCATCGATTTTCTCCGCAACGAGATGGGCGTGACCAAGATCCGCTTCCCAGAGACATCCGGGATCGGTATCAAGCCGGTCTCGCGCGAGGGCACGGAACGTCTGGTGCGCAAGGCGCTCCAATATGTTATCGACAATGACCGCCCGTCGCTGACCCTGGTGCACAAGGGCAACATCATGAAGTTCACCGAGGGTGCCTTCAAGCAGTGGGGCTATGATCTGGCCAAGGCGGAATTCGGCGCGGTGGAGATTGATGGCGGTCCCTGGTGCGGCTTCAAGAACCCGAAAACCGGAACCGAGATCGTCGTCAAGGACGTGATCGCCGATGCCTTCCTGCAACAGATCCTGCTGCGCCCGAAGGACTATTCCGTGATCGCGACCCTGAATCTGAACGGCGACTATATCTCCGACGCGCTGGCGGCTCAGGTCGGCGGGATCGGCATGGCGCCCGGCGCGAATCTGTCCGATTCGGTGGCGATGTTCGAGGCGACGCACGGCACCGCGCCCAAGTACGCCGGCAAGGATCAGGTCAACCCCAGTTCGCTCATCCTCTCGGCCGAGATGATGCTGCGTCACATGGGGTGGGTCGAGGCGGCCGATCTGATCATCAAGGGCGTGGAGGGGGCGATCGCGGCCAAGACCGTGACCTATGATTTGGATCGGCTGATGGACGGCGCGACCAAGCTGAGTTGCTCGGGCTTTGGCGCGGCGGTGATCGGCAAAATGTAGGCGGATTCCAACGCGAAGCGCGTGCCGGGAAGCGGCAATGACAACTTGCGTCCATGCCATTGGCTTGGACGCAAGTCAGTTTACGAAACAGTGAAGATCATGTTTTTAAAGGTTATTGAAAACCATCAACTGACCTGATGAACATTGGCCGCATGGAGTCCCTTGGGTCCCTGACTCAACTCGAACTCGACCCGTTGTCCCTCTCGCAAGGTCTTGTAACCATCCATGTCTATAGACGAAAAGTGCACGAAAACGTCCTCGTCGCGTCCTTCGGGTTGCACGAAACCATAGCCTTTGGCGTTATTGAACCATTTGACGACACCGGTAATCATTGGTGCACTCCTCCTAAGGATTGCGGGTCTTTGGTTGGCGGTCATTATTGTTGTCTGATACCGTACCTTGAATCCGGCGATCGGCACCACAATTCAGTAGTATAGTGAGTTGATTTCGCTGGTCAAACCGGCTCTGCGGCTGGATCCGCTTTCCGCGGTTTCACAACGGAGTGCAGAACAATGGCGCAGGTGGGCGCACGGATTCTCGCCAATCCCGACTTTCGTCACGCGAACCGATGGATGCGCATCGCGGACGATCATTTTTTGACTAGAATTCGAGATCATGAGTGACGAACTACCAGGAGACGAACGCGAATCCGGGCTGACCGTCCAAGAGGCCAAACCCAAATTACGGCGTCCGCCCTTGTTCAAAGTCCTGCTACTGAACGACGATTACACCCCGATGGAGTTCGTGGTGCTCGTGCTGGAGATTTTTTTCGGGATGAACCGCGAGAAAGCGACCCAGGTCATGCTCCATGTGCATACCCGCGGCGTTGGCGTCTGTGGCGTCTTCACCAAGGAGATCGCCGAGACCAAGGTCGCGCAGGTGAACGATTACGCGCGCAGCAATCAGCATCCGCTGATGTGTACAATGGAAGAGGCGTAGGCGCTGTTTGAAGACCGCAGTGCGGCACAGTGTTATGGTTTCCTAAACCCCCCGCTTGGAACAGGCCGATGCTGAGCAAAGAACTCGAATTTACACTGAACCGGGCCTTCAAGGAGGCGCGCGCCAAACACCACGAATACATGACCGTGGAACACATGCTGCTGTCGCTGCTGGACAATCCGACGGCCGCCAAGGTGCTGCGGGCCTGCGGACTGGACGCGGATCGTCTGCGCCGCGAGATTTCTGCTTTCATCGAGGAGACCACGCCGCTGATCCCCGCGAAGGAAGAGCGCGATACTCAGCCTACGCTCGGTTTTCAGCGGGTGCTCCAGCGCGCCGTGTTCCATGTTCAGTCCGCCGGCAAGAAGGAGGTGACGGGGGCGAATGTCCTGGTCGCGCTCTTCAGCGAACAGGACTCCCAAGCCGTGTATTTTCTCAATCAGCAGGATGTCACCCGGCTCGACGTCGTCAATTACATCTCGCACGGCATTTCCAAGGTGCCGGGCGAGAATCAGGAAGACGATGCGCCGGGCGAATCGGATGAGGTGCGCGGCGAGGAAAAAGAAGGCTCCAGCCCGCTCGAAAGTTTTGCCTCCAACCTGAACGAACTAGCGCGCCAGGGTCGGATCGATCCGCTGATCGGCCGCGGCCCAGAGGTGGAGCGCACCATTCAGATTCTCTGCCGTCGGCGCAAGAACAATCCCTTGTTCGTGGGCGAGGCCGGCGTGGGCAAGACCGCGATCGCCGAGGGTCTGGCCAAGAAGATCGTCGATGGCGAGGTTCCCGAAATCCTGAACAATGCCGTGATCTATGCGCTGGATCTCGGCGGTCTGGTCGCTGGCACCAAATATCGCGGCGACTTCGAGAAACGCCTGAAAGCGGTGCTTGCGCAACTCAAGCGCCAGCCGCACGCCATCCTCTTTATCGACGAAATCCACACCATCATCGGCGCCGGATCGGCCTCGGGTGGGGTCATGGACGCCTCGAATCTGATCAAACCGGTGCTGGCCTCCGGCGATCTGCGTTGCATCGGCTCGACCACCTATCAGGAATATCGCGGCATCTTCGAGAAAGACCGGGCGCTCGCGCGGCGCTTTCAGAAGATCGATGTGGACGAGCCTTCGATCGAGGAGACCTTCGAGATTCTCAAGGGGCTCAAGTCGCGCTTCGAGGATCACCATCAGGTCACCTATACCAATCCGGCTCTGCGCGCCGCCGCCGAGCTGTCCAGCCGCTATATCAACGATCGGCATCTGCCCGATAAGGCGATCGACGTGATCGACGAGGCCGGCGCCCATGTGCAACTGAAAAGCCCGGCTAAGCGCAAGAAACGCATCGACGTGGCGGATGTCGAGGCCATCGTCGCCAAGATGGCGCGGATTCCGTCCAAGCGCGTCTCGGTGTCCGATACCGAATCGCTCAAGAACCTGGATCGCGATCTCAAGATGGTGGTCTATGGTCAGGATCCGGCCATCGATGCCCTGACCTCGGCGATCCGCATGAATCGCTCGGGGCTGGGCAACGAGGGCAAGCCCATCGGTTCATTCCTCTTCACCGGACCCACCGGCGTCGGCAAGACCGAGGTCACGCGCCAGCTAGCCCGCATTCTCGGGATGGAACTGCTGCGTTTCGATATGTCCGAGTACATGGAGCGGCACACGGTTTCGCGTCTGATCGGCGCGCCGCCCGGCTATGTCGGCTTCGATCAGGGCGGGCTGCTGACCGAGCAGATCAACAAGCATCCGCATTCGGTGCTCTTGCTCGACGAGATCGAAAAGGCCCACCCTGATGTCTTCAATTTGCTGTTGCAGGTGATGGATCACGGTACGCTCACCGATAACAACGGGCGCAAGGCGGATTTCCGCAGCGTCGTGCTTGTCATGACCACCAACGCCGGTGCCGAGGAGACCGCGCGCCGCTCCATTGGCTTCACCGAACAGGATCACTCGACCGACGGTCTGGAGGCCCTCAAGCGCTACTTCTCGCCCGAATTCCGCAACCGACTCGACGCCGTCGTGCAGTTCGGCTCGCTGGGCGAAGAAACCATCCGCAGCGTGGTCGATAAGTTCGTCTTCGAGCTGGAACAGCAACTGGAAGAGAAAAAGGTCAGCCTGATCGTCGATGCCGAAGCCCGTCGCTGGATTGCCGAGAAGGGCTATGACCCCAAGATGGGCGCGCGCCCCATGGCCCGCGTCATTCAGAACCACATCAAGAAACCGCTCGCCAACGAATTGCTGTTCGGCGAACTGGTTGGCGGCGGCGCGGTTCGCGTCCGCGTGGAGAATGGCGAACTTGCATTCGATCTCAATGGGGAAAAACGGGCGCTGTAAACCGGTTTGGCAGCGTCGTCATGAATCCGATCCGGGTCACGTCCTGGGCTGAAATCCAGGATGTGCTCTTCGCCGATTCCTGGGTGCCGGAGATTGGCCGTTATCGTTCGCGCTATGCCTTCCGTGGCCTGTCCGACGCGAATTATCCGCTGGAGACGACCCTGATGCGTCTCGGCGGCGAGTATGCGCAACTGGAACGACATCTGCTGCGCAATTTCCGCAAGTATGCCCATCGGCGGGTGGTGGAGCGCGATTCGGTCTGGCACTGGCTCTCGGTCGCCCAGCATTATGGTCTGCCGACCCGGCTGCTGGACTGGACCTATTCGCCCTTCGCCGCGCTGCACTTCGCCACGTCCAATATCGAGAAGTTCGACCGGGACGGCGCTATCTGGGGCGTCAACTATATTGCCGCCCATCGCATGGCCCCGGATCTGCTGCGTTCGCGGCTCGAATACGAGGGGGCCAACGTCTTCACCGTCGAGATGCTCTCCGAGAGCGTCAAGACTCTGGCCGAACTGGATCAGCTCCGCGACGAGCCCTTCACGCTGTTTTTCGAGCCGCCGTCCATTGACGACCGCATCGTCAATCAGTTCGCGTTTTTCTCGATGAGTTCGGACCCAACGCTGGCCATCGATCGCTGGCTGGCCGACTATCCGGATATCTGGATGCGGATCGTCATCCCCGCCGAGTTGAAATGGGAAATCCGCGATAAGCTCGACCAGTCGAACGTCACTGAGCGGGTGTTCTTTCCCGGTCTGGAAGGACTGACCGCCTGGCTCACGCGCCACTACAGTCCGCGGGGATGATTGCCCGGAGGGTGTTGCCCCGAGGATTGCCGAATGCGACTCGGCAATCCCCGTGATCAGAACAGTTGCGCGACACGCACCTGCAGTGACGCCGCATCCTCGAGCGTGAGATCCTTCGCCACTTCTTCCTTCACCGCGCGCATTAACGCATCGCTCATCTGCCCGCGCAGCAGACCGAGAAAATGCGGCGAAGCCACCACGTTCAGCGCCTCGAAGCGGTTCTCGTGGAGGCGGGACTCCAGTTCGTCGACCACCCGCTTGGCGAAGCGGATGGAACTCTGCTCCTTCGGATCCACCGGCGTCTGGGTGGCATGCCGGTGTCCGCCCAGCGAGTCGAACGCCCGTCCAGGCTTGTCGGTCTTGAGATCCTTGCCTTGCAGCCGGTTTTCCGGGTTCACCAGATCCAGCACCTCATTCAGGGTTGCGTTCCGGTTGGCAACCTCGAACAGGCGCGCGCGTGCATCGCTTGCCACGAGCATCCAGGTCTTCATTAGGAAACCTCCCGCTATCGACTCACGAGGGTCTCCGCGTGCGAACGGCGCCCGCCGTTCGAGGGGAAACTCCTGATTTAACTGTAGTCAAGATCCGCCAATCATCCAATCTCCGCCGGACTCGATAGATCGAGCCACACCTGACCCTCGGCGACCGCCAATCGATAGGTGCGGATCGGTTCGTCCGCAGGCTCGTCGAGCGGCGCGCCAGTCGCCAGGCTGAAACGGCTCCCGTGGAGCGAACACTTGATGCGGTCGCCGTCCAGACAGCCATAGGACAGCGGATAGTCCTCATGGCTGCAATTGTCCTCGACGGCATAAAAGTGTCCGTCCACATTGGCGACGATGTAAGGCCGCTCATCGACCAGGACCTTGACGAATTTTCCGGGCGCAATGGCGTCCGTGGCGGCGACGGCAACGAATGGCTGGTCCATGATCAACGCACCCGTTGCGTGGCCTTGCCGGAGTCCAGAATGTCGCGCAGCCGGTCGGCGGCGACCGCGAGCGATGCCTCGCGTCCCAGGTGCCAGAGGATTAGCGCGCCGGAGAACACCAGACTGTCGTAGGTCGGCCCCTGGGCGCCATTGAGCGCCGCCATGCCCGCCTCGGCGGCGGCGCGGGCAGTGGCCGGGACATCCACGGCAACGGCGATCTCGTCGCCAGGGCGGGTGGTCTGGGGCAGATCCTCGGGGAGCGGAACGGCGCGGACCGACTGCGCGATCCCGAGTTCGGCGGGGTCGATCTCGAAGGATTGTTCCTCGGAGTGATGCTGATAGTTGAAGCAGGTGCCTTTCTGCCGCAGCGAGGGAATCACGCCGCCCTCGACGCCGCGCACCAGCAGGGCCGAGTCGAATCCGGCATGACGGGCGAGCAGGGCATAGATGCGCGGATAGGGCTTATGGACATAGCCCGTGACCAGATGCGTATGCTTGCGACCGTGAATCGGGCGGGCCATGACTTCCACCGTCGTCACCGCCTGACGTTTGACGATGGCCGAACGCAGGTCGACCAGATTGTGCAGCGGGGCGCAGAAGGCGCGCTGATCGACATAGCTCCAGCCGAGCGTCGGATCGGCCAGCCGGTCGGCGGCTTCCACCGGGCTCAGATCCACCGGCGCGCCGGCGGCCTCCAGGATATGCCGATGGGTGACGCCGAATTTCGGCCCCACGGCATGCGCGCCCTGGCTGATCGCCGCCACGCCATATTCGGCGAGCAGCGGCATCAGGAAAGGCGCGGCGGGCAGACAGCGATTGTAGCCATCGTAAGGGTCGGCGATATCGACCACGTCATCCACCTCCGCCACCACATGGCCGGTGACCTCGCGGATCGCGTCCAGGATGCCCTTGAACTCCTCGTCGGTCTCGCGCTTCATACGCAGCGCGATGAAGAAGATGCCGGCCTGGACCGGATCGACCGCGTTGTCGAGGATCGCGCGCATGCCAATGCGCGCCTCTTCCATCGAGATGTCCTTGGACAGCTCGGGGCCGGTCGCGATGCGCTGAATGATCGAGCGCATCTGAAGTCTGGCCTCGTCTGTGGCGGTCGTGGTGCTGCTCATGGCTGTCCTCCGGGACGGTCAATTTTAATGGCTAGTGGAAAATGGGATCGAACCCCAATAAAAAACCCCATTGAGCATTCCCGAGGAATGCTCAATCGCGGTAACGTAGATTAAGGTCGGTATAGGCGTCGATGCGCCGATCGCGCAGAAAGGGCCAGACGCGCCGAACCTGTTCTGTGCGTGACAGATCGACCTTGACGATCAGCAGCTTGGGGGCCTGATCGTCCGCTTGCGCAAGAATTTCGCCCTGCGGTCCGCAGACGAACGAATGCCCCCAGAAGCGAGCGCCGGCGCTGATGCCGCTGGGGTCGGCTTCGAAGCCTACCCGGTTACAGGCCGCGACCGGGAGGCCGTTGGCGATCGCGTGGCTACGCTGGATCGTCATCCAGGCATCGAGCTGCCGGGCCTGCTCCGCTGGCGGATCGTTCGGATCCCAGCCGATCGCGGTGGGATAGAGCAGCAGTTGCGCGCCCGACAGCGCCATGGCGCGGGCCGCCTCCGGAAACCATTGATCCCAGCAGACCAGCACGCCCAGGCGCCCGACGGCGGTATCGACCGGATTGAAACCCAGATCGCCCGGCGTGAAATAGTACTTTTCGTAATAACCTGGATCGTCCGGGATGTGCATCTTGCGATAGATGCCCGCCAACGAACCGTCCGAGTCCAGCACCACCGCCGTGTTGTGATAGAGCCCAGGGGCGCGGCGCTCGAACAGCGAACCGACGATCACGAGTTCCAACTCGCGCGCCAGCGCGCTCAGACGCTCGGTGGTCGGACCGGGGATCGGCTCGGCAAGATCGAAGACCGCCGGATCCTCGGTCTGGCAGAAATAGGGATCGTTATGGAGTTCCTGGAGCAGAATCAGTCCGCAGCCGCGAATCGCCGCCGTGCGGATGGAGGTTTCGCAATCGTCCAGATTCGCCGCGGTGCTGCCCTGGTCGGACTGCTGAACGAGTGCGATGGTCAAGGATGGCCGTGGCATGAAACTGAACCTCAGGGGAAGGAGTTGGCGTTGCATTATCCGCGCAATTCGTCGTTCGTCCTAGAAAGCGGGGTTGTCAGTTGTCAGTTGTCAGTTGTCAGTTGGCAGTTGGCAGATATCGAGTCTTCAGCATTCCTCGCGGTTCAGTTGTAGGCGATTTTCGCGGCAAGTCACGGTTTGCGATCCCACGACTGCAAACACGTCCGTAAAACGCGAACAGGTTAAACTGCTCAATGCCCGTGCCCGGACGAATGCTGATACCTGACGACTGAATTTCCAGCAATGGCCAATTTCCAAACACATCTGAATGTCGGCATCGTCGTGAGTGCCGCTGTCACCCTTGGCTTGCACACGACCGGTCTGATTCAGGACGACCAGGCGCTGCCGTATTTCGTGCTCGGCGTCGTCGGCAGCATGCTGCCGGATATCGACTCGGCTCGATCCAAGCCGGTCAATGCACTCTTTAGCGTGCTCGGCGCCGGATTGGCCTTCGTCATGACATTGCCCCTGATCGACCGCTTTCCGCCGCTGGAGCTGACCTTGATCTGGGGTGGCGTGTATCTGTGCGTGCGCTATGGCTTCTTCGAGATTTTTTCCCGTCTCACGGTGCACCGCGGCATCTGGCATTCCTGGCTCGCGATCGCGGCCGTGACGCTCGCGACCGTCAATCTCGCCTCCTGGTTGTGGCGACTGCCGCCCGAACCGGCCTGGCTTGCGGGTCTGATGGTGGGCATCGGCTATCTAACCCATTTGAGCCTGGACGAGATCTACAGTGTCGATCTCTTTAACGCCCGTCTGAAACGCTCCTTCGGGACGGCGCTCAAGCCTTTCAGTCTCAACAATCCCTGGAGCAGCCTGGCCATGCTGGCAACGGTCCTGGCGCTGGCATGGGTCTCGCCGCCAGCCGATTCCTGGTCGGGCCGGATCAGTCTGGAAATGCCCGTGGATCTGGACGCGGTACCAGGCATGATCCAGGATGCGGTCGAGCAGGTCCGCCTCCAGGCGACTGTCTGGTGGATGCGCTTGATGGGTTGACGCGGATTTCGATGTCAGTCGGTTCTCGCTCTTGGCGGGTTGCGCCGAACTGTACTCGGAGCCTGGGCTGCGCTAGATTGCAACGTTCGCCGACGCACCGCAAGCCACTTGAGGAAAGCGCCCATGTCGATGGCCCAACCGCTGTTTTCAGATCCCGACTGGCCGGTGGGCGATCCGCCGGAGGGGATGCCGCCGGTTCCGCCCACACAGGATGAACTCCCTTGTGACGATGGAGAACCCATGGAGACGCAACGGCACAAGTGGCAGATGGATCTCCTGATCGATGCGCTCGATCTCTGGTTGCAGGAAAAGGGCGAGGGCTACACGAACGGCAACATGTTCGTCTATTTCAGCCTGGAGCAGACGCGGGGTCGGCATTTTCGGGGGCCGGATGTCTTTGTCGTCCTCGGCGTGCCGCGCGGCGAACGCAAGAGCTGGGTGGTGTGGGAGCAGGGCAAGGCGCCGGACGTGGTCATCGAATTGCTTTCGCGGAGCACGGCGGCCAGCGATAAAGGCGAGAAGAAACAGATCTATCAGGACCGGATGCGGGTGCCCGAGTATTTCTGGTTCGATCCTTTCAATCCGGAAGACCGCGCCGGGTTTCAACTGACCGATGGCGTCTACCAGCCGATCGAGCGCGATGGGCAGGATCGTCTCCACAGCCCGCTGCTGGGTCTGACGCTGGTTCTGTGGCAGGGCGACTATCTCGGCATCGAGGGTACCTGGCTGCGCTGGGCGATGCCCGATGGCGTACCGTTGCCAACCCATGCCGAGGCGGCCTGGAATGCCGCCGAGAACGCGCTCCAGCGTGCCGAAACCCAGACGCAACTGGCGCAAGAACAGACGCGACTGGCGCAAGAACAGACGCGACTGGCCGAGGAACAACGCCGTTTCGCCCAAGCGCAACAGGCTTTGGCCAGGACCGAAAGAGAGCGTGCCGAGCGCGCGGAGACCGAACTTGCACGCCTCATGGCGCTGCTTGAGGGAGACAAACCGCGCTAACGCGCGGCGATGCTTGATTTCAGGCTCATTGCAGCCATAAAACAACAACGATGTAGGTGTTATGGACCTGAATTTGAATTTTCTCGATTTTGAACAACCCATTGCCGAGCTTGAGGCGAAGATCGAAGAGCTGCGTCTGGTGGGTCACGATAACGAACTCAACATCCAGGAAGAGATCGAGCGACTCCATACCAAGTGCGTGGCGCTCACCGAATCGATCTTCTCCGCGCTGACCCCCTGGCAAATCTCGCAGTTATCGCGCCACCCGCAGAGGCCCTATCTGCTTGACTACGCGCGACGGCTGTTCGACGACTTCCATGAACTCCACGGCGATCGGGCCTTTGCCGACGACCGCGCCATCGTCGGCGGGTTGGCCCGCATCGACGGTCGGCCGGTCATGGTCATCGGACATCAAAAGGGCCGGGATACCAAGGAAAAGATCCTGCGCAACTTCGGCATGCCGCGCCCCGAGGGTTATCGCAAGGCGTTGCGCCTGATGGAGATGGCCGAGCGGTTCGGGCTGCCGATCCTCACCTTCATCGACACCCCCGGCGCCTATCCGGGTGTCGGCGCGGAAGAGCGGGGTCAGAGCGAGGCGATCGCCCGTAACCTGCGCGAGATGTCGCGGTTGCGTACCCCGATCCTCTGCACCGTGGTCGGGGAGGGCGGTTCGGGCGGCGCGCTCGCGATCGGCGTGGGCGACTGGCTGGGGATGTTGCAGTTCAGCACCTATTCGGTGATCTCCCCGGAGGGCTGCGCCTCCATCCTCTGGAAAAGCGCCGACAAGGCCCAACTCGCCGCCGAGGCGATGGCGATCACTTCCGACAAATTGCTGGAACAGGGGCTGGTCGACCAGGTTATCAAGGAACCGCTCGGCGGTGCCCACCGCGACCCGGACGCGGTCGCCAAATCGCTCAAGGCCGTCTTGGTGGAACGCCTGGACGCGCTCACCGGAATCCCGCCGGAGACGCTGATCGCGGCGCGCTACAAGCGGCTAATGGGGTACGGGCGGTTCAAGGAGGCATGACTGGACGTTGTCGACAAAGGCGCGGTTTAGCCGAATAGCACGAGGTGACGGCATGGCGATCAGTTACGAAGAGATCCTGGAGTTGTTTCGGGAGGTTGCGGAAGCGCAGAAAGAGACCCAACGAATCTCCCAGGAGACGAAGCGGATGTTTCAGGAAACCGAGCGGAAGTTTCAGGAGACGGATCGAAAGTTTCAGGAAACCGACCGGAAGTTTCAGGACACGGATCGGAAGTTTCAGGACACGGATCGAAAGTTTCAGGAGACAGATCGAAAGTTTCAGGAAACCGACCGCAAGATTCAGGAAACCGACCGGTTGGTCAGGGAACTGAGCAAGACCTTTGGTGGCTGGAGCAACCGGCTGGGCGAATTCGTCGAAGAGATGGTACGTCCGGCGGTGGTACGCCTGTTTCGCAGCCGCGGACTGGAGGTGCATCAGGTGATGCGCGATGTCACTGCGGTCAATCTGGACGGCGAGGAAGGCATCGAGGTCGATCTGCTGATCACCAACGCGCAAACCGCCATTGGCGTGGAGTGTAAAAGCCGTCTGACCCTGGAGGACGTGCAGGAACATCTGGCGCGGTTGGCGAAGTTCAAGCGTCTGTTTCCGCAGTACGCCGGCTATCGGCTGCTGGGTGCGGTCGCGGCGATGGTGCTGCCCGATGATGTCGCGCGCTACGCCTACCGCCAAGGTCTCTTCGTGCTGGCCCAAAGCGGGGACACCATTCTTATTCGCAACGACGACCGTTTCACGCCGAAGGAGTGGTAAGGTTTCGGGATTGCCCTGCGTCCGCGCCATTGATTTGGTAACCCGCTGTCGCCGTTCCAACCGCTGCCAACTGCCAACTGCCAACTTTAAGCAGTATGCCCCCCTTCGATCCAAGCCACCTGGCGGCGCTGCTTGCCCCCTTCCGAAACGTCTCCCGCTGCTGGATCGCCTTCAGCGGCGGCCTGGATTCCAGCGTGCTCCTGTCCGCTGCCGCGAGCATCCGCGAGCGTCTTCCCGGCACGTTGCAGGCCGTCCATCTCGATCACGGACTCCATCCGGACTCGGCCGCCTGGGCTGCTCATTGTCAATTCCGCTGTGCCGCCCTGGCCATCCCTCTGACCATCCGGCACCTGCATCTGCAACCGCGTCCCGGCGAGAGCATCGAGGCCGTCGCCCGCGAGGCGCGCTATCGTGCCTTCTCCAGCCTGCTCGGCCCCGACGATCTGCTGCTGACCGCCCACCACCGCGACGACCAGGCTGAGACTCTGCTGCTTGCGCTGCTGCGCGGGAGCGGCGTTCAGGGTCTGGCCGCCATGCCCTTCGAGATGCCCTGTGGCCCCGGCCGTCTGGTCCGTCCGCTGCTCGATGCGACGCGGGAGACGCTGGCTGCCTATGCCGAGACTCAGGGGCTCGACTGGCTCGACGACCCCAGCAATCGCGTCACGTCGCTGGATCGCAATTATCTCCGGCATCGGGTGTTGCCCGTCCTGCACGAACGTTGGCCGGCGCTCGCGACGACATTCACGCGCAGCGCCAGCCATTGCGCCGAGGCCGCCCATCTGACCGACCGACTCGCCGCCCAAACTCTGGACGGTCTCGGCGGCGCGCATTTCGGCACTCTCGATATCCCCAGCCTTGCGCGCATCGACCGCGTGCTTCAGAAGGCGGTCCTGCGGTTGTGGATCCGACGGCGCGGTTTTGTCGTGCCGGACACCCGGCATCTTGGCCGCATCCTGGATGAAGTTCTGACGGCCCGCGCGGACGCCAATCCGCTGATCGCCTGGTCCGGTTGCGAGATCCGACGTTACCGCCGGGATCTGTTCGCCCTGCCGCCGTTGCCCGTTCCGCCGTCACCGGCCAGCGTCATCAACTGGTCTGTCGGCGAGGAGACGACGAGCTTGGAACTGCCGTCCGGTCTGGGCCGGCTGGAATGGCATCCAGTGATCAAAGGGGATGGTGTCTCGGGCGGGAAAGTCGCCGAGTCCGGGCAGAAGACGCTGAAGGTGCGCTTCGGTCTGACCGGATTGAGCTGTCGCAGACCCGCCGACAGTCATACCCGTTCCTTGAAAAAGCTGTATCAGACGCTCGGCATTCCGGTCTGGTGGCGGCCCTACATCCCGCTAGTGTTCGACGGCGATACCCTGATCGCCATCGCCGATGTCTGCCATTGCCGGGAGCGGGACGCGGGCGTCGAGCCGATGGGCGAACTGCGTTGGCGGGGGACTTTCCGAGAGGAATCCGCGTCGCTGGACGCGGTTACTCTGTCGGGAAAAATGCCGGATCCAGGGTTTCTTCCAGCGTGAAAGGGGCCTCCGACGGAAACGTCGACTCATCGAATCGCGTCTCGTCGGTGGCCAGAATGCGCGCCTTGGCATACGCCCTGACGAACAAATCCGCCAATTCAGGCTTGAGTCCGGGGTTATCGCCGAGCAGGTCGGCCACTTCGATGCGCTGGATTCGGATGGTTCGCCGCCAACTGTTTCCCTGTCGTTCCGGTTGATCGCGCCACTTCAGCAGATGCGCCAACAGCACCGCCAGCCGATTGACGAGTTCGCGCCGTTCCCTTGCCCCCATGCTGTCGAGTTCTCCAATCAGGTTGGCGGTATCCAATTCGCCGAACTGACCGGCTCGGAGCAACTCGGCCTGCCGGCGCGTCCAGGTATAGAAATCCGATTCGTGTAATTGAATTGGCATGTCCGACCGCTTTTTAGAAATTCCGGAGAACTGAAAACGTCAGGGTTAGTAGAGGATATTCATCATCCTGGCCCGATACCGGGCAACCAGATCGCCGCTGCCGCCAAGCAGATCGAACACCGCCAGCATGCCCCGGCGCCCGGCGTCATCCTCGAAGGCGCGGTCGCGCTTCATCAATTCCAGTAGATGTTCGAGCGCGCCCGCATAGTCGCCGCGCAGCACCTGATGGGCGGCGAGCTGATAACGGGCTTCGCTATCTTTGGGATCGGTGGTGAGTCGGGCCGTCAGCTCCGCCTCGGGCGGGGCGTTTTCGAGGGCGTCGACAAACCGCAATTGTCCACGCAGCGCGATCGCCTCCGGGTCATTGGCCAACTCGATCGGAAGTCCGGCGAGCAGGGTTCGTGCCTTCGCAATCTCGCCCTGCGCGACGGCGAGCTGTAACTCGGCGAGCGGAAGACGGAGATTATTGGGATCCTCGGCGCGGGCTTCCTCGATCAGCGAGCGAGCCTCGGCGAATTCGCCGACGGCCATCCGATCCAGTGCCAGCGTCAACAATCCATTCGACGCCTGCGGGAGGTGACGGTCGAGAAATTCACGGACCTGAGACTCAGGCAGGGCGCCCATGAACTGATCCACCGCGCGTCCGGACTGGAACAACTGCACCGTCGGCAGGCTGCGGATGCCGAATTGGGCCGCGAGCGCCTGTTCCTCCTCGGTATTGACCTTCGCCAGGAGGAACCGGCCGCCATACTCCTCCGCCAGCTTGGCGAGCATGGGCATCAGCATGCGGCAGGGCGCGCACCAGTCGGCCCAGAAATCGACCAGCACCGGGCGTTCGAACGAGCCGTCGAGGACGACGGACTGAAAATTTTGCGCGGTGACGGTCACAACAAGGGGGGATTGAGTCATGATGAGAAAAGTCGAGGCTTGGAAAGCGGATACATCGACCGAAAATAGCCATCGAGTCAAGTCGATTCAAGTTTTTCTTCGCCAGTGCCGCGCGATTGCGGCGAGCGGATCGCTCGCGACATCGGTCGGCATGGCGCCAGGGAGTTTCCGTGATGTCTGAAGAGTTGCATGTCGTCTGTCCCGCCTGCGATGCGGTCAACCGGGTTGCCAGCCGTCGTCTGGGCGCGGGCGCCAAATGCGGCAAGTGCCATGGGCCGTTGTTCATGGGGAAACCGCTGGCGCTCGACGAGGCCCGTTTTGCCCGTCATCTCGCGCGCAGCGATCTCCCGTTGCTGGTCGATTTCTGGGCGCCCTGGTGCGGCCCCTGCCGGATGATGGCGCCGGCCTTCGAGTCCGCCGCCGCCAAACTGGAGCCGGCGATGCGGCTGATCAAGATCAACACCGAAGAGGCTCAAGGCCTATCGGGGCGGCTGGGGATTCGCAGCATTCCGACCCTGGCCCTGTTCCGCGGCGGCGCCGAGGTCGCGCGTCAGGCCGGCGCCATGGACGCGAACGGCATCGTTGCCTGGGCGCGGCGGGGGCTGTGATGAAGACGGCATGTTTGGAATTGGCGGATAGGGTATCCGCTGATATGGCGTTTTAAGAGGTCCATCGACGTCCAGTCTATCTTTCATATTCAATAGCTTGTTGTCTAACAACGTCTAGCAAAGTCCGCTATAATCCATGTCTGAGTGGGGGGGGCACTTGGGGGACCGACCCGCTTTCGACGGACATCAGACATGGGTAAACTCACCGCACGCAAGGCCGCCACAGCCCCGCCCGGCAAGCATGACGACGGCGACGGGCTCCGGCTCTACGTCTCGCCCTCCGGCGCCCGTAAATGGGTGTACCGATTCATGCTCAACGGCAGGCGACGGGAGGCGGGGCTTGGGTCGCTCTCGGAGATCTCCCTGGCGCAAGCACGCGACAAGGCCGCAGACTACCGAAAGCTGATCAGTCAAGGCATCGACCCGATCGATCACAAGGCTCCTGCGACAGTGCCCACCTTCACGCAATGCGCCGCCCGCTATATCCGCGCGCATCGTCATGGGTGGAGCAATCCCAAACACGCCTGCCAATGGGTGGCCACCCTCAAGACCTACGCCCGCCCTATCCTCGGCGCCAAGCCGGTGGATGCCATCGCCACCGAAGACATCCTGCTGGTCCTCAAACCCATCTGGACCAGCAAAACCGAGACCGCCAAGCGGGTCCAGGGGCGGATCGAGAATGTCTTGGACTGTCAATCACCATCCAAAAGTTACCAGGCATCAACATCGAATTTTTTCCAGTTGAACGAGCGACTCAGAGGGTCTGACTGGCCTTTTTGCGTTGCTTGAACCGGTAGGAATCATTGCCGGTTTCGAGGATGTCGCCGTGATGCGTCAGGCGATCCAGAAGGGCCGTGGTCATCTTGGCGTCACCGAAGACCTGCACCCACTCGCCGAAGCTGAGGTTGGTGGTGAGGATCAGCGAGGTCTTTTCGTCCAGGTGGCTGATCAGATGAAACAGCAGCGCCCCGCCGGACTCGGGGAACGGGAGGTCACCGAGTTCGTCGATGATGACGGCATCGATGGGGATCAACTGTTTGGCGAGGTGACCGGCTTTGCCGAGCTGTTTTTCATGTTCCAGTTGGTTGACCAAGTCGACCGCGTTATAGAAGCGCACGCGCTTGCCGGCATGGATCGCGGCCACCCCCAAGGCGGTCGCCNCCCCCGGTGTCAGGATAGAAGTCGCCTCCCTCTGGGAGGAAGTGTGTGAGGATGGGGGCATGACCGTCCTGGGGCCTAGCGCCCCTTGGGCGTCGCTGTCCAGTCGCCCGTCGGGCGACTGGACAGCGACGCCCAAGGGGCGCGGCGCGACGCGCCGGCACCGGGACGTACCAAGAGGCGACGGATTTTGAAGACCTACTCGAACGAACTGAAAGCCAGCATCCTGACCAAGATGCTTCCCCCCAATCCCGTCAGCGTGCCCGCGTTGGCGCGCGAGTACGGGATTCCCCGCGACACCCTCTACGGCTGGCGCCGTCAAGCCGGCGACCCGGCGGCGCTGGCGACCACCCCGGCCGGCCCGGTCGGCGTCCTGAGCGGTGCCGAGAAGTTCGCGGCAGTGGTGGAGACGGCCGGGCTCAACGAACTGGATCTGGGCGCGTACTGTCGGCGCAAGGGGCTCTTTGCCGAGCAGATCGCCACCTGGCGCACCGCCTGCCAGCGCGCCAACGAGCCCCGACCCACGAGCGCCGAGCGGAGCGAACAGCGCGCCGAGCGCGAGCAGATCAACCAGTTGTCCAAGGAGTTGCAACGCAAGGACCGGGCGCTGGCGGAGGCGGCGGCCTTGTTGTTGCTCCAAAAAAAAGTCCGCGCGATCTGGGAGGAGCCCGCGGGCGCTCCCTCTCCCACGCCCGGCGCGTCCAGGTGAGCGGGTGGATCGCTGAAGCGGTCGGCGCGGGGGCGCGCGTGGAACGCGCTTGCGCCGCCGTCGGGCTGAGCACCCGCACCCTGCAGCGCTGGCGCCAGGCGGGCGGCATCCAGGGCGATCGCCGTTGCCGCGAGCACCGCGCGCCCGACACCGTGCGCACCCCGGCCAACCGCCTCACGCCCGCCGAGCAGGCCGCGATCCTGACGGTGGCCAACCAGGCGGAATTCGCCCACCTGTCCCCGCACCAGATCGTCCCGGCGCTGGCCGATCAGGGGCGCTATCTGGCCTCGGAATCGACCTTCTACCGGGTGCTGCGGGCCGCCGACCAGCTCGCCCGTCGCGGCCGGCCCACGGCCGCTCCACGCGTGCGCCCGGCGCCACTGACGGCCACCGGCCCCCATCAGGTCTGGAGCTGGGATATCACGTATTTGAGCACGACGGTGCGCGGGATGTTCTTCTATCTCTATCTGATCATGGATGTCTTCAGCCGCAAGATCGTCGGTTGGGAGGTCTACCCGAGCGAATCCGCCGAGCAGGCGGCCAGTGTCTTCCGCAAGGCCCATCTGCGCGAAGGCGTGCGCGCCGATGCCTTGGTCCTGCATTCGGACAACGGGGCACCCATGAAAGGGGCCACCATGCTGGCCACCTTGCAGCGCCTGGGCGTCGTGCCCTCGTTCAGCCGACCCTCGGTGAGCGATGACAACCCCTTCTCGGAGTCGCTGTTCAACACCCTCAAGGGCCATCCGGGGTTCCCCGAACAGCCCTTCGCGAGCCTGGATGACGCCCGCACCTGGGTCGGGGGATTCGAGCGCTGGTACAACACCGAGCACCGCCACAGCGCCCTGCGCTTCGTCACCCCCGCGCAGCGCCATCGCGGCGAGGATATTGACCTGCTCGCCCGGCGTGACGCCCTCTATCGGGTGGCCAAGGCCCAGCATCCCGAACGCTGGAGCGGCACGACGCGCAACTGGAAGCCCGAGACCACGGTCTTCCTCAACCCTGGAAAACCGACCACCACGGAGCATCAAAACCAACTGACAACGACATGACCAATGCGACAACTACCTTGACACTTACCGNCGGTCGCCAGAGGCGTTTTGCCGGTCCCGGTGCCCCCGACCAGGATGAGATTGTGCGCTTGGTCCATGAAGGCGGCGGTGGCCAGTTGTTCCACCCGTGCTTGCTGAAGCGGCGTTTCGCTCCAGACGAAGCCCAGCAGATCGCGATGAATCGGGAAGCGGGCGGCTTGGAGTTGATAGCGCCAACGCCGCACCTGGCGGTCGGCGTGTTCCGCCTCGATGAGCCGATCCAGCCAGACCTCGGGCATCGTCGGCTGTTGCGGGGATTGGGCCTGCCATTCGCTCCAGGCGGTGGCCATGCCATAGAGGTGGAGGGCGTTGAGTTGGCTGAGGCGATCAATGGCCATGACGCACTTCCCGCAGGCTGTCGTAACGGCTGCAATCAGCCAGCGGCTCCAGGCGTAGCGTCGGGGTAGGAGGACTCTCAAGCACGGCGGGGCGTGTGGGCGCGGCCAATCGGCGCATGGCGTTGATGACCACCGGGGCACTGATCACCCCCGCCTCGATGGTCAGCTCACAGGCGACCTCCAGCACCTCCAATCCCAGCTCGCGTGCGAGGAGCAACAGCGCAACGAACGCACGATCCCCCTTGGGCGCTTTCAGCAGGCGGTCGCGGACGACCCGGATGGCGGCGGGCAAGTCCCACTCCTGAAAAGGGATCCCATGACGCAAGGCGCCGGGTTTCCGCTCCAGGATCGGCAGATAGTGCCAGGGGTTACAAATCAACTGGTCACGACCAAAGTGGCGCACATGCTCGGCGATGATCTGCGCGTCCGCCACCACCCGCGGGGTCTCGGCGGTGAAGCGCACCGACACCACTTTGCCCGCCCAGATGGCGGGGACACTGTAGCGGTTGCGGTCGACCCGGATCAGGCAGGTGCTGGAGACCCGCAAGGTTTTCTCGACGTAGCCGTCGAACGGTGCCGTGACGGGGCGCAGCAACGGTTGCTCGTCGGCAAAACAGTCGGCAATGGTTCGCGTCAACTCGGTCGGGTGTCGACGCCCGGCCAGTTCCTGGCAACGGGTCGCCAACCAGGTATTCAGCGTGGTGAAATCGGTGAACTTGAGTCGCGGGGTGAACAACCATTCCCGCACGTTGCCGACCTGATTTTCCACCTGACCCTTCTCCCAACCCGATTCCGGGGTGCAGGCGACGGGCTCGAACAGAGAGTGATTGGCGAGGGTCAAGAAACGGCGGTTGAATTGCCGATCCTTCCCCACAAAGATCGTGTCCACCACCGTCTTCAGATTGTCGTAAACCACTCGCTGTGGGGCTCCGCCGAAGAAGGCAAAGGCGCGAACATGGGCATCGAAGACCATTTCCTGGGTTTCGCGGGGATCGGCCACCACGCACATCTGCCGGCTGTACGTGAGTCGGAAGTGTGCCACCTGAATGGTTTGCACGACCCCGCCCAACTCCACTTCTTCATGGCTCCAGTCGAACTGACAGGTTTCCCCCGGCGGAAACGCCAACGGCACGAAGGCTTGCGTGATGGCCGGATGGCTGGAACGCTGCGCCNTCCTGGGTTTCGCGGGGATCGGCCACCACGCACATCTGCCGGCTGTCCGTGAGTCGGACGTGTGCCACCTGAATGGTTTGCACGACCCCGCCCAACGCCACCTCTTCATGGCTCCAGTCGAACTGACAGGTTTCCCCCGGCGGAAACGCCAACGGCACGAAGGCTTGCGTGATGGCCGGATGGCCGGATGGCTGGAACGCTGCGCCTTCCAACGCTTCACAAACCGCTGGATCGGGCCATCGGAACCTTGATACCCCTCGACCTGGAGTCCTTCAAAGAGACGCTTGGCCGTGCGTCGTTGACGCCTCGGTCAGCAGGACTCGATCTCCAGCCATTGCTCTCACTGGGCCTGGTACTCACCCAGTTTCGGCACGGGTTGATGCTGTCGCTGGTCGACCGGATCCGTCAGTACGGTCAGCGCTTTGCGAACCGTGGGACGAGAGCGCCGAAGCTCGCGGGCAATCGCACTGATGCTCTCCCCGTCAACCAAATGACGCCGTCTGATATCGGCAATGAATTCCATCCTGATCACCCCAGGTTGCTCCGGCTAAAAAGCCGGCAGGTTGCACGACTCCGGGGTGGAAAAAATTCAATGTTGATTTCCCCGGATCCCTGGGAAGTTTTCCATGTTGATTAACACTGCACCGGCGAGGTGGAATTGTAGACATGCACGATGGCTCGCCGCGCACCACGTAGGGACTCGAACGTGCGCCGGATCAGATCCTCGCGCGCCTGCACCAGCACCTGCACGGTCACGTCCTCCGGAATCCGGTCCTGCTCGATCAGGCCGCGCACGAACTCGAAATCCGGCTGACTCGCGGCCGGAAACCCGACCTCGATCTCCTTGAATCCGAGTTTGATCAACAAGTCCCAGAGACGACGCTTCTGGTCCACGTTCATCGGTTCGCGCAGCGCCTGATTGCCGTCGCGTAGGTCCACGCTGGCCCAGATGGGCGCCTGCTGGACGGTTCGATTCGGCCACTGCCGGTTCGGCAGGCGCATCGCCGGGCCGGGCCGGTAGCGACGGTGGTCAAAGCTGTTCATTCTGTTCTCCCCCATTTTGCGGATGTACCGTCAATGGACACAGGATAGGGAATACGACGGCGCAGAGGATTGCGAAACTCGCCGGCTTCAGGATGTAATGCGCAAGAATCTGCTAATTTTTGACGCGAGCGAACATGAAACTCGACCGTTACGATCAGCGCATCCTCGCCGAACTTCAGGCGGACGGACGCATCAGCAACCAGGATCTCGCCGAGCGCATCGGCCTGTCGCCCTCGCCCTGTCTGCGCCGGGTGCGCGCACTGGAGGAGGCCGGGATCATCCTTGGCTATCGCGCCTGGCTCGATGCACGCAAGCTCGGGCTGGATCTCCTGGTCATCCTGAGCATCTCCATGGACCGCCACACCCCGGAGCGCTTCGAGCGTTTCGAGTCCGCCGTCGAGGCCATTCCCGAGGTGCTGGAATGCCTGCTGATCACCGGTCGCGACGCCGACTATCAACTCAAGGTCGTCGCGCGGGACATGGATGCCTATCAGGATTTACTGCTCAACCGGATCACGCGCATCGAGGGCGTTGCGGGCGTGCATTCCAGTTTCGTGCTGCGGCGGGTACTGGAACGGACAACGCTGCCGTTAAGTTCATTGAGCGCGACGAGGCCATAGCGAACCGACCCGCAAGACGCTGACCGGCGAATCGATGGCAGGAAAATTGCTGATTTCCAGGTAAACCCGTCATTCGCCAACCGAAGATCAGGAGCGATACGATGTACACCGAACAACTTCATGCACAAATCCAGGGCCAGAATCCGCAAGAACGGGTGCGTGCCAAACGACTGCGCGGCGCCCTCACCCAGTTGTCGCTACGCGCCGAAAACATCCTGTACGCCCACACCCGCGGCATCAGCCAACACAACCGCTCGGGCGGATTCCGCCCCGGCTATCTGCATCGCGCCAGCGGTCAGACCGCGCTTTCGCGGTTCGGCGACGGCAGTCCCGCGCCCATTCATGTCCTCGACGGTCTGCCCTCCTCCTGGGTCATCCGCCGGGACGCCGATGGCCGGGCGATCGAGGCCAGCCCCGAGATCGTCTCCGGTTTCATTCGCGACGGCGTCTTCTATACCCGCGAGGAGGCCATCAAGGCCGCGGCGCATTGACTGGACGCGATGATCAATAGGCCGGCGCGGCCTTGTCATAGCTGAGCCCAACTCCTGCGGCCTGCTGCCGGACGGCATTGAAGATTTTGTGATCCAGCGAATCCTCCGCGCCGCCCTCGGCCTCCAGCGTTTTCTTCAGATAGTCCGCGCGCTGGGCCGACAGATCCTGAATCCGGTGACGCAGTTCCTCGCGTTTGGCGGCGGACTTGGAAACCCTGTCCCGCTGCGTCTCAAGATCCAGATCCGCCAGGGATTCGGGCAATTCGTCCGCCGGCAGTGTCGCCAGATCGACTCGTCCGCTCGCCACCTCCTCGACCAGCTCCTTTTCGCCCAGCAGACTCGCGCCACCGCTCTTGGAGGTGACGAAACCGGCGCGGCGCGCCAGTGCCGCGGGCGAGGCGGCGGCCTGACTCTCCTTTGCCGCGGCGAGTTTTTCGCGCTTTTCGGCGCGCTCAACCGGCTTGCCGTAATAGAGGCGCGTGTCATCGAGGTCGGCAGCCAGCTTCGCCAGCGTGTCATCGTAGGGCGTTGCGATGGCCACCGCGCTCCCGGCCTGATCCACCTGGAAGAAACCGCCATCGCCAAGCTGAGCGATTTGCCGCCATTCGGTGGACGTGTCGGACAGGTTGCCGCACTGAATGGCATTGACCCGGATGCCGCGCGCCTTCGCCTTGGCCAGGGTTTGCGGATAGGGCACGTCGTTCGGGTAATCCAGGTGGGCCGGGGCGTCGCCCACCAGAAAGATCACCCGATAGGTCCGCGCATCCTGACTCCAGGCAATCCGGTGCAGAGCCTCGTCCAACGCCTGGTTCACGCTCTCGGGTCCATCGCCTCCGCCCTGGGCCTGAAACTGCATCAATTCGGCCTGCACGGCGTCCAGATCGCTTGAGAGACCCACCACCCTGGTCACATAGTCGTCTCCCCGATCGCGATAGGCGACCAGCCCCATCCGAATCTCGGGCGCGGGCTGGGCGGCGGCCATGGTGGAGGCGATCGACCAGATTTTATCCTTGGCGGCCTGGATCAGGCCGCCCATGCTGCCCGTGGTGTCCAGCACGAAGACGGCCTCGATCACCGGATGCTGGGCGGCATCGGGTAGCGAGATCTGGTCCGGCGCGGGCGGGATCGCTGGCGCCACGGTTACCGCCGAATTCAGGGCCGGATAATAAAACACCGCAGCAGTCGTCAGCCCGAACAGACTCAGCGCGATCAGCTTGGTTTTCAAATGGGTTCTCATGGAAATCTTCTTGGGTTTAGTCGGACAGTGACAGACGCCGCAGCGCTCGCCTGGCGGCGCGCTCGGCAGCGTCGAAGGGATCGGTTTCCGGTTCGCGGCCACCGCGAGCGGGATCGGCGGGAATCGCGGCAAACAGCGCCTGGATCAGCAACAGTGTCCAAACCGCCAGGAAGAGACTGCCGGTCCGCTGGGCGACCCAGATCGCGGCGAGCAGCCCGATGGACGCGAGCGCCAGATCTAGTAGGGCCGCCACGGGCGTCGCATGAAAATAGAGCGATCGCACCAACCACAGCAGGCCGACCTGAGCGAGCATCTGGGGCCAGACATCGGGCAAGAGCGACCAGACGAGGGCCGTGGCTAGCATCCAGGCGGCGACCGTGACCAACCGCCCGGCACGCTCGCGGCTGCGTCCCAACAGATAAAGCAAATAGCCGAAACCGAGTCCGATGACGAACAGGCTCAGGGCCGCGCCGCGCGGGAGAATCAGGCTCGATCCGGTATGGAAAAGCGTCGCGAGCAGCGCAGCGGCCAGCGCGATCAGCACGCCTTCTCCAAAGCTTGGCCGACTCATGACGTCATTCCCCGCTGCCGCTTGGCCTGCAACAGGGCGACCTCGACATCCGCCTCACGCACCCCAGGCTCGGCATGGGACCAGGATTCGGTCGCGCCTCCCAGCTCCGTTTCTTCCTCCTCCTCATAGAGCGCCGCCTGGGCGCGCAAGTCGGCAAGCCTTGCGGTCTGTTCGGCGAGGCGGTTGACGCGCTGCTCGCGCTCGGTCTCCAGCGCGAGCCGGCGGCGGTGGAGCGCCGCGGATTGGCGCTCGGTCTCCAGGCGGCGCCGGATGACGGGCCGGGCGAGATCATCCCGCCCAGCGACCAGACAGTCGTCGACGGCCTCGCCAGTCTGCGTCAGACGGCGTTGCAGCTCGGCATCCTGACTCGCGAGCCGATCGATGTCGCGCTCCAACCGAATCAGTGTCCGCTGTTCCTGAGCGAGCGCCTGTTCCATCTCGCGCACCGCCTGGGCGAGCACTAGATCCGGCGACTCCAGTCGATCAAGCAGGGCGTGCAGATCGGCGCGAAACAGCCGCGTCAAACGAGCCATGAATGCCATCGTTTTACCTCCTGAGTGTTTGGGGGAGCCTGCGATAGAGGTTTGGGGAGATCAAGCCTCGGATCGACCAATCATGGCTATCGCTGTCGTAAGCTGAACAGCCGTCCTATTCGTTGTCGTTGTCGTTGTCGTTGTCGTTGTCGTAATCGACGATTCGAATACGACAACGACCGCGACAACGACGAACTTGACTGATCTGCAAGCTATTGGCGTCCAAGAGCACTTTAGTGAGACCCCGGGCGGGTGCACAGACAGGTTTGCGTAAAATGACAGCCGGATGTTTTACAGAAGATTTACGAGATGCACTGGCGAGCGATGTCAACCGCGTTTAGAGTGATCGGCGTTGTTGTGAATCACCCTGGCCAACGAGGCCATTCATCGCCATGCCCCATCGATCGCGACTTCTGATCGTGGAAGACGAAGAGCCGATCCGGGTCGGCTTGACGGACCTCTTCATCTACCACGGCTATGACGTGGAAACGGCCGAGGATGGCCCGAACGGGTTGACCAAGGCGCTCTCGGGCACCTTTGATCTGATCCTGCTCGATCTCATGCTCCCCGGCCTGGACGGCTTCGCCATCTGCGACCGGGTGCGCGCGGTCGATCGCTGCCAGCCGATCATCATGCTCACGGCCCGCACCGCCGATGCCGACATTATCCAGGGGCTGCGGCTGGGGGCAGATGACTATATCGCCAAGCCCTTCTCGATCACCGAGCTGGTGCTGCGGGTGCGGGCGGTGCTGCGTCGCAGTGGCGGACCGGACGCGGATGTCGCGCAGCTTCGACTGGGCGACCTGGAGTTGGATCGCCGAAGCCTGACCGGGCGGCGCGGCACCGAGGAAATCCCCTTCACCCGCCGCGAGGTGGCGATCCTCGACTATCTGGCCACCCACGGCGAGCGGGCGGTATCGCGCGAGGAGCTGTTGAACAAGGTTTGGGGTTACGCGCGGGATTGCGGACTGGAGACCCGGACCGTCGACATTCATATCGCCAAATTGCGCCGTAAGATCGAGTCCGATCCCGCCGCTCCGCGCCTGCTGATCACGGTACGCGGGGTTGGTTACCGACTCCTGGCCGGGGAGACATGACCGGCTCGACGACCGGCCGTGCCTTGTTTCGGCTGCGACTTGGCATCGGCCTCTTCGTGCTCGCCCTGTCGGTTCCCAGTCTGCTGCTCGTCCTTAAAGCCTTCGACCAGATCAAATGGGAAGCCTTCCGGCAGCAGCAGGTCGCCGCCGAGGAGCTTGCCAGCCGGGTCGACGATGCACTCGCCACGCTCGTGCAGACCGAGGACGCCCGCGACATCGAGGAATACCGCTTTCTGATCGGCGCGGACGACCCGGTCAACCCCTATCCCCGTCGCTCGCCCCTGGCGGAACTGCCGGAGAACACGGCCATTGCGGGTCTGCTGGGTTGGTTCCAGGTTGCCGCCGACGGACGTTTCAGCACGCCGTTGTTGCCGGAGCCGGGCGCCTCGCCCGCCGAGTTCGGCATCGGTCCGGCCGAGCTGGCCCTGCGTCAGACACAGGCCCGGCGGATCGAGGGGATTCTGATCGGGAATCGTCTCGTCGAACGGAATGCTCGCGAGCGGAATCAAGACGCCATCGCCGCCGCGGGCGCGGGCGTGAGCGTGGGCGCGGACAGCATGGACACTGAGCGACAGGGGGAGTTGCGCGAGGAGTCCACTCGTGCGGCCCCCAACGCGCAAGCCGCCGACACCCAGGCGGCAAGCCTCGCGTCAACCGGCGTATCGGCTCGACGCCAATCCGAAACCTCCAATCGATTGTCCCAGGCCGCGTTCGAGCGACTCGCCTCCGACAAGGTCATGCCGGGGCCGGCGCTGGAGAAACGCAAGACCCTTGGCCGCGTCGAAGAACTGGATCTGGATACGGGACTGGCGGAGCGCGGTCAGCGCAAACGGGAGGATGCGCCCGCGCCCGCCATCTCCCGGAGCCCCGACCGCAAGGCTCGCCTTCAAACCAATGCGGCGCCTCCTTCGAAGTCCGTGCAATTGTTTGAAACCGCCATCGAGCCTTACGAACTGGGCCGACTGGACAGCGGGCATCTGCTGCTGTTCCGCGGCGTCTGGCGCGACGGCGAACGCATCATCCAGGGCGCGCTGATCGAACAGACAGCCTTCCTGGACCGACTCGTCGGCAGTCCCTTCGCGGCCACCGCGCTGGCCCGAACCAGCGACCTAATCGTGGCTTATCGCGGCGAGGTGCTCGCGGCCTTCCGGGCCATGACCGCGCGCGACTATCGGATGAGCGAGCCGCCCCTGAGCGGCGCGCTGCTCTACCGCACCCGTTTGCGCGAACCCTTCGGCGGACTGGAACTCCTCTTCAGCGTCAGCCGTCTGCCCAGCCCGCCCGGAGCGACCGTGATCGGCTGGATGGCCGCGGCCCTGGGGCTGGTGGTGCTGGCGGGCGCCGGACTGATGTATCGGCTGGGCGTGAGTCAGATCACGCTGGTGCGCCAGCAGCAGGACTTCGTCTCGGCCGTCAGTCATGAACTCAAGACCCCGCTGACCTCGATTCGGATGTACGCCGAAATGCTGCGTGCAGGGTTCGCCACCGAGGAGCGCAAGGCGACCTATTACCGCTTCATCCAGGAGGAGAGCGAACGCCTCTCGCACCTGATCGCCAATGTGCTGCAACTCGCGCGCATCGGGCGTGACGCACTGGTGCTTGAGCCAAGGCCGGTGGCGATCCTGGAACTCATGACCATGGCGCGCGAACGCATCGTCTCGCCGATCGCACGCGCCGGCTTTCAACTGGACATGCACTGCGACCGCGATGTCTTCGTCCAGGCGGATCCGGATGCCTTCGTTCAGATCCTCATCAATCTGGTGGACAACGCGCTCAAATTCGCCGCCGGCGCGCAACCCCGTCGAATCGTGATCGGCTGCGAGGAAGCGGAAACGGATTGGTTGCGGGTGAGCGTGCGCGATTTCGGCCCCGGTATCCCCCGCGGGCAACGCGCGCGGATCTTCCAGCTCTTCTATCGTGGCACCGAAGCCACGACCCGCGCCATTGCCGGCACCGGTATCGGACTCGCTCTGGTCCAGCGGCTGACCCTCGCCATGGGCGGCCGGGTCGAGGTTGTCAACCGCGAACCCGGCTCCGAATTCCGGATCGAATTGCCGGTGATCGGCGCCGTCATTCCGAGCGAGCCTCCGTCGCAGCGATCTTCCACCAAATCATCCGACCGCAAGCGATGGCCGTAACGCGCCGGGGAACAGCGGATCCTTGGTAATATCACGCAGCATTTCGAGGCCACGAGCTAGACTATAGGAATGGTTCATGGCCACGATCGTATAAAGCGTATGGCCAACCGAGCCAAAGATGCTGCCAGCCTGGACAGGGTGAACGACGCCGTCCTGCTTGAGTCCTCCGCCAGCCGTGGCGCCCGGATTTCTTCTGCTATTTTCGAGCTGATACTGACGAATAAACGCCGCGGTCTGAGGCCCCTGAATACCGTCGATCTGCATCGGACTCTGGCCTGGCGGCAGATAGAGTCGATCATGCTCGCTAATGACTTTCAGAAAAAACTGGACCAAGAGCACATCGTCGCGTTTATTGATGCAATTTGGGCCGACCGGACTATCCACTGAATAGACAAGCGGTAGCGCCTGGATTGTCGGAGCTAAATAGACTCGCGCCATGACGTAACATCCTCGGGTCAGTGATAAAAAATAGAATGCAGACTGTTCGAATCACTCGAAACCATACCCGAACTCCCCATCCCGAACACTTACCTGCACCCGCTCAATCGGCTTCCCTTCCATCATCCGGGTCAGGAATTCCTCGCTGATGCGTGGCAGGACGGTATTCGTGAGAATCGCATCGATCATCCGCCCTCCACTCTCCAATTCCGTACAACGCGAGGCAATGAGTTTCACGACCTCGTCGTCGTAGGAGAAGGGAATCTTATGATTTTCCCACACCCGCCGGGCAATCCGCCCCAATTGCAATCGGGCAATGGCGCCGATCATCTCGTCATTGAGCGGATAATAGGGAATGGTCACTAGCCGACCCAGCAGAGCCGGCGGAAACACCTTCAATAACGGCTCGCGCAGCGCCTTGGCGATCCCCTCCGGCTCGGGCATCAGATCGGGATCCGCGCACAGCCGGGTAATCAATTCGGTCCCCGCATTGGTCGTCAGCAGAATCAACGTATTCTTGAAATCGATCACCCTCCCCTCGCCATCCTCCATCCAGCCTTTGTCGAAGACCTGGAAAAAGATTTCATGCACGTCGGGGTGCGCCTTTTCGACCTCGTCCAAGAGCACCACCGAATAGGGCCGGCGGCGCACCGCTTCGGTGAGTACGCCGCCCTCGCCATAGCCGACATAGCCGGGCGGCGCGCCCTTGAGGGTGGAGACGGTGTGCGCCTCCTGGTACTCGCTCATGTTGATGGTGATGACGTTCTGCTCGCCGCCATAAAGCACCTCGGCGAGCGCGAGCGCGGTTTCGGTCTTGCCGACGCCGGAGGTGCCGGCGAGCAGGAAGACGCCGATCGGTTTGTTGGGGTTGTCGAGTTTGGCGCGCGAGGTCTGGATGCGCCGGGCGATCATGTCGAGCGCGTGACGCTGGCCGATGATGCGCTGCTCCAGGGTGTCGGCGAGTTTGAGGATGGACTCCAGTTCGTTCTTGACCATGCGCCCGACCGGGATGCCGGTCCAGCCCTCGACCACGGCGGCGACCGCCTGATGGTCGACGGTGGGCAGGATGAGCGGGCGGTCGCCCTGCATGGCGTGGAGTTGGCTTTGCAGATCCTTGAGTTCGGCGAGGAGCGCGCCGCGCTCGGGGTCGCTGGGGACGTTCGCCGCGACGGCAGGCGTTGGTTCGGCGTCCTTGGCGGGCGGGACGCCCGCGCTCCCAGGGGGGGCATCGGGAGCCGCCTCGACCGTACTGCTGGTTCCGCGCAGTTGAGCGCGTAGGGCGAGGATCTTCTCCACCAGCGCCTTTTCCTGCTCCCAGCGCGCCTCGACCTCGGCCAGACGCGCCTGCTCTCCGGCCAGTTTTTCCGCCGCCGCCGACTCGCGCTCGGCGGTTTCGATGCCGACCGCGGTCTCGCGCCGGATGATGGCCAGTTCGTTCTCCAGCGCGGCGATGCGCTTGCGGCAATCGTCGACCTCGGGCGGGACGGCGTGCTGGCTGATGGCGACGCGCGCGCAGGCGGTGTCGAGCAGGCTGATCGATTTGTCGGGGAGCTGGCGCGCCGGGATGTAGCGGTGCGACAGCCTCACGGACGCCTCCAGGGCCTCGTCGAGCACTTGGACCTTGTGGTGCTGTTCCATAGTGGAGGCGACGCCGCGCATCATGAGGATGGCCTTGTCCTCGCTCGGTTCGCCGATCTGCACGACCTGGAAACGGCGGGTCAGCGCCGGGTCTTTCTCGATGTGCTTCTTGTATTCGGCCCAGGTGGTGGCGGCGACCGTGCGCAGGGTGCCGCGCGCGAGCGCCGGCTTGAGCAGGTTGGCCGCGTCGCCGGTGCCGGCCGCCCCACCCGCGCCGACCAGGGTATGGGCCTCGTCGATGAAGAGGATGATGGGTTTCTGCGAGGCTTGCACCTCTTCGATGACCGAGCGCAGCCGTTGCTCGAATTCGCCCTTCATGCTGGCGCCGGCCTGGAGCAGTCCCACGTCGAGCGTGCGCAGGGTGACATCCTTGAGCGGCGGCGGGACATCGCCGGCCACGATCTTGAGCGCGAAGCCTTCGACCACGGCGGTCTTGCCCACGCCGGCCTCGCCGGTCAGCAGCGGGTTGTTCTGACGTCGGCGCATGAGGATGTCGACGATCTGACGAATCTCGGCGTCGCGTCCGACGATGGGATCGAGCTTGCCGGTGCGCGCCTGTTCGGTCAGATCCACGGTGAAGCGCTGGAGCGCCTCCTGCTTGCCCATTGAGGCTGGAGCGATTGCGTCGCTCGCCTCGCCGGGCGCGGCGGCGCCAACCTGAGAACCATCCTGGGCGCCCATGGATTCCTCAGGCGAGCCGCCGACGATCTCGCCGAAGCGCTCGCAGAGCGTCTCGACCTTGACCTTGTCGAATTCCTTCGAGATGCCCGGCAATGCGTTGCGCAGCCCCGGAGTCTTGAGGATGCCGACGATCAGATGACCGGTGCGGACCTTGGATTCCTTGAACATCAGGGTGCCATAGACCCAGCCGCGCTCGACGGCTTCCTCGACATGGGCGGAGAGGTCGGAGATCGAGGTCGAGCCGGCGGGGAGGCGGTCGAGCGATTCGGTGATGTCGCGGGCAAGCCGCGCGGGTTCGAGGTTGAATTGCTTGACGATACGGTGCAGGTCGGAATCCGGCAGTTGCAGAATCTGGTGGATCCAGTGCACCAGTTCCACATAGGGATTTCCGCGCAGCTTGCAGAAGACGGTGGCGCTTTCGATGGCCTTGTAACCGAGCCGGTTAAGCTTGCCGAAAAGGGCGACGCGACTGATGTCAGGCATGTTGGGGTTCTCCTCGTCGGATCGTCTTCAGTTGTCAGTTGTCAGTTGTCAGTTGTCAGTTGTCAGTTGTCAGTTGTCAGTTGTCAGTTGTCGTTTATTTTTAATCGCTTAAACCGCGCCCACTCCGACAGTCACAGAGGCTGCCGAGGTTGTTCCAATCTGAATACCTCACCTGCCGCGCTGGGCGCGGTTTAATTTAATTAAATCGCAGCGGTTGTAACTTCAGATCCGCCGGATCCCTGTCCGGCGCGCGATGGGTCAGCCAGGTCGTCCAGCCTAATTGTCCCTGCGCGCCGAGTCGGATCGGCGGCGTTTCCTCTTTGCGCAGGATGAGGTTGAGATCCCAGTCGAGTTCGTCGCCCAGATAGTTACGCACGATGGCGACCAGCTTCGGCAGACTTTCGCCTCCAGGAAGCAGGCGGCGATAGTCGCTCAATCCGAGCGGGCCGAGCAGGATGCGGAATTTGTACTGTCGATCCCAGACGCGCGCGCCGACCACGGTCGTCAGTCCCAGACTGCCCGTTTCCGGCGAGGCGCCGAGCCGCCATTGGGATTCGCGGGGAAGATCGAGCCAGTGTCCGACAAACTCCTCGATCCGGGCGGAGACCCGAAAGAAATCGGCCAGGATCGCGGCCAGCCCCTCCGGATGCCGGGTTTGCGTCGCCAGGTGGCCGGCATAGTGGCGCTTGGCCAGATCCGGCATGGCGTCGCGTGCGAGCAACGCCGGCATGCCCTGTCCGAACAGCGCGCCCAGATAGATGCCGAAGCGGTCGGTCTCGGGACGGTCGAAGCTCACCGTGGGGCGCGCGTTGGCCCAGGCGCGATAGAAGAGCACCAGGATGCGGTGGTGGAAGATGTCCGCGAAGCGCGCAAAGGTCGGATCGCCGGCGTTGCGCTCACGGTCGCGGGCGTATTCGCTCAAGTGCAGCGGCAGCGGTCCATTGGGGCCGAAGAGCCCGAGAAAGAACACCGACATCCGGGGCGGACGACCAGGCGCTCCCGGCGCGAAACCGGCCAGCGCGGAGGGGGCGAAGCTGAGCGATGGATCCTGACCGAGCCGCAGCGGTTCCTCGGTTGGACGCGCGGTCTGGCCGAGCCGTGGACGCTCGGGATCGGCGCATTCCAGCAGACGCAGCGCCTGGAAGAAGCCGAAGCGGTGAGGCGCCGCTTGCAGCGCAAGCAGCAATGCCGAACGGCGTCCATCGTGGAAAGCGGTCTTTGTCATCGGACACCATCACTTGGTCAGAGTCATGCCGGAGGCGGTTTAACTGGTGTGACGCCGTCCAATTCTCGCCGGCCAGCGCATAACCTCTCCGTGATCGGGGGTCGTGACGATCGTTTCGGTAAAGGAATTGATCGAGACATATTTCGCGAAAAACTGCTCCAGCACGGCCCCCAGCAGAAAGACGCCGCTGCCCTCGAAGGCAGCGGGATCGAGGGTCAGGGTGATCTGAAGCCCGCGGGCGAAGGTGACGCGGCCCGGCCCAGGCAGACGCCGGGTGATCGGCGTGGTGCGCACCGCGCGCACGCCCTCGACTTGCCGATGGGTGGCGGCGTCGTTCAGATCGCCATAGAGCGCCAGGAGTTCGCGCAGGGCGCTCGCGCCCTGCTCGGCATCCTGATTGCTCAGCGACAGATAGTTGAGCGAGAGGTGGCTGATCAGGCGCCAGGCGCTGTCGCCCTTCGGGAACGAGGGGCGGGGCCTGGTCGGACCGGCAATGCAGCGGATGGACTGGACCGGGGCGCTGATCTCCAGGCTGAAGTCGGTGTTGCCCTTGCCGAGCGGAAGCTGGAGCGGCAGGTCACGATTGGTACAGAGTGCGCCGACCGCCAGTTGTCGCAGATGGTGGCGATAGGGGGCGTCGTCCGCGTCCACGAGGGCGAGAAAGACCTCGCCGCCGAGATAACTGGAGCGCGGGCCGCGCAGTCGCTGCTGGGCGGATGGCAGGCGCGGCAGGCGATGGACCGTGTAGTAGGCGGGGCGCTCTCGTGCGCCGATCAGGTCGCGCGAGGCATAGAACGGCAGAAACTCCTGCTCGGGATCGGCATGGGCACCGATGCCGACCACCTCCTGGATGCCGAAGATCTCGAAGTCCAGCGGTCGGGTGCGGTCCGGGATCACATGATGCTCGTCGGTCTGGTCGCTCAGATGGATCCGATCGGCGCGCTTGGGAAAAAGATTGATCGCGGGGCAGCAGTAGAGCGAAAAATAGGAAGCGTCGAAGGCATCCTCATCAAGGATGCCGCCCTGGTCGAGCAGGACGATGAGATCCAATTCAGTCCCGGCGCAACGGCGCACGGCGTCCTGCAATCCGGTGAACTCGACGAAAAGATACCGGTCGGGGAAGGCGAAATATTCCTGGAGCAGCCGGTAGCCCTGAAAGGATCGCGGTCCGTGCGGGAGCAGCGCCTCGGCATCGTCGAAACCGACTGGCCGCAGATGGCCGGGGTCCAGCCGGATCTGCCAGGGTGTCGGTTGCGTGGCCGGCCTGACCACCACGGCAAGCGCGTGGCCAAGCAATTGTTCGTAGAGACGCATGCGCAGTGCGCCGCCGCCGCGCAGAAAGAAACGGAGGCGGTCGAGGGGAAGCTGGTCGAAAGTCAATCCGGGCGCGACCCGCAAGCGGAAACGCACGCCGGCCTTGATTCCCTTGACGCCCTCCGCTCCGACGGCCAGGGCGGAGGTGACGGCCAGCGGTCTGGCCTCGATCAGCTCGATCGGCCAGAGCGTGACATCCGCGGCGGTGTGGTACTCGCAGGCCGTGCGTTCGCCCTTGCCGAGGATGCTGCGCAGGCTACTGCCGCGCGGAATCGTGAAGCCGCTGGCGAGATCCCCCTTGGCCGGATCGGGCTGGAATTGCACCACCGCCATCGAGGGGACCGGGGCCAGATAGTGCGGATAGACCATCTCCAGCAGATGCTGGGTGAAGTTGGGAAACTCCGCGTCAAGCTTGAGCTGGACCCGCGCGGTGAGAAAGGCGAAGCCCTCCAGCAGGCGCTCGACATAGGGGTCGGCGCACTCGAAGCCTTCCAGGCCGAGACGCCCGGCGATCTTGGGATAGTCGCGGGCGAATTCGGCGCCCATCTCGCGGATGAACTGGAGTTCGCGGTTGTAGTAGCGGAGAAAATCGGGATCCATGTCAGATCCCTGGGCCGGACTGCTCGGTGACCCTGACCTCGCCTAGTTCGAGATCGAGTTCGGTCTTAAGAAAAATCCGCAGGGGAACCGGCTGCGCCCAGAGGTCTCCCTCGATCTCGAAGGTGAGCGTATTGTGACTCATGCGCTGCGGATCCACACGGGCGGAGACGCGGACCGTCTGGCGCAGGATGCGGGGCTCGAAGTCCCAGATCGCCTGTCGGATCGTGCGTTCGATCTGGGTGATCTCCGCCCCGGAGGCGGTGAGTCCGGCGAGATCCGGAATGCCATAATTCAGCACCGAATGGCTGACGAAGGGATAGGCGGCGAGATCCTGCACGCTGTCGAGCCGCCCGGCATTGAGCAGCCAGGCCAGATCGCGCAAGACGCTTTCGCGCAGTTGGCGCATCGAGAGCACGCGCTTCTCGCGCGACTCCTGTTGCCGGTCCGGCTCTTCGTCGGTCAGGCGATCCAGGAGGGCGGGTTGCAGGCGTTCTTTTTGGGTCAGCTCAGCCATGGGGTGCTGCTGTCTCGCCGCCCGCCGCCCGCCGCCGGCTCCGCGACCGCATCCGTCGCCGGATCGCCGTGCGTTTCCAGCTCGATCCGACGCACGTCCATCAGCGCGTGGTCGTCCGCGTCCGTGGTCAGCATCCGCTGACCTTGACCGAGATAGACGCCGGGCGCGGGCTCCAGCCAGTCGGTCTTGCGGGCCAGTTGAATCAGCGGATCCGGGTGCGACTCCGAACCCGGATAGCGTGTCGGAATCAGCCCCACGGTTTCGCCGCCGTTGGCCCAGGTGAACGCGGCCGGCATCCACACCAGATCGCGCAAATCCTCGGGCTTTTCCACCTGAATGGAGCGAATCCGCTGGAAGGGTATCCAGTAATAGCGCCCGTTGACGATGACTTCCAAAATCGGCCCCAAGCGGGAATCCGCGTCCATCAGCCACTGGAAGGGCTGACCATCGAGACGGCCGCCGGTCGCAGGCGCGGCGTCCAGGGCACGCCCGCGCAGTTCCGACGCCTGGGCGTGTTCGCCGGCCGCCGTGACCGTCAGCGCCTGAAACATCAGCGCCAGCCAGGGTTCGGGATCGCCGAACACCAGCGGCGAACGGTGGCCCGCGAACACCTTCGCCCGCAGAACCTCGCAGCGCAGCGCCTCGCGGTAGGTCTGGACCATGGGCAGGGTCGAGGCATCCAGTTCGCCCGCCACGCCAAGTTGATTCAGCGCCCGCTCCCACGCGCCGGTGACCGCCAGTAACTGGAAGAGAAACACCCGCAACCGGGGATTGGCAGGCTCCTGGCGAATCTGCTGCTGGAGTTGGGTCATGGTCTCCTGGAGATCGCCGTCCCGCAGGTACTGTTCGGCATTCATCGGCGCGACTCTCCGGTGTTGTCAGGCGAGATGCACTGAAACACCGCTCGCCCGCCAATCTGAACGTCGACGGGCGAGCGGTGACGGTGGGTCAGCTCACGTCGCCCTTATTCGATTCGACATCCCAGCTAAAGGTCTTTTTGGCTTTCTCCGCACCCTTGTCATCCTGCTGCGCGTAAGCGATCGAGCACTTGGCAAAGTTCAAGCTGACATTCTCGACCAGCCGATCCTCGCCGCCGCTCCCGCCCGTGCTGACTGACGTCACCATCAGTTTTTCCAGGGTGATGACCAGATACTGCAGGGCGTCCTCGCCGGCCTTGCCGCCGGCCTTGCGGACGGTCAGAACGGCTTTTTCGATGTGCTCCCCGGTCGCGCAGGACAACATGAGCACTGGAGTAGCGATATCGACGTATTTGGTGAATGACAGATCCTGGACGTTGACCTTGCCGGCGCCGCCACCGCCGCCGGTATGGAAGGTGCCGGCATTACTCTCGCCCCAGCTCCAGGCCAGGACGTCGATTTTGTCTTCGAACCCGGCAATTTTGCTTTCGCCAGGGATCCCGTCGATGTCAAGCAGCATGTCAAAAGCCATGTCGTTCTCCTCGATCACTCGTCATGATTGAAAATTGTCGCGGTTTCGGCCCGGACCATGTCAGACATGATCTGACTTTTGTTAAAGCACTCCTTGTGCCAATAATATCTAACCTTTTAAGTCATTGTTAAATAATTATTTTCAGACATCGGTCATGCTCAATAGTCGGAGATATCGAGCGGCTTGGTCGTCGGCTGGAAGACCATTCTGAACCGCTCAGATTCCTTTCTCCGTCGGCAGTTTGGAGACCAGCCGAAGCGACACGGTCAACCCTTCCAATTGGTAATGCGGGCGCAGGAAAAACTGCGAGGCGTAATAACCGGGGTTCCCTTCGACTTCCTGCACCCGCACCTCGGCGGCCGCCAGCGGCTTGCGGGCCTTGCTTTCCTCGGAGGAGCGGGCGGGGTCGCCATCGACGTATTGACGGATCCACTTGTTGAGCCAGCGCTCCATCTCCTCCCGCTCCTTGAACGAGCCGATCTTGTCGCGCACGATGCATTTGAGGTAATGCGCGAAGCGGCAGGTGGCGAACAGATAAGGCAGCCGCGCGGCCAAATTGGCGTTCGCGGTCGCATCCGGATCGTCATACTCAAACGGCTTTTGCAACGATTGCGCGCCGATGAAGGCGGCGAAATCCGAGTTCTTTTTATGGATGAGCGGCATGAAGCCATTCTTGGCGAGTTCCGCCTCGCGCCGGTCGCTGATCGCGATCTCGGTCGGGCACTTCATGTCGACACCGCCATCGTCGGTCGGGAAGGTGTGGGTCGGCAGTCCCTCCACCGCGCCGCCCGACTCCACGCCGCGGATACGCGAGCACCAGCCGTACAGCTTGAAAGAACGAGTGATGTTGGTCGCCATCGCATAGGCCGAATTGGCCCAGGTGTATTTGTTATGGTCGGCGCCTTCGGTGTCCTCCTCGAAATCGAATTCGTCGACCGGATCGGTCTTGGCGCCATAGGGCAGACGCGCGAGAAAGCGCGGCATGGCCAGCCCGAGATAGCGAGCGTCGTCGGATTCGCGCAGCGAACGCCAGGCCGCGTATTCGGGGGTCTGAAAGATTTTGGTCAGATCGCGCGGGTTGGACAGCTCGCGCCAGGAGTCCATCTGCATGACCGACGGATCCACGCCGGCAATGAAGGGCGCGTGCATGGCGGCGCAGACCTTGGAGATCTCGCCCAGGAATTCGACATCGGGCGGGCTGTGATCGAAGTGATAGTCGCCGACCAGACAGCCAAAGGGCTCTCCGCCGAACTGTCCGTATTCCTCCTCGTACATCTTTTTGAACAGCGGACTCTGATCCCAGGCCGTGCCCTTGAATTTCTTGAGGGTCTTGTGGACTTCCTTCTTGGAGATGTTCATCACCCGGATCTTGAGCATCTCGTCGGTTTCGGTATTGTTGACCAGGTAATGCAAGCCTCGCCAGGCGCCTTCCAGTTTCTGGAACTCGGCGTGATGCAGGATGAGGTTGACCTGCTCGCTGAGCTTGCGGTCGAGTTCGGCAATGATGGATTCGATGGTGCGGACCACATCCGCGGAGACCACGACCGAACTGGCGAGCGCCTGCTCGGCGAGCGTTTTGACCGCCTCGCTGACCGCCTCCTTGGCGCGGTCGGATTTCGGGCGAAACTCTTTTTCGAGCAACGCGCTGAAATCGCCGGCTTCGAGAGCGGTTTCCGCCGCCTGGGACGGTTGGGCCTGGGTGTCTGCTTCAGCCATGGTTCAACCCTCCGTCCGTGTCGATTCGTCGGCCGCATCGCCCGGCGGCTTGGGCGCCGAGGCCAATGCCTGGAGCAGCGCCGGATCCTGAAGCGCCTTGGCGATCAAATCCTCGGCGCCCGTCTTGCCATCCATGTAACTCAACAGATTGGAGAGTTGCTCGCGCGCCTCCAGCAGCTTGCTCAGGGCGCCGACCTTGCGGGCGACCGCCGCGGGCGAGAAGTCGTCCATGCTGTCGAAGGTGATATCGACGCTCAGGTTCCCCTCGCCGGTCAGCGTATTGGGCACCTGGAAGGCGACCCGCGGCTTCATCGCCTTGAGACGATCGTCGAAGTTATCGACATCGATCTCCAAGAACTTCCGGTCAGCGACCGCCGGCAAGGCTTCCGCCGGTTTGCCGGACAGATCCGCCATGACACCCATCACGAAGGGAAGCTGGATCTTTTTTTCAGCCCCGTAGAGTTCCACGTCATACTCGATCTGGACCCTTGGCGCGCGATTTCGAGCGATGAATTTCTGACTGCTTTCTGCCACGGAATATCTCCTGGGTAGCTGAACGGAGAGAGCCTATGCGTCCGGATCGGAACCGCGCATTGCCCGCGCCTGCGCGAGTCCGTCCGGCGCCAAGTCCTGCAAAATCTCCAGAAAATCCTTGGAGACGAGTCGTTTGGCGCGATTGAGGAGGAGCGGAATGGGGCTGGACGGCTCCTGACGCCGATAGTAGTCGCACAGGAGATCGAGCGCGCGGATCACATCGGCGCGGTGATTGATGGCGTTGAGCGTTGCCGGCAAGTCTGTCGCTTTGGCCGTCCCCGCCATCTGCTCGGACGCTGGTCCAGCGAGCGCGTCTTCGGATGCCGCGGGCTGCCCGGTGCGCTGCGCGAGCGGCGCGGCGATCGCTTTTTGCGCCGACTGGATAACCTGAGCGAGTTCGGTCATATCGGGCGCCGCGCCGACGCCGACCTGTTCCAGGAGCCGCGACTCGATGCGGGCAAGCCGTTCGCGCGACTGACCGATGGCGTTCGCCGTGGCCTGCAAGGCCTCCAGTTCGACCTCCTGAAAGGCCGCCTCGATCGCCATGGGCTCCGGAACCGGTGTTTTGCCGTCGGTCGGCGGGGGGATTTCCTTGGCCGCGATCTGCAGGTCGCGCAGACCGAAACGTCCCAGCGCGCGGGAGTCGACAAGCGGAGCCGCGCGCAATCCTTCGAGCATGACCGCCGGATCGCAGAGCGAGAAGATGGTATTGATGCGCAAGGTTGGATCGTTGTCATCCTCCGGATCCAGGTGCGGATGAACGCTCTCCCAATAGCGCTCCAGCAGACCGTCGATCAGAGACAGGCCATCGCGTAACCCGCTCCAGCCCTCGGTACGGACGAGCGCCCGCGTCAAAATCGAGGCAACCCGGAGGTCTTTGGACTTTCTCAGCAGCTCCAGCGCCTGGCGCCGGACATCGAGCCAGTTCGGCGGTTCGGCCTCAACGACGGTATTCCCGAACTGTTGTTCCGGTTTGCCCAGGGTCGCGCGTTCCAGCGCGCCATAGGCGGGGTCGTATTCCAGATCCTCGCCGCAGGGGGACGCGGGCGAGAGCGGCTGGAGCAAATCTTCGATGTCGACCAAAGCCATCCTTTCGTCTCCAACAGCAAGTTTTGGACTGGAAAGTGTTTAGTTCCTGCTCGCAAAAGACCTAAAAGCGGCGCTTGCCCGGAATGTTTGCAACCAATGGCTATCGGCGACTGGATCCGCAGACCGATTGAATACTCGAATAAATTTTTCTGGGTTTTGTACCGCGATGCAGCGGTGTCGTTCCGCCCATCGCCGGTCATCGCGTCGCGGGAGAGTCCGCCGTATTTCCTCCCATGACGCTTGGAAAAATCGTCTATCTTGAGGAGGATGTCAACCGTTATTGGATGGATCAACTGGACGGGATGCATCGACCTCTGTGACGCCCCTTCGGGCTTGGGTCACAATGAACCGAGCGGTTCGGCGTGAACCGTTCAATGCCGCCACGTATCCTGCGATGCCGAGGCTTGTTTCATGATAATTTATCATTCATGAAGACCATTCCGGAATGGCAAGGATGATGCGTTGGGCCAGATCGGATGCAAGAGAGCGATCGTCGTTTAAGACAGAGGCCGAACCGATATGGCAGCCGGATCGAATTACCGTCAAAGCGATAGGCCGATTGCGGTGTCGACGCCGCTCGGAGAGGACGTGTTACTACTCCGACGCGCGACCGTCCATGAACGCCTCAGCACGCTGTTTGAAATCGAACTCGATCTCCTGAGCGAGGATTATGAGATTGCGGCATCCCGCCTGCTGGGCCAACCCGTGACAGTTCGTCTCGCGCTACGGGATCAGAAGCAACGGTTTTTCAACGGTTTTGTCAGCCACTTCGCCTATGTCGGCTATGAGGGCCGATTCGCCCGCTATCAGGCCACCCTGTCGCCCTGGCTGTGGTTTCTGACTCGTACCTCCGACTGCCGCATCTTTCAGGAGATGACTGTTCCGGACATCGTCAAACAGGTTTTTCGCGACGCGGGATTCGCCGATTTCGACGATCGGCTGACGGCGCAATATCGGACCTGGGAATACTGCGTCCAGTACCGCGAGACGCACTTCAACTTCGTCAGCCGTCTCCTGGAGAACGAGGGAATCTATTGGTATTTCACCCACGAGGATGGCAAGCATACCCTCGTCATCGCGGACGATGACAGCGCGCATCAGCCGTATCCGGGCTTCGCGAAGATTCCCTATCACGCGACGGATCTGGCCGCGATGCGGGATCGGGACGCCATCTTCGCTTGGTCGCTAACCTCGGCGATCCGCCCCGGCGCCTTCGCCCACGAGGATTTCGATTTCAAAAAGCCTAGCGTGGATCTGCTGTGTTCGCGTCCCGCCCCGGCGACCTCAAGTCAGCATGCGCATGCGAACTATGAGATCTACGATTATCCGGGCGAGTATGTGGAAGGCAGCGAGGGCGAGCGTTACGCCGGCGTGCGCATCGAGGAACTCCAGGCCGACCGTGAAATCGTCCAGGGCGAAACCTATGCACGCGGATTGGCCGCCGGCCATCTCTTTACGCTGACCGATTATCCGCGCGCCGATCAGAATCGCGAATATCTGGTGATCTCCGCCGAGCATCAATTGCAGACGGATGAATTTGAAACCACCCGCTCGCCGGACGGCACCGTCATCTGTCAATCCAGTTTCAGCGCGATGGATTCTCGCGCCGCTTTCCGACCTGCGCGCATGACGCCCAAGTCCATCGTGCGGGGTCCGCAGACGGCCATCGTGGTCGGGCCGTCCGGCGAGGAGATCTGGACCGACCAATACGGCCGGGTGATGGTGCAGTTTCATTGGGATCGTTACGGCAAGAGCAACGAGAAGAGTTCCTGCTGGATCCGCGTGTCCCACCCCTGGGCGGGACAGAACTGGGGCGCGATCGCCACCCCGCGCATCGGCCAGGAGGTCATCGTCGATTTTCTGGAAGGCGACCCGGACCAACCCATCATCACCGGTCGGGTCTATAACGCCGAGCAGATGCCGCCCTGGGAGCTGCCGGCCAATATGACCCAGAGCGGCGTCTTGAGCCGTTCGTCAAAGGGCGGCAGCGCGGCCAATGCCAACGCCATCCGCATGGAGGACAAGAAGGGTTCCGAGCAGCTTTGGATTCATGCCGAGAAAAATCAGGACATCGAAGTCGAGAACGATGAAACGCATTGGGTCGGGCATGACCGGACCAAGACCATCGATCACGACGAGACGAGCCACATCAAGCATGATCGCACCGAGACCGTCGACAACAACGAGACGATCGTCATTCACGGTCAGCGCACCGAAACGGTCGACAAGGATGAGACGATTACGATTCATCGGAATCGCACCGAAACGGTCGACCAAAACGAGACGATCACGATTCATCGAAATCGTACCGAAACCGTCGATCAGAACGAGAAGATCACCATCGGTGGCGGGCGAACCGAGAGCGTCGCCAAGGATGAGGGCATCACCATCGGCGGCGGTCGCACCGAGCAGGTCGCCAAGGACGAAAGCATCACCATCGGCGGGGGCCGCACCGAGAACGTTTCCAAAGATGAGCGCATCACCATCGGCGGCGGTCGCACCGAACAGGTCAGCAAAACCGAAAGCGTCAGTGTGGGCGATGACCGGACGGTCTCGATCGGCAAGGACGACAGTCTCTCGGTGGCGAAGAACCTCAGTATCAATGCCGGCGATTCGATCACCATCACCACCGGCAGCGCCAGCATCAGCATGAAAAAGGACGGCACCATCGTGATCAAGGGCAAGGACATCACCGTCGAGGGATCGGGCAAGATCAACGTGAAGGCATCAAGCAACATCACCATGAAGGGAGCGAAGATTCTTCAGAATTAAACCGCGTCCGTGACGGTATGCGTTTTTGAGTCGTCGGCCAGCTTGGCAGCCATCAGCGGCGATAGAGTCGACGCGATTTAAGTGATAGAAACATTCAATTTTATCCCGTGTCAGTCCCGATCTTGGTTGGCTCGGTATTTGTGTCTGCTCGCCTGATCATGACTGGCGGCTGTAGGTGTGCGTTTTCGCCGTGGCACGGGTGATTTTCGTCGCGGCGCTTGACGGTTGCGGTTTTAAATCGGAGGGTCGTTATGAGTCGCGGATTGGTCGCCGAACATTTCATCGAATCGTCGGCCGAGGACGTCTCCGGAGTCGATCTGCTGCGACCCTTGATCGAGGCGCCGTCGATCAAGGCGGTCGAGATTCCGGCGGCGCCGAGCGTCGTCATCGGCGAGGTCATCGCGATCACGCAGGAGGGCCGCACACCGCTCGTCCTTTATCCCGGACAGCCCGGCACGGCGGCGCTGCCGGCGCGGACCGTCGTCGATCTGCACGGGGCGCATCTCGGCCATCGGGTGACCTTGATGTTCGAAGGCGGCGATCCGGTCAAACCCATTGTCATGGGCGTGCTGCGTGAGCGCGCTGGTTGGCCACTTCCCGAGCGACCAGGCCAGGTGGAGATCGACGCCGACGGGGAGCGGCTGCTGGTGAATGCGAAGGAACAACTCGTCCTGCGCTGCGGCAAGGCCAGCATCACCCTGACCAAGGCCGGGAAGGTGCTGATCCAGGGGGATTATGTGCTGAGCCGCTCCGCGGGCGTCAATCGCATCAAGGGCGGCTCGGTGCAGTTGAACTAAACAGGTTCCTTCATCGTCGTGGACCGAGTGTTAGGGGGATCATGGAACTCATCAATGCAACCCGCATGGTCGCCGGCTATACCATGGGCATGGAGCCCAGCGGCCGGGAGCTTCTGGTCATCGTCATCAAGGGAACCTTTGCGCTCCCTCGCAACGGTTCCGATCGTCTGCACTTGGCGCAAGAACAGATGCCGTTAGTGATGGCCGATACCTTTTCCGGCGAGCCTGGTCGCTCGGCGCCGATCCATGAGGTCGATTTCGCGCCCAGGAAGCCACGCGCCGATATCCTGATAAGCGGAAGCGCCTACGCGCCGGAAGGGCGTCCGGCGCCGCGGGTGCCGGTCGGGTTGAAGGTCAATGGCATAACCAAGCACTTCGCCGTGGTCGGGATGCGCTGCTGGCAGGTTGCATCGACCGGCGTCAGTGTGAGCGAACCCATCCCCTTTACCCGGATGCCGATCTCTTACGACCGCGCCTTCGGCGGGGTCGACAACCGACATGAGGATTTCGCCCAGCACGCCGCCTTCCTCCGTAATCCCGTCGGCACGGGGTTCCACAGGCATCTGCGCTCGGACTGGCTCGACGGCGCGCTGCTGCCCAACACCGAGGAGCTGAATCGGCCGGTCACGCGCCCCGACGGCGACTATGCCCCGATGGCCTTCGGCCCGATCGGGCGCAACTGGGAGCCGCGTTACCGCTATGCCGGAACCTATGATCAGCACTGGCTCGATGAGCACTTCCCCTTTTTGCCGCCGGATTTCGACGAACGCTACTATCAGGCCGCGCCCCTGGATCAGCAGATCGCGGGGCCGCTCGGCGGCCAGGAAGTCGGGCTCGTCAATCTGACCCCGGATGGACGCCGGAGCTTCAGACTTCCGGCCTTCGAGGCTCCGGTGCATCTCTTCCCGAAGAAAGGCGAACGCGAGGATCTCCAGGCGACTCTGGACACCTTGGTGCTGGAACCGGATCTGGAGCGCATGATGCTGACCTGGCGGGTGGCCCGCCCACTGAAGAAAAACATGTTCGAGATCGCCCAGATCCTGGTGGGAAAGAAGGGGCAGGACTGGTGGCAGGCGCGCGAGGAGGTGGCCTTCCCGCTCTCCGTCGAGCCGACCGCCACCACGAATCCCGCACCCGAGCCGACCCCGGCGGGTTAGGACAGACATGACCGTCCAACCCATCGCCATCAAGCGGACCGGGCTGGTCACCAGCGTCGGCCTGTCCGCGCCGGCGGCCTGCGCCGCGATCCGCGCCAAGATCGGCAACCCGACCGAGACCCGCTTCATGGGAAACGACGGCGAATGGATCATGGCGCATCAGGTGCCGCTGGAGCAGCCGTGGCGCGGTCTGACCAAGCTCGTCAAAATGGCGGCGATGGCGATTGCCGAGTGTCTGGATCAGATTCCGCACGAGAGCTGGTCCGGTATTCCCTTGCTTCTCTGCGTTGCAGAGCGCGAGCGTCCAGGCCGGCTCGATGGTCTGGACGATCGGCTGCTGGCCGGGATCGAGCAGGAGCTTGGTCTACAGTTTGCGATTGGCTCTGCCATCATCCCCCAGGGGCGGGTCGGCGCGGCCATTGCCCTCGCCGAGGCGCACAAACTCGTTTACGGAGACAAGGCGCCACTGGTGCTGATCGCCGCGACCGACAGCCTCTTGACCTGGCCCACCTTGAGCAGTTACGAGCGAGCCGAGCGTCTGCTGTCGTCGGGCAACTCCAACGGTTTCATCCCCGGCGAGGCAGCTGGTGCCCTTTTGATCGGTCGCCCCAGCGGCCCCGGCGAATTGCAATGCATCGGGATCGGATTCGGAACCGAGCCGGCACCGATCGACTCGGATGAACCCTTGCGGGCGGACGGCCTAGCCACGGCCATTCGCGCTGCGTTGAGCGAGGCGCGCTGCGAGTTGCATGACCTCGACGCCCGCATCGCCGATCTTTCCGGAGAGCAGTATTCCTTCAAGGAAGCGGCCCTGGCGCTATCGCGCATCCTGCGGCAACGCAAAGCGGCGTTCGATCTCTGGCATCCCGCGGAGTGCATCGGCGAATCAGGCGCCGCGGCGGGCATCGCGATGCTGGCGGTCGCCGATGCGGCCTGTCGCAAGGCGTATTCGGCAGGCCCCAATCTCCTGTTTCATTGCGCGAACGATGCCGGCAGACGAGCGGCGGCGATCTTGCGTTTCAAGGGTGCGTGATGGCAAATCTGCCCGAACGCGCCCAACAAAATGGGTTGACCAATGGCTAACGACGTCTTTGCGAATGGGCGCGAAATCTCCTGCAAGGCGGCGGACGGTAAAGCCGTCTGCGCGTTTCCGGACGTTTGCATGACACCTCCGGAGAATCCCGCGACCCCGCCGGGCGTTCCCATTCCCTATCCCAACACAGGCATGGCGAGCGACACCTCGGATGGAAGCGCAACGGTCAAGATCGGCGGCAAGGAGATCATGCTGAAGGATAAGTCTTACTTCAAGAAGAGCGTCGGCGACGAGGCCGGGTGCGCGGCAAAAAAGGGGGTGATCACGAGCGTTCATCGCGGCAAGATTTACTTCAATTCGTGGTCGATGGACGTCATGGTCGAAGGCGAAAACGCCGTTCGGCACCTCGATTTGACAACCCATAATCATGCATCGCGACCCGGACAGACGCCGACTTGGCCGTACTTGGACTCGATGAGCATCTCCCCCGATCATCCCTGCAAAGAGGATATGGACAAAGAAGCCGAGGCATGTAAAGACTTCAAGCCGCACAAAAAAGGCGGCCCCAGTCCTTGCCCTCCAGACAAACCGCTCTACGACGAGCAGAAGGTGGAGCAGTACGCCACGAAAACGGCGGGCGATAACTGCCTCGCCGCGCGCCGCTGCCAATTGGTGCCTTATGCGCCGAAAGGACGTGGCGCCAAGCGTCAACCCGGATGCTGCCCCGGTCAAACGCCGCATCACATGATCGAAGCCAGTTCGTTTTTCGATAGCGGGCGGGGGCCGGCCGACGGTTCGGTTCCGCTTCGCGGCACCGAAGGCTACGATGCGGAGAAGGCACCCTGTATCTGCGTGGAGGGCACCAACCAGTATCATGGTACCCATGGGCTGATGCATGCGTACCAGAGCACGGCAGCGGCGCAATCCGCCCGATCCGGCACCGTGGCACTCGGTAACGGGTCAACGCTGACGACGGAGATCACCGATTTCGGAACGGCACGCCAACAATCCATTGAAGCGGCCAACAAAACCTTTCCGCAGTCCGGCTGCAACGAGAAGTGTCTGGAGTCGCAGATCAACGCCTATCACCGGGATTGCGGAATCAAGGATCGAACGCCCATCAAGAGCGTCCAGGAAGGGTATGCGGGATCCGATGCGGTGGAAGCGGCTGACATGGTCGTCGCCAACCGCTCGCGGCGGCTGAGATAGGTCTGGAGAGATTCGGAAATGCACGCCATCCTCGAAGGCTACGACTATGTCACCGGGGCCGTGCGCGGCCCCGATATCGGATATCTGATCGCGACCAAGACGTCCGGCGCGACCCCGGATCACCCTAAGTCGACGATCTTCGAGTACGACGGCGAGGAGTGGTCTGACGACGCCCAGGTGTCGTTCCCGGTCGTCGGGGCGTCCATCTGCAAGTCGCCGAATGAACAGCTTATTGCGCTAGGCCCGAAAGGCGAGGCGGTACTCCTCGGCAGTGGTGACGTGCATGCGGAAAACGTATTGCAGAGCGCCGGCGCGACTGGATCGCCAGGCGCACTGCGAGCCGTGGGTTCGGTGGCGGGGAACGCGCTTGCGGTCGGCATGGGCAGACAGGTCTACCGACGGCTCGACAGCGGCCTCTGGATGTCGCTCGGTGACGGTCTGCCGTCGGACGAGACCGCGGTTACGGGTTTCGAGGCGATCGACGGCTTTTCGCTGTCGGAAATCTATGCAGCCGGTTGGAATGGAGAGATCTTTCGATTCGATGGGGAGCGTTGGAATGCCATCCTGAGCCCCACCAACCTGACGTTGACCAGCATTTGCTGTGCGACGGATGGAAATGTCTATTTTGGGGGGCAAGCGGGAATCCTGATCGCGGGGAGAGGTGATCAACTCGGCGTGATCGAGCACGCTGCCTTCCCGCATGACATCTGGTCGCTCGCCTGGCTGGAGCCTCACCTGTATCTCGCAACGATGCGCGGCGTGTTCAGGCTCGCGGACGGTACGGTGGAAGAGGTGCGCATGACGTCTCGCGAGAGACCTTCCACGTATCATCTGTGTCAGGCGGGCAATGTGCTGTGGTCGATCGGCCGACAGGATGTCATGGCCTTCGATGGCCAGGTCTGGCATCGCATCGCTTAATCTCATGGAACATGACGGCTTCCGGAATTCGCCTGTATCGATGCGTGACCGATGGGGAAGATGAACTCATGCTCGCCCATTCCCGCCAACCCATTCCAGCCGTCATCCAGCAGCACGCCGAAGAATCGGCCATCCTGCGCCATGTGCGGTCCAGCCTGGTGCGTGCCCCCCATGTCAAACTCCATCATCTGCGCCGACTCGACGAGCGTCTGGCCGCGCATCTCGACGGCCTCGCGGTCGCGGGCGACGCGGGATCGCGTCTGTGCATGGGCGCGCTGGAGACACCCGGCGTCGGCGAGGTGTTCGCGGCGGCGGTGCTGGCGATCGAGCACAAGGATTCAACCCGGCTCGATCATCTCTTCGCGCTCGCCGCCGCGCTGCCGCAAGCGCAACGCGGCCTGACCTCCGCCTTTGGCTGGGTCTCGGCCCATGACCTCAAAGGCATTGTGGCGGAACTGCTGGCGTCCAGACCGCCCATTCGACGCGAGGCCGGCATTGCCGCCTGCGCCATGCATCGTCTCGATCCAGGTGCGATGCTTGCGGAGGCTTGCAACGATCCTGATCCAAGTCTGCGCGCCCGTGCCTTCCGCGCGGCGGGAGAGATCGGTCGGCGCGATCTGCGTTCCGCCTGCACCCAGGGGCTAAAGGATGAAGACGACCTGGCTCGCTTCCAGGCGGCCTCCTCGGCGTTGCTGCTCGGGGATCGCGACCGCTCGCTCGCAGTGCTGGAAGGTTTCGCCACGACCCCGAACGCCTGCCGCGCGCCAGCACTGCGGCTGTGGCTGAAGGCGGTCGATGCGCCGAGCGCACATCGCCTTCTCAAGACCATCGCCCAGGATCCCGCCAATCGACGTCTGCTGATTCAGGGCGCCGGAAGCGCCGGCGATGCACACTACCTCCCCTGGCTGATCGGGCAGATGGCCGACGACCGGCTTGCCCGTCTCGCGGGCGAGTCATTCTCGTTCGTTACGGGTCTCGATCTGGCCGCTCTCGACCTCGAACGCCCCCCGCCGGACGGTTTTGAACCCGGTCCCAACGACGATCCGGAGGATCCTGACACCGCCATGGACGAGGACGACAGCCTGCCCTGGCCGGATGCGCGCAAGTTGCGGGACTGGTGGGACGCCAATCAAACCCGTTTCCCGCCTGGCAGGCGCGTCTTCCTGGGCGAGTCGGTCTCGGTCGGACACTGCCGGCGGGTGCTGCGCGAGGGTTTTCAACGCCAGCGGAGCGCCGCCGCGATCGACCTTTCGCTCCTGCAACCCGGCACGCCCCTGTTTCCGACGAGCCAGCCCGCCTGGCGGCAGGCGCGCCTGCTTGGAGCGGGCGAATGGCGCTGAATCGGCGCGCCGAACGTTCAGCCGACTGACGTCGACATGCCACCGCTCATCAGGGCGTTCGCTGGGGCGCTGCTTGCCGCCGCCTGGATCTGTGCGCTGCCCGGCTGCGCCAGTCACACGGGCGCTCAACCATCGATCGAGGCACTGGCCGCGACCCACGGCATGCGGGGCGTTCTGATTCCCGGCACGCGCTTTCAGCATGTCCTCTATCGCCAGGGAGACCTTACTGCCGCGCCGCGGATCCATCTCTATCTGGAAGGAGACGGCCGGCCCTGGGACAGCAGACACCGCATCGCCTCCGATCCCACGCCCCGCGATCCGCTGGCGCTTCGGCTGATGGCGCGCGATCCAATGGCCGCGCTGTATCTCGGTCGGCCCTGTTACCACCAACCGTCCCAATCCCGTGGCTGCAGGCCCTGGCTGTGGACCCATGGCCGCTACAGCCAGGAGGTGGTCGAGAGCATGGTGGCGGCGATCACCCACGGCCTGCCGTATGACGAGCGTCGGCGCATCACCCTGATCGGTTACAGCGGGGGTGGCGTGCTGGCCATGCTGATGGCCGAGCGTCTGGCCGGCGTGGATCGCCTGGTGACCATCGCCGCCAATCTGGATATCGACGCCTGGGCCGATCGTCATGGCTACAGCCGACTAGCCGGATCCCTGAATCCAGTCGAGCGAAGGCCGCTGGAGGCGAGCATCCGCCAGCTTCATCTGATCGGGGCTCGGGATGACCGCGTTCCGCTGGACACGATCCGCCGCTTCCGTGCCCGGAATCCTCGGGCGGCGTTCAAGGTCTTGCCAGACTTCGACCACCGCTGCTGCTGGCTCGAACGCTGGCCGTCGCTTCTCGCCGAATTCAGATGACGCCAGGGTTGCCTGACTCGACTGGATGGCCCTGCTGCTCGCCTCATCGCGCTGGGGTACAAGTTCACCGAATCCCAGCGGTCGCGATGGCGTCCCGGCACTCTTCAATGCCGGATTGCCGATGCCGCTTAGGCCACCAGTCGGCCCTGCTCATAATCCTTGATCGCCTGCGCGATTTCTTCCTGAGTATTCATGACGAAGGGTCCATGATGGGCGATCGGTTCGCCCAACGGACGGGCAGCTAGGACCAGGGCGTGGACTTCCGTCTTTCCCGCCTTGAGTCCAATGCCATCTCCCGCGCCCAGCACCGCCATCTGCCGAGGCACCAGCTCCTGGCCGGCGATCTGGAGTCGACCCGCGATCAGATACACCAGCGCGCGGTGCCCCGCCGGGATCGGAACCGCCAGCTCAGTCTGAACCGGTAACCGCACATCCAAATAGAGCGGATCCGTGGCGATGCCCCGCGCCGCGCCGACGAGGTGGGTGTCGCCCTCCGCGAAGCCCCCGGCGATCACCTTGACCTGGATCCCATTCGCCAGGGTTGCTACCGGGATGGCTTCCGCCGGGAGATGCCGATACGCCGGAGCGACGAGCTTGTTTTTGGCAGGCAGATTGATCCAGAGTTGAAGTCCATGCATGCGTCCGGACTCCTGCTGCGGCATCTCGGAGTGGATGACCCCGCGTCCGGCGGTCATCCATTGCACCCCGCCCGAGGACAGCAGGCCTTGGTGGCCAAGATGATCCTCATGGAGCATCCGCCCCTCCAACATATAGGTCACGGTCTCGAAGCCCCGGTGCGGATGAGGCGGAAAGCCGGCAATGTAGTCGTCCGCCGCGTCCGAGCCGAACTCGTCGAGCAGCAGGAAGGGATCCAGGCCGCGCATCCCGTCGGGGCCGACGATCCGGTAAAGTTTGACGCCGCCCCCATCGGAGGCGGGCATGGCGGTCAGGATACGTTCGAGGGTCATGGTCTGCATGGTTGCTCCTCTCTCAAACGGCAAGTTGCCAAAGGGTATGGGTGGCCGCGGCCCGGCTCTCCTGGCGCTCGGCCTCACCCAGATGGAGTCCTTCGGCAAAGATAAATTCCAAATGGCTTGAGTTTCTCGAAGACGTTCTCGAGATCCCATCCATGAAACCCCTGGTGGCGCCTTTCATGGGCGCCCCGTTATCCGACTGCCGCACCCAGGCGTCAGCGCGCACCTCCTCGCGCCGATGGGCCTGACGGAAGACACTGGCCGCCGGCTCGGCGGATTCGTTCGGGTCGACCTCCCGGCCGACGCTCTTGCGGCTGAAGACATCCATGATCGGGGACAGAGAGAAAAAGGTTCCCCGCACCCTGGTGGCCAAATCGGTGATGTCCCAACTCCAGACCTGATGGGGGCCGGACGCGGCGGGCGAGCTGGTCGGCGGCCCGCAGCACCCGGCCGAAGGTCGCTTCCGCGGCCAGGTCGCGGCCCTGATCGGCGAGCGCCGGGACGCTCGGGTGCGGGGACCGATGGGCGACTTCCGCCGGGTTGGCCACCGTCAGGATGGCGCTCCGCTCGGCGGACGTGAGGCGGTTGGCCGGGGTGCGCCCGGCTCGCCCGAGCGGTGCTCGCGTCGCCGCCGATCGCCCGGGATGGCGCCCGCCTGGCGCCAGCGTTGCAGGGGGCGCGCGCTGACCGCCTCGCCGATCCACCCGCTCGCCTGCACACGCCGGGCGTGGGCGAGGGCACGCCCGCGGGCTCCTCCCAGATCGCCCGGACGGTTTTTTGGAGCAACCACAAGGTCGCCGCCTCCGCCAGCGCCTGGTCCTGGCGCGGCAACGCCTTGGACAACGGCTTGATCGGCGCGCGCTCGGTGCGCTCGGCGCGGCTGCGTTGGGGCGTGTTGGCGTAGTCGTCCGCCCTGCCGGGTCACCGGCTTGACGGCGCCAGCCGTCGAGGGTGTCACGGGGAATCCCGACCTCGCGCGCCAACAACGGGCACGCTGACGGGATTGGGGGGCATCTTGGTCGGGATGCCGGCTTGCAGTTCGTCCGAGTCGGTCTTCAAAATCCGTCGCCTCTGCGTGCGTCCCGGTGCCGGCGCGCTCGCGCCGCGCCCCAGGACGGTGATGCCCCATCCTCACACACTTCCTCCCAGAGGGAGGCGACTTCTATCCTGACACCGGGGGGTATGTGGAAACGGAACCGCAAAGACGCGCGGGAGACGGGGTGTTGCGAGCATCGCCGGACGATCGCGCTGCTCGCTTCAATCCATTGAGAAATCCTGGTGTCCTTTGCGCCTTTGCGGTTCGACGGCTTTTCCCGAGGTCATCGGTTATCCGGCGGCCGGCGCGGCCCCTTGGGGGCGGATGTTCGGATTGAGATGAAAGACGTTGTCGGGGTCATAGCGCTGCTTGACTTGCTGCAGTCGACCTAAATTGGCGCCATAAGCCGTCTCGAGTCGCCCGGCTTCGTCGGAGGTCATGAAGTTGGTATAGGCCCCCGAGGACGCGAAGGGCGCGCAGGCAGTGAAGACCTCGCGCGCCCAGGCGATCCCCGCGGCATCGTCGCTCGCCTGATGCCAGCGCCCGTGGATGTTCATCACGAAATGAGCGTCGCGCTGCGCGTAGGCGGTGTCCTGCGGCAACACCCGATTGGGGGCGCCCCCGAGATGGGCGACGAAGATCTCGCAGTCGGGGGTAGGCAAACGGTGTCCGCCGGCGACCATGGCATCCAACAGCCCGTCGTCCAGCTCGCTGAAGTTGTGAGACTTCCAATAGTTGCGGGCGCCCGGTGTCAGCAGCGGGTCGAAGGCCTTCTGCCACTGCGCAAAGGGCTGCATCCCGAGGTGAACGCCGAGTGGATCGCCCATGTGCTGCAGCGGAGCGACCAGGGTCTCCGCTTCCGCGGGCGGAGCGGTGCTGGCGATCGCCAGCACGACGACCTTTCGACCATGCGCCTCGGCCGGCAGGAAGGGCAGCGGCGGCGCCTGTCGAATCACGATCCAGGCGCTCACCGATTCCGGCGCGGTGTGAACGTATTCGCGGTAGCTGCGCAAGACCCGCTCACCCTGCTCCAGCGGATAGACGACCAGGCCGGCGAGGATGTCCGGGCCGACCGGGTGCAGCCGAAACTCGAACCCGGTGACGATGCCGAAATTTCCGCCGCCACCGCGCAGACCCCAGAAGAGGTCGGCGTTCTCGTCGGCGCTGGCGTGCAGCAGGCGGCCGTCGGCGGTGACGACATCGGCCGACAGCAGGTTGTCCACCGTCAAGCCATGCCGGCGCGTGAGCCAGCCGAAACCGCCGCCGAGGGTCAGTCCCGCGACCCCGGTCGTCGAGTTGACGCCGACCGGCGTGGCCAGGCCATGGCGTTGGGTGGCCTCGTCCAGGTCCGCCAGCGTTGCGCCGGGCTGTACCCGGGCAATGCGGGCATCGGGATCGACCTCGACGGCGCGCAGGCCGGAAAAATCGATCAACAAACCGCCGTCGCAGATGCCATTGCCGGCGATGTTGTGCCCGCCGCCGCGAATGGCGATCTCGAGGTCGTGCTCCCGCGCGAAGTGCAGCGCAAGGCGTGCGTCGTCGGGATCGGCGCATTGGACGATCACGGCGGGGCGGCGGTCGATCATTGCATTCCAGATCTGGCGGGCCTGCTCATAGTCCGGATCGGCGGGAAGCAGGACACGACCGGACAGTTTGGAGCCGAACGTCTGAAGGTTTTGCGTGTGCGATTTGATCATGCTCGTATACCTGTTGGCATTGGGGACAGACCCTGAGCGGGCGCGCAATCCATCGGGTACGTCTGTGCTCATGACCTCAGAAGTGTAGACACTCGAACCCTCGCGCGGAACGGTCGAGATCTAGGTACAACTACCTAAACGCCTAATCTATCATCGATCTTCCGCGCGAAATGATCGATTCGCCCGCATTCGTGTTCCGGGATTCGTTCGCCAACGGCGTGTCCGCTGGGGTCGGGCGAATGATCTGAATGGCATTTTTTCCCCAATTTTCACGCAGGTTTCACGGCCCCATGACGGGCAGGTCGTAGGCTATCTTCAACATGGGAGCATCCCGGTGGATCAACCGAATAGACCAACCCGAGTGAGGAGGAATCGCGATGACCCGAAACGATGCCCTCGGCCTTCCCATGAGCGGCGCTGGTGCGACCGCGGCCGATCTCTATCGGCAGGCGCTCCAGGAGTTTCAATGCTATCGGGGCGACCCGGTGGCGACCACGGAGCAGACGGTTCGGCGGAGTCCGGAATTCGTCATGGCCCACGTCCTTCATGCCTATCTGCATCTGCTGGGGACCGAGCCGGACGGGTTCGCCGTGGCCCGCGCGGATCTGGAGACGGCCAAAACCCTACCGAGCACGGCGCGCGAGCGTGTCCATCTGACCGTCGTGCAGCACCTCTTGGGCAGCGAGTGGCAGGCCGCCTCGCGGATCCTGGAGGACATCGCCATCGACCACCCGCGCGACATCCTCGCGCTGCAGATCGGTCATCTGGTGGACTTCTACACGGGCTCGACCCGTTTGCTCCGCGACCGCATCGCGCGCGCGCTCCCTGCCTGGTCCGCCGAGATGCCCGGCTATCACGTCATCGCCGGGATGCACGCCTTCGGACTGGAGGAGACCGGGCTCTACGCGCGTGCCGAGGCCGCGGGGCGGCGCGCGGTCGAGCTGGAGCGACAGGACGCCTGGGCCTGGCACGCCGTGGCCCATGTCCTGGAGATGCAGGGCCGCCCGAGCGAGGGCATCGACTGGCTGCGAAGCGATTCGGACGCCTGGTCCGTCGACAACTTCTTCGCGGTGCACCTCTGGTGGCACTTGGCGCTCTATCACCTGGAGCGGGACGAGGTGAACGAGGTGCTGCGGCTGTTCGACGGCCCCATCTACGGACCGCGCTCCCGGGTTGTGCTCGACATGGTCGACGCTTCGGCGCTCCTGTGGCGCCTGACGCTTCGGGACATCCCGCTCGGCGCGCGTTGGCAGGCCGTGGCGGACGGCTGGGAGCCGATTGCGGACGCGGGCAACTACGCCTTCAACGACGCCCACGCCATGATGGCCTTTACGGGCGCGCAGCGGCGCGAGGCCGCCCAACGGGTCTTCGCGGCACAGGAACGCGCCGTGCAGGACGCGGGCGACAACCGCCTCTTCGTGGGCGAGGTCGGATCCCCGGTCACCCGCGCGATCCATGCCTTCGGCGCAGGCGACTATGCCAAGACGGTCCGTCTGCTGCGCCCCGTCCGGGATCGGGCCAATCGGTTCGGCGGCAGCCATGCCCAACGGGATCTGATCGATCTGACCTTGATCGAGGCCGCGCTGCGGGATGGGCAACTCGCCTTGGCACGGGCGCTGATTGCCGAGCGGACCGATCTCAAGCCGAACAGCGCGAGTGCCCGTGCCCTTGCCGCGAGAGCCGGCGAGGTGCCCTGGCGTCAGGTCGCTTGAGCCGTTGCGGTCGCCCGTGTCTTCACGGCGTTGGCGACCGCAGCACGCTTTCCGGTGCCACACCGAAGCGCCGCCGGGGTTTCCGCGCCGCCCGGCGAGCGTGCTTGCGCGTAGCGGCTTAGGAATCGCCGTCCTTCAGAGCGGCGAGGCTGTTACTCATGCAACCCGCACTCCCGCTTGAGCCCAAAGAACCGGGTCTCTTCCGCCAGCATTCCCGGCTCCAGCCGCCGAGTCGTGTGCACATCCCCGACGGAGACATAGCCCTGCTCCCACAGCGGGTGGTAGGGCAAATCGTGTCGCTTGAGGTACCGATAAACGTCCCGGTCGCGCCAGTCGACGATGGGATGGAGCTTGAAGCGACCGTCCTTACTCGCGAGCACCGGAACCGCCTTGCGGCTGTTGGACTGGTCCCGGCGCAGTCCGGCGAACCAGCTCCCGACCTCCAGCTCTTTCAGCGCCTGGCGCATGGGTTCGACCTTGTTGAGGCGGTTGTAGTGCTCGATGCCGTCCAGGCCGCTCTCCCAGAGCCTTCCATGCCGCGCCTCCAGCCATGCGGAGGACAGGGGCGAGCGGTAGACGTGCAGGTTGAGATCCAGCCGCTCGGTCAGTTCGTCGACGAAGCGGTAGGTCTCGGGGAAGAGATAGCCGGTGTCGACGAAGACGACGGGGATACGCGGCGCGACCGAGGTGACCAGGTGCAGCATAACCGCGGCCTGGACGCCGAAGCTGGAGGAGAGCATGTGGTTGCCGGGGAGCTGGTCCATCGCCCAGGCAACCCGCTCCTGCGCGCTCAGTCCGCTCAGATGTCCGTTGGCGGACGCGATGAAGTCCGCTTGGCGCTCGGCCCCGAGGTCTGTCCAAACGTTCTGCAATGGCTTACTCATGGAAGTCTCTCGCTGGATCGATCACGGGCCGGACGATGCCGGCGCGGATCACGAAGTCGCCGAATCGCTCATCCGGCTCGCGCTCGACGGCATAGCGGCCGAGCAGCCCGTCGAGCGAATCGAGAATCTGGGCCTCGCTCAGGTTCTCCTGATAGAGACGGTTGAGCCGGGTGCCGCGGTCGTCGCCGCCGAGCAGGAGGTTGTAGCGGCCAGGCGCCTTGCCGACGAGCCCGACCTCGGCGAGGAACGGACGTGCACAGCCATTGGGGCAGCCGGTCATGCGCAGGTGCAGATCGAGATCGCCCAGCCCGTGCCGCGCGATCAGCGCCTCCACCGCACCGACGATCTCCGGGAAGCTGCGTTCGGCCTCGGCCATGGCCTGAGGACAGGTCGGCAGGGCGACGCAGGCGATGCCCTGGAGCCTGACCCGCGAGCGCTGGTCCTGAATCAGCCCATGCTCGCGGGCGAGGGTTTCGATGCAGTCGGCCTGCTCGGGCGCGACGCCGGCCACGATGAGGTTCTGACTCGGGGTGATGCGGAAGTCGCCCTGGTGGATCCGGGCAATCTCGCGCAGGCCGGTCATCATGGTCGCGCCGGGGCGGTCGATAACCCGCCCGTTCTCGATGAAGAGCGTCAGATGCCGCCGCCCGTCATGGCCCTCGACCCAGCCGTAGCGGTCGCCGCGCTCGCTGAAGCGGATCGGCCGCGCCGGCTCGAAGCGGACGCCGGCGCGCTCCTCGACCTCCGCGCGAAAGCGGTCGAGCCCCAGGGTCTCGATGGTGTACTTGAGCCGCGCCAGCTTGCGTTCGACACGATTGCCGAAGTCGCGCTGGACCGAGACGACGGCGGCGGCCACCGCCAGGGTGTGCTCGGGCGGGAGGAAGCCGAGGCTGTCCGCCAGGCGCGGATAGGTGCTGGTGTCGCGGTGGGTCGTGCCCATGCCGCCGCCGGCGAGGACGTTGAACCCAACCAGCCTGCCCGCTTCCGCGATGGCGATGAAACCGAGGTCATTGGCGTAGACGTCGACGTCGTTGATCGGCGGGACGGCGACCGCGGTCTTGAACTTGCGCGGCAGATAGGTCGCGCCGTAGAGCGGCTCGGACTCCTCGCCCGCGACCTGCTCGCCGTCGAGCCAAAGCTCGTGGTAGGCGCGCGTCTTGGGCAGCAGGTGCTCGCTGATGCGCCGCGCCCAGTCGTGAGCCTCGGCGTGCAGGCGCGATTCGACCGGATTCGGATTGCAGAGCACGTTGCGGTTGACGTCGCCGCAGCCGCCGATGGAATCGATGAGCGCCCGGTTGATTCCCTGGATCACGCCCTTGAGGTCGCGCTTGAGGATGCCGTGGTACTGGAACGTCTGGCGCGTGGTCAGTCGCAGGGTGCCGTTCGCCAGGGTGCGGCCGATCTCGTCGATGACGAGCCATTGCGCGGGCGTGCAGACGCCGCCTGGCAGGCGGGCGCGCAGCATGAAGCTGTAATAAGGCTCCAGTCGGCGGTCCAGGCGGTCCTGGCGCTGGTCGCGGTCGTCCTGCTCGTAGAAGCCATGGAATTTGCTGATCTGCGCATCGGCCGGGGCGAAGGCGCCGGTCAGGTCGTCGGCCAGGCTCTCGGCCAGGGTGCCGCGCAAAAAGCGGCTACGGGCCTTGATGTCTTCGTTGGGGTGCAGTTGCGTCGTCATCAGTAAAGATCCCTGTGATAGCGCCCTTGACTGAGCAGGGCCTCGATAGTTTGGCTTGCCGCCTCGATCTCCTGTCCCCCGATGCCGGCGACGATGTCGATCAGTGCGTGGTGGACCGCGCGACCCATGGCCGTGGCGCCGCAGACAAAAACATGCGCCCCGCGCTCCAACCAGTCGTAGATCTCGGCGCCCTGCTCGCGCAGGCGATCCTGGACGTAGAGTCGCTCGGCACCGTCACGCGAGAAGGCCAGGCTGGTGCGGTGGAGCAAGCCCGCCTTGCGCCAGGCCAGCCAGTCGAGCTGGTAGAGGAAGTCGCGATGGAAGTGGCGGTTGCCGAAGACCAGCCAGTTGCGCCCGCGCGCGCCATCGGCCGCGCGCTGCTGGAGGAAGGCGCGGTACGGCGCGATGCCGGTTCCGGCGCCGATCATGATGATGGGCGTGTCGCCGTCCTCGGGCAGCCGGAAGCCGGGGTTCTCGACGACATAGACCCGCGCGGTTTCGTCCAGCGGCAGTCGGTCGGCCAGGAAACCGGAGGCCGCACCCAGACGATCGCGGTCCTGGGCCGCGTAGCGCACGACCGAGAGCGTGAGCGCGAGTTCGTCGTCGCGCTCGGCCTGACTGGAGGCGATCGAATAGAGCCTTGGCGCAAGCGGCTTGAGCGCTTGGACCAACGTGTCCGCCGAGAGTCGCGCCGGATGCGCCGCGATGAGGTCGATGAGCTGACGCTCGGCGGCGTAGGCCCGGCGCCGCCCCGCGTCCTCGCAGAGCGCGGCAAGCGCGGCATCGCCGGAGAGACTGGACCAGGCATGGACGACGCCTGGGTGGAGCTGGGTCAGCTCCAAACGCTCGGCCAAGGCATCGTGCAGGCTCAAGTCGTCGTCGCCCAGCCGGACCGGCGCCTCGGCGGACAGACCGGTCAGCCCGAGAATGTCCTGGACCAGGGCCGGATCGTTACGTACCCAGACGCCAAGGGCATCGCCGGGCGTGAAGGCCAGAGCCGCCGAATCGATAGCGAATCCGAGGTGCCGCACGTCGCCGACGGCATTGTCCGTGGTCAGACGACGGCGCTCGATCAGAGCGGCCGCATAAGGATGCTCGCGGTCGACGCACGGCGTCCGCGGCAGGGTGACGCCGGGCAGTGTCAGGATCTCGGCGGTGCGGTGCGCGGCCGGAGTAGGGGCCGCGCGCTCGGCGATCTCCCTGAGCGCCTGTGCGGACCACTGTTCCGCGACGGGCTGGAAATCCACGTCGCACCAGTGCGCGGATATCGCCCGTCGCGCGCCCAGTTCCGTCAGACGCTCGTCGAAGTCCCGGGCAGTCTTGCAGAAGTGCTCATAGCTCGAATCGCCAAGCCCAAGGACGGCGAACTCGACCGACTCCAGACGCGGCGCCCGGCGACTGAAGAGAAAGCCGTGCAGCTCGCGCGCGGCGTCCGGCGGTTCGCCCTCGCCGTGGGTGCTGACCACGATCAGCAGCAACCCTTCGCGCTCCAGGTCTCGGGCGCGGTAATCGGCCATGGAGAGGACGCGCACGGCCTGACCCTGCGTCTTGGCCCGCGCGCCCAGCGTCTCGGCGATCTTGCGCGCATTGCCGGTCTGGCTGCCGTAGAGGACGGTGATGCTGGCGGCCGGGGCCGGCTCGGCGGCGGACGGCGCGGTCAATCCGCCGAGCCCGGCGAGATAGCCGCTCATCCACGCCATTTGGGTCTGGCTTAGACCGGCGATCAGCCGATGGAGCGCGCGCAGCCTGTCTTCCCCCACGGGAAGCGCCGCCACGGTTTCCGGCGGCGAAGGGGCGCGACTGGTCTGCGCGATGGATGTCATTGGCGTCTCCGGCGCCGCGTCTGGCGGTCGTCTGTCGATTGAGCTTGCAAGCGAGTATGGGCGGGCCTATAAATCACGTAAAATGATTTAATTTTTATGTTCATCATTTTTCATGATATGGAACTGCGCCAACTTCGCTCGCTCGTCACCCTGATCGACACCGGCTTCAGCGTCAGCCAGGCGGCCGAGCGCCTGCACCTTGTTCAGCCCGCGGTCTCCCAGCACCTGAAGCAGCTCGAAGGCGAACTCGGCGTGCGCCTGCTGCGCCGACACGGCAAACGGCTCGTGGGCCTGACAGCGGCCGGAGAGCAGGTCTTCCAACATGCGCGTGAGGCGCTGACCGCGGCGGGAAACATTCAGGCGGTCGGCAAAGATCACACCGAAGAGCGTCATGGCGTGCTGCGGATCGCGGCGACCCACACCCAGGCGCGCTACGTGCTGCCGCCGGTGATCCGTCGCTTCGTGCGGGAATACCCGGAGGTCGCGCTGGAAATCCATCAGGGGACGCCGGGGCGGTTGATCGAACTGCTGCAGGGGGATGCCGTCGACCTCGCGGTCTGCACCGAGAGTCTCGGTCAACAGCAGGATCTGACCTCCTTGCCCTGCTATCGCTGGAACCGCTGCCTCATCGCGCCGGCCGGACATGCGATCCTCGCCCAACGCCCCTTAACGCTGGAGCGGCTGTGCGAACACCCCATCATCACCTACGTCTTCGGCTTCACCGGGCGCGGAAATCTGAGCGGAACCTTCGCGCGGCACGGGCTTGAGCCGCGCGTCGTCCTGAGCGCGGCGGATACGGACGTCATCAAGGTCTACGTCCGCGAAGGGCTGGGTATCGGCATCATCGCGGACATGGCCTATCAGCCAGACGCCGACGCGGACCTGGAACGGCGCGATCTGAGCCATCTGTTCCCTTGGGAGATCACGCGCATCGCCCACCTGAAAGACCGCTATCTGCGTGGCTTCCAGCGGCGGTTCATCGAGGTCTTTCAGGAGGAGACGGCTTTGAGGCAAAGAGGTTCAAGCCCAAACGCTCGGAGAGAAATCGTGCCGTCAGTTGCCCCTTGACGCTGTTTCCGGCCCCATCCAGCGGCGGGGCGAAGGTCGCCAGACCGCCCTTGCCGGGCGCGACCACGATCATGCCGCCGCTCACTCCGCTTTTGCCGGGCAACCCGGTGTCATACAGCCAGTCGCCCGAATTCTCGTAAAGACCGGCGGTCACCATCACCGCCAGAACATGCTGACAGTGGATGGGATCGATGACGGATTCCCGGGTCAGCGGGTTGACTCCGCCATTGGCCAGGGTCGCCGCCATGACGGCCAGATCCCGCGCGGTTACACGTAGCGAGCACTGCCGGGTATAGATGTCGGTGGCCTCCAGCGGGTCGAAGTAGATGGAATCGTAGGCGCTCAGGAGCTTGGCGATGCCAGCGTTGCGCTGATTGGCCGCCGTTTCCGATGCATACACCGCCGCGTCGATCTCCAGCGCGCGTCCGGCGAACCGCGAGAGTCCGTCCCGAATGAACCGCCATTTGTCCTCGGCGCCCGCGCCGGGCGCCAGACTGGAGGTCGCGATGGCGCCCGCGTTCACCATCGGGTTGGTGAGTCCGCCGGCCGAGCGCTCGACGGCGATCACCGAGTTGAAGGGCAGGCCTGTGCTGTTGACGCCGAGCTTACGCCGCGCCGCGTCCTCGCCGATGGACTGACAAATCAGGGCGAAGACGAAGGGCTTGGAGATGCTCTGAATGGTAAAGGCATGGCCGGTATCGCCCACCTCGTACACTTGACCGGAAGTGCCGGCGAGACAGATACCGAACAGATGGCTCGGAACCGACGCGAGCGCCGGGATATAGTCCGCATTCCGTCCCTCGGCGCACGGCCCGAAGCGGGTATGGGCTTCATCGACCAGCGCACGCACCTGATCCGGGTCGGGCAGATGGCCGGTGGAGATGCAGTCGGGGGAGATTGGCATGGTGGTTGTGACCGATGTCCGTAGCTGATTATTTCCGCAATCAATCACTTAAACCGCGCCAGCGCCAGCGCTTACAGTGGCTGGGGAGACCTGACCACTGCATAAACGCCGCGCGTCAAGCCGGGCGCGGTTTAGAGCGGAGGCGCGGCCTGAGTCTCTCCAATCTCCCAACCGAAGCGCGGCAGCGCGCGGAATGCCTGGCGGAAGTTCTCGCCCCACTGTTGGGTGAGCGTCTCCAGTTCGGGCGAATCCGCGTCTAGCTTCAGCCGGTAGGAGGGTGCGAACAGATCCTTGGCGCAGACCGCCACCTCGAACGGCGGCCCCACGCTCAGGTTGGAGCGCGTGGTCCCGATCAGCGACACCAGGCAGAGCCGCGCGCCGTCGTCGAGCGTCAGGCCGGTCTTGGCAATGTGGTCCAGTGCCGGCTTGCCGTATTTGCTTTCCCCGATCTGCAGATAGGGCGTCTCCGGGGTGGCCGCGATCGCATTGCCCTGGGGATAGATCAGAAACAGACCCTGCGGCTGACCGGCGATCTGCCCGCCCAGAATGAACGTCGCCTCTCCACTGACGCCAGCCTGACGCAACGCCGGACCATGTTCGTTCTGTACCGCCAGACTCACCTGTCCGATATAGGTCGCCGCCTCGAACAGATAGTTGATATTCAGCAAGGTGACGCCGGGGGCCTGTTGATAGGCGCTGGGCTTGGGATGGACTGCCTGATCCAGATCGCGGTGGATCCGGTCCAGAACCTCCCGCGTGGTCGCCAGACTGCCGGCGGCCATGAGGACGAAGAGCCGGTCCGGCGCCGGCTGGAACACATGCAGCTTGCTGTACGAGGAGATGTAATCGACACCCGCGTTAGTACGCGAGTCGGAGGCCATGACCAGGCCCTGATCGAGCAGGAGTCCCACGCAATATGTCATCTCTTCATGCCCCTGTCGTGGAGTGAAATGGGTCCGCCGGCGTCATTTCGGGCCGACGGATCGGTCAAGCGATCGATGGGGGTTCTCGCGAACCACTCCCAGCCTTCATGAAAACAGGATAGGCTTCGGGTCTTCATCATAGACGCTCGGCGGCGCCCGCGCGTCAGGGTAACGTCTTCAGCAAGGAGTCACTATGGAGTTGCTAGACGGCATTCTACGCATCGAATCCTTTCTCGCCGTGACCATCGGCATCATCGTGCTGTTCATTGGCAAGCGGCTGAACGAAAGGGTCGGCTTCCTGCGCGAGTTCAGCATCCCGGAGCCAGTGACCGGCGGTCTGCTGTTTTCGCTCCTCTTCGCGCTACTGTATGTGGTCTCCGGTTTCGCAGTCGAGTTCGAATTGCGGGCGCGCGACATTCTGCTCGTCTATTTCTTCACCACCATCGGCATCAATGCCAGTGCTCGCGACCTGCTCGCGGGCGGGCGGCCGCTCCTCATTCTGCTGACCATCACCATCGTCTTCATGCTGGCGCAGAACCTCACCGGTATCGGTATCGCCTCGCTCTTCGACCTGTCCGCGGCGGTCGGGATCACGGGTGGTACCGTCTCGCTGATCGGCGGACACGGCACCACCATCGCCTGGGCGCCGTCCATCGCCGCGGATTTCGGCATCGCCAACGCCATGGAGATCGGCATCGCCAGCGCCACGTTCGGCCTGATTCTGGCCAGCATCATGGGCGGTCCGATCGCCAAGTTCCTGATCACGCGCCACCGGCTCACGCCTGCCCCGCAGGCGGTCGAGGAGGTTCAGGACATCGGTCTGTCGGAGAAGCAGAAAAAATCCGGTATCGATCATCTCGATTTTCTGAGTGCCATCCTGGCCATCCACATCTGTATCATCGTCGGCTTCCTGCTCAATGAAGTCATCGCCGATCTCGGGCTGATGCTGCCGCTCTTCGTCACCTGTCTGTTCGCCGGGATCCTCATCACCAACCTGATGCCCCGGCGTCTCATGGTCCTGACCGGGATGTCCTGGCCCACCCGCACCCCGGCGATCGCCCTGATCGCCGACGTGTCGCTCGGCGCCTTCCTGGCGATGTCGCTGATGAGCATGCAGCTCTGGACCCTGGTCGATCTCGCCGGCCCCATCTTCGCCATCCTGGCGGGGCAGTTCGTCCTCGCCGTGAGCGTGACCGTCTTCATCCTCTTCCCCCTGATGGGCCGCAACTATGACGCCGCCGTGGTCGCGGCCGGCTTCGGTGGGGTCTCGCTCGGCTCGACCCCCACGGCCATGGCCAACATGGCCGCCGTCACCCAGCGCTTCGGCCCCTCGCACCGCGCCTTCATCATCGTTCCGCTGGTCTCCGCCTTCTTCATCGACCTGGTGAACGCGATGGTGATTCCGTTCTTTCTCCGCACGTTCTGATACTCCCTGGGAGCGCCGACTGGTCTATATTCTTGGCGACTATCGCCTTCACCATGAAACACCAATCGGAGAAGCCATGCTGAGCCAGATTCGCACGTTTTTCGATACCTATCTGTCGGCGGACGCGCCGTCCGCTCCGGATCCGGACCAGTCGGCCCGATGCGCCGCAGCGGCCCTGCTGCTGGAAATGGCGCACATGGACGACCAAGTGACGGAGTCGCAGCAGGCGGCGATCCTGACGGCGGTTCGGGAGCATTTCGGACTGACGCCGGAACAGGCCAGGGAGTTGATCGAGTGCGCCGATGAAGAGCGCGAACAGGCGACCGATTACCATCAGTTCACCTCGCTCATCAACGCCCATTTCAGTCCGGAACAGAAAACGATCCTGATCGAACGACTCTGGCGCGTGGCTTACGCCAACGAGGAACTCTGCAAGTACGAGGAGTATCTGGTGCGCAAGGTCGCGAACCTGCTTCATGTGCCGCATGGCGCCTTCATCGCCGCCAAGCTGCGAGTGATCGGTCCGACTGGATGAGTCCATGTGACGCCTGTGGCTGGCGACGGAAGCTCAGGCATTGGGACGTAGTGCTGGAGAGTCAGGCGAAACCGTTGTTGCCGATCGGCGTGACGTAGCTGTTTGGCGTTGGCTTCTCTCAACCAGCGTTTCGATCGGCTCCACCGACTGTTTCACCGGCGGATGCGGTCGGCGCCCAGTATGCCAGGGAGTTGAATCGGGGTGGGCATGCCGTAGGACAAGTCGCGGGAAGCGATTGGGGAAGAAGCGATGGGGCACTCTAACGGATATCTTCAGCCAAGGCTGCCATGACTTATCGGGAAGTGACGATGTGTGTTACTCGATGATCCGATATGAGTAGTTCCACGGATAAAAATCCTACCCATGATTAATTAGAATTTATTGCGATCTTGAGTTTTAGCCCATACCGTCGCCCCGTCGGTCACGGGGTATGGCTCCAGGAGCATCCGCCATGACTAATCTACCTGGCCGTTTTTCCCGAACCTATCGCGCCGATATGACTCTTGGTCTGTTCTGTGTCGTTGGCTATGACGCCAACTATCAGCGTTTCGTCGCCATCGAAAAAATATGTGGCTTTAAAGCGGCCGACCTCGCGGCAAGGGATTTGCTGCAACAAAACCGCGAACTGAAAGACGCGCGAGTCGAGACGATCTGATCCGCATCTCGTGGTACCCGCGATCCCCTGTCTCGAACCCTGGTTATCGCATTAGGCGCCCCACCATGGGACGCAACAAAGCCCACGGCATTCGACAACGCAAGCACGTCAACTGGATTTCAAAACGCTATCCCGAAGCCTGGATTCAGGCTGACCGGATTCGCGCCGATCGCAACCGGGGAGTCTGGCCCGACTGGTGTTATCTGCCGCTCGCGCGCTGGTGGATCATTGCCCGCCAGCGCTGGGATGAACCGACGCCGACCCTTGAGCGGGTGGTCGATCTCGCCCGTCTCGCGACGCTGGGCGCTTGGCGCACGACGCAGGGAGTGTACCGCTTCGATCCCGACCTCTACGCCGCGCTGATCGCGACCCCGCTGGCGGGCGATCTGGCGGATGCCCTGCTGTTTCGCCTCCCGTCCTGGGGTGTCTATCTGGAGACACCGGATCTGTCCTTCTCGGGGATGCCGATCATCGGCGTCTACGCCAGCCTGGAGCATGACCTGCGGGACGGTCATGCCGAACTGCGCCTGCTCCTCGATAGCGAACACCGCGACCTGCATTTGCTCCCGGTGCCGTTGCGCCTGGAGCACGGTTCCTTGTTGGCCTCGGCGCACGCGACCCATGACGTCGCCTGGAATCGGGCCGTGACGGACTTTTCCGACAAGGCATCCGGCTGCGAGCACGCCGGCGCCGCGCAGGTCGCCCGCGATCTGGCGCCGATCCTGGCCCTCCTGCTCTACCTCTGCGCTGACGAGACCGACTACCAGCGCCCGCCGCGCCCGCGTCTCGTGAAGACCCGCACGCAGGGGCGGGTGCTGGTCGCGCCCGCTCAGGTGCGCGATTGGGTGGTGGGCGAACGTCTCGGCGCGGCCATGCGTCTGGTCCGCCTCGGCGATCCTGGAGAAGCGGGCGCGGTGGGTGAACACGCGCGGCCATGGTCGCATGGGCGCCGCGCGCACTGGCACACGTTCTGGACGGGATCGCGTGACGGCGAGCGCGCCGCGCATGTCCGTTGGTTGCCCCCGATTCCGGTGGGTCTCGACATTCAGGATCGACTGGTCGTGGCGCATTCGGTCACCTAACCCTGAAATTTGTCGCGTATTTGATGACGACCAAATATTATCTAAACCATCTGGAAGGAATAACTTGAATCATGATTAAAAGCCTATTAAGAAACGCCAAAGACTTCGCTCGTCTTTTATTCCTGTCGCAAAAAAAATCTATTCCAGTAGGTCATCGGCAATACCTTGTCAAGGGCGCATACGCAAACTCTCTTGTTAAGTTCGTCAGCAAGTCTCGTCAGTATGAGCCCGAGCTGAATTTGCTGATTAAAACAATCCTGCGCTTAAGAAAAGGCACCTTCATCGATGTCGGAGCCAACGTTGGGCAGACATTTCTTAAGTTTTTGGAAATTGATGAAAAACGCCATTACATTGGTTTTGAACCCCAGTTGCACGGCTGTTTGGCAATTGACGATTTCATTCAAAATAATGGGTTGATTAGTTCTACTTTGTCACTTTGCATTCAGGCATATTGACTATCCTGTTGCAGTCAGCTTGTAATGGCGTTCGATATCCTTGCGTCTTTGCTCATGCCTGACCCGCATTTGCTCGATTCTTTTTTCGACTGC
>NZ_NHSQ01000069.1 GCF_016653465.1 Thiocystis minor | reverse complement strand
TTCTGACATGACTGGCCTCATGCGCCAGAAATCCCCACGCAACCTCTCGCAGAGCGGAATCTGGCGGAAGATCCGGCAGCCAGATGGTCTGGCCATCGGTACTGGCGGTGCGGCTGGCGTTCATGCCACCGACGATGACGTTCACGCCGAACTTGCGTCCGAGCGCGGCGGCGACAATGGGCATGGCCCGATGCAGGGTCTTGGTTTGCATGGTGCGTCTCCAAAAATAGACACGCTCCGCCCCCTCGGGGCAGCGTGTGCCCCGGTGGGGAAAAGGGTGTCGACGTTCGTCGCACACCGTTCTTGTTGGCGTTCCCCTGGCTGGGGATCGTCGGATTAAAACCAGCCGAAATCTTGGATGGTTTTGGTCTCAGCTTCGGTCACTTCGGCCACTTCGGGTTCGGCTTCGGCGTCGTTCAGCCGGGCCTCTTCAAACACGCCTAAAAACGGCGTCTCCACGTCGAAGTCGTCGAAGTCGTCAAACAGGTCGCTGGCGTCCAGACTGACGTCCAGATGCGTTGCGATGTCGGCTTCAGCCTCAACTTCGGCCTCGGCCTCGACGACGGCATCAACTTCAGTCGTCGTCTCGACGTCGGACGCAACCTCGGTTTCGGCCTCAACTTCGGCATCGGCATCAACCTCGGCTTCAACCACAGGGTTCAGCATCCCTGCACCGTGACGCGCCATCCGATCTTCATCGCACAGAAGCATCCACAGGCCGAAGCCTTTTTGAAACATGGAGCCCGTGACAGGGCCGCTCGGCGGAACTTGGCGCAGAAACCGCTCCACCTGATCGAGAATCGGTCCGATGCGGGGATCCACGAAACTCAGAATGTCGAGTTTTTGTTGAACCCTGCGGAAAGTTCTCAGGGCGTGTTGCGACATCGCCTCCTTGCCGATCAGGCTTTTTTCCAGCGTGATCGCGATTTGGGCGATCTCGTGGAACACCGACGTGGCAATGTCGGCCACATCCTCTACCAGCGTGTCGTGTTGCCCTTCGGCGGGCTGAATGATCAGGGGGCGATATCGGAACGAAAACTTCGTGCCGATCTTGGCCGCCGGGTCGACGGCGATGCGAAGCTGCCGCTCCCATTCCGGGTGACGCAGGATCCAGTCTTCGATCTCCCGGTCATACCCGGTCAGAAAGTGCTGGGTTTCGACTTCGTACTCGGTTTTTAGAACATCCAGTTCGCCACTGAGGGCGGCAAGCTGGTCATTCGGGATCAAGTACCCCCCGAGAAACCGGGTGCCAACCTTCAGGCAGGCCCGATCGGCTTGTCCCTTCAGGGTTCCGAAGACCCGGAGGGCATCCGGGTTGCAGATCCGCTTACTGCCGAGGGAGACAAGTTCCTCGGAAGGAACCTCGCTTTCGGTCAGTTCCAAATCGTCGGCACGGAGCTTCTTGCGCCCGGACCACTGACTGACGGTCAGGACGATCAGGGCCATTTTCTCGGTGATCGTGATGAGCGTGTCGTTCAAGCAAATCTTTTTCATGCGTTTCTCCAAAAAAGAGAGACGCACGCCCCCAAGGGGAGGCGCGTGACTCCCCAGGGGGTGAAGGCCAGCGGAGGCTGGCGGTTGAATGACGCCGGATGCGCGTCGGGCGATCGCGGTCTTAGAACCAGCCTAAGTCGGGGATCTCGGTGTCGATCTGCGAGAGATCGAAGGCCGGGACACGCGGACGCGGCGGTGTGACGTCTGGCACCGTCTGGTTGACGACCGCAGGGCGGCCAACCGGCGAGACCGACTTGGGGGGGAATGAGAACACGAGGTCATTCGACGTGTTAATCGCATGCCGCCCGATGTCGCGGTATCCCTCGCGAACCTTGGTGACCGCCGTCTTCCGGACCTTGCGGTCGGCGGAGGCGGGGTAGATCTTGTGTTGCGAGAGCCGATGTTCTGGTCCCCAGCGGACTTCGATCTCCCCTGTTGGGAGACGCCGGTAGCCCCACGTCTTGGTGCGGCCATCCGGATGGATGTACTCGTACACTTCGTACTGATCCACCGTCAGACTCCCAACCACAGATTCCCCATCACGTCTTCGGCAATCCGATGGATCGCCTCGCGTTGCTCGGCATCGGCCCGATTCGTCAAGGCTTGTTCCAAGGCATGCGCGATCGGCTGGGGCGCACCCCGGAAGGTGAGCGACAGTCGCGCCCAACGAATCAAGGTCCGGGTGGACATCGTGACCGTGAGTTCAGCCCCCGATTCGCCTTCGCCCAAAAACAGGCGACGAATCTCGTTGGCGACCGCAATCATCTTTTCGCCGATTTCCTCGGGCAACGAGGGAATCGCCTTCTGTAACACGCCAATCTCAACACGGGCATCCAAATACCCGACGTGGATCACCTGGAACCGGTCCAGAAACGCCAGGTTTTGACGCAAGATGCCTTGGTATAGCCCGGTGGTATCTCCGGCGCCGGCGGAATTGCCCGTCGCGAACACCCGGAATTTCGGATGCGGACGAATCACCTCGCCGCCGTGTTGCGCGATGACCAAGGGCTGACCCTCGATCACGTCATTCAATCCGGCCAGTTCGGACGGGTCCATCAGGTCGATCTCGTTGAGGATCAGGATCTGACCCTCCTTCATGGCGACGGCCAGGGGGCCGTGGATGAACTCGGTCGTGCCGTTTTTGAGCACGAACTGCCCGATCAGATCGGACAGTTCCATGCGCCCATGACAGGTCACGGACTGGACCGGCCAATTCAGTCGGGCCGCGATCTGGCACACCAGGGACGTCTTGCCGCTGCCGGTCGGACCGGTCAGCAGGAAGGCATCGCCGGCGGCCTCCCCGAGAAACGCGATCAGCCCCGAGAGGCCAGGCCGAAAGCGATACTCGGTCTTCCGGGGAATCATCGGATGGGATTCGTCGGCGAATCCTTCGATCGTGAGTTCCGGACGGGCCGGGACGCCGAAGGCTTCTGCAATCCCGAACATTTTGGTGGTGTTGGTGGTGGTCATGCGTCGTCTCCAAAATCGAGGAGACGCACGTCCCTTGTGGGGAGTGAGGCTCCCCAAGGGGTGATGCCAGCGCGAGGCTGGCGAGTTGAGTGCAAGCACGAGGCTTGCCGATGGTGCGCGCGGTCTTGATGGATCGCCCGCGCAGGCGATAGACGATCTCAACAGGTGAGATCGCAGGAAACCTGACGACTGAACGCGGCGCGACCGACGCGGCCATGCGCAGACGACAGATCCCTGGCGCGGGACTGGATCGGTTGACCGCCCCCCAACGGGGGGGCGAAAGATTAAAAATAGCCAAACTCGACAGGCGCCGATGCGGCCGTCGATGCGGCTTCGGTTGACGCGATCTCTTCGACCGCGACAGCGACATCGACCGGCTTGGCTTTCTGACGCCGCGCCCGCGTGGGCTTGGCTGTGTCCCTGTTCTCGGTGTTCTCCAGCTTGGCCGCCTTGGCTGTTGGTTCGGCCTTGACGGTCACTTTGACCCGCTCGGCGGCACCGCGACGGTGCGCGTCCAGCATCGCCGGATCGAGATCCGGTG
>NZ_NHSQ01000068.1:89646-94996 GCF_016653465.1 Thiocystis minor | reverse complement strand
CGCAAGGGCGATGGCGAGCCCGGTTTGAAGACGATCTGGCTGGGCATGCAGCGCATCATGGACTTCGCCGCCGGGATCAAATAGGCCAGGGAGATGCCGGACACGGAAAGTTGTGTGTAATGGGATGGATTTAGAGATGTCGGCGAGCGAATGACGTACATCACCAGCACGGAAATCGCGATAGCAGAGTCTGAAGTCACGAGAATGTGGTGCACTAGGCGCCAGGATGGAGCGAATGGCTTCGAACAAGTCGTTCAGGGTTGTACGTTCCCCAACCGCGACGTTATAGACCTGATTGACGGCCTCCGAATAGTCGGCGGTGGCGGCCAGAAGATTAGCCTGAACGGCATTAGCGATGTAGCAGAAATCGCGACTGGTTTCGCCATCTCCATTGATCCACACGGGTTCGTTCTTGATCATCGCCGCGATCCACTTTGGTACGACGGCGGCGTAGGCGCCATTGGGATCCTGATGGGCACCGAAGATGTTGAAGTAGCGCAGACCAATGGTCTTGAAACCGTAGGCGCGCGCGAAGACTTCGGCGTACTGCTCGTTGACCAGTTTGGTGACCGCGTAGGGCGATAGCGGCTTGCCGATCACGTCCTCGACCTTGGGTAAGCCAGGGTGGTCACCGTAGGTCGAGCTGGATGCGGCATAGACGAAGCGCGTGACTTGGACATCTCGTGCCGCGACCAGCATATTGAGGAAACCGTCGATGTTGGCGGCGTTGGTCGCGATGGGATCTTCCAGCGAACGCGGCACCGAGCCGAGTGCCGCCTGATGCAGGACGTAGTCAACCCCTGCACAGGCTGCGTGGCAATCGTCCAGTTTCCGGATATCGCCTTCGATGAATTGAAAGCGCGCCCACTGCGCCGGCGTGACCGCGCGCTGAATCTGATCGAGGTTATGTCGATGACCGGTCGCGAAATTGTCCAATCCAACGACGATCTGATCCAGCTTGAGTAGGGTCTCCAAGAGGTTGCAGCCAATGAAGCCCGCGACACCGGTGATGAGCCAGGTCTTCGGGCTCAAAGGCAGGCGCGAGCGCAGTTGATCGTAAGCGGTTGTCATATCGGGGCGCGTGGTTGATGTGTGCGGGGATCCATTGGCGCTGATTCGATCCTGTCTCTCACAGCCGCCAAACGTTGAACCCAGCCTCCCGAAGCGCCGCCGGGTCATAGGCCGATTTAACATCGGTGAAGACGCCATCTTGCTTCAGCTTTGCGGTCAGGTCAGAGAATGGCATCGTCAAGTATTCCCGATGCGAAACCGCCGCAACGATTGCCGCGGCATTGTCGGGTAATTCTCCCCATGAGGTGAGGCCAATTCCGTATTCGTGTTCCGCTTCAGTAGATTCCGCGATGGGATCATGCACGGCAACATCGCAGCCGAAGGATTGCAGTTCCCTGACGAGATCGGCGACCTTGGAGTTGCGCAGGTCGGGACAGTTTTCCTTGAACGTGAGGCCCAGGACGATCACCTTGGCGCCTTTGATCGTTTCACCGGCTTGTATCAGGCGTTTCACCGTCTGCTGGGCCACGTAGGCGGCCATGCCGTCGTTGATGCGACGCCCGGCGAGGATGACCTCGGGGTGGTAGCCGAGGGCGACGGCTTTGTGCGTCAGGTAATAGGGATCGACGCCAATACAGTGTCCGCCGACCAGGCCCGGGCGGAACGGGAGGAAGTTCCATTTGGTGCCGGCGGCTTGCAAGACTTCCAGGGTGTCGATGCCGAGACGCCCGAAGATGAGGGCCAGTTCGTTCATCAGGGCGATATTGAGATCGCGCTGGGTGTTCTCGATGACCTTGGCGGCTTCGGCGACCTTGATGGAGCTGGCACGGTGAACACCGGCGGTGATCACCGACGCATACAAATCGGCGACGGCGTCGGTGGTGGGTCCATCGTCTCCGGCAACCACCTTCACAATGCGCGTGATGGTCCGCTCTTTGTCGCCGGGATTGACCCGCTCGGGGGAGTAGCCCACATGGAAATCGTGCCGCCAGGTGAGGCCGGAGTGTTGTTCCAGCAATGGAATACAAACCTCTTCGGTCGCGCCGGGATAGACGGTGGATTCATAGACCACCGTGGCGCCTCGTTTCAGGTGTTTGCCGACACTGATGGAGGCGCCGATGAGTGGGGCGAAATCAGGGATGTGGTTCGAATCAACGGGCGTGGGCACGGCGACGAGAATGAAGTCGGCCTTGTTCAGGCGGCTTGGGTCGGTGCTGACGGTGAGTTGGGTCGCCGCTTTCAGGTCTGCCGTGCTGACTTCGCCGGTGGGGTCGCAGTGGTTCCGATAGTGGGCGATCTTGGCTTCCGAGAGATCGTAGCCAAGGGTTTCATAGTGCTTGCCGAATTCAACCGCGAGCGGCAAACCGACGTAACCAAGCCCGACAACGGCAACGATGGGGTTCATGAGGTCTTCCCTAAGCGATGGGGAGAATTTGAGCGTACAGGCGTGGCGAGAAGCGTCACGGGGTCTGGTCTTCCATGGCGCGGACGATCATCGCGTGCATTGGCGCTCAAGTTTTGGTGGCGAAAAACCGGGACAGACCACGTTTTCCTCGGCGAGATGGAATCTTCACCCCGTCCCGCCTGTTTGGCCAAGACTCGACCGTCGCGCCGAACCTCAAGGGTCGCAAGGCTTCCGGAGGGAGCGAAGGCCCCGTCCGGCGGGTCGTTGCCCGCGATGGCCGCGGTCATCGCCCGTCACGCTCCGCAAAGACCTCGTCTGGACCAGAGGCCGTGAGCACCCGCGCGGACCAGGCGAGCAGGGTGTCCGGGTCGGCGGCCTGCACGCGCGCGCGCACGGCTTCGCTCGGGGGGCCGAATTTGAGGGTCAGGAGGTGCAGGAGGATCTTTGCTTCGCCTTCCTGGAGTCCTTCCTGATGGCCTTCCTGGAGTCCTTCCTGGAGTCCTTCCCTGAGTCCTTCCTGGAGTCCTTCCTGATGGCCTTTTTTTTCTCCGATTTGCATGAATCGCTCGGCGAATCCGCTCATGGCGTCAGCCTCCGGCGCGTAGCGCTGTTGATAAATGACCCGCTCGTTCTCGGTGAGATGGGTGTAGATGTCGATGAAGTCGAGATATTTGATCTGACGTTCGGGGTCGGGTTCAAGCTCCAGCAGGCCGCGCACGGCCTGGGCATAGACATCGAGCTTGTCCTCGGGCACATAGGCCATGTTGGGCAGATTCAGGCGGGCGACCAGATTGGGGCTGTCGAAGTGCTGGCGCGCGGGCGTGCTGAAGAGCGGGCAGGTGAGATAGCGAAATTCCAGATAATGCTGGTGGTCGCCGCCCAGGATGAGTTGGGTCGGATAGGCACCAGAATGCAGGAAGATGACGACTGGAACCACGCGTTCGGTGCCGATGAGTTCGGCCAAATCGAGGCAATAGTGGGCCAGCCGATGGATCGAGAAGCGGCGCGGTTTGGTCTCTTCCTCGAAGACGAAGAGCAGGGCCTCGCGCCGGCCATCGGGCCATTCGACCAGCAGGGGCGTATCCAGCTCGCGAAACCGCGCGCCGAGTCGCTCCTTGAGTTGTTCCTGACGAATCGGCAGGATCCGCGCGCCTTGATCGATGGCGGCGGCCTCTGCCGCGGCGGCAAATTGGATCGCCTCGCGCGGATAGTCGAGGATGAGGTTCTTGAAGTTCTGGTCGTGGCTCATGGCGCGGCGGTGAGTTGCTCCGCGTCGCGCGGGCGTCAGCGTCGGGAGCGGTGTTGACGTGCCGGCGTGGCGGTGAGCGAAGGGGGCGCTGGCGGGTGCTGCCGATCGATTCAGGTTGCAAGGCGGACGGGGAGCGACTTGGGGTGCGGCGGAATTGGGGCGCGCGGGACCGGTCTGCCGGCGCGGTGGCGTCGGGGTGCCTAAGGGGTGGCTGCACCTTGAGATCGGCATGAAGGGCGTCGCTCCGTTTCGTTCCTTGTGGGTCCGTCTTCACTGCGCGCGGGTTGGCCGGGAGGCGGTTCGCACAGGGTTTGAACCTTACTCGTTTGCCTTGCGGCTGGAAAGGTCTATAACACGATGACGTGTAGAATTTGTGACCGAGGTCCGGTTGGGGAACCTCAAACCCATACCATTACACAAAAGTCTGTAACTTGCTGATTTTTATATAACACGCTCCGGTTTGTGTTGTTTAAGTTTCAGTAACTTACAAAGATATGTGTAACGCGATGCCTCAAACCCATCGACGTCTTCCGCCGTCCGATGTTTGATCGGATTGGCGCTGAGCGCTTGGCCACGATGGCGGACCATGAGAGTCCGGATCGATTGCAATTGACGGGTCTGCCGATGCGCCAATTAGCGGCGTTTGCGCGGCAGATCGCGCACCGCGCGTTCCTCCTTGGGATCAAGGTGCCTCTCGGGAACCGCCGCTGATCAAAACCTTGTCACTCAATCTGATGGGCGATCGGCATGACGCCTCCACCGCCTTTTTCCAGCAATTCAAAATTTGGATGGCTGATCGCGATCCTGTGCGACGCAACGCGCCCTCGCCCGGTCGCCGTTCTTTGGGATGACCGGCGCACGCTGGGCGAAAGGCGAGACCTGGGAGCGCCGGCTTGCAGCCGGCCCCTGGGGAGTCCGGCTTGCAGCCGGACGAATTGGCAGGGCTTCCCGCGCCGTCGGTTGGCTTCTTCCACAGCCGGCGACAAGCCGGCGCTCCCAGGGGCGCTTCAGGAGATTGCCGGTCACGACCGGCAAAATTTGGAATTGCTGACGTCGGGGTTGTCCGGCTCCCGCTCCAGCCAGCCCGGCAACACCTGACGCAGCATCACTCGCAACAGGGGCGCCTCGGCCCGGTTCTGCCAGCGCGGAAATCGCGGTACATCCTGCTCGCGCAGATACACCCCGATTCCCACCACCTCGCGCGCGGGAGATTGTTCGCCATCGCGTCCAATCTTGGTGAGCAGATTGTACCAAGCCGCCCGCTAACCGCCGACCGCCGGTCAGGCCCCGAAACGCTTCGGCGCCCGCGGATCAAAACAGATAGATCGGGTGGTCGCATGGCGCATTCCTGATCGATGGTGTTGCCCAGGGGGCTAACCCCATTTGCCTCTGACCATTGGCGTCCATTGCTCATCGGCCGCCATCTCGGTGTGCGCCCATACAAGGTCTGCACGATGACGACGGCATCAGGATCATGGGGGCAGGTCCTGAAAGACGACACAAAGTGGCTCAATCCGCACCCAGGCTTTTTAGCCCGGATTTCTCACCGCAAAGACGTGAAGGCCGCAAAGGATTGAATCAAGGATGTTTGGCGGAAGCTTGGCCGAGGCTGGGTCGACCAGGAGACAAGCCGCATGAAAATCCTCAAGGTATTGTTTCCTTTGCGTTCTTCGTGCCTTTGTGGT